>JBJETJ010000020.1:0-17627 GCA_051883255.1 Treponema sp.
CGTCGTATGCTTCTTTTACGCGCTTGTTGACGTCATGTTCTGCAGCGTCCTGAACCTGAAAATCTTTTATTTCGTCTAAAATTTTCTGGACTTCATCATAATCAGCAGATTCCGGCAAATCGTATTTTGCAATGTCATCAGAAAATTCAGGGAGAGATAAAAACACGCGTACCTGATCAAGCTGTCTGTACATTTCAAGTTCCTTGTTGACAGTCTCGGAATTTGTCTGCGTGTCATCAAATGCAGTCTGAAATTGAAAGCATGCTTTTCTTCCAAGATATGAGAGCACCTTGGAAATATCCTGTTTTAGAACCATAAGTTCCATAAGCCGCATAGGAGTTGTTCTTGCCATTTTATCCTCTTAAAATATTAAGCAATTTGCTTTCAAATACAGAAAGCCGGAATTACAGACTGTTTACAATTTTCAGCATCTGCTCTTGATCAACATTAAGCCTGATTGCTTCTGTTGCCGTCCTTATAAAATCAAGTTCATTCTGCTTTATAAAAAACCAGCATACCAAAACCATAGCCGTAAACGGATATTTATGGAATGACTGTTTCATTAACCTGTAAAATCTTTTTGAAACCCTTTCTTCAACAACCTGAGGATTGAGTTTCCATAGTTTAGAATCTTCTGCTTCGTTAATCAAAGGCAGAAATTTCCAGTTTGCCCAGTCCTCAAAAGAATCCGTCTTAAAGTCAATGATTTTAAGTGCTTCGCCGGCAAACAAATCGTCTTTGCTCCGTTCAGTTTCGTCAAAATAGACAAGGCGGTGTTTAATTTCTTCCGGGCTCATGTGATAGTAAACTTTTAAGCGCATAACCCAGATTACGTTTTTCATTGAATATCTGTCTGCAATTACTTTCTGCACGACATCGCGCTCGGAACTGTGAAGTTTCTGCGCCGCGTCCCAGACAGCTTTTATAAACTGAATGTCAAGTTTGTTTGAAAGTTCCTGCTGGTCAAGGACTGAAGGAATTTTGTCATACCAGCTTAATTCCGTGTCTTCCGTCATTTTCTTGATGTCAGGCCATTTTTCGTATTTTAAAATATTGTACGGCGCAATTTTGTTGAACTTACAGGAGTCCGAACGACCAGTTGCAAGAAGCGCCGCAGCTTCCTTTAAATTCTCAAAATCGAACCAGCGCAAAAGTTCTATCGAAACTTCATCAGGCTTATAATAAAAATCAAGAAGATGAATGTACTCTGAAATGAATTTTTGAGTTGCTTTTTTTTCTATAAGTTCTGCAAGCATTGTCTGCGGAACTGACGGCACTTCATCTTTGAACAGCATTCCCCACAATTCCTGAAGTGTCCGCGCATTAAAGAGATTCGTACCTTTTGCACCGACAAAAGATTTTGCCAGCATTCCGCTTGCTTTTGCATAAACGTAACAAGACGCACCAGATCGATCCATATTACCGCCTGCTTATGAATTAAACAAAACTTTATTCATAAACGCGTTGAATGACTCAACGTCCTTTTTAGACTGCAGAATATAATTTTTATAAGATTCAAATTCTTCGTCATGAGATTTTGAATAACCGTTTATCGTTTCAGTATATTCGCCCTCAAATTTCTGCACGATTTCGGCATACTTGGAATGGAATAATTCATCTGCAATTGCCTTTGACGACAAAACCCTTTTATTACTTTCTATTTGAGCAGCATCAATTATAGATGTAGCTTCATCTTCTATTTCAAGCAAATGAGAGATAACATTTGTTTCACTTTCTGCCATATCAATACTCCCATAAAAAGTCAAGAAGATTGTTTCAACAATCAAGTGACTTTTTACGCTGTTCCGCAATGTAATGAGAAACAGCAGTTGATAAAAAAGTTTGCAACGCAAACTTTTTAAGATGAAAGACGACGCAATTTCTGTCGTCTTTTATTTTTCACTCCCAAAAATATTACAATCACAGATTCCGCATAAACGGACGTCAGTTAAATACTTTCATCAATATCAAAAATTGCCTGTGCCACTTGAGAAGCAGTTTCCTTGTCTATAACAGATTTATAAAACTTTGAATCGCTGAAAACATAGGCAAGACGCTGCATGATGTTCAGGTGAAGTGCCGCATCGCCAGCAGGAAACAAAACCATAAAAATAATGTGAACGGGTTTATCGTCAAGCGCATCATAATCAATTCCGCTTCTGCTGATTCCTATTGCGCAAAGAGGCTCTTTAATTTTGTCACTGATTGCATGGGGAATTGCAATGCCGGTTACAATTCCCGTCGTCATTTTTTTCTCGCGCTCAAGGAATGAAGCAAGGACTTCTTTACGATCTAATTTAGGACACAAAGAAATCAAAGTTTCAGTAAGTTCTTCAAAAACTTCGTCTTTATCATCGCTCTGCAAATTAACGTTTATAGCTTCTGTTTTTATCAAATCCCGCAACATAAAGTTCCCTGCCCTGAAAAATATAGATTACTGCTCTCCGGCTGGCGAAATTGAATCCTGCGGAACTTCTGCCGGCTGTTCGCCTACGTCTTTCCACCAGTCAGCTGCTTCGCTGTCAGAAGAAAGCTGTTGTTCAACTGCTTCTTCCGGCTGGAGGTCTTTTATTGCAGGAGCTTTGTTTAAACGTGCGATTGCAAAAGCCGTAACAAAGAAAAGAGCAACAAGAACAAAAGTTGTTTTATTGATTACGCTTGCCGAATGAGAACCAAACGCTGCAGAACCTGCACCTGAAAGAAGACCGCCAAGTCCGCCGCCTTCGTCATTCTGAATCAAAACAAGCAGTATAAGCAAAATACTAATGATAACAAATAATACGATAAGTACAACTTTCATAGCTTCCATAAAATTACACTCCAAAGATTAAGAATCATTCTTAACCAATTTTTTTTCGTAAATATATTGGATAATTTTAATCGATTATTCAAATATTAGTCAATAATGAAACAAGGCAAGTCGCGATTTTTTGTACTTAACAAACGTATGTACCCGCACTCAAAAAGTGAACACAAAGAACTCACTCAAAGTCACGCTCATTTATTCCTGAAAAAGTCCCGTGTCAATCACGCTTGAAAAAAACAGCTTTATCATTTCGAGAACTTCAACGCGGACAGACCTGTCGATGTTATGAATTGCCTTCAAAACAATTTTTGAATTTCCGAAAAAGTTAGTTTCAAGTTCAGAATTTGTCGAAGCGCCTGTAGCACCGATAACTTCAAACAAAGAATCAATGACTTTTTTTAATTTTTCAGGAGCAAGCGACGTTATCCAGTTATTGAACGTCCTGTTAAAATATATGCTGTTCGAGTTGAGCTCGGGAACTGTAACGAAATGCGAATTCATCAGGTTCCAGGACAACGGGTCGTGCTGCCAGACACTTGATTTGTCGCTTTTTACGACTGTGTATTTTCCGCCGTATTCAAACAGCATTCCGACGACAGAATGTTCAGGAAACCAGGAATGAACACGGGAAAGTGCGCTTTTATATTCTTTTGTATTTACGATTTTTGAAGAAAATCCCGGACCGTCAAAATTGTAAACCCTTTCAATGCGTTTTTTATATCCTGAGTTCATAAAGCATGCTGAATAAACCGCAAGATTTCCGCCTTTTGAATGACCTGCAATGCTTATTTTTCCGGGCACTGATTTTAAGACAGTTTCAGCGTAACTGACAGAATCAAGCTGGGCAGGAATCTGGTCTGAAAAAGCCATATTAAAATCTTCTTTCCAGCCGACTATCGTATCATCCGTGCCCCGGAATACGACAAACGGATTTTTGTTTGCCTTGTCAACAAAATAAGTGCACGCAGAAAACTGCTCGTCTGCCTTTACGTCAATTTTATTTACGTAGCCTGCAATCCTTATGCCGGAAAACCGGGGCGAACACGCTGCCTGTTCAAACAGGGAAACTGTGTCTTTGTTAATCAACATTCCCAAATCAGAACGGCGCTCAAAATCAGGATCAGATTTAAAAGTATTCCATAAATCAGACAGAGTTACTGATTTTTTTACTTCGGAAGAAACAAGGCCGTCAAAATTCAAATACGAAATCTGGCATAAAATCAAAGCATCGATGTCATTAAAAGAATTGCTGACAAACGGCAAATCTCCGCGCCATTTTACATAATCAATAAGATTTGACATTAAAACCTCTTTTAATTATTTTTTTCCTGTTTATAAGTTTTTAAATCAAGTTCACCGCGCATAATCCGGCGGATAAATTTTCCGGCTTTTGAAAGGTCTTTGTCTTTCCAGTTCCCCTTTCCTTCCCTGTCTGCATTGTAGACGAGAATTCCAGAATCTTCGCCTTTGTTGTTTACCGACCAGTTTGCCCAGGAAATATTGTTTTCTTTCATAAATTCAATCCATTCAAGCGTTTCTTTTTCAAATACACCGCCGTCACCGCTGTCTTTAGTACAGCCCCATTCAGTTGCAAAAACAGGAATTCCTTTTTTTAATGCGGATTTTATCTGGCGGCGGCGTTCACCTTTGTGAGAGCCTGAATAAAAGTGAATCGTATACATTATGTTTTTCTGATTTAAAACAGGATCTTTTGCCGCAGAAAGAATGTCACCGCTCCAGTTCGGAGTTCCTATGACAATGATATTGTCAGGGTCATTTTTTCTGATTACTTCAATAATACGCTCTGCATAAGGCTTTATGTTGTCTTTCCATGTTACGTTCTTGCCGTTAGGTTCGTTGCAGATTTCGTAAATAATGTTAGGACAGTTTCCGTATTTTTTTGAAATTTCATCAAAAAATTCTGCGGCATAATCTGCGTACAAAAGCGGATCTTTGTCTGCAAGAACGTGCCAGTCAACAAGAACGTACATTCCGCAGTCAATGCAGGCTTCAATCGAATCGATTACTTTCTGCTTTAAAACAGGATTTCCGATGTAAGCTCCCTGCGTATACAGAGCCGGCCGCCACAGCTGGCAGTTCCAGTCATCACGAAGCCATTTTATTACGTCTTTGTTTGCATATTTTCCGTACCATTGAAGTCCGTGCGAACTCATACCGTGAAGCTGGACAGGCTGACCATCCTGACTGCATAAATCAGTTCCCTTGACCTGAAGCTGTCCGTAACGCTCGACTACAGTCTTTCCGTCAAGAACGGCTTTGTGCGTATCATCTTTATATTTTTCGCCGTCAGAACAGGAAAAAAGCATGGCTGACAGAACGGCACAGACAAAAAACAGACAGTAAAATTTACGGCATTTCATAACATTCCTCACAGACATTTATGGTTTATACGACTTTATTACATTTTATGATAGATTTTATTATAGAAATAAAACTGAAAAAATCCGCTTTAATTTTATCATACAAGATGATGAATGGCAAATCAAAAACACCGCGCAACGCCACAATGAAAAACAGGGTTTGTTAAGTTCAGCATGAAAAAGGAGAAGGAAAAGGCTTGATAAAAATCGGCGGATTTTTTTTGCAAAAGACTAGACACTGTTTGCGGTTTTTGATATATTCTTACTACATACGTTTCATGCAGTCTGATTTTTTCAGGCTGGAGAACTGAGGTCCGGGCATCTGGATTTGCACGCTTGCATTATAAGCGAGAGTGGTGAAATTGGCAGACACGCTAGACTTAGGATCTAGTGCTTCGGCTTGAGGGTTCAAGTCCCTCCTCTCGCAAAGTTCTTTTTTGCATGAAGCTGACGTAAAATAATACGCGGGAATAGCTCAGTGGTAGAGCGCCACCTTGCCAAGGTGGATGTCGCGGGTCCAACTCCCGTTTCCCGCTCTAGCAGGATTTCCTGCGTTACATTCAGAGCGCAAAACTCATTATTTTGCGGGAATAGCTCAGTGGTAGAGCGCCACCTTGCCAAGGTGGATGTCGCGGGTCCAACTCCCGTTTCCCGCTCTAAACTAAAGCGATTTTAGAGCAATCTGAATCGCTTTTTTTTTATTCATTTTTTTGAAAAAGAGGATACTTATCGTGAAATTATCAAAGAATTACGAAAAGCTTGAAAAATCAGCAGTAAAACTTACTGTAACAGTTGACAAAAGCGAAATTGAAGCAAGCTATAAAAAAGTAACTGCAAACTACACAAAAAACGCACAAATCCCGGGTTTCAGAAAAGGTCACGTTCCGGCAAGCGTTCTTGAACGAAAATACGGCGACGCACTTAAAGCCGACACATTGAGCGAAGTCATCGATGCTTCTTTAAATGAAATTTTTTCTGATGAAAACGAAAAAGATAACCGCCCTCTTCCTTATGCACAGCCGCAGCTTGAAAAACTCCCTGAACTGGACATCACAAAAGACCTGACATATTCAGTAACTTACGACGTCCTGCCGAAAGTTGAAATCAAAAACTTTTCAGGCATAAACGTAAAGGAACCTCAGGTAACTGTCGGCGATGCAGAACTTGCAGAAGAACTCAAAGGAATTCAGGAACGCAATGCTACGGTAACAGATAAAAAAGACAGCGAAACTGTTGCAAAAGACGACATCGTTACAATCAACTACTGCGAACTTGACGACACTGGCGCCGTTATTGCAGACTCTAAAAGAGAAGGCTTTGTATTTACAGTCGGAACAGGCGAAAACATTTACAAAATCGACGACGAAATCATCGGGCTCAAGAAAAACGAAACAAAAGAAATTACAAAAACTTACAAAGCCGATGACGAAAACAAAGACCTCGCAGGAAAAACTAAAAAAATCAGCGTAACAGTTACTGCAATTAAAATCAGAAACCTTCCTGCACTTGACGATGAACTTGCACAGGACGTTAACTCAAAATACAAGACGCTCGACGACTTAAAGGCAGATTTAAAACGCCAGATGGAAGTTGCCGCAAGCCGCCGTATCAAGGAAATCAAGAACAACGACCTTCTTTCACAGCTTGTAGAAAAAAATCAGTTTGAAATTCCTGAAAGCATGCTTAAAGCTGAACTCGAAGGCCGCTGGAACATGATGGCCCAGCAGTTCCAGACAACACCTGAACAGCTTGAAAAAATGATTGTCGCTTCAGGTCAGACAAAAGAAGGAATGACATCTCAGTGGGCAGCAGACAGCGAAAAGCTCCTCAAAAGCCGCATAATCGTTGAAACACTCATGAAAGACAGGAACATTTCCGTAACACCGGAAGAAATCGAAGCTGAATATTCAAAAATTGCAGAGGACGGCGGAATTACAGTAGAAGAAGTTAAAAAGCACTACTCTGATCCTCGTGCAAAAGAATATTTAATCGATGACACAAAAGAACAGAAGCTTTACGACGAACTTTATAAAGAAGTAAAAGTTTCAAAAGGCGACAAAACTCCTTTTGCAGACTTATTCAAAAGATAGCGATTAGTTTTTATCCTTTATGTTCTGTAAAAAAGGAATGTACGTTCTTTACCGCACATTCCTTTTTTTTTAGAAAAAACTGCAAATTTAAGGACGATTTTAAAGTTTTTTGCTATATTCAATAAAGATGCAGATAATGCTAGAATACGAGTAAATATCTTAAAAAGGGAAAATATATGAACGAACAGATGCATGATTTAGTTCCTTATGTAATCGAAAAAAGCGGGAACGGCGAAAGGTCTTATGACATTTATTCAAGACTTCTCAAAGACAGGATTATATTTGTTGACGGTCAGATAACAGATGCTACGGCAGATTTAGTAATTGCACAGCTTTTATTTCTGGAATCTGAAAATCCTGACAAAGACATAAGCATGTACATCAATTCACCGGGAGGTTCCGTAACGGCAGGACTTGCGATTTACGATACAATGCACTACGTAAAGTGTCCGATTCAGACAATCTGCATGGGACAGGCGGCAAGCATGGGAGCAGTTCTTCTTGCAGGCGGAACTAAAGGCAAGCGTTTCATTCTTCCTTCTGCGCGCGTTTTGATTCATCAGCCTTCAGGCGGAACGGAAGGACAGGAAACTGACATTGCAATTCAGGCAAAAGAAATTTTAAGGCTCAAAAAACTTTCTATTGAATATCTTGCAAATGACACGGGAAAACCTCAGAACAAGATTGCAGCTGACATTGAGCGCGATTATTTTATGACTGCGCAAGATGCACTTGAATACGGCATCGTAGATCAGGTTATGACAGGGAGAAAATAAAATTGAAAAAATTTGGTAATCAGGAATATTGTGCATTCTGCGGACTTCCGGCAGGCAATAAAAAAGACGATAACCGAAGACTGATAGCTTCAAGCATTGCCCCGGTTTATATCTGCAATGAATGTGTTGAAATTTGTCACGGAGTTTTTGAATCTCAGCCGACAGAAGAACTTTCAATAAAACTTTCTGAAGTTCCTTCTCCAAAAGAATTCAAGGATTTTCTGGACTCTTATGTAATCGGACAGGATTATGCAAAAAAAGCACTGTCAGTTGCAGTTTACAATCATTACAAGCGAATGTCATCTCTTAAAAAATTTGACAAAAATGACGTTTTCATCGAAAAGTCAAACATTCTTTTAATCGGACCTACAGGAAGCGGAAAAACGCTCCTTGCAAAAACGCTTGCCCAGAAATTAAAAGTTCCGTTTGCAATCGCAGATGCCACGACTTTAACTGAAGCAGGCTACGTAGGAGAAGACGTAGAAAACGTATTGCTCAAACTCATCAATGCGGCAAACGGCAACATAAAGGCAGCAGAAAAAGGAATAATCTTTATCGACGAAATAGATAAAATTGCAAGAAAGAGCGAAAACACTTCGATTACGCGCGATGTTTCAGGCGAGGGCGTTCAGCAGGCACTTCTTAAAATAATTGAAGGCACAAAAGCCAGCGTTCCGCCTCAGGGAGGAAGAAAACATCCGAATCAGGAAATGCTCGAAATTGACACGACGAACATTCTGTTTATTTTAGGCGGAGCATTTGTCGGACTTGACAAAATCATCGAACAGAGGACAAACGAACACTCGATGGGATTCGGTTCTTCAAGCATAACGATGACAGATCAGGAACGCGTTGACTTGCTGAATCAGGTAACGCCGGACGACCTTGTAAAATTCGGACTTATCCCGGAATTAATCGGACGTATGCCGATTTCCGTTGCATTAAAAGAACTTACGAGAGAAGACTTGATTTCGATTCTGACACAGCCAAAGAATGCAATTACAAAGCAGTTTCAGGCGTCATTTGCAATGGACAACGTTGACCTGTCGTTTACTGACGAGGCAATCGCAGAAATTGCAGACATTGCAATAAAGCAGAAAACAGGTGCGCGCGGTTTGCGTTCGATTGTAGAAAAAATGCTTCTTGACATTATGTTTGAAATTCCAAGCGTAAAAGGCAAGAAAAAACTCGTAATTACAAAGGAAATCGTAAATCAGGCAAAATTCCCTGACGTAAACGAACTCTTAATCGAAAAATCTGCATAACCGCATAACCGCATAATCTTCATAAAAAAAACAACAGCCTTGTTTTCTAACAAAAGCGGGCTGTTGTTTTAAAACCGTTCAATAAACTTCAATATATTTCAACAGGCTTTTACAAACTTTCAATTAAATCTAAATTAAACTTCAATAAATCTTTACAAAAAAACTACAGACTTAAAAGCAGCTGCTCGATTTTTACTGCCGTGTTTTTCCAGGTGAACAGAGAAGACCATTCAAGCCCGTCCTGAATGAGTTTCTGGCGCAGGCTCTGGTTTGTAACGACTTCTTCAATCGCCGCTGCAATCTGACTGGCATCTGACGGATCAAAAAGAACTGCGTTTTTGCCCGAGATTTCAGGCAGGGCACCTTTGTCTGCGCACGCAACAGGAATTCCGCATGCCATACATTCAAGGACAGGAAGCCCTACTCCCTCATGGCTCGACGGAAAAACGCATGAGTCTGCATTGGAATACAAAAGCCCGAGTTCCTTATGAGGGAAAAATCCCGTAAGAAAAATATCGCTTGCAAAAGGAGATTCAAGGATTGATTTCTGCACTGTTTCTGCGTAATCGTCCTGACTTCCTGCAAGAACAAGCCTGTGAGGAAGCTTTGTTTTTTCCTTAAAAATGTTGAACGCCTCTATGAGTTTTATGTGATTTTTTTCTGCATCAGAAATTTTTGTCGGATAAATTATATACGGCCGCTTTATTGCAAAAGGCTTTATGTCGACAAATTCGCTGTCAGACAGATTGTACTGATAAAAAATTCCGTGGTCGATTCCGTTTGGAATGATGACGATTTTTTCGGCGTCAATATCAAGATTTGCAAGATCGTTTTTTACATATTCATTCGGAACAATTATTCTGTCAATTTTCTTTAAGTTCCTGATTCCCGAAGGACAATACGACTTGTCTTTTTTATTTTCAAGAAAAACAGAAACAAGGTCATTTACTATTGCAATTCCTTTTGCGCTGAATTTTCCGGGAAGCATTCTCGGAGCAGCGCAATAAATTACTGCATCGTATTTTTGCGAGCGCACAAATTTGTTGAGGTTCCAGCGGTGCCAGCTTTGCTGAGAATTAACGGAATCCGAAACGTTCACTGCCGAATATTTTACGTCAAATTTTGCCTTGTATGTGTAACGGTCAGCTTCCTGCCCGAAAAGTTCATATTCAATACTGTCATTCTGGGCAAGGTTTTCCATCAGGTAAAACAAATACGAACCGAGCCCTGACTGTCCGTGTTCCAGACCTAAAGTGTCTATTCCTGCTTTCATATTGAAAAGGATTATAGCACAGATTTTTTTTATATGCTATAGTTTCAAAATGAACGAAAAAGCAAACGAAATTTCAGATTTTTTATCTTTAGGCATCAACGAAAAATTTATTCAGAAATTAAACAAACTGAACATTACAGTTCCGACAGAAATCCAGCAGAAAACAATTCCGCTGATTTTAAATAAATGCAGCCTGATGTTTGAATCAGAAACAGGAACAGGAAAAACGCTCGCATACCTTTTGCCGTTAGTTCAAAATCTTGAAAGCGCCCTTTCGCCGGAAGACAAAATAATAATCCTTTCTCCGACTTACGAACTTTCTTCCCAGATAAAAACGACTGCAAGTTCAATCACAGAATTAAAAACAAGCCTTTTTATCGGCGGTGCTCCGATTAAGCGCCAGATTGAAGCGCTGAAAGAAAAACCGCACATCATCACAGGAAACCCGTCCCGAATCCTTGAGTTAATTCACTTAAAAAAACTTAAGACACAGAACATAAAGGCGCTTGTCCTTGACGAAGCAGACAGGCTTATAAGCAGTGAAATAATCGAAGAAACAAAAAAACTCATTCAGCTTCTTCCGTGCGACATTCAGTTTGTTGCATGTTCTGCAACTTTAAGCAGCAGTGCAAAAAGAATTCTGTCTGACCTTCACGCAAATGTGCAGGAAGTGATTTTGCCTAAAGAGGACGTGCTCTCAAACAAAATTACGCACTACGCACTTTTTGCAGAAGCCCGCGACAAAATTTCCGTGCTGAAAAGTTTTCTTCTTGCAGAAAATCCTGAAAAAGCACTGATTTTTACGAGCCGTGCCGATCAGGTTGAAAACATTGCATCAAAACTTCAATTTAAAAAAATCGACTGCCTGTCGCTCCACGCAAAATCTGACAAAAAAATCAGAAAAGCCGCCATCGATAAATTCAAAAGCGGAAAATGCCGTTTCCTTGTAACAAGCGACCTGTCAAGCCGCGGACTTGACATTCAGGGGATAACGCACATCATTCAGATGGACTTGCCGTCAAACGAAGATTTTTTCGTTCACCGCGCAGGAAGAACTGCCCGCGCCGGAAAAACCGGAATTAATGTCGTAATCGGCGATGAATACGAAATGCGAAAATACGCTTCACTTGAAAAAAAATTCGCCCTTACAGTTTACCCAAAAATGCTTTACAAAGGAAAACTCGTAAATCCGAATGACGTACAGAACGACGATTTTTCAGAATAAATTTCAGAATAAAATCCTTGATTACCGCATTGCATTTTTTTCGTTGAATTCAATATAAAAAATATGCTATAATCAAAAGCAATATTCATTAATTTAAAAAGGTGGTTTTTTTGTGTTTTTAAAAAGCCTTGACATATTCGGATTTAAATCGTTTGCAGACAAAACTCACATAGATTTTTCAAGCGGAATTACGGCATTGCTCGGACCAAACGGATGCGGAAAAAGTAACGTCGTCGATGCGATGAAATGGGTTCTTGCCGAAAACAAAAGCAAAAATCTCCGTGCCGACAAAATGGAAGACGTTATTTTTACGGGAACGGCAAACCGCCCTGCCCTCAACGTTGCCGAAGTCGCACTTACAATAATGAACGAAAACAGCCTTCTTCCGCTCGAAGATACCGAAGTCGAAATCAAACGCCGCCTGTACCGCTCGGGAGAAGCGCAGTATTTTATCAACGGACGTCAGGTAGGTCCGTCAGAAATCCGAAAACTTTTTATGGACACAGGTGTCGGCAAGGCGGCCTATTCCGTAATGGAACAGGGAAAAATCGACCAGATTCTTTCAAGCAAGCCGGAAGACAGGCGCTACCTTTTTGAGGAAGCCGCAGGAATCAGCCGCAGCAAGGCAGAATGTGCCGAAGCCGAACGCGAACTTGACAAAACGCGGCAGAACATTCAGCAGATTGAAATTTCGCTTGCTGAAATAAAGAGGAACTACGATTCACTCAAAGTCCAGTCAGAAAAGACAATAAAATACCGCAAAATAAAAGAAGAAATTTTCAACCTCCAGCTAGACATTCAGCTTTTAAAATTAAAAGGCTTTGTAGAAACAAAATCAAGAAATGAAAATTCAATCAAGGAAGTCGAAGAAAAACGCAACAACGTCCGCAGGGAAATCGAAGAAATCCAAAACTCGCTCACGGAAAATACAGACTTTGTAAAAAACCTTCAGGAACAGGTTTACGCCTGCCAGAATGAACTTACAGAAATCCAGAGCATGAAAAACGGCAAGCTCGAACTCCAGAAACAGCAGAACAGCCGTCTCGCGGAAATAAAAGACAAAATTGCCCAGCTCGAAGCAAAAAAAACAAACATACAGACAAGAATCGACGAATTGAACGATGAAGTCGGCGAATCGCAAAGCAACCTTCACGAAAAGACAAAATACCTTGCCGACATAAAAAAGAACATCGAATCATTCCGGCAGAACATAGATGCCGCAGGAAGCCAGATTACGGAAAACGAAACGCATGCCGGCGAAAAACGAAAGCAGATTGAAGAACTCGACGCGCAGAGGGCAAACCTCCAGAAAGAACTGACTGCAATCACGGAAGACATCGTAACAATGCTCGATGCCAAACTAAAAGACGCAGGATATTCAGAAGGCGCAATGAACCTTGCAAAGACAAAGCTTGAAGAAATAATCGGAAAACTCAGGGTATTTACTGAAGGCCGCAAAAACATTTTCAGCGATGCTTCAAAAACAGGCTGTCACTCTGCAGAGGACGGTCAGAAACTTTCGCTTGAAGCCGCAGAAGCATTTGACGAAGCGCGCAAAATGATTGACGATTTGCAGAACGCGCTTTCTGAGTATATAAATTCTTCTCCTGCATTCATCAGTGAATTTTTAGCGCCGGAAGGAATCATTACAAAAAAGCGCGAAATCGATTCAAAAATTGCAGACAACATCAAGCTCATTGCCGAAATAAATCAAATCATAAAAGATTTAAATGCAAGCAACGTAAATCTTTCGATGAAAATTGACGAATACAAAGATACGCTTTCAAAACTCAGGCAGAACGAAGCGGCAATGGGAGAACAGTTAAAATCAATAGAAGAAAAAATTGCAATGCTCCAGCGTTCCGTACGTTCAGAAGAAATAAATTTAAAAACGAATGACGAAGAAATTTATTCTGAGTCTTGCAGAATGGAAGACACGCAGGAACAGCTCGAATCAATACAGGAAGACCTTGCAGAAATCGAACGGCGCGGGGCCGAAACTGTCGACAGGCAGAATGAACTTTACAAGCAGATTGACGACTGCAACAGTAAAGTGTCAGGCAAGCAGAACGATTTAAAAAAGAAGCAGGAACTTCAAAATAAATTCCAGAGTCAGTACGAGCAGCTTTCAGTTTCCATGGGTTCGCTTGACACGGAAATCAGAAACATAAAGCAGAATTTCCGTGACCAGTATTCGCGCGACCTTATGGACTACGAAGAACACATGTACACAATCACGACCCCTGCCGCAAAAATCAAGGAAGACCTTGCAAAAGCAAAAGAGAACCTCGACAGCCTCGGTCACAACATAAACCTCATGGCGCCCGAAGAATTTACGGAAGTCAAAGAACGCTACGAACGTCAGGAAGCCAATTTTAAGGACACGCAGAAAACGCTTGAAGACCTTGTCCGCGTTTCAGAAGAAATCAAGGCAAAATCAAGCGATATGTTCCTTGACACGTACAATAAAATCAAAAAGAATTTCCACAATATGTTCAGAAGGCTCTTTAACGGCGGTCATGCAGAACTCCGTCTTGAAGACCCTTCAAATATCCTTACGACAGGAATCGAAATTCTTGCCCAGCCACCCGGAAAAAAACTTGAAAACATTGCGCTCCTTTCAGGTGGAGAAAAAACGATGACTGCAATCGCACTTCTTTTTGCAACATATCAAGTCCGCCCGAGCCCGTTCTGTCTGCTTGACGAAATTGACGCCGCTCTGGACGACAAGAATGTTTCAAGCTTTGTAACTGCATTACGGTCATTTGCAAACATCAGCCAGTACATCGTAATTACTCATAACAAAAAAACAGTAATGGGTGCAGGAACTATGCTCGGCGTTACGATGGAAGAATCGGGAATAAGCAAAGTCATTGCACTGCGCCTTGACGATGACATTGAAAAAATCAGGTCAGAAGTCATACAGGAAACTGACGATTTTGTCGAAGAAGACGTAGAGCCTGAACAGGGAGTAGTTTTACCTCAGCGCCCTGCCCCGCGGAAAAAAGAACCGCAGGCAGAATCACAGTCAGAAACACAAGAGGAGCAGAATCTTCCTGATGAAAACGACAGTCAGCAGGGGAATAATTGATGATTGATTTTTCTGAAATCTTTGATAACGTAAAAGATTTTTTTAAAGAGAAAAAAAATGCTGCAATTATCACTATGGTGCTTGTAATTCTTTTTTTACTTTCGCTCATAGTTTTTGCAGTACAATCATGCAGTCAAAACAATAAATCAAAAACTGTCCGCATTGAAGAACTCCCCCTTGTGCCCGACCAGAAACTTCTGATGCCGGAAGGTCCTTCAATCCCTGACGGATATGCACTTACAAGACCGCCTCAGGAAAAATGGACAAAAGAAGAATCCGAAGAATTTTTTACGCTTCCGTCAGAAAAAGAAATGCAGAAACTTGAAAGTGCAAACGATAAATTAATCGATGAAATTCTAGGAGCTGCTCCATGAAAAAAATATATCCTGTCATAATTTTTAGTTTATTATTTTTTTCGTGCATTTCAACTGATGCTGACTTGCCGTCTGCAGACACTTCATCGCAGACCCCTCAGGAAAATTTACAGGTTCAGCCTGTCGAACAGAATCAAGAACCGAAGCAGGAAGAAATACAAGAACCAGAACAAGAACAAGATACAGAATCACAAGAAGAGCAAAACCAGCTTGAACAGGAAAAAACACAAGACACGCTCGAAGAAAAAATTGAAGCCGATGACTTTATGGAAGAGCCATATCCGCTTGAAGAAAAAATCCCCGAAAGCGAACTTGCTGATGATTTTGCAGAACTCCAGAAGAACATAGAAGATAACTTTGAAGAAAAAATAGAAAACCTCGATGACGAGCTTTTACTTCCGCCAGAAGCAGACGAAAAACAGGAAGAACCTCTGCCTCCGCAGCCTGCGCAGACACCACAGGTAAAACAACCAGAAAAGCCGGAACAACCTTCTTCCCCTGCGCAAACTGCAGTCCCGAAACAGCCTGCTCCACAGCCAGAACCAGCTGCCGTTCAAAGCAAGCCTGAGCAGACAGAATCAAAACCGCAGGAAACTAAAAATACCTCGATGAGCATGCAGGAAGAAGTTTCACAGATAATGAACTCTGAAAATCAGGAAAACCTCCCTGAACCGATACAGGAAACTCCGCCTGTATGTTCACGTTCAGTTACGATAAAGAACAACCAGTATCTTGACATAAACTACCCCGGAACAGGCTGGGTTTACCTTGGCGAACATGACCGCCAGAACCTTCTTGTATTTTTCTCACGCAAAATTACAGGTTCAAATACGACATTTACCTTGATGTCAAGAAAATCAGGAACGGCAATCCTTCACTTTTACAAAAACGATGCGCTCTCAGGAAAATACATCGACGACTACATTCAGGTACAGATCGAACAGGACTCTGCAACAGACAACAATCACGTTACTGCACCTGAATATGCAAAAACCATTCCTCAAAAGCCAAAGAAAACCTACACGGAAGAATTGACTGACATTCAGGTACAAACCCCTGAACCGACATCAGAAAACACGCCTGAAAAAAATCAGGCCGACATCAAAAGCGAACAAACCCAGATTACAGAAGACAACATTCAGACTAACATAAAAAATACTGCGCTCCCTTTTAATGCAGCTTCTGCCGAAACTGAAAGCACAACTCCAGAAACAAAAGACACCGCCACTGTCACTCAGAAACAGAACGATTCTGAGGCAAACGGCAATCTGCTTGAACTTGCAAAAAATGCTTACAGTCAGAAACAGTATGAACAGGCATTGCAGTTTGTCAACGGTTTTCTTGACAGTGCATCAGAAAAAATTGACGAGGGAATATTTTTAAAAGCGCAGATTCTTGAAGCACGCTCTGCCGTTCAAAATATAAAAGAAGCAATTTCAAATTATGACAGAATTGTTTCTGATTTTCCGCAGAGCACTTTCTGGAATAAATCGAAGGAACGAAGCCTTTACCTAAAACGATTCTATATTGATATTCGTTAAAATAAGTATTAAAGTTCGTAAATACGAATTAAATAAATTTTATACAAGAGGAAAAAGATGTTAGATTATAAATTTATAAAAGACAATCTTGAAGCCGTAAAAAAGAACATTGCAGACAGAAATATGAATGCTGATGCAGACATTGTAGTTGAACTTTACGACAAACGCACAAAACTTGTAACAGACAGACAGGCTTTGCAGGAAAAGCGCAACGCAAATGCCCAGTCAATGAAACAGAAACTTGATGCAGACGCAAGACAAAAACTTATCGAAGAAGGACGCAAAATCAAGGACGACCTTGCCGCCGCAGAAAAGGAACTTGCAGAAATCGAAACGTCACTTGAAGAAGCTGCAAGAAAAATTCCAAACATGGCAAGCCCTGATGCTCCTGTCGGAAAACTTGACACAGAAAACCTCGAAGTAAAAAAAGTCGGCACTCCAAGAACTTTCGATTTTAAACCAAAAGACCACGTAGAACTTATGGAAGCGCTTGACTTAATCGATTTTGAACGCGGAACAAAAGTTTCAGGCCCGAAATTTTATTACCTCAAAAACGATGCCGTTTTTCTTGAACAGGCTTTAATTCAGTACGCATTGAACACATTGCGAAAACACGGCTTTACTCCGTTCATTACGCCGGACGTTGCAAAAGAAGAAGTATTAAAAGGAATAGGTTTTAATCCGCGCGGAAACGAATCAAATGTATATTCAATCGAAGAAGAAGGTACTTGTCTTGTCGCAACTGCCGAAATTACATTGGGCGGCTATCACTCAAATGAAATTCTTGACAAATCAAAACTTCCGC
>JBJETJ010000020.1:17727-57780 GCA_051883255.1 Treponema sp.
CATTGGGCGGCTATCACTCAAATGAAATTCTTGACAAATCAAAACTTCCGCTTTTCTACTGCGGACTTTCTCACTGTTTCAGGCGCGAAGCCGGCGCTGCAGGTCAGTTTTCAAAAGGCTTGTATCGTGTCCACCAGTTTGACAAAGTAGAAATGTTCGTATACTGCCTTCCTGAACAGTCTGCGCAGATTCACGAAAAACTCCGCCTTATCGAAGAAGAAATATTTACGGGACTTGGAATTCCTTTCCATGTCGTAGATACATGTACAGGAGATTTAGGTGCGCCTGCATACAGAAAATGGGATCTGGAAGCCTGGATGCCGGGCCGCAACGGCGGAGAATACGGCGAAGTTACGTCTACTTCAAACTGTACTGATTATCAGAGCCGCAGGCTTAATGTCCGCTATAAAGACGATGACGGAAAAAACAAATACGTCCACATGCTTAACGGAACTGCAATCGCAGTAGGCCGTGCAATGCTTGCAATCATCGAAAACTATCAGAACGAAGACGGTTCAATTACAATACCAGAAGTCCTCGTTCCTTTATGCGGTTTTGATAAAATCGTAAAAAAATAAGAATCCAAAAGATTAAAAAAATTATCAAAAGATTACGGAATTTAATTTCGGGCTTAAAAAACCCGAAATTAAAGTTCTATTTAAAATCCCTAAAATATGCTATTGTCTTTTTTAATCCGTCCTCAAGCTTTATTTCCGGCTGCCAGTTGAACAGCTGCTTTGCAAGCGAAATGTCAGGCCGGCGCTGTTTCGGATCATCTTGCGGAAGAGGCTTGTAAACAAGTTTCGATTTGCTTCCCGTAAGGCGGATTACATTTTCTGCAAGTTCAAGCATAGTAAACTCACCGGGATTTCCCATATTAACAGGCCCTGTAACACTGTCATCGCTGTCCATCAGGCACAAAAATCCGCGGATTAAATCATCAACGTAACAGAAACTTCTTGTCTGGCTTCCGTCACCGTAAATCGTAATGTCCTCATTATTCAATGCCTGCATAATAAAATTGCTAACGACCCTTCCGTCTTCCGGGTTCATATTAGGTCCATAAGTATTAAAAATGCGGACAACTTTAATGCGCGTTCCCCTCTGGCGGTGATAATCAAAAAACAAAGTTTCAGAACCGCGCTTGCCCTCGTCGTAGCATGACCTTATTCCGTGTGGATTTACGTTTCCCCAATAACTTTCTACCTGAGGGTGAACTGCAGCATCGCCGTAAACTTCTGACGTAGAAGCCTGAAAAACTTTTGCATGCCATTTGTCTGCAAGGTCAAGCGCATTCAATGCACCGAATATACATGTTTTAAAAGTTGAAACAGGGTCGCGCTGATAGTGAGGAGGACTTGCAGGACACGCAAGATTGTAAATTTCATCAACATAAAAACTATACGGAATCGTAACGTCATGAAGTACGACTTCAAAATCAGGATTATTTTTTAACGGCGCAATATTGCGTTCACGACCTGTAAAAAAATTGTCCATACAGATAACGCGGTTGTTGCGCTCCAAAAGTACTTTACACAGATGTGAACCTAAAAAACCTGCCCCACCCGTTACTAAAACTGTTTTCTTCTGCATATAAATTGAATTCCTAAGTTGTGTAACATTACCATAAAAACAGGCAATATTCAATAAAATATTTTATTTGTCGTCTTTTCATACAAAAAGCGGATGTCTTCTTCTTTTATTGAAGTATACTTGCAGACGGCGGTCGCAAATTTTTTGTTGTCGTCATTATACAAAGCCTCAACACAGCATGTCAAAAACATCTTGCGGACTTTTATTACATTTGATTCAATCGGAAAAGACATTTCCAGCGCATACTCTGCGCCCGGCTCTAAATGCAGATTATCAAGAGAAGACGCAAAAACAATTCTTTCGTAATCGGCATAAATAATGTCAAGCGGATTTGCCCTGCCTTCAATTTCCTGCATTTTCTCTTTTGCCTCTGCAAGATACCGGCAGACAGGAATAAGCTGAAGTCCGTTTCCGGCAGTTCCCTGCTTTCTGGCATGGGCAATAAATTCTTCAAGATAATCCTTTGCCTTATGCTGAATTTCTTCCGGGACGTCTTTCCACACAGGTTTTGAAAAAAGCCTGTAATTTTCTACAGGATAGCAGTTTATGTGCACGTCAGATTTTTCGGTACACGAATAGAACAGCGTAACGCTGAAATCAAGCGGCCGCGCTTTTTCAAGTTCCGTGATTCTGCAAATCTGCGACGGAATGACGAGCGCAAGCCCTGAATTAACTTCTTTTAATTCCGTATTAAAATAAAGCCCGAGCCTGTTAAAATAAAATTCAACGCGGACTTTTCTTGTCTGAAAATTCTGTACGCTTCTCGGCGGAT
Source organism: Treponema sp. (assembly GCA_051883255.1). Classification (GTDB taxonomy): domain Bacteria; phylum Spirochaetota; class Spirochaetia; order Treponematales; family Treponemataceae; genus Treponema_D. The sequence continues at coordinate 20,093 of JBJETJ010000020.1, forward strand.
TAGTCAGAAGAATAATTCCCTGCTTTAAAACCTTTATCTGCTCACCTTTTAACGCAACAGGAAAAACGGCAGACAAAGCCGGTTTTATTTTTTTCTCGCCGTCAGAATTGTCTTCTTCGGGCAAGTCAATCGGAGTTACAGTCACGGGAACATTTCCGTCTATTAAATATTGAAGTACAAGTTCCCGCTCAATACCAGTTAAATTATTGCTTTCCATTGTTTTCTCCCGCTTTTATTTTTCGTCCGCATCTTTGCCTGTAAAAAAATTAAATATTTCCAGAGCTAAAATTTTATACTCCGAAACAGACTGCTGATTTTGGCTGACATCACCTGCATTATGAACGTCCTTTAAATAAAAATGAACGTCAAGCTTTTTATTCTCATTGACAAACCTCACAGGAACTTCAAAACCGTTTTCCAGAACAAAAGCCTTGCCAATAAGCCATTTCGTATTTTTAAAACTGAAGCCGTAATTTTTTGCATCATATAAAAACAGTGCCAGAGAAAAAACTGATTCCGAATTCATAAAAGAATCACATTCAGTTTCTTTTGCCAGATTCCTGCAAAAATTATTTATCAGAAAAATAATATTTGCATCAACGTCAGATATATCAAGGCTTGCAAAGCCGTCAAGTTCAGGATAGACAATCGGGCGGCTCATACCGGCTTCAAACGCCGTCATCGTCGGAGGATTCAACTTTAAAAACTGATTTACATATTCAATGGAATCAATTTTCTGAGAAAGGCGGTTTTTCTCCAGTTCCTGCGTCCATTGAACAGTCTTTTCTTTTTGCGCCGTAATTGACTTAAGGTTTTCTTCGCCTGCCATAGCCTGATTATTGATTTCAGTTGAACAGGAAAAAAACAGAAAGATTACGGAGAAAATTACGGCTGCAAATTTTTCAGCATTTTTCATAAACGACTTTATTCTATCATATAATTCAGAATATTGCAAAACAGGCTGTTTCGGTCTATAATTAAAAAAAGGCAAAAAACACTCCTGGGGGATTTATGAAAATTCATAATTTAATGGAAGAACTCGTAGAAAACAAAGTCAACAGTTTATATGATGATTTAAAAAAGACAAATGCCGTCTGGCTTACGTGCGACTGCGAAAACTGCCGGCTTGATGCAATGGCATTTGTTTTAAATAGAATTCCTCCCAAATACATTATTTCTTCGCGCGGAATAACTCATACCGCAGCAGACGGCAACCTTTCGCAAATCAAGGCAGACATTGATGCGCTTGCAATCGAAGGAATTCGTCTTGTAAGTTCTTCAAAACGGCCTACCCACAACCTCAATACTTCTGCAGATGCGCTCGTTATAAGCGGAACAAAACCATACTTTTTCTTCCCTGTTTTTACCGGCACTGTCATGGACGGAACGACATTTGAACCTTTGTCAAACGCTTCAATTACGCTTTTAAAAAACAACGAACTTGCCGAAATGATAGACCAGACCTGGCAGAACCCGACAAAAACTTATGTATCGACAAAAGGCACTTATTCTTTTTCCGTAAAACCGGAACTTGCCGCAAAAGAAAAAGAAGACAGCCATTTTGATTTTTCCCTAAAAGTTGAAGTCGACGGCTACGAACCTGTGTCCTATGCTTTTTCAATTCCTGCAACAAGCGAAATTTTAAAACAGAACAGGCAGCTGTCTTTGTATTCACTTAAAATTCAGGACTTGTTTTTATTCCCTGCCGAAAAAAACGGCTCAAAGGAAAATTAAAAACGATTAAAAAAAATGAACTTTTTTATAAAATTTATAGAAAACAGTATTGACACTTTTTTATAAATTTTATAATATATAAACATCAACGGACGATTAGCTCAGCTGGTACGAGCGTCTGGTTTACACCCAGAATGTCGGGGGTTCGATCCCCTCATCGTCCAAAAGACTTTGAAGTTTTTCAAAGTCTTTTTTTATTTTAAACTGAAATCTGCAAAAAAAAATTACTGCTGCCAGACTGACTTTTTTTCAAGCACCTTAAAAGTGTGGCTGAAAAACGCCGTAATGACAAGATAAATAATCATTGCAGGAATATAAACAAGACTTGAAGACGTACTTGATGCAATATTCTGCGTTACGCGCGTTATGTCGCTCAAAGCAATTATAGAAACAAGAGAAGCATCTTTTAAAACAAGAATGAACTCATTTGCAACAGGCGGCAAAAGCCTGCTTACAGCCTGCGGAATTACAACATAGCGCATTGCCTGATTAAACGAAAACCCGAGCGAAAGCGAAGATTCAATCTGCCCTTTGTCAATAGAAATAATTGCCGCCCTGACAACTTCGCAAAGATATGCCGCAGAATTAAGGCTGAACGCAATAAAGGCCGCAAAAAACCTGCTTGTAATTACAAAAGAAGGATTTATTTTCGGAAGTCCGTAATAAATAAAATACAGCTGCATTAAAAGCGGAGTTCCGCGCAGAAAAAAGACGTAAAACGAACAGAGCACATTTAGAATCCTGCTTTTTGAGATTTTTCCCAATGCAAGAAAAACAGACAGAAACAGCCCGACTGTCACAGAAGAAAGAGTGAGTAAAACAGTAATTTTTGCACCGTCAAGCAATGGCGGCAACCAGGAAATTATGTCTTTTACAGCCTGCTGCATATTCCTAACAAAAAAAAAGACTTGCAATCATGCAAGCCGGTTATCTCGGGATGACAGGACTTGAACCTGCGACATTCTGGTCCCAAACCAGACGCGCTACCAACTGCGCTACATCCCGTAAATGTGTTATTAATATAGCAGATTACATAAATTGTTTCAAGTGCCAGACTAATAAATTTTACATTTTTTATAAAAAAAATGACCCTTGGCAGAATCGAACTGTCGACAACTTGCTTAGAAGGCAAGTGCTCTATCCAGCTGAGCTAAAGGGCCGATGTCAATAATACTATCAGTTTTTGAAAATTTAATCAATATATATAAATGACAAAATTTTAAAGCCCGGAAACGATTTTCCAAAAAAATCAGGTTTGCAAGTTTTATCAGTTCCGCTCAGACGAAGCATCAATCGGAACTGCACCTAAATGCAGGACATTTGAATAATATGTCGTGTATGAAGTATCCCTTCCGACTGCAACAGCATACATATCAACATAATATTTATTTGCCTCAGAAAACGAACCGCTTTCAAAATCAGAATCAGACGAATTCGGTTTGGGACATTCTGAATCTTTTGATGTGCGGCCAAAGTCAAATTTGTATTTTCCTTCTTCCCTGCGCGGAGTACCAAAACCGCTTGTACTTCCGTCGACTTTAATATATGGAAGAAATGCCGTATCTAGAGAAGACGAGTTCATCTCATTGTAGTCTGTCAGGCGGATTTGTACATGACGGGAATTTGAAGAAGACGGCGCTACCAGAGGAGAAACAGAACCGTCAGACGTATTAAGTTCTTTATATCCGTACGAAATAAGGCGCTCTGCGGCAGTATTATAATTAGATGAATTATTTACGGCATCAATACTTGCATTACGCGAAAGCATTGTCGAATAGTTATTGTAAATTCTGTAATATACTGCCGTTCCCAGATAATTAAATCCAGACAGGGCTTTATTAGCCGCATCATTAGTGTAAAAATCAAAGTACATCTGTGCATGGTCGGCAGTATTGTAAAGAGGTTTGTGAATTATATTTACAGGAGGTTCAAGGTTGTAAAAGGTATCAAGACCACATGCCTGAAAAGTGAACAGAAAAAAAATCAACAGCCATTTAGAAAATAAAATATTTGTCTTGATACCCATATTATGAATTAAAAAAAATTACTCTACTTTGCCATCAATCTGCATGCTTAAAATGCGTGATTTGGCAAGATTTGACCAAGGGTCGCTCGAATTATTCTTTGAAGTAATCTTTTCATAAGATTCTTTTGCACCGACATAATCAAGCAAACCTTCTTTTATACGTCCGACTGCAAAAAGTGCACGTGTAGGATCAGGAAATTCCTTATCGTTTGCGGCAAGTTCATAATATTCAAGCGCCTTTGAATTGTCACGTAATTCTTCGCAGGAAGCAGCAGCATTAAAATAGCATACAGAAGCAAGATAACTTCCTTTTACTTTTTTTGCAGCAGCAACATAAGAATCGCGTGCAGTTTCAAAATTGCTCTTTCTGAAATAAATTTCAGCCTTTAACATCAAAGCGCGTGCACCTACAATTCCGCCCTTAGAAATATATGGTTCAACTGCTTTTAACGCATCATCATATCTTGCGGAAATTTCTTCTTCAGAAAGAATTGAAGAACCTTTAAGCAGAGAATATTCTGCCTTATCAATCTGTTCAAGACCTTTAGAAGTTGCAGTTACAGAAACTTTTTCGAATACTGTAAATCCAATAAGACCTGCTAAAATAACGCACGCAACTATTATAAGAACTACTCTGTTTTTAATTAAAAAATCTCCGAGAGAATTAACGTCCGAAGATTTTTCTTTTTTTGGCATCTGTACAACATCGTTTTTAGCCATTTTTTTGCCCCCAAAAAGCGACTTTTTTGTAAATCGCATTTTTTAAATTTTATTCCCTAATATCTAATTCAGTCAAAAGCCGTGCAAGATAAGTTCTTTGAATGTCAAGAAGCTTTGCAGCTTTTGTCTGATTATTTTTAGTCATTTCAAGAATTTTCTCTATATATTTTTTCTTGAATCTGTTTATTGCCGTTTTTAACGATAAATCATCGTCTATCATTATATCAGAAACGTCCATAAAAAATCTATCATTTTCAGGTTTTTCCAGTAAGTTTTCGGCAATATTCAGCCTTAAATCATTTTTCTGTATGACAGGCGGATGCCCTAAAACACACGCACATTCTATGGCATTTTCCAGTTCGCGAATATTGCCGGGCCAGGAATAATTATAGATGGCATTCAACGCTTCGCTTGAAAATCCAGTAAAGCGCTTTTTTGTTTCATCTGCAAATTTATTCAGGAAGAACATTGCAAGCGGTTCTATGTCTTCCTTGCGGTTTTTCAAAGAAGGAATTTTTAACGAAAGAACATTCAGGCGGTAATACAAATCGTTTCTGAATTTTCCCTCGTGAACCATTTTTTCAAGATCTTTGTTCGTTGCAGAAATAATGCGGACGTCGACATTTATAGTTTCGCTTGAACCTACGCGTTCAAATGATTTTTCCTGAATGACACGCAGAAGTTTTGCCTGAATGTCAAAAGGAAGTTCACCGATTTCGTCTAAAAAAATCGTACCGCCGTCTGCAAGTTCAAACCGCCCTTTCCGGCTTGTCGAAGCATCTGTATATGCGCCTTTTATATGCCCGAACAATTCGCTTTCAAGAAGGCTGGGATTTAAGGCGGCACAGTTTACCCTGACAAAAGGCTTGTTATGACGCGGACTTTTTAAGTGAAGCTGCTCTGCAAAAAGTTCTTTTCCTACGCCGCTTTCTCCTGTTATCAAAACAGAAGTCGTCGTTTTTGCAGCTTCTTCGACAATATGAAGCAAATCAAGTATTACAGGACTTTTTGCAATAAAAGCATGATAGCCAAAACCGAGTGAAATCGTATCGTTTAAAACGGTGATGGCATCTTTTGCATCTTTGTATTTTAAGGCATTCTGATAAGCGATTCCTGCCTGAAGGCTCAGGATATTCAGTAATTCCAGATCGTGATTGTCAAATTTTCTGTGTTCAGTTTTATTTATAAGTTCAATGACACCGATACACTTCGATTCGACCCACATAGGAAGTGCAATCATTGTATGAGTAACATAACCTGTTTTTATCTGGACATCTGTAAAAAAACGGGAATCATCAACAACATTATTAATAAGCAGAGGCTTATTATTTTCGGCAACCCAACCTGCAATGCTTTTTTTGTCGACAGGAATGTTTTTTGCTTCTGAACCTTTTGGTCCAAGTGCAACTGCAAAATAGAGAGAGTCATCATCATTATTTAAAAGCAATAAAGATGATGACTCACATTCTACAAGGCGCATTGCCGATTCCAGAATAAAAACCATCAACGTGTTTACATCAGTATAATGTGAATTTATTCTGGCATTTATATCGATGAGTGTTTTTAATTTATCAGAAGTAATAAAATCCATTTCACTCATCGGAAAACTTATTTCTTTTGTGCGTTAAAAGCATCTCCCAGAGTATAAGCTCCATCATTATCATCGTTTGATGATGCAAGATACTGAGACATTTCATCGCGCTGCTGCTTCTTTTTAAATTCCCTTACAGAGAAAGCAACTTTTTCTTTGTCAGGATTTACATCTACAACGTAAACGTTAATTTTATCGCCTACTTTGTATTTTGCAACGGCTTCTTCAAACGGAACGTCTTTGTCATCGCTGAGATTTGCTTTATTAACAAGACCTTCGATTCCGCCGTCAACGCGGACAAAAAGACCAAAGTCAGTAATAGAAGTAATTTCACCTTCCAGTGTAGAACCCGGCTTGTGGTTTTCTGCAAAATCTGTCCAAGGATTGTCAGTAAGCTGCTTAAGACCAAGCCTGATACGATGCTGTTCAGGATCATTTTCGATTACGAGAACTTCGATTTCCTGATCTACGGCAAGTTCGCTGCCAGGGTGCTTTAATTTTTTTGTCCAGGAAATGTCATCTGCAAGAAGGAATCCGTCGATGCCTTCTTCAAGGGCAACAAAAGCACCTGAATTAGTAAGTTTTACAACTTTACCCGGAACTTTTTTGCCTACAGGATATTTTTCTGTAATTGTATCCCAAGGATTTGCAGTTACCTGTTTAAGACCAAGGGAAACGCGGCCAGCCTGAATGTCATAACCTAAAATCATACATTCAAGGTCATCGCCGATTTTTACCATATCAGACGGTTTGTTGATTTTCTTTGTCCAGGAGAATTCGCTGATATGAGCAAGACCTTCAATGCCTTCTTCAAGTTCAATAAATGCACCGAAATCAGTAAGTTTTGTAACTTTACCTTTTACGATGTCATTTACATGATAATTGTCTTCAAAGTGCATCCAAGGATCTTCCGTAAAATGCTTGAGCGAAAGATTTATCCTCTTTTCTTCAGGGTCAAGGCGGATAACTTTAAGTTCAATTTCCTGACCTTTCTTTACGAAATCTTTAGGGCGAGTTACATGTCCCCAGCTCATATCGTTGATATGAAGAAGACCGTCAAAACCGCCTAAATCAATAAAAGCTCCAAAACTTGTGAAGCTCTTTACAAATCCTTTTACAGTATCACCAATCTGAACAGTCTCAAAGAATTTATCGCGAGCATTATTCATTGATTCTTCAAGATATTTCCTGCGGTTAACGACAACATTGGCTTTATTATCTGAATACAGGCGCTCTATATAGAATTTGTCCTTAAGACCAATCAAATTTTCAGGCTTGTCAACCTTTTGAATGTCTGACTGACTGATAGGAAGGAACGCATGAATATCGCCGCCAAGATTAACTTCAAAGCCGCCTTTTACAACTTTTTCAATCTTTCCTTCAACAGCAGCTTTTTCGTCAAATGCCTTGCGAACGTCTTTCCACATCTGCTTTGCATCAGCTTTTGCTTTAGAAACTTCAGGACCGTTTCTACCATCTTTTCTAAGAAGAACTACAGTTACTGTTTCCCCGACTTTCGGCAGGTTATCTGCGAACTCCGCTACGGGAATCTTACCCTCAGATTTATAACCGATATCAAGGAATACATATTCACTTGAAACTTGAATAACAACTCCATCAACAAGCTGGCCGTCTTCAAGCGGTTTAAGATTATTGAGAGATTCTTCTAATTGTGTCTGGATGTTACCCTTGGAGTTCTGGGCTTCTTCCTTTTCCACTTCCATCTTTTCCATTTTTTACCCTTATAATTATAATTGGTGAATTTTATTTATAATTATCGCACAAACCTCTTCTATGGTCAAGTCCGATGTGTCAATGTATACGGCATCAGGTGCAATTTTTAAAGAACCTTCAGGTTTGTTTTTATCAAGTTCATCGCGCTTTATTATCGCAGCCTTAATTTCTTCAAGCGAAAGACTGCTTACTCCCTGCTTATAGCGCCTCAATGCCTGAACGTCAATCGAAGCATCAAGATAGAATTTATAGTCAGCATCAGGAAAAACGACAGTCGTCATGTCACGTCCTTCGCAGACGATGCTCAGCGATTTTACGATTTCGTGCAGGCGGTCATTTACGATATGGCGCACCTCAGGAATTGCAGAAACAGGCGAAACCTGTGCGCTCACCTTGTCTTCGTGAAGCCTGTCTTCTACATCAGTGCCGTTAAGAATCAAACGCGAATTTACATAATCAAGTTTCTGCTTTTTGCAGAATTCGATTACGTCATTGTGATTGTTAATGTCAACGCCTGACTCAAGAAGGCCCAGTGTCAGTGCACGGTAAAAACTTCCGCTGTTTAAAAAAGTTATGTCAAGTTTTTTTGCAATCAAAGCTGCAACCGTACTTTTTCCTGTTCCTGCAGGTCCGTCAATTGCTATAACCATAAAGTCCTCACTTTAAATTTTATTTTTGCAAAGTTCCAGAAGGGATTTTACTTCTTTACCGGAAAGCTCGCGGTGTTCTCCGGGCGCAAGTCCGTTCATTTCGACATTGCCGATTCTTACGCGGACAAGGCGTTTTATGGAAACCTGATAGTGTTCAAAGACACGCCGTATTTCGCGGTTCTTTCCTTCTATCAGGACGATTTTCATTCTGTGAGAATTCAACTCTTTTGCAAATTTGCATTTGTAGAAAATTCCTTCGATTCTTATTCCGCGCATAAAATCTTCTGCAAGATTTCTCGGAAGCGGAAGGCTTGTGTCTACGATATATTCTTTTTCAAGTTCACTTGAAGGGTGAGAAAGAACTGAAGCAAAATCGCCGTCATTCGTAAAAATTATAAGCCCGCTTGAAAACATATCAAGCCGTCCGACATTGTAAAGGCGCTCGGAATAATTTTCTTTTAAAAGGTCAATCGCTTTTTCGCGGCCTTTTTCATCGTTTGAGGAACATACGTAACCTTTGGGCTTGTTAAGAAGGACATAGCGCATCGTTTCTTCAAGGGATATTTCCTTCCCGTCGAGGAGAACTTTGTCATCGGGCGTTACTTTAGTTCCGAGTTCCGTGACGACAGTTCCGTTTACGCTGACCCTTCCGTCAAGAATGATTTTTTCTGATGCGCGGCGGCTTGCAACTCCTGAGCGTGCAAGAAAGACCTGAAGCCTGACTGACTTATTTTCGTTATCGGGCAAGTTCGAACCTCTCTTCTTCTGCTTCGTCAAGTTTAGGCAAGTCTGCGATACTGTTCAGCCTGAAGAATTTTAAGAATTCTTTTGTCGTTCCGTAGAGGCTCGGTTTTCCGGGAATGTCTTTTTTATCGACTTCTTTTATGAGATTGCGTTCCATTAAAAGACGAATCATATTATCGGCAGACACGCCGCGGATTGACTCGATTTCTGCACGGGTAACAGGCTGGGAATAGGCAATTATGGAAAGAGTTTCCATTGCAGAACGCGAAAGCTTGCCTTCGTTTTTATTTCCGTAACGCTCTTTTAAAACATTCCAGATGTCTTTTTTAGGAACTAATGCCCAGCCGCCTGTAATCATTTCAAGTTCGATTCCTGAAGCATCGCTTTTATATTTTTCTTTTAAAATCTCAAGGCTTTTCCTGACAACTTCTTCGGATAGCTCTGAAATTACGGCCAGAGATTTTTCCGTAACAGGTTCGCTTTCTAAAAATAAAATTGCTTCAATAAGTGCACTTTCTTTTTCAAATTCCATTTTTTTAACCAACTTTATGCTGCATTGTATTTGCAGATTTTTATGTCACCAAATAATTTGCTTTGATAAATACAAGCCATCTTGAATTTTACGGCTTCAAGAATTGCCATAAAAGCACAGATGACGTCCATTTCGTTTCCGCGCCGGGTAATCAAATCGGTAAACATACATTCGCCTTTGTCTTCGATAAGTTCGTTCATCAGGGCGATTTTTTCGTTTACTGAAATTTCCTCGTACATATTCAAAATTTTTTCATTTGAATACTGCGATGCCATATTCTTGAAGATTTTCTGCATCTGCTGCAATAAATCCCAAGTATCAACACGTTCCCACAGAGCGTCTTCACTTTCAAACGGAAGCACGCGCTGAATTTTCTTGCGTTCAAAACTCCATTCAGATTCGTCTTCTTTTTCTTCCATCAATTCAGAAAGCTTTTTAAACTTCTGATATTCAATCAGGCGTTCTACAAGTTCCTGACGAGGGTCTTCCATTTCTTCATCGTCATATTCGATTTCAACAGGCAAAAGCATGCGGCTTTTTATCAGCACGAGTTTTGCTGCCCAGCTGTAGAACTCTGACAAATCCTGCAAATCAGTTTCTTTTAAATTATCAAGATAATCAAGATACTGCTCGGTTATCTGCGAAATCGGTATATCATAAATATTTACTTTGCTTTCATGAATCAGTGTCCAAAGCAAATCAAGAGGGCCTTCAAATTCACCTGCCTGATATGTTCTTGTTTTTGATGCTTCTTTTGTTTCTGTTTCCATAAATGAACCTCTTGTCAATTCTGTCAGGAAAAAATTTCTGCTGAACTGATGAAAAGCCTGACATCATCTGATGACAAATCTTTAAAATCAGCTTCAACTTTTTTTAATTTTTTTCCTTTTAAAACATCGGAACATTTCGGTAAAATCTCAAGCAAAGGTTTTAAAACAAAAGCCCTTTCGTAAAGCCTCGGATGCGGAATCTGCAAATCAAAATCATTGATTTCCGAATCGCCGAAAAACTCAATGTCAATGTCAATCGAACGCGGCCCGAACCGGATTTCTTTTGCACGGTTTCTGCCCAAAAGAGATTCAACGCGGTGAATGTACTCAAGCAGTTTGTGCGGCGTATATTCATCAGAAAGAGTGCCGAGCATTACCATATTGTAAAAATCACTCTGGTCCTCTACATACATGGCTTTTGTCCGGTACACTGACGAATACACGGAATCTGACAGAATTTCATTCATATTTACGACCGCTTTTTTTAAAAGGTCAACGCAAGAGAATCCGTCAAAATCCCTGTTTGAGCCAAGCCCAAGTACGACAACATTCACTTTACGGCAGTCCCCGTTTTAGAATAATTCTTCAGGCACGACTTTAGGTTCGTCAGGCGCTTTTTCTGCTTTTTTAGGAGCTTTGGCTTCTTTTTGTTCAGCCTTTGAATTTTCTGCTTCCTGAGCTTTCTGATTTGGGAAAACGATTTCACGAATCTGCTTTTCGACTTTAGCGGCAAAATCTGGATTCTGCTCGATAAAGGCAACTGCATTTTCTTTTCCCTGTCCGACTTTTTCTTCGCCGCATGTAAACCAGGCACCGCGCTTGTCAATGATTCCGTGCTTAACGGCTGAATCAAGCAGACTTGCCGCAGACGAAATTCCCTTGCCGAAATAAATGTCAAGTTCAACTTTGCGGAAAGGCGGCGCAACTTTGTTCTTTACGACTTTTACGCGCACTCTGTTTCCAACGGCATCTTCTGATGTCTTTGAATCAATAGATTCTACACGGCGGATTTCAAGACGTACGGAAGCGTAGAATTTAAGAGCATTTCCTCCTGTAGTAGTTTCCGGGTTTCCGAACATGACGCCGATTTTCATACGAATCTGGTTTATGAAAACTACGATACAGTTTGACTTTCCGATTATGGCTGTAAGTTTGCGAAGCGCCTGACTCATAAGGCGGGCCTGAAGTCCCATGTGCGAGTCACCCATTTCGCCTTCGATTTCTGCCTGCGGTGTGAGGGCTGCAACTGAGTCAACTACGATAATGTCGATTGCGCCGCTTCGTACGAGGTTTTCGCAGATTTCAAGAGCCTGCTCGCCTGTGTCCGGCTGGGAAACGTACAAATCGTCAATATTTACGCCGAGCGATTTTGCATACTGCGGATCAAGGGCGTGTTCAGCATCGATAAAGGCTGCGATTCCGCCCTGCTTCTGTGCTTCTGCAATCGCATGCAATGCAAGGGTTGTCTTTCCTGAACTTTCCGGGCCGTACATCTCGATAATGCGGCCTTTAGGATAACCGCCGATTCCAAGAGCCTCGTCAAGCAGAATTGAACCTGACGGAATGACCTCGATTCCCTCTGCATTGGCATGAGTTCCGAGTTTCATCAGAGAACCCTGCCCGAACTGCTTGTCAATCTGAAGTCTTACGGCTTCCAGAGCCTGAAGTTTTTCCTGCATGTCAACTTCTTTTTTATTCATATATACCTCCCGGGGTAATGTGCAAAACTTTTTTCGCCGGGATTAAGCTTAAGTTTGCAAAATTCATTTTTATCCCACCTTATTCATACTTTTTGTTTTATAAAAAATACATCAAAATTTCTATATTAATCTTTCAATTAATTATATATATTTTGATAGACAGATTTACCTCGCAAATAAATTTTTCCGCCGTCAGAACAAATGCGACCCAAAATGCGCACAGGTTTTGAACTGTCAAGTTCAGGCACAGGAACAAAATCAAGCTGAACGTCGACTACGCCCTGCACATTTTTTAAATCTTCGTATCCTACAAGAAAAGTAAATTCTTCTGAATTTTCAGACTTTACTTCGTTTGAAATTCTGCCTGACCAGTCAACAAAACAGTCTATGTAAAGCAGAGGGTCTTTGTTTACCTGTTCAATAGAAAAATTTTCTTTCAGGGAATCAAATGCCGGCTCTTTCAAATACCCCATCAAAAGCCTAGCCTTATGCTGAATTCCTGATGCCGCATTTGAATTTATAATGCGGTTGATTTCGACCTGCGCACCGTTATCATTATATTCATGAAAACAAAGCTGAGCCTTGTCGTAAGATTCCTTTATTTCTTTGTCCGACAGAACGTAATGTACCTGTTCCTGCAAAAGCGAATTTTCTTTAGGAAATTTTTTTTCATCAACAGTAAGCGCAAGAGAAGTCAAATCCGCACGCTCGCTTTTATAAACGTTTCTCGGAATGAGAAAATTTGCAATGAGAACGCCAAAAAAAATTCCGCAGACTGCGGCAAGAAAAATAAAAGCCATGACCTTAGGATTAAATTTTAAAGGCGGATAGAACTGTTCGATTTTGCCGGAGTCAACCCACTTGCAGATAGTTTCGTAATCCCCGTGAACGCGAATGAACTCCAGCGCATTTTTTGCAGTCTTGCACTGAGGGTCAAATTCAAGAATGTCAAGATAATAGTGCACTGCCCTTTCCGTATCTCCGCGCCGCAAAAAAATTGCAGCCTGTCCGAGAAGCAGGGAAACGTCGTTCATCTTTATTTTTCTTGCACACTCAAAATTATAATTTGCACTTCCTGCATCGCCGATGTAAAGGCATGCAATTCCTAAAGTACAGTAATAGTCAAAACTTTCTTCATAATTTTCTGAGCGGCTCTGCAGAACTTTTATCGCATTTCCAAAATCGCGACGCGCCATAAATGACTTTGCAGTTTCGATTGCACTTTTTTTCATTGGTTGCTCCAGATTTATTGCTGAGCTTTAAGCTGATTAAGGACTTTTTCTAATTCCAGCTGCAACTTTAAAACTTCCGTTTTAGAAACATCTTTTCCTTCAGCATTAAGAGCCTGTATTTTTTGTATCAGTTCGCGTGCGTATTCTTTGTCAACTTTTTTCTGAGATGATGAACTTTCAGGTTTTATCTGTTCTGTTTTTTGTACGGTTTGTACGGCAGGCGTGCGCTCAGGTTCAGCTTCTGTTTTCGGTGAAGAAGGCACTTTTACTTCCGGCGATTTTTTTTCTTCGGCAGAAAGGATTTCTTCGACATTCTGTTTTTCGGAAATTGTTTCTTCGATTACTTCCGGCGCAAAAGGAATTTCGTCCTGTTCGATTATCTGCTTGTAATACGCTTCTTCTGTTTTCTGACTTTCGCTTGCAGAAACTTCGGTAGAAGAAGTGTTTTCAAATTTCAGCAGGTCGTTTGAAATAAATTTTATTTTCTGAACAAAAGACTTCTGGCTTGAAGCCTTTATCTTGCACGCCTTAAAATAAAAGCCGACGCATGAATTATTGTAGCTCATTACAGTATTAAAACTGCGACCTTCCATAAAACGGCCTTCAAAAACGTCTGAATTAAAAAACGGTTTTGCGGCAATCGCAATTTTGTAAACGTCATTTGCAAGTTCGTCGTTGAGTACAAAACTTATGCCGATGTCGCCGTTTGTAGAAGTCAGAAATTTATGCCTGAGCAAATCAGAAATTATATATTCAGAATTAATCTTAGGTTTTATCGCAGTCGAATAAATGCCGCCTTTCCATTCGCCTAAAATCGTATCAAAAATTGACTTTAAGGAAACTGCATGGTCTTTGCTGTCAAAATTCTTTATGACATATTTTATAGAAAGAACGTTGTCATCTTGAATCGTATAGACGACGCCTACCATAATTTTTTTGCCGATTTCATAAGTTACTGTAAGCGAGTCGTCTTCAATCGCAAAACTGTAATTAACGCCGCCGGAAGTCTTTAAATTATAATACCTGTTGTCAACTGCAATTCCGACAAAACTTGAATTTCCGTAATCTACGATGTCAATGACGGGAGTTTTTGCACCGCGGCTGCTTTCGTAATAAACGAGGACACTGCTTGTAAGGTCAATGTATTCAAGAAAAATGTTTCCTTTTCTTAAGACGTTCTGGTTCTCTGCGGAAAACAGATTAAATGCCAAAGCAAAAATAAAAACTGAAAATAATTTTTTTTTACTGATTTTATTTCCCATTAACTTACACTCCCTCAAAATCACTCATCGTCTAAAAGTTTTAAAGCTTCGTCAGCCTGTTCTTTTAACAGCTGAATGCTGTTTGCTACGTCCTGTTCATAAGTTTTCAGCTGAGCTTCAAGCAGGGCCGCACGTTTTTTTTCGTTTGCAAGATCAATGTCAAGGTTTTCGTTCTGCTGGCGGAGTTCGCGAAGCTGGCTGTTTATGCCGACTGAACTTTCGACCTGATACTGCTTTAATGCTTTTTCGTAAGATTCTTTTGATGACAGGTAGTCTTCGCCTGTCTGCTTTAACAGGAACAAAAGTTTTTCTTCGCGCGTGCGCTGGGCAATTACGTCAAGACGGTATTTTGCATCTTTTGCTTTTGAGTCCTCAGGATATTCTGCGACAATCCGTTCATAAAGCGGTTTTGCATTGTCAAAGTTGTAAGTTGCATAAAAACTTTCTGCAATCCAGAACAGTGAAGAAGCATAAAGATTGTGTGACGGATATGTATGGCAGAAATCGCTTAAAGTGATGACGGCTTTTTCGTAATCGCCGATGTGATAAAGGTTCTTGCCTTTCTGGTAAATTACAAGTTCTATGTACTGACTGTAAGGAAATTTTCTGATGAACAGATCGCAGTCGCTGACTGCCTGCTTGTACTGCGAATTATAAGTCTGCGCCATAATCAGCATGTAAAGGGATTCAGGCGTAATATTGCCAGGAACTGTGTGAAACTTTTTAAAAAGGAAAATCGAAGTCTTCCAGTCCATTTTTTTATACGCATTAAGCGCATCTGCCAGAATCCCGGAAGCCTGTGCACCCGAATAATTATTGCCGGAAACAGATTTTGCTGCGGCACCTGAATTTTGAGAAAATGCCGGAATCACGCAGAACAGAGAAAAAGTAAAAAAAACAAAAAAACATTTTTTAAACAACTTCATCATAACCTTCCCGAAAAAAATGCCGACCCCGAAACTATTACATCAGCACCTGCATCAATAACGTCCCGAATCGTATTTTCATTTATTCCACCGTCAACAGAAATTTTAAAATCAAGATTACGTGCTTTTCGAATTTCAACAAGTTGAGCAATTTTGTGCACACATTCAGGAATAATTTTCTGTCCGCCAAAACCCGGTTCAACTGTCATTACAAGAACAAGATCAAGGTCTTTTAAATATTCTGAAACGGCACTGACATCTGTCGCAGGCTTTATTGCAAGCCCGGCTTTTTTTCCGCAACCGTGAATTTTATCAATTACAGAATTTATCGATTCCGTATTTTCAATATGAAATGTAATATAGTCTGCGCCCGAATCAGAAAAACTCTGGATATGATTTTCCGGGTGATTAATCATAAGGTGAACGTCGAAAACAAGATTTGTCAGCGGACGCAGTGATTTTACGACCGGCTGACCATACGAAATCTGCGGAACAAAACTTCCGTCCATTACATCGATGTGAACAAATCCCGCTTTTTTATCTTCAATCATTTTTATTGCTTTTCCGAGATTTGAAAAATCAGCAGAAAGCAAAGACGGCGCAAGTATATAGTCATTCATTATTCTTCTATTTTAGCAAAAGAAGTGGCAGTTGTCGAGATGTGCTCGTAAATTTCTTTTCCTTCCCACCACGGGATTATCTCGCACCACGAGAATTGCGAGGGCAATTCTCTGTGTGGGATTGGAGCGGCGGGTGCTCGTAAATTTCTTTTTCCTCACCACCACTGGATTACCTCGCACCACGAGTTTTGCAAGGGCAAAACTCTATGAGCGTGCAAACTGTTGTAGTCGTAAATTTCAGATTGCCTGCTGACATCGGAGTTATCTCGCACCACGAGTTTTGCAAGGTGCAAAACTCTATGAGCGTGCAGACTGTTGTAGTTGTAAATTTCAGATTGTTTGCTGACATCGAAGTTATCCCGCACAGAGTTTGCAGGGCGCAAACTCTGTGCGGGATGCAGACTTAAGTAAAACTAAATCTTGCTGATTTTATTTTTGTACAGTCTTGCAAAGAAGAACAGGGAAAGACCGACAGAAACAAATTCGGCAATCGGGAAACACAGCCACACAAGGTTGATTTTTCCTGTCAGCGAAAGGAAGTACGCTACAGGGAGCAGAACGCAAACCTGACGGGCAAGAGAAACTATCATGGAATAAACGGCATCGCCCATAGCCTGAAAAACAGAACCGAACGAAATCGCAATGGCAGCACCAAGGAAACTCGGCGCAATAATCCTTAACGCAGGAACACCGATTTTATTCATCTGCTCAGACGCGTTGAACAATCTCAAAAGCGTTTCGGGGAACAGTTCAAACAAAAGCGTTCCGAACAGCATTATGAAGAACGCAAGCAGAAGCCCGTTTTTGATTGTCTTTGTAATCCGCTTGCGGTTTTGAGCGCCGTAATTATACGCAATGATAGGAACGACACCGTTGTTCAGTCCGAACACAGGCATAAAAATAAGGCTCTGCAATTTAAAATAAGCACCGTAAAAAGCAATTACAGTATCAGAAATTTCGCGGAACGCCTTGAACACAAGATTCATTCCGTAAGTCGTAAAAGAACCGACTGCCTGCAAGACAATAGACGGAAGCCCTACTTTGTAAATCTGACCGATTATAAGAGAGTCCGGCCGGAACTTTTTAAAACTAAACTGAATCTCAGTATTAAATTTCAAATTGAACACGACAGAAACTATTGCACCTAAAATCTGCCCTGCAACAGTTGCAACCGCAGCGCCCATAATTCCCATACGCGGAAAAGGCCCGAGCCCGAAAATCAATACAGGGTCAAGAATGATGTTCGTAACTGCTCCGATAAGCTGCGTAATCATCGTATGAAAAGTTTTTCCCGTAGACTGCAAAAGCCTGTCAAACGTAACGCCGAGGAACATTCCGAATCCTGCAAACATTACGACACTCAAATATTCTTTTCCATACTGAATAATTATAGGATTGCTTGTCTGGCTTATAAGATAAGGCTCTATCGAAACAAGTCCGATTATAAAAAAAGCGGCATAATTACATACGGCAAGAAAAATACCGTTTAAGGCAGTTGCGTTTACAGCCCTCTGGTCTTTCTGACCAAGCCGCATCGACAAAAGCGCGTTTATTCCGACACACGTTCCTGTCGCAAAAGATATCATAAGCGTCTGAAAAGGAAAGCCGAGAGAAACAGCCGTCAAAGCTTCTTCGCTGATTATCGAAACAAAAACACTGTCAACAATATTGTATAATGCCTGAACAAACATACTGAACATCATCGGCAGTGACATACTTACAAGCAGTCGCGTAACAGGCATTACGCCCATTTTATTTTCTTTCATATTTACATCTGTCATGCGGTCATTATATAGAAACTGAAAATAAATGTCAAAAAATCATTTCACTCAAACGGAACTTCAAAACCAGATTGCGGCGAAATTGCGAGAAAGAAAAATCACGTCAGGGAAAAATCAGAAAAAATTTTTTCAAGTTCAGATTTAAAATCAAGAACAGAAATTTCAAATTCATTTTTGCGCGACTTACATTCAAGAAGAAGTTTTATTCCGCGTTCGGATTCTTCCAGTGACCAGACGGCGTTCAGATTCTTTTTTAATTTTACGCAGAGATACGCTTTTATAAATTCCTTTGCAAGGCGAACCTGTCTTTTATCGTGAACAGATTTTTTTAAAAGCGAATTGAACTCCTCTTCGTATTCCTTTGCGTGCGAAAGGAATTCTTCGATTTCCGGAAACGGATTGTACGGAAATTTTGCATCTGCAATTTTTACGTATTCGCCGTCAGAAAACTCAAGCAGAGAACCTTTCACGGAATTCTGAATAAAAAGCCTGAGCTTTATTTTTGGCGTAACGAAAATTTCCCAAGTACAGTAATTTTCTGCAAAATCAACGCAAGGCTTTAAATCAGGATATTTTCTTTCAAAATCTTCAAACTGAAATTTTACATTTTCAAATTCAATTTTTCCTGCATTCGTGCGCACCATATTTTTATGAAGAAGATGAACAAAATGTTCTTTCCAGAATTCAGATTCAATATCGTCGTACATAAAACCTCCGTTTTTTTTTATGCTGAACAGTCCTAAAACGGCAGATACGTGGCTTTTGAAAAAATGCCTTTTTCAATCCAGTGCCGCGACTTTTCGTAATTAAGCCTGCTGTCTAATATCCACAAAATATTTTTGCCGTTTCCGTATACGTCAGGAACGCTTCCCTCGCCGTCAGTAAAAATTATCATTCCGCTGTAAAAAGATTTGTGCGCGCAAAAAAAATCAACTGCCGGCTGAAAATCAGTTCCGCCGCGCCCTTTGATTTTATCAAGCGATATTTTTTTGCTGAACGCAACGGGCTTTGTATTTTTTAAGTTCACGTCAAAAAAAATCAGTTCAATTTTTTCGATGATTCCAAGAAAGAAAAAATTTTTTACGGCGTGCACAAAATTAGAAAAACTTTCGTCCGTTATAGAACCTGAAACATCAACCGCAACAAGAACGTTTGCCTTGCGCTCATAGCGCGAACCCATCGCATTAAAACCATACCGCCGGCTCGGCTTCATTCTCGTAAGCCTGCGCTCCGCGCTTACAATCTGCTGCCGGAACTGACTTAGCGCGCGCCTGTAGTCAAACGAAAAATTGCTTTCGGCTTTAAGTTCGCGGATTAAGGAACTTCCTGCACTGCCAAAACCGTTTTCAATTTCTGCCTGCCGGATTTTTGACTTGATGTCGTTCAAGGCGTTTTCATCTTCCTGCCACAACTGCCCTGCCTGCGCGCAAAGTTTAAAATCCTCTTCGTCAGACTTTCCGGAGCTCTGTCCGCCTTTTGACTTTGAAACCAGATCAAGAATGAACTTGTACCACTGTTCAAAATTCATATCAGGAAAAGTTGAACGGCATCCTGCCTGCTGCCTCAAATACTGAACGCCTGCAAGTTCAAGAAAATCCGCATCATTAAAACAGTCAGCCTTAAATTTATTTTTCTGCAAATTGAACTGCCAGATTACGGCATCGCTTGCAAGAACAAGAATTCCGTAATTCGCATTTTGAGGAAGCCGCCTGTAAGGATGTCCCAGAAGGATTCTCGTAAACTCAACTTTTAAAAGGAATTCAATTTTGTGGTCGGAAAAATTTTCAAGAATGTCAGGAGAATATTCAACGCACATTTTTCCTGAGCGAAGAGGAACAGAAAGATTTTTGTTTTCGATAATTACGTGAGTTTCAGAAACAGAAAACATAAGAGGCTCTGTATAAAACCATTGCGTAATTATTTTTTTAATTTTTTCTTTCAGGAAAATATTTTCGCTCATAAAAAAAATCTGCCGTAAAATTTTCAAGCACTGACTGCTTCAATCATTTTTGAATAAAGGCTTCCGCATTTTTCTGCAATAAAAACAAGCGCATTCGGAAATTTTTCTGCACTGCACAGGTTTACAAACTGGGTCTGGATTTCTTTTTTATTCGATTTTTCTAGGAAATCAAAATAGCGGTTTAAATTTTCTGCCGTCCGGTTTTCAAAATCAGAATTTTCATCAGTCGTATTTTTCTCTTTTGAAAATTCATATTCAAGATAATTAAACACGGAACTGTTAATCTGAATGAAATCAGGAACAGAAAAATTTTCAAACTGTTCTTTTACGCTTTCAAATTTTTCAAGGATTTCTTTTGCAGAAGGAATTTTATTTTCGTTCGCAAATTTAAAAAACAGCGATGCAGCAGAATCTCCTATAACGCCAGAAACAACAGGAACTTTTTCAAAATCAAGAGTGTCAAATTTTTTTATAATCGCAGAAAGCCGCTCCCAGCTCCGCCTGTCTGGTGTCGGAGAAAGATTATCTCCCGTACAGTCATTTTCAGGTGAGTCAAGGTATTCAGGATTCTGCGCAATAAAACTGATTATCCTTTTGTCAATGTTTTCGCTCTTTGCCCATTCAAGCCAGTCTTCAACTGTAGGCACAAATTCATAAATATTAAAACGGCTTACAAGCGCCGGGTCTAAATCAGTAAGCTGATATTCAGTTCCGTTGTTTACGGCGCTTATAATCCTGCTGCCTTTTGGCAAAGATTTTCCTGCAAGCTTTCTGTTAAGGGTCAGATCCATAATTGTCTGCAAGACTTCCGGGCGCGCCCTGTTCAGTTCATCTAAAAACAAAACGACAGGTTCATCGTCAAGCGGAAACCAGTACGGAAGCATAAAGTCAGTTTTTCCTGTCTGCTGATTTTTTTCAGGAAGTCCGATTAAATCGCCGGGGTCGCTCATCTGACCTAAAAAAAGCGTTACGACTTTCTGCCCATGTCGCGAAAAATAATTTTCAAGAATGCGCGATTTTCCGATTCCGTGCTTGCCGACAATCATTATGTTCTGGTCAGAAGGAGTGTTGTCAAGAATGAACTGTAACTGCGTTGAATTGACTGTCATAAAAAATTCCTAAAAAAACAAAAAAAATTTTTCTGAACATTAAAAAAGCCTTCTGCAAAAAACAGAAGACTTTATTTTTTTTATCAGCTTTTAAATTTACTCAGTCGGACGTTTCTTTAAGCTCTTGCTCTCAGAAATTGCCTGACCTTCGCCTGTCTGCTGTTCCATCATGGCGCGGACTTTAAGCGGAAGTCCTGCAAGAGTGATGAAGCCCTGTGCATCTTTGTGGTCATAAAGTTCGCCTGTCGTAAACGAAGCTATTGATTCGTTGTAGAGGCTGTACTTAGAACCGGAACCCGCACCGCGGATTGCACCTTTTACGACTTTTACTTTTGCCCAGCCAGTAACTGTTTCTTCTGCCTTGTCAACAAAAGCCATGCAGGAATCCATCAGGGTCGTAAACCATTTTCCTTCGTAAATCAGTTCTGCCATACGAAGCGAAACCTGCTGCTTGTAATGATAAGTTTCCCTGTCAAGGCAAATGTGATCCATCATTCTATGTGCAAAATAAAGGATTGCTCCGCCCGGAGTTTCGTAAACGCCGCGTGATTTCATTCCGACAAAACGGTTTTCGCAAATGTCAACAAGTCCGACACCGTTTCTTCCGCCAATCAGATTGAGTTCCGTCAGCAAATCAAGGGCATTCATTTTTTTGCCGTTCAAACCGACAGGAATTCCTTTTTCAAAATCGATTGTTACATATTCGCCGTCGTTAGGAGCTTCTTCCGGCACAGTCGTATTTTTTAACATGTGCTTGTAGTTAGGTTCGTTTTCGGTTTTTTCAAGTTCAAGACCTTCGTGAGAAAGGTGCCAGATATTTTCATCGCGGGAATAAGACTGATCTTTTTTCATCGGAACTTCAAGTCCGCGGTCTTCGAGGAATTTTATTTCTGCTTCGCGGCTGTCCATATTCCATTTGTCATCGCGCCAGGCTGCAATGACTTTTATATCAGGAGCAAAGGCTTTGATTGCAAATTCAAAACGAACCTGATCGTTTCCTTTTCCTGTCGCACCATGGCAGATTGCAACTGCTTTTTCCTGACGTGCATATTCAACTAAAATTTTTCCGATTAAAGGGCGGGCTGTTGAAGTTCCCAAAAGATATTCGTCTTCATAGACAGCATTTGCCTTAAGCGCAGGCCAGATGTATTCTTCGATATATTCCTGACGTGCATCTACGACATAACATGCACATGCACCTGTTTTTAATGCGCGGTTTTTTATTACAGCCCAGTCATCGCCCTGACCTACGTCAATGCACACTGCAACAACGTCATAATCATAATTTTCCTTGAGCCAGGGAATAATGACTGTAGTATCAAGTCCGCCTGAATACGCAAGAATTACTTTATCTTTTGCCATATTTTCCTCCATACACATATATCTGCTATATGCTGAACCAATCATAAACTGAATATTTATGCAAATAATATACAGATTTATGTAATAATATGCAATAGCAAAAATGCGTATGAAGAAAAAGCAGAATTACTAAAGATTGTCCGGGTCGTCTGTCAAGGCAGTGTCAAGCAAATCGGAAATCGCTTTTTTATCAAGGTGAGTTCCGATGATTACAAGCTTAATCATTCTGTCGCCGTACTTTGAATCCCAGTTTTTCTTTATTTCAGGATCACGGCTCAAAACTTTTTCCTGCTCTTTTTTTGGAGCACTTGCAAGCCAGGCACCGCTGTAACCTGCAGAAATCTGACGGCCGGTAGTTTCAAGAACCCATGCCATTTCAGGTTCATCCCTAAACCACATAAGGCCTTTTGAACGGATAATGTTTTTAGGCCAGTTGTCTGCAACTTTATCAAGTTTCTGCCTGTCAAAACATCCGCGCCTGTAGTATACAAACGAGCCGATTCCGTATTCGTCTTCCGATTCGCCTTCGTGATGATGTTCATGATGGTGATGGTGGTGATGACAGTGTTCGTCATGGCAGTGCTCTGCATCATGATCTGGTTCGTCATCGTGTTCGTGGTCATGCTCGTGATGATGATGGTCGTGGCAATGTTCTTCATGGTCATAATCATGGGCTTCGTCGTGTTCATCTTCATCGGCTTTGTTAAGTTCTGCAACCCAGCCGGCACTTGCATAAACTTTTTCAAAATCGAACTCGTGAGTTCCGAGAATTTCTGCGATGTCGACATTTGCTTTTGTAGTTTCTATTACGCGCGCATTAGGCTGAAGTTTTTTTACGACCGCACGGATTTTTTTAAGCTGTTCTTCATTTACGAGGTCAACTTTATTGATGACAAGAGTATTGCAGAACTCAATCTGCTGAACGAGAAGGCTTTCGATGTCCTCTTCTTCCATATCGTCTTTTAAAAGCGCCCTTCCCTCGTCAAACTCCGTAGCCATTCGCATTGCATCAACTACCGAAACGACACCGTCAATGTAACCGTTGTCAATCTGTTCAATAGCCTGTGCAATCGGCATAGGTTCGCAGACACCGCTTGCTTCAATCAGGACGTAATCAAATTTTCCCGTTTTAATAAGTTTTTCAATCTGATTGACCATATCTGTTTTCAGCGAACAGCAAATACAGCCGTTCTGAAGTGCAACAAGACTTGACGAATCAGTAATTTTTGCATCTTTTGCAATCAAGTCTGCATCTACGTTTACTTCGCCGATGTCATTTACTATGACAGCAACTTTATAACCTTTCTGATTATTTAAAATATGATTCATTAAAGTTGTTTTTCCGGCTCCCAGATAACCAACCAAAAGCGTAATCGGAACTTTTTTTGCCATTTTTTTTTGCCTCTTGTTTTTGAAAATATAATAACCTGCACAAAAATTTTTGTACGATGATTTTTTGATTTTTACAGAATACAATATAATGAATTTCTAAAAAAAAAACTATAAAACCATAATATTTTCTTGCAAATATAAGTTTCTGCCCGTACAATAAAAAAAGTGGACTGGATTTTATGAGGATTTACTTTTTAACGCGCGAACCAGACGTCTGTCAGCTTCTGGCAGATAAATTTTCAGACAATCAGACTGAAATTAAAATTTTTCCGATTGCAACAAAACTTCTGCAAAATGTCTTTGACTACGGAATTGAACCTGACATTCTGTTCCTTGATTTTCTATATTATCAGGCAGAATTTTTTAACCTTTATGAACTGCTGATAAAGCACGGCAGAATGTTCCCGATAGTTTTTTACAACCACCCTTTTCCGATTCCAGAAAAACGAAAATTTTTCTGGCTTTACAACCTTCAGCGTACAGGATATTTTTCTGACCTTTCAAAAATTGAACCGGTACTTGACAAACTGGAGGAGGCACTGCAAGACCCTCAGATTATGCCCTATGTAAGCGCAATACAAAATCCAAAGCCATACCGTTCTACAAACCTGCGTTACATCGAATCGTTAAACGAAAATGAAATTGAATATTATACCCAGCGTTTTTCAAACGTAATTACGGATTTTCTTCAAAAAGAAAAACAGCCGTCATCATTACAGAGCAAGCCTTACGCCACTGAAAAAGATGACTTACAGTTTATAGCGGACTTTCGCCACAGGAACAAACTGTCGCACAAAATCTACGTACTGTTTGCATATCTTTATAAAAAGCGGAATACGCACATTCCTGTTTCAGAATTATGCAGTGCACTGTCCAGAGGTTCAAGAAAAATCGAAGCTGCAACGACAAACTGCCTGCGCCTGACAGTTTACAGGCTGCGCGAAATTCTACGCAAAGACACTTCGTCAAAAATGGAAGTAATTTCTTTTGACCACGGCTATATGTTAATCGATGATTTTTGCAAATCACTGTAAAAAAAAGCATTACCCCAATGTAAAAATACATTATGAGTAATGCTTTATAAAATATACAGGCTTTGCTGTCTATTTTAAAGATGCACTGATGCGTTCAAGAACCTTTTTACGGTCAAGAGGCTTGATGATATAGTTTTTTGCACCAAGCAGAAGAGATTTTTTTACAAGTTCTTCTTTTCCAAGAGCACTTACCATTACGACCCTTGCATTTTTGTCAAAAGCCATAATCTGTTCAAGTGCCGTAATTCCGTCCATACGAGGCATAGTAATATCCATAGTTACAATGTCTACATTAGGACAAAGCTCTTTGTATTTATCAACCCCTTCTTTTCCGTCAGCTGCTGTAGCAACAATTTCATATCCTTCACTTGTTAAAATCTGACCAAGCTGTTTAGCAACAAAGATTGAGTCATCAACAACTAATACACGAAATTTCGATCCATCAGCTTTAGTACCTTCAGGTGCCCGTTCATTGATTGTAGGAAAATCCTGTTTCGTTTTCATAACTTTTCTCCTTTTTTATTATGCACGCTCACGAATAGCAACGTTTACTTCTATTTTGCCATAATCAGTAATAAGAGGAACTATCAAAGCCTCAACATTTTCTGACTGACCTGCCAAAGCAGCAATTTCCATCTTTTCTCCGGCAAACAAAGCAGGAGGCGTAAGATCAAATTTAAAACCAAGTTCATGCAGCTTTGTAACAGCCTGAGCTGTAATCAAATTTGCAAGTTCACTGATAGTAGCCTTAGCCAGATCATCAAACTCACTCAATTTTTCATTATTCATTTTTGAAGCGATGTTCAATGCAGTTTCAAAAGTCATATCAAACAAAACACGACCCTCTACATCGCCTGCAAGACCAACAAGAGCTGCAACTCCCATTACAGGCATTGCAGTTGACTTTAAATATAAATCGCCTCTCTTTACATCAGCATCGCCTAGAACTTCTTTTAGAACTCTATACGAAGTTTCAACAAATGGGTTAATATACTCAACTCTCATGCGTTACTCCTTTTTTTTCTATTGTTTATTAAAATAGGTTAAAGACCCTACTGTCTTTTCACCCCAATTAGAGCCTTTACCAAGGGATTCCCCGTTTCCAAGGATAATAATACCATTGCCTTTGAGCTTTTCGTCAAAATCGCCGATAACGACGTTTTGGGCATCTACAGGCAACAAAGAAAGAATATCACGTGCAAAAACAATGTCTACCATCGGCAGGGAATTTGAATTCGTACAGTCATGATATTCAAACATAACAATGTCTTTTATTTCCTGACTGAAAGTATATTCACCGGTTACTTTTTTAGTAACATAAGGTGCATACCAATCATTTGCATAACTGTCCGGAACAGTTAAAAGCGGTGCATTTGAAACATTAAGCAGATCAATTTCGTGGGCATAAACCCTTATTCTTGAATCCGGATAACGTTTTTTCAAAAGGCATGCAAGAGAAAAACTTTCATAGCCTTTGCCACAGCCCGGATTCCATACGACAATCTGCTTTGCATTGTTATCAGGAAGAAGTTTGTAAACTTCGTCAGCATACTGTTTTGTCCACCAGGTACCGTTACAGCTTGACCAGAACGGCGCAAGGAAGTCGTTTGCATCATTTTCATTCTGAAGCTGGGCACCTTTTGAGCCTCTTTCGTCAAGCCACTGGTTGAACCTGTTTTTTACCCAGTCCTCATTTATGTCAGACACATAGAATTTCTTTAAATTCCGTAATTCTTCAATGACAAATTTATAATCCTGTTCAAGGTTTTTGTCAGCAGAAGTTTCCTTTTGAGCGGAAGATGAATTTTTATCAGATGTTTTTTCTGACAAAGCTGCCTGTTTCTGAACTGATGCAGGAAGAACCTGCCTTTCTGCAGTATTTACGTAAACATTGCCGGCTTCCTTTTCTTTTGCCGTAATCCGCGAACTGAAAATCCGCTCGATGTCAAGAAGAATATAAAGGTGGTTGTTACATTCAACAACGCCGTAAATGTATTTTATGTTAATGTCACCGAACAATGGATGCGGCGGCTGAATCGTACTCTTTTGAATTCCTACGACTTTATCAATAGCATCAACGACAACACCAAACAGCTGGTCCTCTACAGAAACGATGAGCATATTTTCTACGGAATTGTCTTCGCGTGACGGAATGTCAATGTTAAAGAACAGACGCAAGTCTATAATCGGAATAATCTCACCGCGCAGGTTGTAAACGCCGAGAACAAACGGCAGCGTATTCGGAACATAAGTAAAACGTCCTGTCTTTGCAATTTCCTTAACCTGCATTATATCTATTGCATAATCCTTTCCTGCAAGAGAAAAAGTTACCATTTTGTAATCAACAACAGCAACGTTTTCTTTTTCCTGCATGGAATCCTGCATCAAATCGATATTATCTGTTTGTGGAATGTTTGTATAATCAATATTTTCCATAACCCTTCTCCACTACTAAATAGAACCCTGTGCTTCCTGTGCACTGAGTTCCTGACGTACGCCAAGTTCAAGCAGCTGTCTGACATCAATAATCAAAGATACAGAACCGTCACCTAAAACAGAAGCACCTGCAATTCCCGGTGAATTAGTAAACTGGTCGCGCAGAGGCTTGATTACGACGTCCTCTTCGCCAATCAAAGCGTCAACCATTACGCCAATTTTCTTTTCTTCTGAACCTACTATAACAACAAAACTATATTCTTTATTTTCAGTTTCCTTTATGTTGAACAGACGCGAAAGCCTTAAAATACTGATTACTTCATTGCGGACATTAAGAACTTCGTAATTATCAATCGTGCTTATGTCTTCCATCTTTACGCGCTGGCTTTCAATTACGGATGCAATAGGAATTGAATAAACTTCTCTTCCGACACGAACCAAAAGACCCTGAATGATTGCAAGAGTCAGAGGCAATCGTATACTGAATTTTGTGCCTTTGCCGTGTTCACTTGAAACGGAAACAGTACCGTTCAATTTTTCAATCATAGTCTTTACGACGTCAAGACCTACACCGCGACCGGAAACGTTTGAAATCTTGTCAGCAGTTGAAAATCCCGGAAGGAAAATCAGCTGATATGCTTCCTGATCACTGATGATTTTATTAGGATGAATAAGGCCTTTTGAAATTGCCTTCTGCTTTACTTTTTCTACGTTTATTCCTGCCCCGTCATCGGCAATGTCGATGATAATCTGGTTTCCTTCGTTTGAAGCCTTGAGTAAAAGAGTTCCTTCTTCCGGCTTTCCTGCGGCAAGACGAACTTTAGGCTCTTCAATTCCGTGGTCAACAGAGTTACGGACACAGTGCATTACAGGGTCAAGCAAATCGTCAATTACAGTCTTGTCAAGTTCTGTATCTTCACCTTCTATTACAAGGTTTACTTTTTTATTCAAATCACGCTGTAAATCCCTGACAACGCGCGGAAATCTGCTGAAAATCTGACTGATAGGAACCATTCGGATTTTCATTACGCCTTCCTGAAGCTCGCCTGCAATGCGGCCGAGGTTCTGGGTTGAAGAACGGAATTTTACTGAAAGGTTTTTCAGCATAGATTCAAAGGCATCAAAGTAATTTACGACATCGCCGAATTCCTGAAGAATAGTCGTTTTTATTTCTTTTATGCTGACACCATTCTGGATTTCTTCAAGATACTGCGGAAGCTGGTCAAACATACGGCGGATTTTTTCGCGGTAAGAAGCGTCGATTGCCTGAAACTGCACCTGAATGTCGCTCATCTGTGTCGTAATCTGGTTGAATGCCGCCTTTGTAATGACAGTTTCTGAAACGAGGTTAAGAAGATAGTCAATGCGTTTTGAATCAACGCGCAATACAGAGCCCTGCTGAATGTGAGTTCCTGTAGGAGCGGCTGTTTTTGCGGCAGGCGCTTTTGAATTTTCCTGCGGTTTCTGTTCCTGTTCTGCAGGAGCTTGTGAAACAGTTTCCTGACTCTGTCCTGCAGAAGCCTGAACTGACTGAACAGGCGCTTCCTGAACGGGAGCTGGAGTTTCTGCGGCAGGCTGAGCCTGTACAGGTTCTGATGCAGCGCCTGATTTTTTAGCAGAAGATTCAGGTTCTACAAGCTGTGCATCAGTGCTTAAAGTAACGTCGTTTAAGAAAGCGACGTCTTCAAGGTCTGAGGCAGACGACGCTGAAGCTATATAATAACGTACTGTCGGGTAAAATTCATCTTCATACAAAGCATCAAAGTCAGGAACTGTCTTTAAAACACTTCCGCATGCTTTTAATGCCGCAAATACTTGAATTCCGCCGACAGAATTCATCGGATTTGATTCGTCAAACTGGACTGTTACACACCAGAGTTTCTGATCCTGTTCGCAAACCTGAGAGAGTTCAGCGTATTCTGAATCAGAAAGAACGGCACTTCCTGTTTCTGCAGGCTGTTCTGCGACAGGCTGAGGACGTTCTTGTTTTGCGGGTTGTACGGCAGGCTGTACAGGGGCAGTTTTCTTTGATTTTTTATCCTGTTTTTCAGGGATAAATGCCCTGAGCCTTTCTAAAAGAGGATTTACGTCATCTTGATAAACAGAACCGTTTGCCCGGGATTCGAGCATTGCCTTTATGGTATCAATTGAGTCAAGGAGAACGTCAACGACAGGTTCTGTAACCTGCAGACGGTCAGAGCGAAGCTCGTCTAAAACATCTTCAACTGTGTGCGTAAAACTTGACAGTTCAGTCATTTCAACAGTTGCAGAGCCGCCTTTTAATGTATGTGCCGCCCTGAAAATTTCGTCAATCGCTTCATGGTTTGACGGATCGTTTTCAATGACTAAGATGTTGCTCTCAAGGTTTTCTACCTGCTGTTCAGCTTCCGTAAAAAAGTCTTTGAGAAGTTCTTCGTTGTTAATATCAAGATAATCACTCATATCTTAATATTTTATACTTTCTGAACCATAAGTCAAGTAAAAAGGGGAAAAAAATAAAAAAAACGCACATTAAAGATTAATGTAAAGTTATCTTTGTACCGATAATAAAAAGGCAGTATTATATTTACAGTAATTTTACGAAACTTCAAATTCAGCATAAAAGGACGGTTTATTATGAAAAAAGTTCATTTTGCTTCTATATTTGCTTTATTATTCATGTTTACTCAGAAAGTATCCGCAGACGTGAATTTCAGCGGAATGGTCGGAGGAAGTATCGGTGCCAGAGGCGAAAGCGAACCGGATGCCGGATTTGAAATTCCTTTTAACATTTTTGTTGCGGCACAATTCAATTTCGGTTCCTGGGGAATTTTCAGATCAAACATCGAACTTAACTCAAAGAATATGGCAGCCGGAAACATTTTTACGGGACAGGACGCTTCGCTTAAAATGAACGAACTTTCTTTAGTTCTCACAAAAAACTCAGGCAGTGTAAAAAATTATTTCGGATTTTACTTCGGGACTTACGAGGTTGTCGGAAAAGATGATTTCATGCAAAGACAGTTCGGAACGATTCCGGTTACTTCACTTCTGACAAAAAGCGAAACTACCCTTTCATGCGGACTGCCATTATATCAGAATTACGGAATCGGTTTTGCGTATACAGTCAATTTTTCAAAAGTTCCGGGTGCGGCAGGGTTTAACCTTTATTTTAACATGACTGACAATAATACAGTTCAGCTTAATCTGGATTTGCGCACTGCCTGGACAACAAAATATTTTACGGTAGATCTGGCAGCAGGAATCGGCGCTCCGCTTCAGAACAAATACATGGGCGCAGACGTAATTCTTTTAATAGATACGCTCTACATACATGGTGGAATCAGCGTTTTGTTAGGAAACAATTATACTCATTCGCTTTTCATTCAGGCAGGAATTCAGAATGTTCCGATTACACCGGGTTCTTTTCCAAAAACTTTTGACAACAGCAATGACCTGTATATTCTCGTTGAGCCGAGAATCTATACAAAAAACATAAAATCGCGCCTTACTTTCTATAGTATTCCAGAAAGTGCAGTATCTGACATGCTGTATTTAAATGATCCGCTCGGCGTTGCCTTTTCAATTTATTCAGACACAATCAGCTTAAAAAGCAGTAATATGACTTTCGGATTCCATTTTATCGGTTCTATAAAAGACGAAAACTTGATAACGTTCATAAACAAAGGTTTCTTCAGTCCCGGCAGCAATGATTTTCCGGGCCTGAACATTTACTGTACGCCTTTTATGGATTTTTCTCTCGGAAACGGCGATTTAGAGGTAATGGGACAAATCGGCGTGTGCGACGTAATCAATTCGCCATACTTTCAGTATAAAGTAAAAGTCGGATACAGAAAGGCTTTCTAAGGAAACACTGAATAAATCCTATTGAGGATTTTTCAGTGTTAACATTGAATGTTGCTAATTGTCCGTAAGGCAATGACTTACGGCAATTTGACGGGAAGTGCTGAGTAATCGCTTCAAGTGTTAATCAGCACTTCCCTAATTCAAAATGACACTGCCGGATTTTTGGGAATGTCGGGGAATGTCCGGCAGGAATTTTAAGCAACCGCTTTTAGTGCAAACCTGCACTTCCTTAAAATATTGTAAAACATTTTCATATTCGTTAGAATGGCGGTATGGAAAAGAAATTATCATCTTTACTTTCTGCGATAAAGTGCGAGGCGCTTTCTGCAGACGGTAAAACTCCGCTTGACTTGAATGTTATAGGGATTACGCCTGTAACTGATATTGTTTTTGATTCGAGAAATGTTCTTCCCGGTTCGCTGTTTTTTGCACTGCCCGGTCATCATACAGACGGAAACAGATATATCGCAGATGCAATCGAAAAAGGCGCAAACGTAATTGTCTATCAGGGAGAAATCGAACACGACGAACGTTTAAAAATTGCAAAAACAATCATTAAACGCGGACTAGATAAAATCGAGGACAAAAATTCCGTTCTTCCTGTCTTTTTAAAAGTTGAAGATGCGCAGACTGCAATGGCTCCTGTCGCAGATGCTTTTTATGACTCGCCTTCAAAAAAATTAATTGTAATCGGCGTTACGGGAACTGAAGGAAAATCAAGCACTGTTTCTTTTGTATGGCAGCTCCTTCGTCTTGCAGGAAAAAAAGCAGGCTTTATTTCGACAGTGCAGTATTCGCTCGGCGGTGAGGCGCTTGCAAACCCACAGCACACTACGACGCCGGAAGCTCCTGTAGTACAAAAATATTTATACGATATGGTTCAGAACGGCTGTGAATACGCAGTCGTTGAAAGTTCAAGTCACGGGCTTTCAAAAAAGCTCAACAGGCTCGGAAACGTATGCTTTGACTGCGGCAT
Source organism: Treponema sp. (assembly GCA_051883255.1). Classification (GTDB taxonomy): domain Bacteria; phylum Spirochaetota; class Spirochaetia; order Treponematales; family Treponemataceae; genus Treponema_D. The sequence continues at coordinate 52,230 of JBJETJ010000020.1, forward strand.
TTTTATGAACGTAACTCTTGAACATCTTGAATTTCATAAAACTTATGAACAGTACAGAGATGACAAGGCAAACCTTTTCCGCGCGCTCGATGAAAACGACCATATAAAAACAGTCAATAATATAGAACGAAACATACAGCCGTTCGGCATCGTAAATCTTGAGGACCCTGCAAGCCTCTATTTTGCAGAGTGCACTAAACAGAAAATCATCGGCTTTACGACAGAAGGAATGGCAGGAAAGGCTGCCGCAGAAACAGGAAAAGATGCAGTTGCGCTTCCGAAAATTCCTGATGAGATTCCCTGCATGAAAGCAAAGAACATTGCAGCTGCGAGGTTCGGAATTTCATTTACGATTGACGCGCCTGATTTTTCGACATTACAGGCAGTTAACGCAGACCCTGCCCTTCCGCGCGAACATAAAAGCATTCACATTACGGCAACGCTTCCGGGTGCATTCAATGCTTACAACATTATGGCTTCGATAATTGCAGTAAGCGGACTGACAGGAAAAAGTTTTGAAGAACTCGCAGGCCTGATTTCTGAATTAAAGCCGATTACAGGCCGAATGACGACAATCGATATGAATCAGGATTTTGAAGTAATAATTGATTATGCTCATACGCCTTCAAGTTTTGAAACGATTTTTCCGCCGCTTAAGAAAAGGTGCGAAGGAAGGATTTTTGCTTTATTCGGATCTGGCGGAGAGCGCGATTTGACAAAACGACCGCTGCAGGGAGAAATTGCAGGTAAATTCTGTGATGTAGTCGTTCTCGCTGACGAGGATCCGAGGGGCGAAGATTCAGTTCAGCTTCTGGAGGACATTGCAAAAGGCAGCAGGAAAGCAGGAAAGAAAGACGGCATTGATTTGTTCATCATACCTGACAGACCGGCGGCAATCAGAAAAACTTTTTCGATGGCTCAGAAAGGTGACATAGTTTTGCTTTTGGGAAAAGGGCACGAAAATTCGATTATATATAAAAATTATGCAATGCCTTACGATGAAATTGCAGAAGCAAAAAAAGCTTTGCAGGAAATGCAAGTTCAGCATTAAAAATCAATATCGATAAATTTATAAGTTTACAGGTGGAACAAAATGAAAACAGTTGCAGTTATTTACGGCGGAAAATCAGGCGAACACGAAGTTTCTTTGGTTTCTGCGTCAAGCGTAATCAGGAACATAGACAGAAAAAAATTTAATATCGAACTTATCGGAATTACAAAAAACGGAAAATGGTTCTTGCAGGATTCTGCTGAACTTGAAAGAGTTTTGTCTGACAACGATGCGGTCCTGCAGATTTTTCAAAAAGAAGAAAATGCGCTTTCAATAATTCCAGCGGGGAAAAACGGCTGTTTTTCGTGCAGGGCAAGAACGCTTGACGTTGACGTTGTTTTTCCTGTAGTGCACGGAACATTTTGCGAAGACGGAACTTTGCAGGGACTTCTTGATATGGCAGAGGTTGCTTATGTCGGCTGCGGCTGTATGTCGAGTGCGCTGACAATGGACAAAGAAAAGACAAAGGCAGTCTGGAAAGATGCAGGGCTTTCGATTGTTCCGTATATTCTGATAACACGCGCAGAACTTAATGATTCAAAAAAATATGATGAAATATTCAGCACTGCGGTTTCAAAGCTGGGATTTCCGCTTTTTGTAAAACCTTGCAATGCAGGTTCTTCTGTAGGAGCAGGAAAGGCAAATTCTGAAAAGGAACTTTCGATGGCGCTGATGGAAGCTTTTTTGTGGGACAACAAAGTTTTGATTGAAAAGGCTGTCAATGCAAAGGAAATTGAATGCAGCGTAACAGGAATTTCAACTTGTGAATCGCCTGACAATTCATGCTCTGTCGTAAAGGCGTATCTTCCGGGGGAGATTTTGCCGACGCATGAGTTTTATGACTACGATGCAAAGTACACTGACCCTGACGGCGCAAAGCTGAAAATTCCGGCAGAGCTTTCTGAAGAACAGATTGCAGAAATTCAGCAGATTGCAGTCAAGGCTTACAAGGCTGTTGATGCTTCGGGTTTGAGCCGCGTTGACTTTTTTGTTGACAAAACAGACGGAAAAATTTATCTGAACGAAATAAATACGTTGCCGGGATTTACGTCGATAAGTATGTTCCCGAAAATGTGCGAGGCTTCAGGCTTAAAATATTCAGATTTAATCGAACTGCTTTTAGACGAAGCAGTCATCAGGCACAGTTCAAGAATGCAGCTTCAGACTTCGCTTTGATTTTTTTTAGGAGTACGGGAATGGGAAATTCAGTTATGAGTAACAATGCGTTTGTTTATCCAGAGGGGTGTTTTTTTAATTCTATCGACGACATAAAAGACAAGCACATTACTGTAATGGGGCTTGGGCTTAACGGCGGCGGTGAAGCGACTGTCAGGTTTCTGCTCAAGCACGGCGCTTATGTTCTCGTAACTGATATGAAACAGGAAAGCCAGTTGAAGCCGACGATTGACTCGATAAGTGCAGACAAATCGCTTCCTGCTGACCGCCTGACTTATGTTCTGGGCGGACACAGAATCGAGGACTTTGCAAATGCTGACTGCGTAATAAAAAATCCGGGCGTAAAAATTCAGGGAAATAAATTTTTACAGGCGGCAAAGGCTATTGAAACAGACATAAGCCTTTTTTTAAAGTTCACCAAGGCAAAAATTATTGCCGTAACGGGAAGCAAAGGAAAATCAAGTACGGTAAGCGCAATTCACTACGGACTCCAGCAGTCAGGCTTTGATGCTTTTCTCGGCGGAAACATTACTGTAAGTCCGCTGACCTTTCTTGAGCAGACTTCAGAAAAATCAGTTGTCGTCCTCGAACTTTCAAGCTGGCAGCTTGCAGACTTGCGCGGAAGAAAACTTTTAAAGCCGTTCATCGCAGTAATTACGAAAATCGTTCCTGACCATCAGAACTGGTATGACAATATGGGCGACTATGTTGCAGACAAAAGGCTGATTTACAAAGACCAGACGGAAGATGATTATACTATCGTAGATTTTGACGGCGATGCAGTCGGAACAGGCCCGAGTTGCGGAGGTACCTGGGGCGATTATTTTGCAAAGGAAACGAAGGGTACTGTACTTCGCTACAGTCAGAGAGATCTGGGACTTCATGTAAAGAACTGTAACGGCGCATGGCAGTCGTTTGACGATGACAATGTTTTTTCAGGAATGGCAAAACTTCCTTCCTGGCCGAAAGCAAAAAAAATCCTCGGCAAATTAAAAGTTCCGGGAGTACACATGAGGTGCAATACGCTCAATGCCGCGCTTGTCCTTGCAATCATGGGAGTTGAACCTGAAAACATCGAAAAAATTTTATCAGGCTGGACAGGAATTCCGCACAGGCTCCAGTTTTTCCACAGCTGGAAAAATAAAAACGGCACTGCGTTTAAATTTTTTAACGATTCATGCGCGACAGTTCCTGAAGCAGCGGCGGCCGCAAGTCAGGCATTCGGAAAGCCTGTAGTCTTTATCTGCGGCGGAACTGACAAAGGACTTAACTTTTCTGTTTTGTCTGACACTTTAAATTACAGGCAGTCTGGCAGTACAAAAGTTTCTTCGCTCTATCTTCTGGCAGGAACAGGAACTGACAAGCTCGTGCCTCTCCTTGACAAGGACAGCGTTTCTTACAAAGGCCCGTTTGAGTCGCTTGAGGAACTTTTAAAAGAAGTAAAGTCTGATTTAGACCGCGAAGATACTTCTGAAGTTTCTGACGTCGTAGTATTCAGTCCGGGTGCAACGAGCTTTGGAATGTTTACGAATGAATTTGACCGCGGAATAAAATTTATGAACGGGGTAAAAAATTTATTTGTCTGAATTTTTCTGAGCGCGCACACGGGCTTTTAAGAAAAATTCAGGCTTTAGTTTTTTGCGATGTTCTGAACGGAATCCCTTATGATTACTTTTCCGCTTATGACTATGCGTCCGACTTTATAGTCAGGTCGGGCAATTTCTTTTAAAACAGATTCTACGGCGCTTTCTGCCATATTTTCCTGATCGATTCTGAACGTCGTAAGCTGAGGCTTGCTTATCGTTGCATAGACAAAGTCATCAAAGCCGACGACAGAAATATCCTGCGGGATTTTATAATTTCTGTCTTTTAATTCCTGAATGAGATTGAACGCAACCTGATCGCAGTTGCATACAAAGGCAGTCGGCATTTTTTCCGGAAGATTGAGGGGAATGAACGAGCCCTTTTCGTCGCGGTCATCAAGAATCCAGTCTTTGTTAAGTTCAATATTATTTTCGATTAAGGCTTTGTAATAGCCGAGGTATCTGTCGAGGATTGAACTTGTCGAGCGGATATTTCCGATGAAACCGATTTTTTTATGTCCGTTTGAAATAAGATATTCCGTAAGAAGATAAGTTCCGTAAACATTATCGCCGACAACTGCGCCGTTATCAAATTCATCATTGTAAAAATCCATGAGGACATATTTTATTTTTGAGCCTGCAATTTCTGAGATGTATTCTTTTTTCATCTGACCGAGGATTATGAGCCCTTCGACTTTTCCCGTGCGGAGCATTTCCGGCAGGACGAGGGAGTCCTGAGTTGCGGCACTTATTACTTCGAGAATTGCAGAGTAATGGCGCTTGTTAAGTTCCTTTACGATTTTTGCATAAAGATTGCTGTAGTAAGTATTTTCTTCAAAAAAACATTCGGCGACTATGATTCCGATATTGCCGGACATATTGTCACCCTGCTTTTTTAAAACAGAGTGATGCTGATAACCGAGTTCTTCTGCCTTTGCCTTTATCGTTTCTTTTACGGCTTCGCTTACGCCGTCTTTATCAGAAAGTGCTTTTGAAACAGTTACGGTACTGACTCCAAGAGCATCTGCAATGTCTTTCATTTTAATCGTTTTTGCCATATTCAAAATATTACTTAATTAATAATTATATTTCAATATTCCGTTTAACTAATATTTAACGGAAAAATTACCTTAATGACAGTTTACTGTCAGTTTACCATCACTCCAGCGCTGCGTTTATCGTTCAGCTTATTTTAAAAGCGAAAGATTTTTTTGTATCAGGCCGCATCTCTGTTTTACGCAAAGTGAACTTGTCAGAGGGTCTTCCGGCGTATTGAATACATAGTCAAGCAACTGCTCTTCCGAAGTTTTTGCAACGTGAAGCCTTGTGTCGCTTGAGGCGTAATAAATGTAAATGCTTCCGTCAGAGTCTGCAATAAGTCCGTTTGAAAAAACTACGTTTGAAACATCGCCTGTCCGCTCGCTTCCCATCGGAGCAATAAAATATCCGCCGGGATTTGCGATGACTTTTGAAGGGTCGTCAAGCGCCGTCGCAAAAGCATAAAGAACATAACGAAGTCCTGCCGCCGTATTTCTTACTCCGTGCGCAATGTGAATCCAGCCCCTGTCAGTTTTCAGCGGAACTGCACCCTGCCCGTTTTTTGATTCTGTAATCGTGTGGTAAATTCTTTTGCTGATGATTTTTTCTTCATCGATTACTGCGTGTTCAATGTCATCGCACAAACCGAATCCAATTCCGCCGCCGCTTCCTGTTTCGATAAAGTCGTCCATCGGACGCGTAT
>JBJETJ010000021.1:0-13360 GCA_051883255.1 Treponema sp.
GTTTACTTCAAACGAAACTGACGTAGCCTGGAACAGTCCTGCCGCGCGGAAGGCATACAAAGTTTCGGGCATAAATTACAAAAGGGAAACGCTCTACACTTTTGCCGGATGCCAGATTGATTTTAAAATAAAGCGGTTCGGGATTTCGCTCGGATTTTTTGTATCTCCGTTTACAATGACAAAATGCCTTGACTATCACACTGACGAAACAGGAGAAACGCCGGGATATAAAACGTATTCTGAACAGTATGGTTATTTTACGCGCTTTCTTACTTCGTTAAGGGTGTCGTATGATTTTACGAAAAATTTTTCGCTTGTCGTTGACGTTATGGGTTTATGGGGAACGATTGACAAAGGATATCTCGTTACAAATTACGGAAGGACAGGTGAAACATTCGGCATATTTTCTGAACAGTCGCAATACTATCTTTCAAAACAAAAAAGCGGAAGCAGTATAAAAGAATTTTCATTCAAAACAGGCTGTCAGATTTTATTTTAAAAAAAATACAGGACACAATCTGCATCCTGCATTTTTACCGTAATGTCTTTAAAACAAAACTTATTTTACAAGTTCAATTCCCATAGGATTTGAATTAGAAACAACTGCCTTTGAAGGATTTTCTTCATCGCACCAGAAAATTCCGTCAGGATTATGTTTCATATCTGCAACCTGCCATTCTCCTTTTAAAGTCTGGTTTGCATAAACGTTTGCATAGAATCCCATTTTTGCTTCGATCTTTTTATTTGTTGAATCATCGATAGAAGCTCTTGGGATAACTACAGAATACTTTGCAGTTTTTGTAATATTAGTTTTTGTGTCGCCTGTTTTATTTGAAAGTCCGTTAAACGTAGACAAATCGCCGTTTGCAGGTGTTTGATAAATGCGGACATTGTATGCATTATTTTCATCAGCAGCAAGCTGTTCATCATTTCCGGTATCAGTTGCGGTTGTAGCCAAAGCTTCGATTTCAACTACGCAAGAAAGCTGTCCGTTTGCAACTGTTATATCTTCAAATTCAACAAAACCATCAGATTCAGTTGCGTTATCCTCGCCTTTTTTCCAGCCTGTAATATCTTTCTGTCGAGAAGCATCCCCAGATGATACGCCAAAATTATCTGCAGAGAAATTGCTTTCAGAAATATTTTTATAATATGTAATATAAGCTCTTGCATGACCACCATTATTTCTGATTCCAAACAAACAGAAATTATATGTACCGTCAGAATTTTTTACCATATCAAAAGTAAATCCCATAACACCAGGATTTGAAGAATTTGAAATATTCTGCATAACAATATTTGCAGTAATTCCCTTTTTCTTATTATTGAAAAGCCTCATTCCCCTTGCAAAGTCACCAGTCGAATTTGTGTAGTTTATCGATGCAGTAGCTTCGGCATTAGTAGTACTGTTTTTACTTGCTGTATAAGCAATTGAATCCACAACTGCTGCATTACCTACTGTGTCATTTGCGTTTTTACATCCAGAAAAGGCAACTGCAAGCGCAACAGCAACTGCCCCCCCATTAAAATTTTGTTCAGTTTTTTCATAAGAAAGCTCCTATAAAAATTCAAAATAGAATTATAGTATATGAAAATAATATTATATTCGTACATAAAAAAAATCAAGCATACAACCCCAAATCACAAAACCGCTTGCAGAATTTTTACAAACTTCTAATCAGTTTTTAAATCAGCGTTTTCTTTATAGAAATTGCAGACGGCGTTGTAAGCGGCGTTTAAAAGATATTCGGTATTTGCTTTGTTCCCCAAATCTTCTTTTGGATAAATCGGTTCAAGGACGTGGAATTCTGCGACTTTTTTACTGCTGAATTTTTTGCGGAACGCAGACGGCTCTTTAAAAAGAATGAATGTCGGAACGACAGGAACTTTATTCTGTGCCGCCGCATGGAACGCGCCCTCGCTGTAAGGTCTCGGTTTTTCGTAGCGCGGCCACATCGCTTTTTCAGGATAGAACAAAACAAAGCTGCCTTTTTCAAGCAGAGAGCCGATTGTCTTTGAAAGCCTTTTCATCGCAGAAAAACAGTCAGAAAACGGAAGGCACCCTGCCCCGCGCAAAAGCGCTCCGAGAAAACCTTTCATATTGTTGAATTCCGCAACTGTAATGTAAAGCCTGTGTCCGAAAGAAGCGGCGCGCACAAAAAAGCTGTCAAAAATATGAACATGATTGCAGACAATGACAGCGCCTTTTAACCCTTTAAAATTTTCAGCGCCGACAATTCTTGCACTGCCCATTCCAAAAAAGCACAGAAGTTTTGCAACCGCCATCGCAATAAAACGCGCCGCATAAGAGCCGAGTATTTTTACCGGATTTTTTGAAACAAAAGCAAAATCTTCAGTGACCTTCTGCATACCTTCCCAGTCTACAGGCTGAACGTCATCGTTAAAGCGGTTCTCTTTTTCTGCAGACAGAATGTTATCGCGGACAAGTTTCTTCGTATCTTTTGTTGCTGCGGCTATATCTTTCATATCAGATTTTTTTTACGAATGAATTTTTGTTTTTTCATCGTCAATGCGTTCTATACATACCCATTCAGAATTCTGTCTGCCACGGGCAAGTTTATAAAACGCTTCCAGAAAAAATACGACATATTCAGAAATAAAAAACGGATTTACAAACAAAACGACTAATTTTTCTGCGAGCGAAATTTTTATTGACTTTCTGTCTGCCAGCAAAGCGAATGCCGTATATAAAAATAAAACTCCGTAAATCGAAAGAAGGATTATTCCTGCCTTGCTGAAAAGCGACACGACATATACGTCAAGAGCCTTTACGCTGAATAAAGAAATTACTGCAAAAACCAGAAATATCAGACAGCAGATTGCGGCAGGCGCAAAGAAAATTGCAAGCGGAAAAAACGAATACAAAAAGTCAAAACAGCCCCAGATATTTCCGCGCAGTTTAAATCGTTCTTCCTGTGTCAGATTTTCGTCATTCCACAGTTCCTTGTCCTGATGATATTTCTGCCAGACGCGCTTTCTGTATTTTGACGACACCTGCGCATAACCCAAAAGCCAGCGGCGGCGGCGTTCATTTGCACTTTTATGAGAAAGGCTTTCTTCTGTATAAGTAACGGCAGGCTCGTAATAAAAAACAGTCCTGTCCTCTATGAGAGAAGAAATTGCAAGTTCAAAATCTTCTGTAACTGAACGGAAAGGCCAGCCTCCGAGTTCTTCGATAACTCTGCCTGTAATCATTATTCCTGTTCCGCAGATAGAAGCGTGCATTGAATATTTTGACCTGAAACAGTTTCCGAGTTTATCAAGGAACGAATAAATCAAGCCGTTGCAGTTTACGACCCAGTTCCTGCAAGTTCTGTCAAAAAGATAATTTTTTACACAGCGCTTGCCGAGAATAATGTCCCTGCCTGAAACAAGCGAGTTGTTCATTTCAAGGAGAAAATCTTTGTCTACGATATTGTCTGCATCAACGATAATATATCCTGCGTATTTTTTTCCGCCTTTTAATATAAGCTGAAAAATTCCGTCAAGCGCATCGCCTTTGCAAGTCTGATTTTCTACGACAGTGCAGGAAGTGTTTTTGTATTTTTTGCACAGTTGAATTGCCGGGTCATTTTTGTCGGCAACAACTACATAAGTATCAAAAAAATCCGAGCCGTAACTCTGCGAAGCAAGGCTGTCAAGCAGATGACCGATGCCTTTTTCGTTTCTTGCAGGAATCAAAACTGCAAGCCTGTTTTTTTCAGGATTATTCAGCCTGACGGGCTTTTTAAAACCTTCGATGTAGTAAATTAATCTCGGAATGTAGACTATAAAAGCCAGAAGCGAGCAATACAGAAAAACTTTAAAAATACATTCAGCAGTTTCTTGACTCAATAACATAATAAAATAAACATAGCGATTTTAAAGAAATATGTCAAATTCTGCTTCACTCTGCGTTGACCGTTATTTTTTTGTATCTGCAGAATAAAATTTATAAACGTTTTCAAGTTCAAGTGAAGAAAGAATCTGCTGAACTTGGGGAACTGTCAATGAGTTTACTTTTTCGTAATCATTCAGATAGCCGAAGATGTCTGCGGAATTCTCTTCTATGTATTTTTTTAAAAGAAGGCACGTTCCGAGATTGGTGGCTGTCGGAGCGAGGGCTTCTTTTATCCAGAGGGACTTTATTCTTAAAAGGGAATCTTCTGTCAAGTCTGCGGTGTATTCATCTAAAGCAGTTTTTAAAACAGACTCGACAGTTGAAATGTCTTTTACGTTTAAAATCGTGATGACGGCATACGGAACTGATTTTGAAGCGCCCTCTTTCATTACAATCATTTTCTGTTTTAAATCAAACTCACTGCACTTGCGGTCTACAAAAGAAACAAAGTCATAGACAACGGCATTGAACAGTTCCGTGTTTTCGTCGCCGTATTCGTTGAAAATCCAGAACTGCGCAGGGTCAAGAAAATCTGTCGTCGGAACAAGAACCTGAGGGCGCGGGCCTGCTTTTTCCTTGCTGACATCTGTCAAAAACAAATGCGTAAGTTTTATTTTTTTGCTTTTTTTTGCGGTGTTGTTCAACTGATATTTTTGAGGCATTTCAAAATCAGATTGAGCAAGAAGTCCGAGCGTCTGATTTAAAACTTGAGATAAATTTTCTTCAAACAAATCTTCAGACAAATTACCGCCGCAGTTTCCGGCAATGATTATTTTATAACGTCCTGCATTTAAAAGTTTTGAGTAACTTTCAAGAACCTGCGTATACGTTATTTTTTTCAAGATTTCTTTGTTAAGCGAAAAAACTGTCTGATAGTCTTTGTTCTTAAAAAGTGAACTTACCGCATTTGACTTGAGCTGAAAAACAGGCGAAGAAGTTTTTACTATCTGAAAAGATTTTTTCTGCATTACAATCGAGTCAACGACGGCAGGCGGATTTTCAGAAAAAATCAGCGCGTCCGCAAAGGCTTCGATTATTGCAGGCAAATCTTCTGACAGACATTCTGCGCTGATTGCAGAACTTTTTAAATCTGTCTGCGACTGAACTTCGTAAAAAGACGAAATCTGTTTTTCAAGATATTTTCTGTAAATCTCGTTTTGAAAATTGAGCGCAAGCAAATCCGTAAGGACACCCTGCATTCCGTATTCATTTTTAGAATCAAAAAGTTCACCGCCGGAAATTACGGCACAAAAACAGACTGTATTCGTAAAATCTTTTTTATTGATTACGACAGGAATTTTATTCTGCAAAGTCAGCGAAGTGATTTTTTCTTTTACGTTCTGAACAAAAAAATCTGCCTGCGATTTTTCGGACTCCGTCTGAACAGACTTTTCTTTTTCTACATTCGATTTTAAATTTTTGTATAATTCCTGAGTGTACCAGGAACCGTTTTTTGCAGTTACGATTTCAAAATTTTCTTTTTCAAATTCTTTTTTAAATTTTTCAAGGCGCTTTGAATTTTCAAGAACAAAGACAAACGGCGTTGAATTGTTCAGTCTGTCTTTTAGGGAATTTAAAGTCTGGCTTTCAAGTTCCTGCACGCGAAGAAAAAATAAATCAGAAAGCGTAAGTGCGTTTTCGTTAAGTTCACTTTGTGCAAAATCTTTTACCGCCCAAAACTGCGAAAGCATATTCATAAAATCAGACGAACTTGAAATTGACTTGTAGAATGAATTTATCAAAGCGGTTTTTGCATTGTCAAAATCTTCCTGCGAAATTAAATCGACAGACTGCTTTATAGTGCTTGCAAAGCCGACGGAATTTTTGCACGGAGATGTACTGCGGTTTTCAAGCAGTGACTGAATTATCAGTCTTGAGCTTCCGTTTTTGTGAGTGCTTGACGCGCTGACGTATTGGCTTGAGCGAATTCCGAAAGAAGAATTTTTCAAAAGTTCCTGCTTTAATTTTGAACTGTCAGACTCCATTATCGCAGAAAGAAAATCGCACTCCGTCATCGTCAAGTCCGTATACTGAACTACGACCTGCGTCATATCAGGCGAAAACTCCGGGTCAGACAGGACAAATAATTTTTTCTGTTCAAGTTCTGAATCAGTTTTAAACTCGGGCAAATCCTCGCCGTCAGATTTTAGCGCCTGATTATAATTTTTTAAAAACTGAATTTTACCGAAATACTTTTGCGCAAGTTCCAGCGCGTATTCTTTTTTTACAGGGCCGGAAATAAACACGGCGCTGTTTTTTGGCGTGTAAAATTTTTCCTGTATATTAGAAAGAATCTGCCTTGCTCCCGCCGTCGTCGTTTTTGAAAACAGTACAGGATAAATTCCAGAATCGTGCTTCCAGGGGCTTTCAGAAAAAACTCTTGAATCAATGCTTGAGTTTATAAAGCCTTCGACACTAAAGGCATTTTCAGAAACTTCTTTTTTTAAAGCCGAAAGCTCGCGCTCCAAATCTTCGTCCTGAAAGACAGGATTAAAAACTGCATTTGACAGTGCGCCGAGCACTAAATTAAATTCATCGGGAGTACAGGTAATTACATAGCGGCTTGAATCGGCGTTACATTCAAAATCAAGTTCAGAAAGAATTTTTTTATCAAGCGGAGAAGCGTATTTTAAAAGCCGCGAATACAACGGAAAAAATCCTGCCGTATCAATGTTCTGTTTTGAAAAGCCTGCTTTTGCGGTATATTCAACACGGACAATCGCAGACGAAAAATCTTCTGCGACAAAAACATTCATTCCGTTTTCCAGAACAAATTCGCTGATTTTTTCGAGGGCACTTACATTAAAGACAAAAGCGGAAATTATCAGAAAAAAGGAAAGCAGTTTTTTTTTCATAAAATTTTATTTTTTATTTATTCAGTTTTGCATCGCATTTTGCAATCAAATCTTTTATTGCATAATTTTCAGGATAGATGTCCTGACATTTTTTGTACCATACTCTTGCTTCGTCAAATTTATTCTGCCTGTAATAAGAGTAGGCAACGGCACACGTAAAATTAAAGTGGTCGAATTTTTCTTTTACGAGAGTTTCGTCTGCGATGAACTCAAGCATTTTTTTTCTGCCTTTTACTGCATTGCCGAAAATTCCGGGAGCGTAGACATTCTGGGCGGCTGACGAAAAACACGCCGTTGCATTTTTAGGGTCGACTTTGAGCGCCTTTTTTGCATACTGCGCAATCTTTAATCCGTTGCTCAAAACATAGCCGACAGTCTTTGCCGTACAGTTTGCAGAAAGCGCCTGAGTATAAATCGTCATTGCATCAGGAGAATTTTCTCCCCTGAGATCCATCGCGATTTTTGCATGTTCGATTGAAGAATCATAATATTTTGCCGCCTCTGCCTTTATGCGCCTGTTCTGTTCAACAGGGTCAACAAATTCTTTTGACGTATCGTCAAGCGCATGTTCAAGCTGGGTCAAGTCGTACGTTTCCATAATGTACATTCCAAAATAATAATCACATCGCGCAAGATGAGTTTCTTTCATATATTCATCATAAGACTCAGGGCAAGACTCAATGGCGTCGGCGTACAGTTTTTCAGCCTGCTGTCTTGATTCAATTTCGTGGTTAAAATAACCTTCTATCAATTTAAAAAGAACTTTCGTATACGGAACATCGCGTTTTTCTACCTGCGCAAAAACACCGGCAGCGCAAAAAGCAAGAACCATCAAAACTGCACATTTTAATTTTTTCATTTATAATCTCCAAAAAATAATTTCAAAAAAAAATTTTCTGCAAGCCGTGAACTTTTAAGCCTTAAAAAGATTATATTAAATATTCACTTTTATACCAAGTATTTTTTTATTTTTAGAAATCAATTTCTATGATATAATTATCGTATGAAAAGAATCGTTACATTTTTTCTAAAAATTTTATTCGCAATAATTTTAGCATGCGGAATATGTGCGCTCGGATTTTTCGGCTGGAAAAAATTTACGCAGGTTCAGACAGAAAAACTCCACAGTACTGTTTCCAAAACTTTAGTCCAGAGCGCAGAACTCTGCCTTTACAAAATGAAATACACGGACGTCATCGCAATAAAAAAACAGGCGGCGCTCGGACTTGCAAAAAGCTACAGCATCGTAAAATTTTCAGGCATCGTCCGCGCAGGAATACAGAACATCGACGACATAAGTTTTACGATTTCAGATGACAGAAAGACAATCACGCTTTCACTTCCGTCTGCTGAACTTTTAGGAAACGAACTTACGCTCCAGCGCGTTTTTGACGAACGGCAGAATATTTTTGTGCCGATTACAACTCAGGAAATTTTTGACGAAATCGAACTTGCAAAAGAAGAGTCTGCAAGGGAAATAATTGCCGAGGGACTTCTGGACGATGCCGACAAGCGCGCAGAAGATTACATAACGCAGTTAATGAAAACGCTCGGCTTTGAAACAGTCATAATAAACAGGCTTTAGTTTTAAATTGAAATTCAGAACAAAAGTTTTAAACTGAAATTTAAAACTTCAAATTCAAAACGAAAACTTAAAGTTCAAACTAAAAAAAAATTTTACGGAAGTATTTTTATGGAACAGAATGAACTGAACGAAAAAATAAAGGAACTGCAAAAAATCATAGACGGTTCTGACAACATCGTATTTTTTGGCGGAGCAGGCGTTTCGACAGAATCAGGAATTCCCGACTTCAGAAGTACGGACGGACTTTACAACCAGCAATGGAAATATCCGCCCGAGCAGATTATAAGCCACACATTTTTCTGCGAAAACCCAAAAGAGTTTTACAGATTTTACAGGGCAAAACTCCTCGCATTTGGAATAGAACCAAATCCTGCACATTACAAACTTGCAGAACTCGAAAGCGCAGGAAAACTCAAGGCAATCGTAACGCAGAACATCGACGGCCTTCATCAAAAAGCAGGAAGCAAAACCGTCTTTGAACTGCACGGAAGCACGCTCAGAAACTACTGCCAGAACTGCCACGAATTTTACGATGACAAATTTATCGCCGAAAGCGAAAACGAGCCTGACAAAATTCCGCACTGCAAAAAATGCGGCGCAATCGTAAAACCTGACGTCGTGCTATACGAAGAAGGACTTGACGACGACATCGTAAAAAAATCAATAAATGCAATTTCAAAAGCAGACACTTTAATCATAGGCGGAACTTCGCTTGTAGTGTACCCTGCCGCATCGTTTGTAAGATATTTTGCAGGGCGACATCTTGTCCTTCTCAACAAAAGTTCAACGCAGATGGATTCAAACGCAGACCTTGTAATTCACGAACCGATCGGACAGGTTTTAAAACAAATCACCGTCTGAATAAATTTTTGCATTATCGTAGATGATAATAAAAAAATTCAGTATATTAGAAATATGGAAGAACTTGTCCTGTCGGAAAATCCCGATTTACTCATCAATGATTTTTTCAAAAAATTCGACGGCTACGCAGATGACGAAAAAGAAAAGATAAAATCTGCCTGGGCTTTCCTGATTGAAAAAACCGCCGGCATTACGCGATCAAACGGAGAAGCCTATTACCTTCATCCTTACAGAGTTGCCCTGATTGTCGCAGAATACAAACTTGACGCAGAGTCCGTAATGACGGCACTTCTGCACAATATTCTTTCAATCGAAAACGTTTCAGAATCTGAACTTAACGAAAAATTCGGCGAAACGATTTTAAAGCTTGTAAAACTGGAAATGAAAATTTCCAACATTCACGTAAACACAAAAACGCTCAATCAGGCAGATGCAGTGCGCAATATGTTCTTTGCAATCACGGACGACATTCGCGCAATCATCATAAAGCTTGCAGAACGAATCGACTTTATGCGGAATTTGAAACACCTCGACGAAACTACGCAAAAAACAGTTTCACAGGAAATCCTCGACATCTGGGCACCGCTTGCAGACAGGCTCGGAATCCAGCAGGGCAAAAACGAACTTGAGGACTTAAGCCTGAAATACCTCAACCCCGATGCGTACCAGCAGATAAAATCTATTGTCGCATCAAAAAAAGACGAGCGCGCCGTTTACCTTGAAAAAACAAAACAGGAAATTTACAAAGCCGCCGCAAAAGCAGGACTTGACATCTCGATAACAAGCCGGGCAAAACATTTTTATTCGATTTATCAGAAAATGCGCAAGCGGAACAAAACCGCAGACGAGTTATACGATTTGCTTGCGATAAGAATTCTATGCAGTTCAAACACAGACTGCTACACGCTTTTGGGAATCGTCCACAATTTATGGAAACCGCTCGAAAGCCGTTTTAAAGATTACATCGCAATGCCAAAAGAAAACGGCTATCAGTCACTGCACACGACAGTAATGGCAGACGGCCGTCCGCTCGAAATCCAGATACGCACAAACGAAATGCACAACATCGCAGAACACGGCGTTGCAAGCCACTGGCTTTACAAAAAAGGAAGTACAAACGACAAAGTCGACATAAAGTCACTGCCGCTTTTTAACCAGCTCCAGCAGCTCTGCGAAGAACACATCACTGACGAAGCGCTTTTTAACGAATTTAAAAACAACCTGTTAAAAGATAAAATCGTAGTCTTTACGCCAAACGGCGACATAAAACAGCTTCCGATTGGCGCTACTGCGATTGACTTTGCATATTCGATTCACTCAAAAATCGGAGAAACAATCGTTGCGGCAAAAGCAGACGGAAAAATAATTCCCCTGTCAGAACCTCTGCAGAACACGCAGATTATCGAAATAATTACAAATCCGCAGAGCCACCCGACAGAAAACCAGCTGCAATACGTAACGACGTACAAAGCAAAACAGAAAATCCGCTCCTGGCTTGCCGCAAACGCAGACGAACCGCCGCAAAAACCTGCGCCAAAAACAGATGACGGCGCAAAAGATTTGCACGCACACAAGCGCGGAAAAAAGAAAAGCGAAAAACCAAAAATCCAGCACTCGGGAAAAGTCAAAATCGACGACACGACAAATTTTGTCATCACGCTCGCAGGCTGCTGCAATCCGTCGTACCCTGACGAAATTACAGGCTACGTTTCAAGGACAAGGGGAATTACGATTCACAAAAAGACATGCAGTATTTACAGGCGCATTCCGGGCATAGAATTGCGTTCCGTAAAAGTTGAGTGGGAGGAACTTAAAGCAGACGAATAGCCGTTTGCGTGTTTCCTTAGTTTCTTACAGGAATTCCTTTTTCGGAAAGTTCTTCTTTTATCGAGGATACAGTATATCTTCCCGAGTGAACCATTGTCGCAATCAGAGCGGCATCGGCATTTGCTTTTGAAAAAACGTCTGCGATATGTTCGACAGTACCGCCACCGCCGGAAGCGATGACAGGAACAGAAACGTTGTCCGCAATCATTTTTGTAAGGTTGATTTCATAGCCGGCTTTAGTTCCGTCTGCATCAATCGAATTTAAAACGATTTCTCCTGCGCCAAGGCTGACTGCTTTTTTTGCCCAGTCAAGCGCATCAAGGTCAGTTGCAACGCGGCCGCCGTTTATGTAAACGCGATAACCGCTCGGCATAGTGTCATCTTTTGCGGCGTCCATTCCAAGAACAATGCACTGGTTTCCGAAAATCCGCGCGCCTTCCGTAATGAGTGACGGATTTTTTACCGCCTGAGAATTAAGGCTTATTTTTTCTGCGCCTGCAAGAATAGTAGAACGGATATCTTCGATAGTGCCGATTCCTCCGCCGACACAAAACGGAATGAAAACTTTACTTGCAACGCGCGCAATCAAGTCAAGGATAGGACCTCGTCCGCGCGCACTTGCCATAATGTCATAAAATACGAGTTCGTCAACGCCCTGCCTGTAATACTCTGCCGCCATTTCTACAGGGTCACCGATGTCAACGTTATTCTGAAACTTTACGCCTTTTGTCGTCCGTCCGTCCTTTACGTCAAGGCAGACAATTATACGTTTTTTTAACATGACGATTCCCCCTGCAAAGTACAGAAATTTTCCAGAAGCCGAAGTCCGTACATTCCTGATTTTTCCGGGTGGAACTGGAACGCATAAATATTCCTGCTTTGAATACATGCAGGAACTTCGACACCGTAACCGGCAACGCCTTTTATGACGGAACTGTCATCTGGCTGAATTATATACGAGTGAACAAAATAAAAATTCGTATTCTCTGGAATCGTATTAAAAATCTTGCAGCCGCCGTTTACATAACTGATATTGTTCCAGCCCATGTGCGGAATTTTTAATGCACCTGCATTTTCTGTTTTGCCTGTGTCTTTAAATACACTGTCAAAATGCCTGATTTTTCCGTGCACAAGTCCGAGACATTCTGTCTGCCCTTCTTCTGAATAATCAAAGATTATCTGCGAACCTAAGCAAATGCCCAAAAGCAGTTTTCCGCTTGAAGCCCAGTCTTTTAAAAATGAGCCGAGCCCTGTAAGTTCAAGCTGTTTCATTGCGTAAGCGGCATCTCCTACTCCGGGAAAAATCAGCTTTTCGCAGTTTTTAAAATCGGCAGGATTTTTTGAAAGCACATATTCAATTTTAAGACAGTCAAGCGCACGTTCAACACTTTTAATGTTTCCGGCATTGTAATCTACAATTCCAATCATAAAGAGAAATCTACACGAAAAAATGAAAAATAACAATAAGCAGAAAGTTTAAAAGAATCCGTTTTTTTTGGTCATCAACACAAAAAACTGTCAGTCCAGAAAATAACTTGCGCGGTTTTTTTCTGTTTCAAACACATCGACGCGGTACAGAAGTTTTTGCAAATCAGGTGAAGCGCAAAGCAGTCTGTCAAAAATGAATTTTGCAATGCGCTCGGCACTCGGATTCTGTGCAAAGACAAATTTGCCGTCCTCCTGAATGTCGTTTAAATTTGTGTGGTCAAGAAGTTTCAAGACTGATTTTAAGTTCTGTTTTAAAACTGAAAAATCATACAACATTCCGCCTTCGTTAAGGCGCTCGCCTTTTAAATACACAAAAACTTTATAATTATGACCATGCAGGTTTTCGCACTTGCCGTGATAGTCCTGCAAAAAATGCGCCGCCGCAAAATCGTCTTCAACCCTAACTTTGTACATGGCTTTATGATATATAGAATGGAACTTTTCGTCAAATAAAGGTTTTGAATTTCTTTTGTTTTTTTTAGCCCTGCTCGCAGGGCTTCCTGCAAGCAGTTTTTTTTAAATTTATTTAGAACTTGACCCGCACTTCCGCCAGAGGCGGAAGATTTTAATATTTTCCTTGCAGAGCCAGCCAACATTAGTTGGATGAACGCACAACACGGAAACCAAGGTAGCCGTTCCCGCTGCCCGGGGTGCCGCGGCTCCGGATACAAGACGCGGCGAAGAACGCGTTATCGACCCAAGAGCCACCGCGTCCAACGCGGCGAGAGCCAGAACCCGAGCCGAGAGGGTCGGTTTCTGTGCCTGTGCTTACAGTGCTGTTATACCAGTCCCAGCACCACTCCCATACGTTTCCGCTCATATCATATATGCCGAGTGCGTTCG
>JBJETJ010000022.1:0-56018 GCA_051883255.1 Treponema sp.
TTTTTTTAGCAGGGTCTGAATTTCAGAAAAATCGTCTGACATATTTCCTCCGGGCATTTCATAAGTTCAGCCTGAAAGGCCCTTTGTATATATCATTCTTTTGTTTATAAAAAAAATTACGCAAAACGAAAAAAAATCTTAAATAAAAAAAACAAAAACAGGTTTAATTTTCATTACCTTGAAAAAAGAAATTATTTTTATTAAACTCAAATAATGACAGATGAGATTCTTAAAGTCCATAATATATGGAAAGAAAACACTGAAAAACCGGAACATTCTATTCCGCATATTATTCACCATATTTGGCTGGGAAGTTCTTTGCCTGATAAATACAAGCCGTTTATCGAAAGTTTTAAAGAATACAATCCTGACTGGAAGTTCATTCTTTGGGACGAAAAAAAAATTTTAGCTCTTCCAAATTTTACGTCTAAAAAGGAATTCCTGAAAGCTTCTAATTTTGGAATGAAATCAGATATTGCCCGTTATTCAATTTTAAAAGAATATGGCGGTTTCTATTTTGATACTGATTTTGAATGTTTGAAACCGCTTGATTCAATTGCTGATAAAGCTTCTTTCATCGCCTGTCTGCAATTTTATAACAGAGCTGAATTTGGAAACGCAATGATTGCCAGTTGTGCACATCATCCGCTGATTGAAAAAATGTGCAATTCCATAAAAGGAATAAACTCTTCTGACATAATGGAGATTATAAATACAACAGGTCCGGGATTTTTAACAAATATGATAAAATCTAATATGGATGTCATAAAACCGACAGATGCATTGCTGCCTGCTGAATATTTTTTTGCAGTTCCAAATTCTGAAAATAAAAATGTAGCAGCAGTAAAAAACAAGTATATAACGGACAACTCGTATGCAATTCATTACTGGGAGTCAAGCTGGTTTCAGAATGATTTTTTTCATCGCTTGAAACGATATATAAAACGGAAATTAAAATAAACTCATAAACTTTTATTTTACAAGGGGCATTATATGAAACATTTAACACCTGCAATAATTTTTGTACACAAAGGATTTCCGCTTTATTTTAGGATTGCACTTGAACACACATGTATAACACAGCCGAATGCAAGAATCATAGTTTTAACAGATAATATAAATTATAAAAATCAGATTTCAAAAAAGTATCAGTCACGTCTTGAATTTTATCCGCTTGAAGAATACTCAGAATCCGCATCTCAATTTGAACCGCTTTATGTTCACATGTCGCCGAATTCAGTTGACTTTGAACTCATTTGTTTTAAACGCTGGTTTATAATCAATGAATTCGTAAAAGCCCAGAACAGGGCAAATGAAAATTCAATTCTTGATTTTTTCTGCTGTGATTCTGATAATCTTGTTTATTCTGATTTATGCGAAATTTCAAAAACACGTCTTGAAGGAAAAACAATTTCAATTACAAATAAAATTTGTCCGAACTGTACGTATTTTACAATTGATTCGATTGATTTTTTCTGCAGTTACATAATGGAACAGTATTCAAAAGCCGGAAATATGAACAGGCTGAAATCATTTTATAAAGAAAAGGTCGAAAAAAAACTCGGCGGAATCTGCGACATGACAATGTTCGAACTGCTTGAACAGGACAAGCTTGATTTGATTCACGATTTTGGAAAAATCCAAAACGGTCATGTTTTTGACAATCAGATTTTTTCTGATGAAGGACTTGATGTAAAATTTAAAACATCGCATTGTCTTAAACAGATAAAGTTTAAAAACAAAATTCCTTATGGATTTTATTTTGACAGTGACGGCAAAAAACAAAAAGTCATTTTTGATGTTCTGCATTTCAATGCAGGCTCTAAAGTGTATATGGGGAAATTTTCTTTTGTCAGTTTTAACTTGAGATTTATTTTTGCAGTCAAGAATTTTTCTTTCAAACGTTTTTTAAGAGCTATCGTTCCTGACTTTGTCGTAAAAATTATAAAGGGAAAGTAGATTTTTATTTCCTAATATGATAAATTTTCCTCATTACCTGTTTTACAAACTGGTAAAATAAAAAGGAACGTTTAAATTTCATATAAAAAGCAAAATGACAATATACATAAAAATTTTTGCAGGACTTTGCAACAGGCTTTTTCAATATTCGTATGGCAGGCATTTAATTTCTCAAGGGCAGAAAGTAAAATTCATTATAGCAGATGACGGAAACACAGATATTCTTGACGTCATTGATACAGGCGATGATGAAAAACTTTTTTATACAAATTCAAAAAACGGAAAACTTTTTGTCAATCTTTTAAAAGCAGTTACAAAATACATAACACGAAACTATAAAATCGGATTTTTTCAGGAACCGGAATTTGCATCTTGCGTAAATTTAATTTTTAAAAATATTTCGCTTTATCAGGCAGATTCCATAACAAAAAAACTCAACACGGAAAATGCAGTTTCACTTCATATCCGCGGCGGAGATTATCTTGACCCTGCAAAAGCAAATTCTTTCATCAATGTCTGCACAAAAGATTACTATCAGGCGGCAATAAAAGAAATTCAAAAACAGATTTCTTCGCCTGTGTTTTATGTTTTTACAAATGACAGGAATTATGCAAGTTCAATCATAAACGAATGTAAGCTGAAACCCGGTTCATTCTTTTTTGCAGATGACCTCAAAGATAAAAACTATGACGACGGCTTCGACTTATTCCTTATGAGTAAGTGCAAGGCAAACATAATTGCAAACTCAACTTTCAGCTGGTGGGGAGCTTTCCTTAACAAAGAGGCGCATACCGTAATCTGCCCTGAACACTGGACAAACACACCGCCCTACACTCACGACAACCTGATTCTCCCAGACTGGACAAAAATCTAGTGCACACCGTTGCACGCCGTTTCATATTTTGCATCAATCATTTTCTGATTATTTTTCCAATCATTTTCCTCAGACATTTTGCCCGGACATTTATTTTAAAGTTTTCTTTCCTTGCAATATAAAATGTGATACAATAAATTCATCTTAATCTGAAACAAAAATGGTTAAAAAAAATGATAAAAGTTCCGGTAAAAGTTAAGCTTCCGTTTTTATGGGGAAAAACAGTTTTTAAAAAAGAAAACTGGGCTGGCGTAAATCTCATAGTAGGTCCGAACGGTTCGGGAAAAACACTGATTGCACAAAGTCTTGCACAGCAGTTTGCAGATGCCGGCTATTCCGTGAGGCTTTTCAGCACAGATTTAGTCGATGAAAACGAAATTTTCTATATCCTCAATAAAAATCCCGACGTAAAAAACAGAATTGAAAACGTACTTTCAAATATGTTTGCAAAGACAATAAGATTTGAAAAAGGTTCTGACAATTCGATTATTCCGATGGCAGTGAACAAGGCGCAGGGAATCGAATACAGCATTACAAAAAATGAATGTCACGGATTAAAAAAAATCATTGCGCTTCTGGCTGCCCTTTATCTTGACGAATCTTCCGCAAACTGCCTTATGATTGACGAGCCGGAACTTCATCTTCATCCGCAGTTTCAGAATTTCTTTATGAACGAAATAAGGCGGACTGCACAAAAAAATCCTGCGCAGATTTTTTTCATAATCACGCACTCCCCTTTTTTCATCGATTTAAAAACTCCCGAAGAATTAATCGGCGTCGTTGTCTGCCATATCAACAAAGTCGCAACTTCAATCGAAAAATTATCAGAAAGCGATTATTCGCTTTTTAAAAGATTTCTTCCGAGATTCAACACTTATCACAAACAGTTTTTCTTTTCTGACAACCAGATATTCGTAGAAGGCTACACCGACCAGCAGATTTTCTCTTCAATTCTGAACAAGTGCAGTGACTTTTACAGAACGGCAGGAACGGGCATAATTGACGTCGGAGGCAAAGACGAACTCGGCGTATTTTTCAAAGTCTGTTCCCTGCTTGGAACGAATGCAAGAATAATCACTGATCTTGATTCCCTTTTTTGCGGAAAACTCCGCGACGGAATATGCAGGGACAAACGCGTCCAGCAGTGGCTTGACAAACAGACTGAAAAACAAAAGCCTTTTTTGCAGACAGTTTTTTCGTCAAACATAGAGCACGTTTCGCTTTTACGGCTCATTACACGTCTTGAAAAATACCTGCTTGATCTGGCAGATTCTGTTTTAAAGACACAGGCCTTACTGCCTCACGAGCTTGAAGAATTTAAAAAGCGCCTTGAAAAATTCAACACTGACAGAGAGGACGTTGAACATCTTGACACTTATAAAGCCGTAATCCTTCAGGGCGTTTTTAAAGCCGGAGATTACATTTCAAAATTCGTTCTCAATGGAAAGCCCGACACAATTTCAAAAATCAAAAACCTTTTGTCATTGATTCTTGCCGCCGCTGAATCTGCGCGCGTTTACATTCTGCCTTCCGGCTGCATCGAACATTATTATACGAAGAACAAAGTTTCTTATATGCCTGTTGCGGCAAAAGACAAATTATTCCACGAAGAATATGATTTCCTCCAGACACTTTCTGCAGAACAGATTATAAAAAATTATCCTGAATTAAATTCAATTCTCGAAAAAGCCTGTGCAAAAATCTAGCTTACAAAAATTTTCTAAAACACAAAAAAAAAGACAGGACTTACAGAAAAAAAATTCCCTGTAAATCCTGCCTGTTTTTTTTATCCTGAAAATCTTTTTACGATATTTACGATATTTTCAGCGTACCATTTATTTTTTTGACTTTGCCTGTTTTGCAAAAGTCTGGATTCCTTCTACAACAAGGAAAATTGCAAGCACTGCCATCGCTGCAGCAAACAGAAGCTGGAACCAGTTGCCCCAGAAAAATGCGTTCTGTGCGCCTGCTGCCATCGCCTTGATTTTATTGATTACAGTCAGAATAAGCTGTGTCAATGTTGCCGCAAGCATGAAAATCATCGGAATGATGAACATCTTGTTGTTCTTTCCGACCTGACCGAGCCAGGCTGCAACTGCCATAAGTGCAATTCCTGCAAGCAGCTGGTTTGCCGAACCGAACAAAGACCAGATTGCAGAAAGCTGCAAACCGCCAAGGATACAGCCGATAAGAACCATCAGCCCTGTTCCAAAAACAGGATTTGCAAGAACTTTCCTTACGCCCTTTGCATCTTTCCAGGATTTTTCGCCTTCTTTAAGGAAAAGCTCGCTGAACATAAATCGGCTGAGACGAGTTGCAGAGTCAAGCGAAGTCAGCGCAAATACAGAAACTGCAAGAGTAAGGAGAGCCTTGATTGTATTGTATACAGTCGTGTTTTCGTCACCAAACATAAGCGCAATTCCTGCACCAAATGCGTTTGCAGGAGAACCTGAGAATTTCCAGATTCCGTTTTCGTTCGTAAGGAATTTTGAAGAAACGATGCCTACTGCAATAAGCGAAATAATGCCGAGTGCAGATTCGATGAGCATAGAGCCGTAGCCGATTGCCTTTGCATTTCTTTCGTTGTCAAGCTGCTTTGATGTCGTTCCTGTTGCAATCAAAGAATGGAATCCTGAACATGCACCGCACGCAACCGTAATGAAAAGTGCCGGGAACATTGTTCCGATGCTCTGCTTCCAGCCTGTAAATGCAGGAAGGTTGAACGCAACGTTTCTTGCCGCACCAGTGAATGCAGAAAGCACGATTCCGAAAACTGCAACGAGCATAAGCGCATACAAAAGGAACGAAGAAAGATAGTCGCGCGGCTGGAGCATAATCCATACAGGAATCAAAGAAGCAACTGCAATATACACACCGATGAAAACAATCCAGGCAGTTCTTGACATTGCAAAACCGCAGTTCAGACCGAGTACGATGATAAGCGCAATTCCGATAATTCCTGCGATTGTAGCAGGAACTGTCTTAACGCCGCATTTATTCGTAATGATTCCGTAGATTACTGCAAGAACGATAAAGAGAACTGAAATAATAGCCGTCGTCTGGTTTCCCGTAGGATTTGCCGTAAAGCCGAATGTCTTTGCTGCATCTGACGCAGTAAAGAAAGTTGAAGCAACAACATTTACAAATGATGCTATTACAAGAATCAAAACTAAAAGCGCAAAAATAATGAACAGTTTTTTAGCCTTTGAACCCATCGAATCCTTGATGATTTCACCGACAGATTTTCCGTCGTGCCTGATAGAAGCAAACAAAGAACCAAAATCCTGAAGTCCGCCGAAGAAAATACCTCCGATAACGCACCACAAAAATACCGGAACCCAGCCAAAAACAGCTGCCTGAATCGGACCGTTTATAGGACCAGCGCCTGCAATCGACGAAAAATGATGTCCCATAAGAACAGCAGGCTTTGCCTCTACATAATCAACCCCGTCAGGCATTTCTTTTGCCGGCGTCTTTTTTGAAGGGTCAATTCCCCATTGCTTTGCAAGCCATGAACCGTAAAAAACATAGCCGGCAAAAAGCAGAACAATCGCAGCAATAATAATTAATAAAGCTGTCATTACCTTCCTCCAAGAAGAATATAGATTTTATATCAAAGTCATTTTAATGACATAAGACCTGTTTTAACAAAAAGCTTTTTAATTTCCCTTCCGTGCCAGTTGCATGCAGCATCGTTATTTTCCGTGCCCAAAACGGCAAGCTTAAAATTGCTCCAGCCGTACAGTCCGAACATATAATTTTTTGAGTATTTTATTTTTCCTGCGCATTTTTTTACGTCAGCGGAGAACGACTCTGCAATGACAATAAGCGTTACGTCAGAATTCCTGTGTCCGTTATACGCGTGAACTTTTTTAAGCCCTTCGTTCCAGGCAGTCTCGGAAAGTTCTTTCAAAAGAGAGGCATCTAATTTTTTTTGAGAAGAAAAATATACGAATTCATTTGAATCAATGTCTGCAATTCTCGCAGCCTTTACAAGGACATATTTTTCCGTGTGCGAACAGAATTCAGCCTCTGCATCAAACGGACAAACGGCACCTTCGCGTTTTACGGTATAAAACTTTTCAAATGCCGGCAGTAATTTTTCTAACGCCTCTGAGGAATTCATAAATAAAACCTTATTTTACGATCTTATTATAGAACTTTTCCATTCACAATTCAATAATTTTTTTAAACTTTTATTAAATTTCTTTATTATTGTTAATATTCAATTTAAGTGAACTTGTTTTACCGCAAATTTTTCAACAAGCCGGCACGGCATATAAGAAAGTTTTGCCTGTCGTAATCCTGCAAGGTTTAAATCCTGTTCCCTGTTTATGAATTTTAACGAAGCATATTTATTTTTAAGGTAACGCGCAAATTCGCGGTTTATAATATTGTAAGAACCTTTTATTCCGTCATCGGCTTTTTCAAAAACAGTGTCATAGACGCTTTCGCTTATCCTCATTCCGACAGTAAAAGCCGCCACCTTGCCGTCAACATACAGGGCAATTCCGTCAGCGCCGATTTTTTCCATCTGCGGAACAATCTGCACGAGCGATTTTCTCTCGTAATCAAGGCTTTCCTCGCCGATTTCGGAATCTCCGCCAGATTTTTTCTGATACCACTGCCCTGCAAACTCCAGAACTTCCTGCACGTTTGAAGAATTTATTTCCTGAACGTTCCAGTCGCCGTAAGACTGCAAAAAGCCGTTTATGTGATTGCGCTTTTTGGAAAGTTTCCTTCCGCTCAAAGTACAGAGTGAATCAATGTCATACAGATAATCATAATTTCCGCGGTCGTCTTCAAAAGAAAACAAGTCCTTAAAATGAACTTCAAGAAAGCGCTTCTGTTCCTGAGTAACGCGTTCAAAACAAAGATTTTTGTCAGCCATAAGTTCAGCAACTGCATTGACGGCATCTTCTTCGCTGTCTGCAAACGGAAACCAGTACGAAGAATTTTTTTCAAGCCTGATTGCAAAGGCATTTTTCAAATTCACTTTTTTAAACTTATATTTTTCCTGCCATACAAGAAAACCCAAAAAACAGTCTTCCGAAGCAGTTGAATTTTTTGCAAAGAACGAATTTTTAATTTCAAGTAAATCATTTGATAAAATCATATTCTATATATAATAATTATTTTATGAACGGAATTCAACAAAAACAAACGGCGTATCTCAAGCGCAAAAAAAAAAGGAATATTGCAAGAGACGATACAATATTCCTTTTATGAAGAAGAACTTTGAAATATAAAAATGCTGAAAAAAAATCCTGGAGGAATTATTTTTCAATTTTTTTTACGCTTTCCCCTTGAACAAACTCAAAAGGAACAATTTTATGAACAGGCTTTGATTTTCTTTCAATCGCATTTAAAAGAATATCAAGACCGTATTCAACCAGATCGTCCTGCAGCTGCCTTACAGTCGTCAGCTTAGGGCAGTAATACTCTGCAAGCGGAATTCCGTCAAACCCGATTACAGAAATATCATCAGGAACTTTTTTATTTATCGAAACAAGCTGCCTGCACGCCCCTACTGCCATTACGTCTGACATCGTATAAATTGCAGTCAAATCAGGGACTTTTGCCAGAAGTTCCATTACGGCCTTTGCACCGCCTTCATACGAATATTTTGCGGTGGCATAGCTCTTTTCATAGTCAAAATCAATTCCGGCACTTTTAAGCGCACTCAAAAAACCGTCATAACGGACTTTAGAAAGCACGGAAGCTTCAAACGAACCTCCGATTACGCCGATTTTTGTATGCCCGTTTTTTATTAAATATTCTGCAGAAAATCTCGATGCTTCAAAATTATCTATGCTCACGCTCGAAAGGTTTTCGCAGGCATTCCCGAATACCTGACTTGAAATCAGTACGCAGGGAATCGTTATTTTCTTAAAATCACTTTCGTATTTTTCCGGAGTTCCTCCAAGAAAAATAAGCCCTACAGGTTTCTGTTCATAACACAGGCGGATTGCTTTCTGGACTTCGTTGTCATATTCGTCCAGAATTACAATCTGCGTATTGTATTTCAGGACTTCAATCCGTTTCTGGACTTTTTCAAGCAGGCTGCTGAGCAAAGCACTTGAAGTTCCTTTTACAAGGACAATGAGCGTTTTGCTTTCCTGCACTTTCAGCAGCCTTGCATTCGTGTTCAGTTCAAAGCCGTATTTGTCTACGACAGACTGAACTTTAGTACGCATCTGGACACTGACATCAGGGTGATTGTTAAGCACACGAGAAACAGTTCCTACAGCACAGTCACACTCTTTAGCGATGTCCTTAATCGTCATAGCCTTAACCTTTTACGGCTCCTGCTATTACACCCTTTATAATATATTTTTGAGAACATACATAGAATATTACAATCGGAATAATTGCAAGCACGAGCATTGCCATAAATCCGCCGTAATCTGTTGCGCCGTATGCACCCTGCATTGCAATCTGAATTGCAACCGGAATCGTCTTGTTGTCAGTTCCGAGAACAAGATAAGGAAGCAGATAGTCATTCCATATCCACATTGCATTAAGGATTGCAACAGTAATTGCAGTAGGCTTTAACATAGGGAACACAACAAGGAAGTAAGTCTGAATAGGATTGCATCCGTCAATCGTAGCAGCTTCTTCAATTTCCTGCGGAATTCCCTTTACAAAACCCGTAAACATAAATACGGAAAGCCCCGCACCAAATCCAAGGTAAACAAGGACGATACCGAAAATATTGTCAAAACTAAGCCTGTTTACGATAAACGTCATCGTATACATTACCATCTGAAACGGAACAATCATACTGAACAGGAACAGATAATACAAAGCTTTTGTAAATTTCGTCTTTACGCGCACGATGTACCAGGCAGTCATCGACGTACAGAGAATGATTATTGCAACAGAACATACAGTAATGAATACAGAACGCAAAAAAGCCTTAAAGAACCCGGCAGTCGTAAGGCCTGCAATGTAGTTCTTAAATCCTACGAACATTTCTCCCGAAGGCCAGGCAAACGGATCTGTAGAAATGTACAGACGGCTTTTAAATGAGTTCATCAATACAAGCAGAATCGGAAAAATGAACACTAAACAAAGACAAATCAACAGGAAAAAGTATACTTTCTGTTTGATACTTTTAATGGCACTATAACTAATCATTATTGTTCAATCTCCTTCTTGTTTGTAGCCCTTAACTGAATGAATGCAATAATTGCAACGATGATAAAGAATATTACGGCCTTAGCCTGTCCTACGCCCTGCCAGCCGACACGTTTATAAAATGTATCGTAGATGTTGAGCGCAAGCATTTCTGTCGTATGTTCAGGAGCACCGCCTGTCAGGGCAAGGTTCTGGTCGAACATCTTGAAACTGTTTGTCAGTGTCAGGAACATACATATTGTAATCGACGGCATAACCATCGGAATTTTCACTTGAAATAAAACCCTTAAAGGAGAAGCTCCGTCAATTTCTGCAGCTTCTATTAAATCTGTAGGAATGTTCTGAAGACCGGCAATGTAAATAACCATCATATAACCGATGAGCTGCCAGTTCATAAGAATGACAAGTCCCCAGAAACCGTATTTTGCACTGTAAGTAATGTCAACGCCAAATCTTGACAAAACGCCGTTAATCAAAAGGTTCCAGATGTAACCTAATACGATTCCGCCGATCAGGTTCGGCATAAAAAATACTGATCTGAAAAAATTAGTTCCTTTTATTCCGCGTGTTAAAATAAGTGCCAGTGCAAATGCAAATACATTTACAGTTACGATAGAAACAACAGTAAATTTAGTTGTAAAAACCAGGGCATTAACAAAACTTTTATCAAATGTAAAAGCAGTTATGTAATTTTTAAGACCTACCCATTTTGCATTCAGGACAGTCGTAAACTTTGTAAAAGATAACCCGATACCCATGCAAAAAGGAACTATAAAAAACAATGCAAAAGCTAATAAAGTAGGAAGCACAAATACTGGGAAATATTTTTTTACAACTTTATTTTCCATCATAATTTTAACACCTCATTAAGTTTATATTCAGTCCCGGCTTTCACCGGAACTGAATGTTTTTTAACTGATATTTATCTTGTTTTCAGGATAAATTACATAGCAGAATTGCTTTCTTTTTCCCAGTCTGCAACAACTGAAGAAGAAACTTCGTCCCAAGATTTTGTACCCTGAGCATATTTAAGAAGTGAAGCACCGAAGTTGTCCTTGAATGCCTGTGAAGGGAACAATGTGAAGTTCCATGCAACTGAAGTAATGCCCGGTTTTGACATCCAGTTAAGGATTTCAACTGCCAACGGGTCAGTTGGTTTTTCGTTATCAGCAAATGTATCAAACGGAGCGATGAAACCAAGTTTGTTTGTTACGTAGTTTTTACCTGTTTCGCTTGAATACAGCCAGTAAATGAAATCTGCTGTAGCTTTCTGGTCAGCTTTTGAAGCCTGTGAGTTGATTGTATAGAAGTTTTCTGTACCAACACAAAGACCCTGGCTTTCTTCACCAGCTACGCCTGTGTAGATTGGAAGATATTTTACGTTTTCAGCTTTTACTTTGTTTCCAGCTGTTCCTGCAACCTGTCCCCAAGCCCAGTTTCCGTTCTGTACCATTGCACATTCTTCAAGAGCAAATTCTGCCATAGAATCTGTTACAGTTTTTACACCGCAGTTCTTTGCAGGAATTGTTGAATCTGTAAGATACAGGTCAAAAATGTTCTGGAATTCTTTTCCGTACTGGAATTTGATTTTCTTTGTTGCATCTGAACCAAGGTCAACATTGTTGTTCTTGAATTCATAATATACAGGAACGTTTGCAAGGTGAGTCTGCCATCTCCAGTCTTCTCCTGCTTTCAAAGAAGTTGAAGCGAAAACACCTTTGATTCCGAGGTCAGCTTTGCGAGCCTGCATGTCATCGCAGAGTTCCTTGAGTTTTGCGAAATTGTTGATTTCGTCCATGCTCTTGAAAGAAGTGCTGCGGTTTGAAAGTGCAAAGTATTTGTCTGTAATGGCTTTGTTATAGATGATTCCGTAGCCTTCTACTACATAAGGAATACCATAAGCTTTTCCGTTTGAAGTTACTGCAAGAGATTTGTCTGTAAGATGTTTGTAGAGTTCTGTATCAGAAAGATCTGCGCAGTAGTCTTTCCAGTTAGCAAGACCGCGCGGTCCGTTAATCTGGAACAAAGTAGGAGCTTCTTTTGTAGCCATTTTTGCTGTAAGAGTTGATTCATAAGAGTTATTTGCAGCTGTTTCAACAATAACTTTTACGCCTGTTTCTTTTTCGTAAGCTGCTGCCAATTCCTGATAAATTTCTGCAACTTCAGGCTTGAAGTTCAAATAGCGGACAGTTCCCTTGGCATCTTTATTTCCGCCGCAAGAAACCATTGAAAGTGCCATTGCACCAGCCAATACAACCGAAGCAATTTTGTGCATTTTTTTCATAAAATCCTCCAAAATAAACACAAAAATTAAATAGTCTTACTGAAAACGTTACTGGGAACGTTTCCAATTACTTATAACTGTACAACTGTTTTTGCAGAAACTCTCAAACGATTTAATGAAAAAATATAAAAATTTTCACTTTTTAATCAGCATTTCATTCAGTTTTCAACATTTCTTCTTTTATGTATATGGAATGAACGCCGTCAAAGTTCAGCATTGGCGAAAACGTTACAAAAAACTTCAAGTGTTATTGAAACTAACGCAGAAATTCATTATATTTATCATTGTATAACTAGGTTTGATTCAAAAGATTTGTAAATATGCAAAACTTTTATAAACACAACCGGGAAAGTCTAAATACTTAAGGAGTTATTATGACAGTTAATGACATCAAACATGCCGGAATCAAAGCATGGATTGAAGAATGTGCCAAGATGTGCGAACCTGATGAAATCGTAGTATGTGACGGTTCAACAGCTGAATATGATCGCTTAATGAAAAAATGCGTTGACGCAGGACTTGCAACACCTTTAGCAAAAAAACCTAACAGTTTCCTGTTCCGTTCACTTCCTAGTGACGTTGCTCGTGTTGAAGCCCGCACTTTCATTTCTTCTGTAAAAGAAGAAGATGCAGGGCCTACAAATCACTGGATTGACCCGAAAGAACTTAAAGCTACAATGACAGGACTTTACACAGGCTGTATGCACGGACGTACAATGTACGTAATTCCGTTCTGCATGGGACCGCTCGGTTCACCTATTGCAAAATACGGTATCGAACTTACAGATTCAGAATACGTTGTATTGAACATGGACATCATGACACGCGCAGGCGAAAAAGTATGGCAGTACGTAGGTACTGACGGCGACTGGGTTCCATGCCTTCACTCTGTAGGAAAACCGCTTAACAACGGCGAAAAAGACAACGGCATCTGGCCTTGCGCAGACGTTGAACACAAATACATTTCACAGTTCCCTGAAGAACACCTCATCTGGTCTTACGGTTCAGGTTACGGCGGAAACGCACTTCTCGGAAAAAAATGTTTTGCACTCCGCATTGCAACTGTTATTGCACGTGAAGAAGGCTGGCTTGCAGAACACATGCTTATCCTGAAACTGACTAACCCTAAAGGCGAAGTTAAATACGTTACAGGTGCTTTCCCTTCTGCATGCGGAAAGACAAACCTTGCAATGCTTATTCCTACAATTCCTGGCTGGAAAGTTGAAACAGTCGGCGATGACATTGCCTGGATGAAATTCGGCAAAGACGGACGCCTTTATGCAATCAACCCAGAAGCAGGATTCTTCGGCGTTGCACCGGGAACTTCTGCAGAAAGCAACAAGAACGCACTTATCTCTGCTGAAAAGAATACAATCTTTACAAACTGCGCACTCACAGAAGACGGCGACGTTTGGTGGGAAGGAATCGGATATCCTGCAACAGGAAACCTTGTTGACTGGAAAGGAAACACACGTCCTGCATTCCCTAAAGACAAAGCTCCTAAGGGCGAAGAAATGGCTCACCCGAATGCACGCTTTACAGCACCTGCAAAACAGTGTCCTTGTATCGCACCGGAATGGGAATCACCGGAAGGCGTACCAATTTCTGCAATTCTCTTCGGCGGACGCCGCCCTTCAACTGTTCCGCTTGTTCACCAGGCACGCAGCTGGAACCACGGTGTATTCCTTGGTTCTATCGTAGGTTCAGAAATTACTGCTGCTTCTACAATCAATGCTGACGAAGTTGGAAAAATCCGCCGCGATCCGTTTGCAATCCTTCCGTTCTGCGGATACAACATGGGTGACTACTTCCAGCACTGGATTGACGTTGGAAACGCTGCACAGGACAAAGACAAGCTTCCAAAAATCTTCTATGTTAACTGGTTCAGAAAAGACGACAGCAATCCTGATTTGCCGGGCGGATTCATGTGGCCGGGATACGGCGACAACAGCCGCGTTCTTGCCTGGATTTTCGACCGCTGCGACGGAGTTGACAATGCAATCGAAACACCAATCGGATTTATGCCGAAAGAAGATGCACTCAACACAGACGGTCTTGCTGACTGCTACAAAAAGACACTTCCAGAAATTCTCAAAGTTGATGTTGAAGGATGGAAGAAAGAAGTTAAGGACGTTCGCGAAAATCACTATCCAAAATTCGGCAAGCACTTGCCTAAAGAATTGAACGAAATTCTTGACGACCTTGAATCACGCCTTTCTAAATAAATAAAAATAAGGCAATAAAACGGGCTGTCCTTTATGAAGTTTAATTACTTCGGGGACAGCCCTTTTTTATTGTTCTGTTTCTGCTTCTTCTTTGCAGATGATTTACAAAACTATTTTTTCTTTGTTTTTGCCGTTGTTTTTGATGGTGCTTTTGCTGATGTTTTGACAGAAGATTTTGCAGATGCCTTTGGCTTTGCAGCTGCCTGTGATTTTGCCTTTACTGCCTGCTTTGCTTTTGGAGCGGTTTTTGAAGCTGACTTTGATGCAGGTTTTGCCTTTGGTTCTGGTGCTGATTTTGCTGACGTTCTGGCAGTTGCTTTTGCAGGAGCTTTTGATTTTGCCGATGATGCAGGTTTTGCTTTTGCGGCTGTTTCTGTTTTTGTTTTTGGCTTTGGTGCTTCCTTTGGTTTCTGGATTGCTTTAGTTCCGCTGTCTTTAAGCGAAATTTTAGTTTCGACTTTTGACTTTACGAGTTTAAAATACTTTGTATTGAATTTCCGCTTTTTAAAAGACTGGAGCGCACGGGTTATAAGTTCACCTGAGGCAAGCCCTGCATTTTCTTCCTGCGTAGAAATAAAATCATACGAAAGATGTGCAAAACCGCACCGCAGATAACTTGTAAGCCTCTCCTGCGTTGCACCCTGCTTATACAAAATCATAAGCCAGTCGCGAAGCGTATCTTCGCCTTTTTTAAAGTTCTCGGCAGTAACCTGCCCTCCCGTCTGCTTTACAAAAGTGTTCAGCATTTTGTGAACTTTCTGATAATCAGCTTCAAATTCTTTGCTGATTGTTCCGTCTTCCATTAATTTGGAATCGAGTTCTTTTACGATTTTTGTGACCGCCATAAAATTCCTCCGAAATTTATATAGAAAATTATACACCTAAACTTCTTTTTTTGGTACAATTATTTTTATGAATGATTTTAACAAAGACACAGTTTATATTCTTGACTCTTACGGTTTGATTTTCCGCTGCTATTTTGCATTTATTTCTCGGCCGCTTACAAATTCAAAAGGAGAAAACGTTTCTGCCCTTTTCGGCTTTTTTAAAAACCTTCATTCAGTTCTCCAGCATTACAAGCCTCAGTACATCGCCGCCGCAATGGATTCAAAAACTCCGACATTCAGACACAAAATGTATCCGCAATACAAGGCAAACCGCCCGAAAACTCCAGAAGATTTGCACGCGCAGATTCCGATGATTTGCGACGTCCTGTCTGCGATGGGAATTCCGATTTTGCAATGCGACGGCTATGAAGCAGACGACATCATCGCAACAGTCGCTTCTCAATGCCAGAAAGCAGGAAGGACTTGCCGCATTCTTTCGGGCGACAAAGACTTAATGCAGCTTGTTACCGAGTCAACGCAGATTTTAAAACCTGACCATGTAGACGTCTGGAAAGTCGTAGGACCTGAGGGCGTAAAGGCTGAATGGGGAGTTCCGCCAGAAAAAATGCTTGACCTGCTTTCGCTTTACGGCGACACGGCAGACAACGTTCCGGGCGTAAAAGGATGCGGAGTAAAAACTGCCTGCAAATTCATCGAACAGTACGGAAGCCTTGAAGGCATTTACGAGCACGCAGACGAAATCAAAGGCGCAGTCGGACAGAAAATCCGCGACGGAAAAGAAGATGCGTTTTTCTCAAAAAAATTAATCCAGCTTTTTACGGAAGTTCCGTGCCCGGAAATCGACATAAAAAATTTTAAGCCTGTTTCTTTTGACTTTAAAAAAGCCGCAGACTCTCTTTTAAAACTTGAAGTTCCTTCCGTTGCAAAACTCTACTCGGAACTTGCATTGCCAAAGAATTCTGATTACAAAAAGAAGAACTCAGAAAACTCAGAAAGCGCACTACAGCAATCAGAAAATCAGGAAGAAAACAATGCGCAAAATCAGACAAAGCAGGATATCGAAGAATTAAAAAAGAAACTCATTCCCCTGCACCGCGCAAACGGAAAATACAAAATAATTTCTTCTGAAAAAGAATTAAGCGATTATATCGAAAGCGTAAAAAATGCCAGACTTCCCGTTGCGCTCAGCGTTGAAACAGACAGAAAGGCGGACTACACATCTTCATTGCTCGGAATTTCTTTTTCAAACAAAATTTCAGAAAGCGTTTACGTTCCTTTTTCAAATGCGCAGGATTTGTTTTCGACATCTTCGATTTCAATTACTGACGGAATCAGTGCAGTTGAAAAATTATTTGCCGACAAAGATTTGAAAATCATCATTCACGATTTAAAATTCAATTACAAAGTTTTAAGGCATAACGGACTTAAAAACATAAACGAGTTTTCAGACAAAGCAGGCTTTATTGATACAATGATTGCCAGCTGGCTTCTAGAACCTGAAAGCACAGATTCAGAGCCGTACTCGATTTCTGCCGTCGCAGAAAAAAAACTTGCCATACTCAAGACAGACTACAGCGAAATCATGACAAAGGAACAGAGTTTTAAAGACGTCGATTTAAATACCGCGTGCACTTTTGTCTGCGAAAAATCTGACATTACACTGCAATTATGGAATGAACTTGAAAAGCCCGTAAAAAAATTTTATAAAGAAAAACTTTTTTACGAAATGGAAATGCCGCTTGTCTTTATTCTCTCAGAAATGGAACTGCAGGGAATTCATCTTGACACGAAACTTCTTGCAGAATACGACGAAGAACTTTCAATGCAGATTAAAAAATTTGAAAGCGAAATTTTTTCTCTTGTCGGACATGACTTTAACATCGCTTCGACAAAACAGCTTCAGGAAGTTTTATTTACGGAACTCGGCTTAAAACCGACAAAGAAAAACAAGACAGGATATTCAACAGACACTTCCGTACTTGAAGAACTTGCGATGTATAATCCCGTTCCAAAAAAAATCCTTGAATATCGCGAACTTGCAAAACTTCAGTCAACTTACGTTCAGGCGCTCCCGAAACTCTGCGACAGCCGGAACATAATCCACACAACTTTCGTTCAGACAGGAACTGCGACAGGACGACTTTCGTGCAAAGATCCTAACCTTCAGAACATTCCTGTCAGAAGCGAACAGGGGCGCAAAATCCGTTCGGCATTTACAAGTTTAAAAGACAAAGTTTTTATTTCTGCGGATTATTCTCAAATTGAACTTGTAGTAATGGCTCATCTTTCAAAAGACCCGAACATGTGCAAAGCATTCATCGAAGGAACAGACGTCCACAAACTGACTGCAAGCCTGATTTACAAAGTTCCTGCAGAAGAAGTTACGCCTGAAATGCGCCGCCTTGCAAAGACAATAAACTTCGGCGTAATTTACGGCATGAGTTCTTTCAGGCTTTCAAATGAACTTGAAATTTCCAGAACGCAGGCGCAGGAATTTATCACGAATTATTTTACGCAATATTCTGCGATTCAAAAATTCATTTCAGATACAATTCAGAGTGCGCACGAAAAAATGCGTGTCACTACGATTTGCGGCCGTTCAAGATTCATTCCGACGATAAACAGTCCAAACAAAAATGAACAGGCAGCCGCCGAAAGAATTGCAGTCAACACTCCGATTCAGGGAAGCGCGGCGGACATCGTAAAAAAAGCAATGATAAAAGTAAACGATGCCCTGCAGAAAAGCGACACGGGCGCAAAGCTTCTTCTTCAAGTTCACGATGAACTGATTTTTGAATGTCCCGACAGTCAGGAAAAAATTGAAAGCGCAATTTCGATTATAAAAGACTGCATGGAAAATGCAGAAAAGCTTTCGATTCCGTTAAGGGTTTCAATCGAATACGGAAAAAACTGGGGAGATTTCCATTAGTGAAAACTGCGGAAAAATCAAGACTGACTTTAAGGCTTAAAGCCCTGCTTACTCCCATGCTCAATGACACTCTCAAGGACGGCAAAGATTTTCCTGTAATCTGCGTTACGGGAAAAATGGCTTCCGGTAAAAATTTTGTCTGTTCGGTTCTGGAACAGATGAATTTTTTTACGGTTGATCTTGATAAAGAAGTTCATAAAGTAATCGAACAAAAAACAAATGAAATCTTTGACGTCTTTGAAAAACCCGCGTGTCAAAAAAACATCAGGATAAGAAACGATGACGGCTCGCTTGACAGGCGCGCACTTGGAGAACTGATTTTTTCTGACAAGGCACTTTTACAAAAACAGGAAAGCATAATTTATCCTGCGCTCACGGAAAATATTTTTTCGATTATAGAAAACTGCAAAAGGAAAAATGCTTTCAAGGGAATAATTTTAAACGCCGCAGTTTTATTTAAAACGCCCGAACTCCTTTCTGAATGTAAAATGATTTTATTTGTAAATTCAAATTTTGTAAAAAGATTTTTCCGCGCAAAAAAACGCGACGGAATAAAAAGCATGCAGATTTTAAAAAGATTTTCTTCGCAAGCCTTTTTAAAACGAAAGTATAAAAAAACAGGAATCCCTGTTTTTAACATTCACAATTAAAACAAGAATTCCTGCCTTCAAAATTCAACTTTGTAAAATAAAGTTTTGTAAAACGCAGATTTGCAAAATTCAGTTTTGCAAATTCTGACTGTCAGATTTTTTAATTTACGGTTATATAGCTCTGTGAGTTTTTAAAATCTGCAATCTGACAGATACGGTTTTTCCAGTATTCAGCCTCGCTCTTTGTAGTATACGGTCCTACCCTTACGCGATAATACAATGTATTCTTGCTGTCTTTGTAAGTAAATACTTCAGACGGAATTCTGTTTTCGTCCAAAGTCATACGCGCATTGTCAGCACTTTTTTTGCTTGCATAAGATGCACACTGAACCCAGTATTTTGCAGATTGCGAAAGAACAGGAGTTGCAGCTGCCGTAACTTTTTTTGCCGTGCTTTGCGTAGAATTTAACGAAGCGGCTTTTTTTTCTGCAGCAATTTCAGCGGCAGTCTTTTCATTTTTTGAAGCAGTGTATATCGTCGATGAAACATCGCCTTTTTTCTTTGTTTCCATTGCAACTGCAGCAGCCTGATTTTTCGGCGTAACGGCAGTATTCTGAACGGCAGCCTGATTCAAGTCAATCATCACTTCGTCAGAAGATTTAAGCCCGTCAGAAGATGCAAGCTGGCTTTCCTGATTCAGTTCTTCCTGCAAAGCAGAAGGATTATTTTCGATGTCGTCTACCGGTGCAAGATTTTCTACGGCAGACTTGTCAACGGCACTTTCTGCAAAAGTATTTTCATAACCGTCATATTGAGCAGGCTGAACGTTGCCCGGCCTTTCAATCGTCATAATCGAAGCAGTAGACGGAACACTCGAAGGATTCGGCTTATTCAAAATCAATGCAGCAAGAATGACTACTGCAAGAAATACGCCCGACGCCGTAACAATCCATAATGTTTTTTTCTGATCCATAGGAAACCTCTGTATTTTAAACTCTTTTTTTCAGCTTTTAATTCAAGACTTTTTATACACTAAAATTATCGGAATAAAAAAAACTTTTTTAATATTTTTTTTAAAATAAACGGAATTTTGCAAAAAAACATATATGAATATAAATATGAACGCAACGAAAAAAAATCTTTCAAAAACTTTACTGCTTTTCATTCTTTTTGCAGGCAAAGCACCGCTTTTATTTTCTGACACCAATAAAACAGGCTTTTTCAATTTGAATTTTCTTGAACTGTACGAAAGCGCAAGATTTTCTACTCCGAAAACTGCGTATCAAAAAGATGACCTGTCGCTTTCAACTTTTTCGCTTGTCTACGGAGCGCGCCTTTCGCTAAAGGCACTTGACCTGAGGTTTTATCAGGGACACTCCGCCGTAAAGTTCTCTCAAATGCAGCTCTGGAATTCCATTGACGATTACTGTGCCACGCAAAAAAATCCCGTATGGTCAGTTGAACTTAATGCAGGCGAATTTTCTCAAAGCAAAGTGCAGAAAATCCCTTTAAAACTTATGGCAGGTTCACTTAATTATTCACAGTGCATTTCACGGCTTAAAAGTCCTTCGTTTTACAAAAGCACTTCTCCTTTTTGCATGCCCTGCAATTTTAACGACGGACTTGGAATTTATACGGCGCAAAAAACTGCGTCAGAAAAACCGGTAAGTTTTGCCGCATCTTACAAAGACAAAAAACTATGCTTTCAGGGTGCAGTTTTTACAGATTCAAATTTTTATTTTTCTGCAAGCTGTAAATCCCAGCCGCTTGATTTTTTTAAATTATACACGCTTTTCTGCATTACAAAATTTTCGCTTGAAATGAAAAAGCAGGACGGCTGGAAACTTTCATCACGATTTTTTACGGAACAGTCTGACTTTGCTTTTTATGCCGAAAGTCTGATTTCAGTGCCGTTTTTTAAAACGAAGATTTCGGCAGGAATTTTTGAAAATCCGTTTAACTCCGTGCGCTCATTTTTAACGGCAGAGTCAGTTTTTCACCTGTCGTTTTTTTCGCTCGGGGCGGCGGTGTTTTTAAGCGACAGCGTTTTTACCGCGCAGAAAGAACCGTTTTTTACGATTTCCGGGAACGAAGAAAAGACGCTTTTTCAGTTTAAAATTAATCCGCAGTTTGAGTTCATCACAAAAGAAGGGCTTTCGTTTAAAACAGGAGTTTCGTTTTTTTACGACAGTTCCATTGACAGCGCAGGATATTTTCAGACGGAAAAAGAAACGCTTGACGTAATTCCCGGGATTTTGATTTCAGGACGGAAGAATAAAATTTTAATTCAATATAAAATGCAGGACATTTTAACAGAAGAATCATCGCATGAAATTTCTGCAAGATATTCATCTGACTTTAAAAAACTTTCGCTTGCCGTAAGCACAAAATTTCAGTTCCAGCCTTTTTATGAAGATTTTTTTCAGAATAATACCGCAGGAATAAGCCTTTACCTTTACCCGAAAAATTTTCCCGTTTATTCAATTTTATGCTCGGGGCTCTTTGAAAAGAAGTCCGAAACCCTGAATTCTACTATAAATTTTGGAATTTCGACTTCTTTCAGCGTTAAAAAAACTAAAATCAATGCAAAAATTCAAATCAATCATACACTACCTGTTGAATAAGAAGTCCTTTTCCTGTATTATAATATAATTATCGAAAGCTATAAAATCTAGTTAGATATTTTTTATGAAGAGGTAAACAATATGGACTTAGATATTTCAAAAATGAGAAATATCGGTATCAGTGCCCACATTGACTCAGGCAAGACCACTCTTTCAGAACGTATTTTGTTCTATTGCAACAAGATTCATCAGATTCATGAAGTTCGTGGTAAAGACGGTGTCGGTGCTGTTATGGACAACATGGAATTGGAACGCGAACGTGGTATCACAATTCAGTCTGCGGCTACTCAAGTAGAATGGAAAGACTACACCATTAACTTGATTGATACTCCGGGACACGTTGACTTTACAGTAGAAGTTGAACGTTCCCTGCGCGTTCTTGACGGTGCTATTCTCGTACTTTGTGCTGTTGCCGGCGTTCAGTCACAGTCAATCACTGTAGACCGCCAGTTAAAACGTTACCATGTTCCAAGAATTGCATTCGTAAACAAATGCGACCGTCAGGGTGCAAATCCGCTTCGTGTACGCATGCAGCTGCGCGAAAAGCTCGGACTTAACGCATATATGCTGGAACTTCCTATCGGTCTTGAAGACAAACTCGAAGGCGTTGTTGATCTTATTTCAAGAAAGGCAATTTACTTTGAAGGTCACGAAGGTACGGAATTACGCTATGCTGAAATTCCTGCACACATGGTTGATGACGTTGAAAAATACCGTCAGGAATTAATCGAAGCTGCTGCAATGTTCGACGATGCCCTTATGGAGCACGTTCTCGAAGGAACAGAAACAGAAGAAGAAATCATCGCTGCTATCCGCAAAGGTACTATTGCAGAACAGTTTGTAGGCGTATTCTGCGGTTCAGCTCACATGAACAAAGGTATCCAGCCGCTGCTCGACGGTGTAGTACGCTACCTTCCTTCTCCAGATGAAATCAAGAACGAAGCACTTGACCTCGACAACAACGAAGCTCCTGTTGCCCTCACATCTAATGCAAACGACCCTTGTGTTGCACTTGCATTCAAGCTTGATGACGGACAGTACGGTCAGCTGACATATACACGTATCTATCAGGGAAGAATCAGAAAAGGTGACGAACTTTACAATACCCGCAACAAGAAGAAGTTTAAAGTTGGACGTCTTGTCCGCATGAACTCTGCCGCAATGGAAGACATCAACGATGCAGGTCCGGGCGACATTGTTGCATTGTTTGGCGTTGACTGTGCTTCTGGTGATACATTCGTAGGCGCAGGACTTAACTACTCTATGGCTTCGATGTATGTACCTAATCCGGTTATTTCGCTTTCAATCAAGCCAAAAGACAAGGCTGCTGCTGCCCAGATGGGTAAGGCAATCAACCGCTTTACAAAAGAAGACCCTACATTCCAGTCATACATGGACCCTGAATCTGGTGAAACAATCATCAAGGGTATGGGAGAACTTCACCTTGCAGTTTATGTTGAACGTATGAAACGCGAATATAAATGTGAAGTAGAAACTGGTGCACCACAGGTTGCTTACCGCGAATCTATTACACAGCGCGCAGAATTCAACTATACTCACAAAAAACAGACTGGTGGTTCAGGTCAGTACGGACGTGTTGCAGGTTTTGTTGAACCGCTCGCAGACAAAGACTACGAGTTTGTAGATATGATTAAAGGTGGTGCAATTCCTAACGAATATATCCCGTCTTGTGATAAAGGTTTCAGAAAAGCAGTTGAAAAAGGTACTCTTATCGGATTCCCTATTGTCGGCGTAAAAATTACAATCAACGACGGTCAGTATCACCCGGTAGACTCTTCTGACATTGCATTCCAGACAGCTGCTATCGGAGCTTTCCGTGAAGCTTATGAAAAAGCAAAACCGGTAATTCTTGAACCTATCATGAAAGTAAGTATTGAAGGTCCTACAGAATTCCAGGGAAATATGTTCGGTTTGATTAACCAGCGCCGTGGTGTTATTGTTGATTCAACAGATGAAAACAATATGTCTACAGTAAACGCAGAAGTTCCACTTTCTGAAATGTTCGGATTCTCTACAATCCTTCGTTCTTCAACACAGGGTAAAGCAGAATTCACAATGGAATTCCTTAAATACGGAAAAGTTCCAGGCAATGTTTCTGAAGAGCTTCAGGCAAAATATAAAGCAGAAAAAGCTGCTGAAAGAAAATAAGGCGGAGTAATTATGAATAAAAAAGATTTATTTGACTGCAGCCCTATTCGTGCTTTTGATAAAATCACTAACGGTGGAATCAAAGCAGGTGAAGTAGGCCTTATTACATCTAAAAAAGGTCTTGGAAAAACTTCTGTTCTTGTACAGTTTGCAATGGACTCTCTGTTAAATGACAAAAACCTTGTTCATGTATCGTTTGATCAGGAATCTTCAAACGTAATTTCCTGGTATTCAAGCGTATTTGCAGAAATTGCAAAGAAAAAGAACATTTCCAATGCACAGGAATTAAAAGACGAAATCATGCGTGAACGCGTAATTTTGAATTTTAACCCTGAAAACTTTACGCTTCAGAAACTCATCAATACAGTTTCAGCATTGAAAAATGCAGGAACAAAAGTTACGGCTTTAGTTATTGACGGAGTTGCAATTAAAGACATTTCAGAAGCAGATGCAAAAGCTGTTGAAGATTTTGCAAAATCAGAAAACATTTCTATATGGCTGACTGCTGAAGAAGAAAGTTCAGATCTTAAAGACTGCGCAAGTCCTGAAGTTCTTGCAAAAATCGCAGCAGTACTTCATATCGAAGCAGGTGCTGAAGGAACTACTTTGAATGTCCTTAAATTAAGAAATGAAACTCCAGATGCAAGTCTTAAATTAGATCCTAAGACTCAGTTGATTTCTGAAAAATAATTCCTGATTATCAGGAAACAAAAAGAATGCGGGAAAAACTTGCTTTATAAAACAGGTTTCCCGCATTTTTTTTATTCAAGATTTTATTCAAACCTTAAAAACGGCAAAGTCAAGGGTTTAAGCGGCATCGTGACTTGACCAGACGTATTTTCCTTGATTTCTGTCGGAACATTTATTATATTTATTCTACATATTTTAAAAAATTCATCTGGAGAATATTTTTATGGCAGAAAATTGCGATCATAACTGTTCAGGCTGCGGCGAAAACTGTGAATCACGGGATTTGCACGTTTCACTCCGCGCCGGAAGCAAAGTAAAAAAAGTCATCGGCATTGTAAGCGGAAAAGGCGGTGTCGGAAAATCACTTGTAACGAGCCTTCTTGCATGTAAAATGAACAAACTTGGCTTTAAGTCTGCGATTTTAGATGCCGATATAACAGGACCTTCAATTCCTGAAAGTTTCGGGCTTGGAGAAAAACGCGCCTCAGGACAGGAGGACTACATTGACCCTGTAATGACGGACAGCGGAATTCAGCTTATGTCGATGAATTTCCTTCTGGAAAACGAAAACGACCCTGTCATCTGGAGGGGGCCTGTCATTGCAGGCGCCGTAAAACAGTTCTGGACTG
This sequence comes from Treponema sp., assembly GCA_051883255.1. Taxonomy (GTDB): domain Bacteria; phylum Spirochaetota; class Spirochaetia; order Treponematales; family Treponemataceae; genus Treponema_D. Next base: position 24,962 of record JBJETJ010000022.1, read on the forward strand.
ACGTTGCCTGGAAAGACGTTGATTATATGTTCGTTGACATGCCGCCGGGAACAGGGGATGTTCCGCTGACTGTCTTTCAGTCTTTGCCTGTGGACGGAATTATCATCGTTTCAAGCCCTCAGCAGCTTGTAAGGGTCATCGTCGAAAAAGCGCTTAAAATGGCAAATATGATGAACATTCCGATTCTCGGCTTAATCGAAAATATGAGCTATGTTCAGTGTCCTAAATGCGATGAAAAGATTTATGTCTTTGGAAAAAGCAATATCGAAGGAATTACAAAAAGCTTTAACCTTCCTGTTCTTGCACGCATTCCGATGCAGCCGGAAACAAGCTATGCAGTTGATGCAGGCGATATAGAAAGCCTTGAAGCGCCTTACCTTGATGAAGCTGCGGAAGTAATAAAGAAATTATAAAAACTCATAAAATTATATTTCTATAAACCTGTCGCCGGGAACTTCGTCAAAATACAAAGCAAACGAAGTTTCCGCGTCTTCAAGCGTTTTGCAGTTGAGCATTTTTGATTTTATGTAATGCGCATAAGAAAAATTATCGCAGTAATAAGCAAAAAATCGCTGCATTCTTGTCTGCCAGAATTCTTTTGGCTGATAAAGCCTTAAATTTGCAATATAGTCAAGTCCTGTCTGAAGCCTGTCAATTTTCATTCTGTCTGACGGCATTGAGTTTTCTCGTATTGCGGAATTTGAAAATTCAAGATTTCGTTTCAGCTCTGCAAAAATCCAGGGTTTTTGAGCTGACATTCTTGCAATCATTACACCGGACGCATCAGGTGCTTTTTTGAGCGCTTCGTTAAAAGAAAGGCAGTCCTTTACGTTTCCGTTTAAAATCACAGGAATTTTATTTTTAAAACGGCTTGCAAGCGTTTCGACATATTCGTAGCGGGGCGGCCGGGCAAGTTTTTCTTTTTTTGTACGCGGATGAAGGACAATCTGCTCTACTCCACTTTCATAAAGCATATCACAGAATTTATAAAAGCCGTCGTCTGTAAAATCTTCATCACCGAGCCTGAGTTTTACGCTCAGACGCTGGTTTTTATGATGACCGTCAGACTGGACTTCTGAATTATACGAGAGAATCGCATTTTTTACTTCGCAGACAAGCGCTTTTGTCTGTTCAACAGGCTTTGACATCCAGGCAATGCCTGCACCTGACTTATAAATCTCGGGCGCAGAACAGCCCATATTCAAATCTATTCCGAGTCCGTTAAAGGCACACAATTCTTTTGCAGCCTTCGCCATGGAATTTACGTCTTTTCCCGTAAGCTGCCAGACGATTTTTCCCGGCGCAAATTCATTTAAAGTATAAAAGCTTTCAAACTGTCCGTGCGTCAGGTAAGAAGCGGCGTTTATCATTTCAGTATAATATTCGTCACAGCCGCCGAAGCCTTCTATTATTTTACGCAATCCCTGATGACTTAAAGTTGCCATCGGACCGGCTATCAATTTAATCATTTTTTTACAATATCATAAAAAAACTACTTGTTCAAATCATTATTTTTTTGCTATAATTCAACGAAATATTCGAATTAAACGGAATGAGAATATTTCGTTCTCTTCCCTAATTAATTCCTGAAACATTTTTATGCACTAAAATCAACATAAGCGTTATGTTATTTTATATTTTATTTTTATAGGAGTTGTATTATGGCATATTTTTTTGAAGAACCTTCCCATACTTTTGGAGAATATCTTTTAGTTCCGGGATATTCCTCTGCAGAATGTATCCCGTCGAACGTTACTTTAACTACCCCGCTTGTCCGTTACAATAAAAAGGCCGGGGAAAAGTGCCCTTTAACGATGAACATTCCTATGGTTTCTGCCGTAATGCAATCTGTTTCTGACGACAAACTTGCAATCGCACTCGCAAAAGAAGGCGGAATCTCGTTTATATTCGGTTCGCAGTCAATCGAAAATCAGGCTGCGATGATTTCGCGCGTAAAATCATACAAAGCAGGTTTTGTAAATTCAGATTCAAACATCAGGCCTGAACAGACTCTTGCAGAACTTGAAGAACTCGTAAAATCAACGGGACACTCAACAGTTGCCGTAACTGACAACGGAAGTCCGAACGGCAAGCTGATGGGAATAATTACTGACCGCGATTACCGTTCAAACAAATGCCAGAGCGACGAAAAAGTAAGCAAATATATGACTCCGCTTGAAAAACTCATCAAGGCAGAAGTCGGCATAACCCTCGAACAGGCAAATGACATAATCTGGGAACATAAAATAAACCAGCTTCCAATATTGGACAAAGACGGAAACCTGCAGTATCTCGTTTTCAGAAAAGATGCCGCAAGCCACGAACAGCACCCGAACGAACTGCTTGACAGCAAAAAGCGGTATATCGTAGGAGCCGGAATAAATACGCGTGATTACATGCAGAGAGTTCCGGCTTTAATCGATGCAGGAGTTGACGTTCTCTGCCTTGACTCGTCAGAAGGTTTTTCTGAATGGCAAAAACGGGCATTGCACGACATTCACGAAAAATGGCCTGATGCAAAAGTCGGAGCCGGAAATGTCGTAGATGCAGAAGGATTCAACTTTCTTGCAGAAGCCGGTGCAGATTTTATAAAGGTCGGAATCGGAGGCGGTTCAATCTGCATTACGCGCGAACAGAAAGGAATCGGACGCGGACAGGCTACTGCGACAATCGAAGTTGCAAAAGCTCGTGATGAATACTACAAAAAAACAGGCATTTATATTCCTGTATGCTCGGACGGCGGAATCGTACACGACTATCACATTACGCTGGCTCTTGCAATGGGCGCAGACTTTGTAATGCTCGGACGTTACTTTGCAAGGTTTGACGAATCTCCTACAAATAAATTAATCGTCAACGGAAACTATGTAAAAGAATACTGGGGCGAAGGAAGCAACCGCGCACGAAACTGGCAGCGCTATGACTTGGGCGGTGCAAAGAAAATGGCTTTTGAAGAAGGCGTTGACTCTTACGTTCCTTATGCAGGAAGCCTTCATGACAACGTTACGATGACAATCAGCAAAGTAAGCCACACAATGTGCAACTGCGGTGCGCTGTCAATCCCGGAACTTCAGGAAAAGGCAAAAATTACGCTTGTTTCTGCCGCTTCGATTTCCGAAGGCTCTGCGCATGACGTAATCGTAAAAAGCCCGAGCATACGCGCAGAATAATTTTTTACGATTATAAAATCACAATCACCTGACTGGCAGGTGGCTGTGATTTTACTCATTAACCGATAAATACTCCCTAAAACTTTTCTGCCATTGTTTTGTTCTAAAACAGGCGCATTAAATCTTCGACAGTTTCCCTGCGGCGAATCTGGCGGACGCTTCCGTCTTTGCAAATCATGACTTCTGCAGGGCGCGGCCGTGAATTATACGTCGAACACATACTCCAGCCGTAAGCGCCCGCATCTAAAACACAGATTAAATCGCCTGCATTGATTTTTGGAAGCAGCCTGTCTTTTGCAAGCAGGTCACCTGATTCGCAGATATTGCCCGTTACAGTCTGTTCGATTAACGAGTCGCGGCTTACAGGTTTTCCGTTACGGAGAACTTCAATATCGTGCCAGGAATTATACATGCTCGGGCGCACAAGGACATTCATTCCGATGTCAGTTCCTGCATAAACTTTTCCGGCATTTTCCTTGAGCGCAAATACGCGTCCGAGAATTACGCCGCCTTCTGCAACGCAATAACGGCCGGGTTCAGATTTAAAAAGCGGAACTGATTTATAATCGTCAATAAAATCCTGAATGATTTTTTCAAGCTGAACTGAAAATTCTTCCATCGGAAATTCTTTTTCATCATCAAGTTTATGATACGGAATTCCGTAACCGCCGCCAAAATCAATAAACTGCAAATTGTCAAATCTTTTTGCAATGCGCAGGATATTTTTTACGGCATCAAGATACGGCTTTCCGTCCATGAACAAAGAACCGATGTGCTGGTTTATTCCTGCAATCGTAAGATTATATTTTTTTGCGATTTCAAAAATTCTGTCAATGTCGCTTTCCTGAATTCCAAACTTAGTTTTCTTTCCGCCTGTGATGACTTTTTCGCAATGCCCTGCACCGACTCCGGGATTAATGCGCACGGCACACAATCCGCCGTTATTCAGCCTGCCGAAAAGCTCAAGCTGAGAAAGCGAATCAAGACTTGTCATAATGTGATTGTCAATCGCAAACTGCAATTCAGATTCTGAAACATTATTCGGAACAAAGAAAATTTTTTCACTCGGAAAGCCTGCCTTCAAAAGCATCTGGATTTCACCGACGCTCATCGCATCACAATTATTGCCTTCTTCAAGTGCAATGCGGAGAATGTGTATGTTCGTGTTTGCTTTTACAGAATAATTTGCCGTATACGGAAATTTTTTTATGACAGAGGCAACCCTCTTCATTCTGTTTCTGATGATTTCCTCATTATAGACATAAAGAGGCGTTCCGAATTCTCCTGCAATTTTTTCAGGATTATTCCCCTTAAAAAAATCAACTGAGTCAATGTAAGAATTCATATTAATCTCCCATAAAAAGCCAATGAGGAAATTTTATTTTCCGATTTGACTTTTTTACGCACATTCGCAATGAAATTGAGAACGTACAGTAGAAAAGGAAACTTGCAACGCAAACTTGTGAATAAAAACTCTGGCGTTATTTCATACAAAGTTTTTATTGCACGTTCCTTGTAAATAAAAAAGAATTAAAGAAAATGCGCCCTCAGTTCCTGAGATGAAAGCGGACTTAAATACGCAGGCGGAATATCGAAGACTGTTTTACAGCCTGTAACGCCCTCTGAGTGCATTTTAAAAACTGCACGCGCAAAAGCGATGAGCACGCAGGAAGTAAATGCAGGATTTGAATCAAGCTTTAAATTATATTCGATTACATTATTGTATTCGTTGTTCCAGCCTGTTTTTCCAGTGCGGATTACAAAACCGCCGTGCGCCATCTGTGCATGTTCACCCTGAAACTGTTCCTGTGAAATAAAATGAACTGTAGTATCGTAATCAGAAAAATAATCAGGCATTGTCTTTATTTCATTTTCAATCCGAGCAAAATCTCCGGCAGTACAGTTTTCTTCGGTGACAACAAAACATTCTCTTGTATGCTTTTGCCTTGCAGTCAATTCCGGGTTTTCGCAATTACGGACTGCAGCAAGCGAGGATTCAACAGGAATCGTATACTGCCTTGCATCTTTTACGCCTTTTATTCGGCGGACTGCATCGCTATGTCCCTGACTTACGCCCTTACCCCAGAAAGTATAATCGCTTCCGCACGGCAGGACACAGCCTGCATAAAGCCTGTTCAAACTGAAAAGTCCCGGATCCCAGCCGCACGAAATCAATGCAACATGACCTGACTCTTTTGCAGATTTATCAACATTGTCAAAGTGAACGGGAATTTTTGCGTGAGTATCAAAACTGTCTACGACGTTAAAATATCTTGCAAACTCAGGTGTCTGTTCAGGCAAATCAATAGCACTGCCACCACAAAGAATCAGGACATCAATTTCATCTTTATGCAAAAGAATTTCGTCCGCGCTGAATACGCCGACCCCTTGAGTAAGAACTTTTACGTCCGCTGGATTTCGTCTTGTAAAAACAGCTTTAAGTTTGCAATCAGGATTTTGCTTTATCGCACATTCAACACCGCGCCCTAAATTTCCATAACCTAAAATTCCGATTCTCATTTTTTTCCTCCTTAAAAAATCTATAAAAAGTTTGCAACGTACATTCACAATGAAATTGAGAATGTACAGTTTTTATCTTACGGTTTTTAATTCTGTTCAAGTAACGTAATTTTGTTTTTCAAATACTCTTTCATTACGTCAACAAGATTCTGCTGGCCTGAATATAAACACGTATCGTCCTGACTGGAAGAAAGCTGCCCGGTCAGAACATACGACGAATCGACTATAAACCTTATCTGGTTTTTATCGATTTTAGTTTTATAAATCTTTGCGCCTTTTAATTCAAAAGTGTCAGAAATTATTACTATTTTTATTTTCCTTGACACAAGAGCAGAAAGTTCGCTTTCAAAATTCTTTATGACTTCATTCTGCGCAAGCATATAAATCCGGCTTTCTGTTTTTTCAAGCATTTCCCTGATTTTGTTTTTTATGTTCTGGCTTCCCTTTATCGTAATGTAGCCGTCAGAAATTTCTTTTTTAGACGGAAGGTTTTTCAAGATAAAATCAGTTTTTTCTTTAAGGGAATTAATCGTATTGCTCAAAAATTTTTCAGGTGCAACAGGAATGTATTTTGCAGATTCGCTTTCTATCATATAGACTGCGCCTTTGTTGAAAAGTTCTGCCAGAGATGAATAGACGTTTGACCTTGAAATTCCTGTTTCCTTTGAAATTTCGTAACCTGTCATCTGTTCGTGCTTGAGCATTTCAAGATAGATTAAAGTTTCCTGCCTTGAAAGTCCGAAGCTCATCAGTTCTGAAATCAATTTTTCGCTCATATTTTTTCCTTACCCTTTTTGCGTATTAGTAGTTCTTTTTAGAACTACTAATAATATAAGACAAAGAAAAAATTTAATCAATAGCAGGATTGTAAAATTTTTAGAATTCCGCTTACATTATTGCAGGAATATTCAGGAGGCTGCATTTTTTCATCATAAAGATTAAGCCATATCGTATGCCAGTTTAATTTACTTGCAGGAAGGATGTCGTTGCAAAAAGAATCTCCGACAAAAATTAAGTCGTCAGATTTCTTTCCTGCCCTTTCCTGTGCAAGCAAAAAAATCCTTGAGTCAGGCTTATCAATTTTATAATCGCCTGAAACAAAAATAAGGTTTTTAGAAAACCATTTTTCAAGACTGAGGTTTTTAATTTTATTCCATTGATGATCCTTGGGTCCGTTAGTTATGATACCGAGGGCATCAAATTTATTTTTTGCAAAGTCAAGCATTTTTATTACAGGCTCAGAAAGTTTCAGCGAATACAGTTCCTTTTGATATACGCTCTGAAAATCCAGCGCCTCTTTTTCTGTTATAGTAAACCCTGCATCTAAAAAACCTTTTGTAAAGCGATAGGCATACATCTGCACATTTGTAATTTCTCCGCGCTGAGCCTTAAAAAAAACTTCGTCACCACGCGTCCTGCAAAAAGTGCAGAGCTCGTTTTTTTTACGGCTCTCTTTTATACCGAAGAATTTTTCAACCGCAATAAAAAAAGCATCGCGCCTGAAATATAAAGTATCATCTAAATCAAAAAAAACTGTTTTCATAATTTTGCAAGCTTAAAAAAATTATCGCACGGCAGGTTTATATTCAACAAGCACTTCAAAAACGCCGGGCTTTTTTTCAGGTTCACTGCAAGTTACGTCGTAGTCAAAGATTTCAAATTCCGTCAGCGCAAACGCAAGCCTTGTACTGTGAAGCATACCTTTTTCTTCAAGCAGCCGGCGGTGTTTGTCTTTGTCATACCTGTGAACATACCAGTCAGGAAAAGAACTTCGCTTTGACAGCCTGACAAAATCGTAACGCAAAATCTCCCCTGCGACATTAAAATCAATTTTAGAAAAATCGCTGTCAGATTTTACAAAGAAAAAAAACTTATGTAAAAGTTCAAACCAGAAAAGGTCACGGTGAGCACTTGAAAAAACATCAAGGCTTCTTGCAAATCTGCAAAGTCCTGTAAAAAAAATCCAGGGGCTGACTTTCCTGAAAATGTAATTCACTGTAAAAGAAAAAAGCCCTTTGTTCCAGTAAAAATCTACGAGAGTTTCTATATCCTTTAAAAAGATCATATCTTCAAAAGACATATACGGAGTTGAAAGCGTTTCATAAACGGCGCTTTCCTGCCACTGCCAGCCATTTTCAAAAGCAAATTTTTCCATTTCCGTTCCAGAAAGAATTTTTAAAAATCCGAGCTGGAGCGCATCAGGTTTTAAGTCCATTACGAAATCAAAACTTCTTCCAAAACTTTCCAGATTTTCATACGGAAGTCCTGCTATCAAATCAAGATGCCTGTGAATTGTTTTCGGAATCTGCAGAATGTTTTTTTTGAGAACGTCAGTATTATCAGAGCGGTTAATTGCTTTTAGCGTTTTGCGGTTTGCAGACTGAACGCCGATTTCAAACTGCATTATGCCCGACGGAACATTCTGCAAAAACGCAAGGGCATCTTCTGAAAGATATTCTGCTTCAATTTCAAAATGGAACATCGTTTTTTTATTGTGATGTTCAAGAATATAATTCCAGATTTTTATATAGCGCTCAGGATTTAAATTATAAGTCCTGTCAACAAATTTTACGAGCCTGACATTTGCATTAAGAAAAATCTGAAGCTCGCAAAAAGTCTGTTCAAGGCTTTTAAAGCGGACAGTTTTTTCTACGCTTGAAAGGCAGTAGGAACAGCTGAAAGGACAGCCGCGGCTTGATTCAAAATAATAAATCTTATTGTCAGGCTCAAAATTTTCTGTCAAAAGTTCAGGATAAGAAAAAGGAATGACAGAAAAATCTTCGATTAATTTACGAAATCCTGTAAAACAGATTTTATTTTTTTCAGGCAGAAAATAATAAAGTCCGGGAACGTCGACATTCCCGCTTTGAAAAAAATTCTTTATCCCCTTTTGTTCAAGCGCTTTCAGCAATTCAAAAACAGTAATTTCGCCTTCACCTGCAACGATAAAATCAATGCAGGAAAATTTTTTCAGATATTTTTCTGCAGCATAGCTTACTTCAGGCCCGCCTGCACCGACAAGACAGCCGGGCAAAACTTTCTTTACGTCGGGCAAAATTTTTTCAACGACAGAAATATTCCAGATATATGTCGAAAACAAAACGACGTCTGCACCTGACAAAGTTATTCCCTTTAAAATATCGTGCACGCTCTGGTTTATCGTATATTCAGCAAATTCAATCTGAATATCAAGACCGCATTCTCCTGCCGCTTTTCTGACATAACTGTAAATTGAACGAACCGCAAGACAAGTGTGCATGTAACTTGCGTTTATTCCTGCTAAAAAAACTTTCATTTTTACCCTGCTGAATCAATTTGACCTGTAAAAAATTATAGCATTTTTTTCCTGTATGTCAAAGCAAGCTATTGATTAAAAAAGCGTTTTTCTATATCATATTAATGTTTTTACGGAATTACCGAAGAAGAGGAGGTGAATTTTAGTATGGCAACAATCAGCGTAGAGGAAACAGAAAACCTCGAAAAAGCTATCAAACGTTTTAAACGTATGGTTGAAAAAGAAGGCATTATCCGCGAATACAAAAAGCGTGAATATTTCGAAAAACCTTCTGCTATTCTTCACCAGAAGAAAACAACTCTTGAAAGAAAACTTTTGAACAAAAGACGTAAGTCAGAAAAAAAAGAATTCTAATTTTGATTGTTTTTAATAGAAAGGCACTGTTTAATGACTTTAAATAGCGCCTTTTTTTTCGACCTTTTCCTATTTTTTTACAAGAAACTGCCGTTTTATTTCTTCAATAATTTTCAATACTGCAATTCCGTTTTCAACAGTTGATTTTAAGGCGGCTTTTCCGTCAAGATAATCTACTGCATTCTGAACCATATTAGAAAAATACAGTGTTTTTGCAGGAACTTTTACGCAGATGTCTTTTTGCAGAGAATAAAATCCCGTATACAGATTTGATTCCTGCCGGCTGTAAAATTCAGCATGTCCGTTGCCGATTGCAATCCTGCCTTCCGTTCCGATCACTTCAACTTCAAAACCGAAAAACCGGCTTTTTCCTGACATAAAAATCGAGATGTCAGGAACTTTTTTTGCAGAAAAATTTGCACTGAATGCCCTGATTATTTTTTTATCTTTCTTGTCTTTTACAAGCCCCGTAATGACAGGCTTTGAAAGTTTACTGCTTTTCAAAGATTCAAGAAGGTAAAGCACAATGTCAATAAGATGAGTTCCGTCATGAAGAAGGCTGTAAAACCCTGTTTTTTCCTGCGACGGATCATAGAGCTTCATTCCTGAAAAAAGCGACGCATTTATTTTCTGAACGTCACCGATTTTTTTTATATAATCATAAGCAAGTTTATAATCTTCTGCAAAACGCCGCTCGTGGTTTATAAGGACAGGCACGTTATATTTTTTGCCCTGCTTTAAAATCTTGTTTGCATCAGAAACATTCAGCGCAACAGGCTTTTCAAGAATTACAAGGCGTGGCTTTTTAGAAATTACCTTGAGGGCAGTGCTGAGATGGAATTCTTCGTTTACGGCAATTACGGCAATGTCGGGCGAACAGTGCAAAAAAAGTTCGTCAACATCAGAAAAAATTAAAGGGGAATTTTTAATCGTGTGGAACTTAAAAAAAGACCGCCTTTCAACGTAAGTTTTCCAGTCAGTCAGTTTTTTCCGGTCAACATCACAACCGGCAACAATCTTTATCCTAGGACTTGCAAGAAGAGCCATCGTATGACTTGCAGGCTGTTCACGCTTTCTGTCAAATCCAAGGGAAAAACCAATCCGGCCGACACCGATAATACATGCAGTATATTTTTCACTCATACATATATTATCGGAAGAAAAGCCGTCAGATAAAATACTTTACTTAATATGTAAATCCTATGAACAGGCTCGAATTCAAGCAAGGCGAACTTCCCGGTTCAAGACCAAGTTCTTTTCCGTACATTGCAAAATCAAGTTTGAATGCACCTAAGCCAATACCTACGCCGACGGCAGGATACATTTCTGACATACCGAACCTGAATGAAAAGATTTTTCCAAGTACGAGTTCAGCACCGCACGAAAGTTCAAGAATAGGATTCCTTCCAAAAGTCTTGAACATCGTAAAAATGTTGCGGTAGTCAGCCATTACTTTTAATGAAGAAATAAATCCGTTTGACCAGCCGACAGGGAAACTGAACGCAGCTCCGACTGCAAGTTTTGAATCAAGGATTTTTGTCTTATCCATTGCAGTACTGAAATTGCCGAAAGTTCCCGAAGAAATGAACGCTTCCGTAAAAGCATCTTCCCATACGACAGATACAGACAGGGCATTTGCCAGAGTATAGACAGCACCGACGTCAAAACCGAAACCTGCAGTAAAATATGCAGGAAGCTGGTTAAAATCAGAAAGTACTTTGTCAAGAAAATCAAGAATGCTTCCGTTATACGAACTTGCAACCTGAACAAACCCCTTTGCAGTCGCACCGATACTCAGACAGTGATTTTCCGTATTAATAAGGCTAAATCCGTACCCTGCCCTTAACACAGATTCAACACCGGCATTTACGTCAGAAAGCGTTACGCTCGGAACAGAAGCATTTACAAACATCTGCGTATTGAAAGCCCAGCCGAATCCCCAGTCAGAAATATGTCCGAAAGAAAGCAAAGGCGCAACGTCAAGTCCAAGCTGAATGCCGTTGTTGTCCTTGATTATCTTGCCGAGTTTTTCCATATCTTTATTGGAAACGGCATTTATAATGTTCATCGAATCTTTTAAAAGTCCTGCTGCCCTTACGTCTATCGAAGGAAAGAGCGAATGTTTTTTGTGCAGTCCTAAAATTGCAGGATTGGCATATATTCCGTAAAAATTATCAAGGTCTGTAGAATAAAAACCACCAAAGCCCTGCTGTCTGACAGACGGAGATGTATGCAAAGACGGCTTGAACTCTCCTGCAAAAGTCATTGCGGAGAAAAAAATCAATGCGCCGGATAAAACTAAAAATTTTTTCATTTTATAACTCCCATAAAAAACAGCTTTTCTGCTGCATAATAAAACTAACGTTACAAATCACTTTAATCTAAAAAAACTATGATGAAGACGAAAGCGAACCGAACAAATCAGAAATCTTTAATCCTTCTATAAGAGATGCTTCACTGTCCTTTAATTCACATACGGCATTCAAAGCAGCTTTTAAAGCGGCATTTGACTCGGCGGAACAATCTGCACTGGCAGTAATATTGTTAACGGCATCATCAACATTTGACTTGCCTTCAAAGAGGCTTGAAATTTCATCCTTTATAGTGGCTGTCTTGTCAAGCAGATTTTCCTGTTTTGCAACCTGCGCTATAAGGCAAAGTGAACTTAAACAAAGCGCCTTGTCATCAAGCTGGCCAAGACTTTCTTTGTCAGAAAGAATCTGCGTAACGGCAGAAATATCGGCACTATCAACTTTTTCAAGAATGTCAGTAACGAGCTGTTCCATTTTATTTTCAGAATTTTCCGTATCCTTTATTGCAGAAAGAATTTCAGAAACTGTGTCAGATGTAATTGAAGAATTTACGCTCAAATTCAAAACGGCATTTTTCTGTTCTACTGACAGAGATGACAAATCATCTTTTTTGCCGAGAGCCGAAAGAAGCTGTTTACCGGCTTCCGTGTCGTTAATCAAATTCGGATCAGAAATCAAATCTGCAAGTTCAGAAGAACTTAATTTAGAATAGTTTTCTTCCAGATTGCGCCTTGCACCTGTTCCCCAGCTGGTAGTAAAAAAATCGCAGCCAGAGAAAATCAAAATAATGAAGCTTGAAAACAAAAATAAAAGTTTTCTCATATCTTCCCTCCAGAATATTTTGCATAATAAGTCAATAAACCCTGTTTTCTATTATATTAGATATGAACATACCAGTCAAATAAATAATAAACTAAAAATTTATTCCCTTAAAGCACCAAAAGTGATATTACTATAGTATGAACAAATCTCACAAGATTGACATGACAAGCGGTTCGATTCCGTATAAACTCCTGATTTTTTCACTGCCGATTATTTTTTCAGGAATTCTCCAGCTTCTGTTCAATGCGGCAGACATTATCGTAGTCGGTCAGTTTGCAGGAGATGAATCTCTGGCAGCCGTCGGTTCAACAGGGTCGCTCGTAAACCTGCTTACGAATCTTTTTATCGGGCTTTCTGTCGGAACGAATGTCGTGGCTTCTCACTTTTTTGGCGCAAAAAACTACAATGCGCTCAAAGATACAGTTCACACTGCAATGCTCGTAAGTTTTTTCTGCGGAATTCTTTTAACGCTCATCGGAGTAACGCTTGCAGAACAGATTTTACGTTTAATGCAGGCGCCTGAAAATGTCTTAAAACTTGCATCGCAGTATCTTAAAATATATTTTGCAGGCATTACGTCATCGATGGTCTACAATTTCGGCAGTGCGCTTTTAAGGGCAAAAGGCGACACAAAAAGACCGCTTTACATTCTGCTGATTTCAGGAATGATAAACGTAATTTTAAATCTCATATTCGTCGTCGTTTTTAAAATGGGAGTTTCGGGAGTTGCATTTGCAACGGTAATTGCACAGACAGCCGCCGCAATTTTCATAATCGCAATTTTAAAAACGGAAAATGATGAATTCAAACTGTCATTTAAACTGCTGAAAATCGACAGGGAAATTTTCATACGCATAATGAAAATCGGAATTCCGGCAGGATTGCAGGGAACTTTATTTTCGTTTTCAAACGTAATAATTCAGTCTTCGGTAAATACTTTCGGTGCAATTACAATCGCAGGAAATTCTGCTGCCCAGAATATCGAGGGTTTTGTCTACACTGCGATGAACGGCTTTGCACAGGGAACGCTGACTTTTACGTCGCAGAATGTCGGCGCACAAAAATATGACAGGGTTAAAAAACTTGTCCTTATCGCTGAACTTCTCGTAACCGCAATCGGACTTGTGCTCGGATTTTCCGTAATAATGCTTGACGTCCCTGTTTTAAAAATGTATTCAAAAAACAGCATGACGATTCAGACGGGAGCAGACAGGCTTTTTATAATCTGTTCGACATATTTTCTGTGCGGAATGATGGACGTAATCGGAAACATTATACGAGGCTTCGGTCACAGTGTCCTTCCGATGATTGTAACGCTTGCAGGCGCGTGCGGATTCAGGATTTTGTGGATTGCAACGTTCTTCCAGATTCCCCAATTTCATACGCCCAAAACAATTTATTATTCATATCCGATGTCCTGGCTCATCACGTTCATCGTTGAACTTATTTGCTTTATGATAATCTTTTCAAAGGCAAATGCGCAACAAAATTGCGCAAACTGACTGATTTTATCTTGCAAAAAAAATCAGTCAATATTATATTCAATGTATGAATATAGAACAGAACATAAACCGCCTCGTTTCTTACGGACTTAAAACAGGGTTAATTACAAAACAAGATGTAATTTATACGCAGAACCGCCTTCTTGAATTTTTCAGGCTTGACGGTTTTGAATCTATGAAAGCTGCAAAAACTTTTCCGGCAGTAAAAGTTTCTGATCTGGAAAATATCCTTTCAGAAATGCTTGAATATGCCGCAGAAAAAAAACTTTTTGAAAACGCAAGCATCGTTCACAGAGATTTGTTTGACACAAAAATCATGGGACTTTTAGTTCCGCCGCCGAGCGATGTCATTGATATTTTCAACACTCTTTATACCGAACACTCGCCGAAGGAAGCGACTGACTGGTTTTATAAGTTCAGTCAGGACACAGACTACATAAGGCGCTACAGAATCTGCAAGGACAAAAAATGGAAAGCCTCTACAAAATACGGAAAGCTTGACATTACGATAAACCTTTCAAAACCGGAAAAAGACCCTAAAGCGATTGCCGCCGCACGAAATTCTGCAAGCATAAGCTATCCGCAGTGCCTTCTCTGCGTAGAAAACGAAGGTTACGCCGGAAGGCTGAACCATGCAGCGCGCCAGAATCACAGAATAATTCCGCTTACGCTGAACGGCGAAAACTGGGGTTTCCAATATTCTCCGTACGTTTATTACAACGAACACTGCATTGTATTCAACACAAAGCATACGCCGATGAAAATCTGTCATGAAACGTTTGCACGCCTGCTTGATTTTGTAACGCAGTTTCCGCATTATACGCTCGGCTCTAACGCAGACCTGCCGATAGTAGGCGGTTCAATTTTAACGCACGACCATTTTCAGGGCGGAAGCTACGAATTCCCGATGGCAAAAGCTCCCGTTGAAAAAGAATTCAAGCTTAAAGAATTTAAAAACATAAAGGCAGGAATCGTAAAATGGCCAATGAGCGTAATCAGGCTTACGACGCCTGACAAAGAAAGCCTCATAAAAGCGGCAGACAAAATTCTCAATGCCTGGCGAAAATATACTGACAAGGACGCTTTTATTTTTGCAAAGACAGACGGCGAAGCGCACAACACGATTACGCCGATTGCACGCCGCCGCGGAACTGATTACGAACTTGACCTTGTTCTGCGCAATAACATTACGACAAAAGAACATCCGCTCGGAGTCTATCATCCGCACGCAGAACTTCATCATATCAAAAAAGAAAATATCGGTTTAATTGAAGTAATGGGGCTTGCAGTCCTTCCGTCGCGCTTAAAAACAGAACTTGAACTTCTTGCAAATGCCGTTGCTGAAAAAAAGGACATTTCAAAAGACGAAGTGCTTGCAAAACATTCAGACTGGATAAATGAAATAATGCCGTCATATTTTAAGAAAGCTTCAAAGCCTTTGACTAAAGATGACGTTTCAAAAATCCTTGAAAAAGAAACAGGAATCGTGTTCAGCAAAGTTCTGGAACATGCAGGTGTCTACAAATGCACGCAGGAAGGCAGGGCAGCTTTTGCACGCTTTATTGAAAAAATTCAATAAGTAATCTGATAATGTGCCGATAATGATTTTATGAAGTTAGTACAGATTTTTCCGGTTTTGAAATATGTTTTGATAAATCCGTATGTAATTGGAACTACGATAGTAATTTTACTCTACTGCAATTTCGTAAGTTATGTGGCACGTTACAGAAAAAAGCCGCCGAAAGCAAAAAAACGGAAAACAAGTTCTCCACCGCCTGCAGCTCAAGTGCAGGCAGAAAATTCTGAAAACACCGAACAGCAGACGGAAGAAAATGCCGGATAAAAATCACTCAATGGTATCTCCGGCATAAAACTTATTAAAAAACTTATTTTCCAAACATCGGTTTTGAAAGAGTGATTTTTTCTTTCCAGGGCCATCGGCATATTTTTATCGACTGCTCCTGTTTTAACTGCGACAGAATTATTTTTACGTCATTTTCTGTCCAGACATTTTCGCCAAAAGTTTTGCAGGCAGTTTTATTAAACCTGTTTTTCAACTCAGGAATTATCTGTTTTAACGAATACATTTTCTGATGATGACGAATGAACTTTAAAACTGTTTTTCTGTCGTCTGCATCAAACACGCCCAGATTTTTTTCAGAAGGCTTTTTTAAACAGACATCACAGCCACTGCACACAGCCTGTTCTGCACCAAGCGCATCAAGCAAAATCTGACGTCTGCAAGTCCTGCTTTCTGCAAAAGACTTTATGACCCGTTCTCTTGAAGAATCTGGGAATTTTCCAAACCTAATGCTGTCGTCAAAATTCCACAATAAAATTGCCTTTGCAACTTTTCTGTCACGCCCTCCCCTGCCGGCTTCCTGTATATAGCTTTCGGCGGTAACAGACGGCTCAAGGTGAATTACAGTCCTTATGTCAGGCTTGTCAATTCCCATTCCAAAAGCACAGGTTGAACAAAGGATTGCCGTTTTATGAGGGAAGTACCATTTTTCAACTTCAGCCTTTTCTTCTTTTGTCATTCCTGCATGGTAAAACCTGACTTCATCTTCAGGATAATAAGCGCTCAGTTCGCGCGCCGTTTCTTCTGCCTTGTTTCTCGTTCCGCAGAAAATCAGAAGAGGACGTTCTTCTGTCATGCAAAGTTCAAAAAGTGCCTTTTGCTTTGAATAGGCGTATTTTACATAATAGTGAATGTTCGGCCTGTCACTTTCGGAGCGGACGATATGTGCATTGCCGTCAAAGAGAATTTCAGAAACGCGCGACAAAACGCCGGGACTTGCAGTCGCAGTAAAAGCAGTTACGGTACTGACATTCAGTTCTTTTATGATTTTTCCAAGCGTAAGATATGCCGGACGGAAACTGTCGCCCCATTCAGAAACGCAGTGCGCTTCGTCAATCGCAATGTGGCTTATGTTACATTCCTTTAACTTTTGCAAAATACGTTCACTCTGTAAAATTTCAGGATTTGCAAGAATGATTTTTGTACCGTTTTTTATCCGAAAAAAGTTTTCATCCTGTTCCTGTTCTGTCTGTCCGCCTTTAAAAACGACAGACTCAATGCCAGCCTCCGTCATGCGCCGCTTCTGGTCTGCCATCAGTGCAAGAAGCGGATAAATTATAAGAGTTGCACCGGGAAGCATTAAAGAAGGAACAAGAAAGCACATCGACTTCCCCGCTCCTGTCGGCAAAAGGACAATCTGATGTCCCAGACAGAACGCATCGGAAATCTCAGGGTCGCTCAGGCTTTGTTCTTTCAACCTGTCCGTAACGGCGGAATTCTGGCTGTAAAAAGAATCGATTATATTTGAAATTACAAGGCGCTGCCAAGGAAACAGATACTGAACATGAAAAAAAGTTTTTGCTATGTTCAGCGCAGCATCGTCTTCTGCAAAAAGATGGGAAGCATTAAAGTCTTCGACCTGTTCAATATTTTTATAATCTTCTGTAGTAACTGTCATATAAACATATCATACAAAAGATTATAAAAAATAAATTCAAAAACAAAAATTATTAAAACTATTTTAAAACTTCTGCTTTTATCGCATCAAGCAGCTGGGAATATTCCGTAAACGCAGGCAGCGAAGGATTGTCCTTTATAATCTGTTCAGTTGAACGGAACAAAAAGCCTTTTTTTGAAGCATTAATCATTCCCAAATCGTTAAAAGAATCTCCGCTTGCAATCGTTTCAAATCCAATTGACTGCAATGCCCTTACTGTCGTCAGCTTGCTTTTTTCGCACCGCATTTTGTAGCCGGTAATTTCGCCGTCAGGGGCAACTTCAAGCGTATTGCAGAAAATTGTCGGCTGACCGAGTTTTTTCATCAACGGCGCGGCAAATTGAGTGAACGTATCGCTTATGATGATTGTCTGGCAGAAAGAGCGCAGTTCATCAAGGAATTCTTTTGCGCCGGGCATCGGGTTAATTTTTTCGATTGTAGACTGGATTTCTTTTAATCCGAGTTTATGCTGACGCAAAATATCGATGCGGTATTTCATCAGTTTATCGTAGTCAGGTTCATCGCGTGTCGTCCTTCTGAGTTCAGGGATTCCGACAGCGTCCGCAAATGCAATCCAGATTTCAGGAACTAAAACGCCTTCAAGATCAAGACAAGTAATGTACATATAAATCACCTATTCATTCAGTTTTATAGTTTTGAATAATATCACAAGCGGGAATATCTTTCAATTCAGCGCGAGTAAATTTCAGTTCCTCACTAACACGGATTTACCTCGCGCTACGAGTTTTGCGGAGCAAAACTCTATGTCAACGCTCGTTGCGCTCGTAAATTTCGCTTCTTCACAAACACGAATTTATCTCGCGCTACGAGTTTGCGAGGTGCGCAAACTCTATGTCTGCGCCGTTGCGCTCGTAAATTTCAGTTCCTCACAAACACTGATTTAGCTCGCGCTACGAGTTTGCGAAGGCGCAAACTCTATGTCAGGCGCTCGTTGCGCGAGTAAATTTCGCTTCCTCACTAGCACTGATTTAGCTCGCGCTACGAGTTTGCGAAGGCGCAAACTCTATGTCAGGCGCTCGTTGCGCTCGTAAATTTCAGTTCCCCACAAGCACGGATTTAGCTCGCGCTACGAGTTTGCGAGGGCGCAAACTCTATGTCTGCGCTCGTAAATTTCGCTTCCTCACAAGCACGGATTTAGCTCGCGCTATGAGTTTTGCGAGGCAAAACTCTCTGATGTTCAAAATGGGATTTTGACATTTTCCGGTTATATCGGTAATATAGGAAATGTCTTAAAATTCTTACTGGCGGTTGTGTTGAAAAATGTTTAAACTTAAAGGTCTTTTTCTGTTTTTCTGTCTTTTAAAATTAAGTTCACTTTTATTTGCGCAGGAAAAAAAACGGGAAGTTGTTTTTACGAATGAACTTACGGCTTTTATAAATTCATATTACAATAACGAAATTACTTCCCTGCTTCAGGCGGAAACTTTTTATGCTGATGCAGTTGAATCTGTGCCGGATTTTTTCAGTGAATACGAAAAAGAAGTTCACTTTGCGCGGTGCGATTTTTTTTACGGAATGTGCATTATCGGCGATTACGATTTGACGGGAATACAGCAGATAAAAAGCATGCAGGACAATAACGACTATTCAAAAGACACAGACATTTCTGCAAAACAGAAAAAATCGCAGGCGGCACTTTTTTTTGACAGCGGAATTGAACACGCAAAAAAGGCGCTCGAAATAAAAACGGGAACTGACGCAGAACTGATTTACACGATGTGCATTTCTTCAAACTGCACCGTAAAAAACACGGCATATCTTTTTGCAAACGGTTTAAAAGTTGCATCTCTTGCAAAAAAGGCAATAAAGCTTGACCCCAAAAATGCCGGAGCCTATTACTATCAGTACGCACAGGATTTGTATGCGCCGGAATTTTTTGCAAATTACAAACGCGGCTATCAGAAAATGTCAGAATATTTTTCTGACGGCAGTCTTTATTTTGAACTGTTTGAACGCTTTAATTTTATGACGGCAATCGCCTATGCCTTTTACAAACTCGGCGACATGCAGAATTCAATCGAATGGTACAAAAAGGCGCTTTCGATTTATCCGAAAAACAGCAATGCAAACCAGATGATTCTGACCATTTCGGACTCACTCAACAAAAACTAAAATCTTTGCAATTTATAATTCCGTTCTCACTTATGACGTAATCAACGCTTACGTCATTTTTGCAAAACGGAATTCTATTTTGAATTTGAACTGAATAGCAGTAACCGATTTTTTTTCCCGTCAATAAAAACGGCCGGCTTTCCTTTTGCAGCCTTTCAAGAAAAATGTCGTAAAAACCTTTTCCCTTTCCCAACCGCTTTCCGTCTTTGCTGAACGCAAGTCCCGGCAAAAGCATAACCGCATTGTCAGAAACAGAATTTACGTCAAACTTTTTTAAATCCTGTTTCGGCTCAGAAATTCCGAAAGACCCTTTTTCAGTCTGAACGTCAAGCGGCGAATTTTCCAGAAAATAAAATTCCATTAAGTTTGTATCAGGAATAACTCTTGGAACTGCAACCTGCTTTTTATCATGAAGTGCTTTTTGAATGACCGGCATTACAGGAATCTCGCTGCCGGCAGAAATAAATGCAAAAATAAGGGAAGCATTTTTATAAAATTCACTTTGTAAAAATAAAGCTGAAGCTTTTTGACTTGCTTCCCTTACTTTTTGCTCATCAGAAGCAAAAGCAGAAATTTCAGATTTCATGATTTTTCTAAAATCTGCTTTTGCCTTTTTAATTGATTCAAGATTTATTATTTTATCTTCCATGAACCTGTCGTAATTGTTCCGGCTTCGTTCCATACGTCAAACTGAATTGACTTGTTCTTTGTCAAATCCATTGCATTATAGAACTCAGAAAGTGTAGTTACTTTTGTTCCGTTTACTGCTGTAATTACATCTCCATTTTGAAGCCTCAAAGCTGCGGCAGGTGTTTTCGGCATGACATTCGTAATTGCAACGCCCTTTACGTCGTCAGCAACTTTAAGCTGTTTTCTGACATCATCTGTAAGAGGAACTGCAACAAAGCCCGGCCACAGTTTTGAATCGTCAGAAGAAATTTCTTCTTTTCGTTTTTCAACTGTAACAGTAACTTCGATTGTCTTGCCGCCACGGATTAACTTGAACTTCGATTTTTCGCCTGCTTTAAGAACTGCAACATCGCGCACAAGCTGGTCAACAGATTTTACCTTGTTTCCGTTAAGCTCGATGATATAATCTCCGGCCTGAATTCCGCCTTTCTGTGCAGGGCTTCCGATAAATACCTGAGAAGCAAAAGCACCTTCGACATTTTCAATTCCCAAAGACTTTTTATATTCGTCAGTAACGTTTGTCAGGCTTACGCCAATCCAGCCGTAAGTAATTTTTCCGTCTGCGATAAATTCATCTATTGCACGCTTTACGTTATTAATTGGAATTGCAAAGCCGAGCCCTACGCTTCCGCCTGTACCTGATGCAATCCAGGTATTGATTCCGATAACTTCGCCGTGAATATTCAGAAGCGGTCCGCCAGAGTTTCCCTGATTGATTGCCGCATCAGTCTGAATAAAATCGTTGATGTTTCCAATTCCGTCACCGGAACGACCTGTTGCAGAAACAATGCCCCAGGTAACTGACTGGCTGTATCCTAACGGAGCGCCCATTGCGTAGCAGATGTCACCCGGCTGGACTGAGTCAGAATCTCCGAGAACTGCAAGCGGAATTTCTTTGTCTGACGTTTCAAACGAAACAAGGGCAATATCCATTCTGCTGTCAGAACCTACAAGCTTGCCGTCAAACTTTCTGCCGTCATTCAGCTTGACAGAAATTTCTGTTGCAGAACCTGCAACGTGGTTGTTTGTCAGGACATAAAAAGTATTTCCGTTGCGCCTGATAATTACGCCTGAGCCAAGTCCTTCTGATTTGTATTCTTCCTGATTATTGTCATTGCGCGGTGTTCCGAAGAAGAAAAACGGAATGTCGCCGAACGGATTTTTTGCACGCTTTTTAGTTTCTACTACGTCAAGTTCAACTACAGACGGCAGGACATCGCGGCTTATTGCACGGTTTACTTCCTGCATTGCTTCGATAATATTTAATGCCGACTGCGAAACATTTACAGCGCCTGTACCTGATGAACTTTTTGTCTGTGCAAAAGCAGTGTTTGCACTTCCCCTGTCTTTTTTGCCTGTACACGAAAATGAAACTACGGCAAATGCAAGAACGGCAACTGCTGCACAGCCGATAATGTACTTAAGGTTCTTTTTCAAAATTCTGACCTCCAGTTTTTATTAATTCAAACTGCTGTTTTTTTTAAATCTGTTTTAGCAGCTTTTGTTATATACATAAATATAATAACAAAACCTCCAAAAGTGTTACAAAAAAAAATATCAGTCTAAAGCAGTCAGAATTTCCGTGTGGTCAGCAAAAACGGCTACAGTATGTTCTTCGTGTGCAGAAGGAAGTCCGTCTGCAGTAAGGACAGTCCAGTCGTCGTCAGCAAGGACAACGTCTGCCGTTCCGAGATTTATCATCGGTTCGATCGCGAGAACCATTCCTGCCTGAATCCTCGGGTTTGCGCCGCCCCAGTCAACTACATTCGGAATGTTCGGGTCCTCGTGAACATCAAGACCTACCCCGTGTCCGCAGTAATCATAAACAACGCCGTAGCCGTGTTTTGAAGCAATGTCGTAAACTGCCTTTGAAATGTCTTTAATTCTGTTTCCGACACGGCAGGCTTCGATTCCGGCTTTAAGACATTCAAGCGTAACTTCATCAAGTTTTCTGATTTTTGAATCTACGTTTCCGACAAGAACGGAGTGCGTTGAATCAGAAATATATCCGTCAAGGTCAATGCCGACGTCAATGCTTACGATGTCGCCGTCTTTGATGATTCTTTTCTTTGACGGAATTCCGTGTATGACTTCATCGTTTATGCTGATACATGCAGCACCCGGAAAATTCTCCCTGTACCAGGCAGGTTTTCCGCCGTGGCTCGTGATGAATTTCTTGCACAAGTCATCAAGTTCTTTTGTCGACATTCCGGCTTTTACCTGCGGAATTACAGCCTTAAACATATCTGCCAGAAGATGACAGCTTTTTCTTATTCCGTTAATTTCGTCTTCGTTCTTTAATCGAATCATTTTTATCCCCTAAGGAAACACTGAATAAATCCTATTGAGGATTTTTCAGTGTTAACCTTGAATGTAGCTAATTGTCCGTAAGTCAATGACTTACGGCAATTTGACGGGAAGTGCTGAGTAATCACTTCTAGTGTTAATCAGCACTTCCCTAAGCATTTTGCAATGCAATTTATATACTGCATAAAATTTTTTTTGCTTCTTCTGAACAAATCAAAGCCGTTGTTTCATCTCCGATTCGCTTATATATCTGCGCCATTTTTTCAAGAAAGAACGCATCGTCTTTTGCGCCAAACTCAAGTTCAAGTGCGCGTTCATAAACATCAAGCGCAAGTTCATCGTTTATTACGCCGTCAAGTTTTGTGCGAAGGATATTTTTTGTAAACGCAAGCACTTCAGGAAAAAAAAGCCTGAAATAATCAAAGGTGTATTCCATTCTTATAATCTGCTCCAGAAGCAGAAAGGCATCGTAATATTCGCCGCGCAGTACAAGTTCTTCAGAAAGAATGAAACCGTAGTCCATAAAGTTTTCGCGGGTAAACCAGTGTTTTAAACTGAATGCCGGGTGCTCCATGTTCATCTTTTTAAATTCTTTTACGGCATCGTCTTCCCTGTTATGAAGCAGGTCAAAAAAAATAAGCTTTGCGCGGCTTTCGTCGTCAGTACGTTCCAGAAGCCAGCTGCGGTAATCAAAAGTTGATTTTCGTTTTTCAAAGACGGCAGAATGAACAAAAAAAGAAGAATCAAAAATCGAGCGGCTTTTTGAATCAGAAAGAATTTTGTAGGCATTTACGACTTTTAAAAAATCTGCGGACGTTTCATGCGTACCAGATTTGTCGGGATGAAGTTCTTTTGCCTTTTTACGGTATGCCCGACGTATTTCTGATAATGTCGCATTTTTTTCAACACCGAGAATTTTATAATAGTTTTCCATAAGTGAATTCTTTATTTAAAGCTGATTATATAAAAGTTCAATCTCAGGTTCCCTTACAACCCCGACTGAACAAGGCGCATTTGCAATGATTTCGCGGCTTGCAAGTTCAAGAGAATTATTTTTATTTTCCCAGGAGAAACTTCTCGTATTCAAAATGCTTCCGCCGCCCAAAAGCAGAAGTTCTGCATTTGACTCCCTTACGGAATTTATGACTTCAAGACAGACAGAACCTTTCCGAAGTTCCCCGGTTGCTTTTACACCTTTGTCTTTTGCAAGCTTAATTACATAATCAAGATATTTTTCGCCGTCATGCGAAAGGCTTTGTTCATACATGGAACTTTCCTCTGCAACAAGGAAATGTCCTAATGAAAGGCGCTTAATCGTTGCCGTATCAACAACATAAACAAATTTTAAATTAAGTTTCTGTTGTTTAGCAAGAATAATTCCATACATTGCTGCATGAATGGAACTTTGAGAACCGTTAACTGCAACTACAATATTCTTTAACAGACTCTTGCTCATAATACACCTTCCTTATTGAATTAATTATTTTTACGGTTTTTTAAAGCCTTAAGAACAAAAACATTTTCACGCTCCCTTTCTTCAAGGACACTTTCGATATAACGCACAGTTTCCTGAGATTGAGGGATTACCATTTTATCAAGGGCATTTACGCGCCGCTGAGTCTTTTTTACTTCCCTTGCAAGCCGCCATACGATTGTCCGTATGGAAGCCATATCCGTCAAAAGCTTGAGCAGTTCAAAGAAGTAAGAAATAACCTGATCACACGAAGATGATGTTCCCATAAAAGAATAAAAAAGCTGTTTTTCAGGCAGGGTGATGTCAATCGTCGGAAAGGTCATTCCGGCAACAGTTTCCTGCTTGTCTTTTATTACAAAATCATATTTTACGGCATCTGCCATCTGTTCAACTCTGTCACCGCCAAACTGCATGAGCATATTTTTTAATGCCGGATACGCTTTTGCAATAAGGTCATCAATTTTATGTTCAAGAAGCTTGACCTTTTCGACCATGTGCATTAATTCCATGACAAGAATTTCGCGTTTTTGTTCAAGAAGGTCATATCCGTCTTTTGAAACGGCAAGCTGCTCTTTCATTGAGAGAAGATTTGATTTTGTCGGGGCAACATTCAGCTTCGCCATATTTTACGCCTTTACTTTTATTATGCCGGAATCTTCCGTTTCATCTTTTGGAAGATATTTTTCTATCAAATCAGGCGTAATGCGTACGAGTTCATCAACAGGAAGCATCTTAAGCACACGCCATCCGATGTCAAGAGTTTCTTCAATCGAACGGTTTTCATACTCGCCCTGACTCAAGAACTGCTGTTCAAATGCCTCGCCGAATTTTAAATACAGCCTGTCAATGCTCGAAAGTTCTTCTTCGCCGATGATTGCTGCAAGGTTTCTGATAGACTTTACTTTTGAATACGACGCAAAAAGCTGGCTTGAAACGTTTGCATGGTCGTCGCGCGTCATTCCCTTACCGATACCGTCTTTCATCAGACGGCTCAAAGAAGGAAGTCCTGCAACAGGCGGATACATTCCCTTCTGCGAAAGTTCCCTGTCAAGAACAATCTGACCTTCAGTAATGTATCCTGTAAGGTCAGGAATCGGATGGCTTATGTCGTCGTTCGGCATTGTCAGGATAGGAATCTGCGTAATCGAACCTTCAGAGCCCTGTATTCGTCCTGCACGTTCATAAATTTCTGCAAGGTCTGAATACAGGTAACCCGGATATCCTTTTCTTCCCGGAACTTCACCGCGCGTCGTCGAAATTTCGCGCAACGCTTCGCAATAGTTTGTCATATCAGTCAATACGACAAGTACGTGCATACCTTTTTCGTAAGCAAGATATTCTGCGGCAGTCAGTGCACAGCGCGGAGTAATGATGCGTTCAATCGAAGGGCTGTCTGCAAGTGACTGAAACATTACAACTTTTGACAGTACGCCGGATTCTTCAAACGTATCGCGGAAAAATCTTGCAACGTCGTATTTAATGCCCATTCCTGCAAATACCATTACAAACTGGTCATCGCTCGAGCGGAGTTTTGCCTGTCTGATAATCTGCGCGGCAAGCCTGTTATGCGGAAGTCCGTTGCCCGAAAAAATCGGAAGCTTTTGTCCGCGAATCAGAGTATTCATTCCGTCGATGGAAGAAATGCCTGTCTGAATGAAATCCCTCGGATAAATGCGCGCATACGGATTTATCGGATTTCCGTTTACGTTTACTTTTTCTGACGAAACAATCTGCGGGAATCCGTCAATCGGTTCTCCAAGTCCGTTAAAAATGCGACCGAGCAAATCAGGGCCAACCCTGAGTTCCAGAGGCTCTTCAAGAAATTCAACTGTAGAATCCTTCAAGTCAATTCCCGTCGTACTGCCGAATATCTGAACGACTGCAACGTCGTCTGAAAGGTCAATTACACGGCCCGTACGCTTTTCGCCAAAACGGTCGCGGACATAGACTGTTTCATTGAACGAAACTCTTTCTGAACGTTTTACAGCAACAATCGGTCCGTCAACTGATTTTACGCCACGATATTCTACACCTTTCATACGACAGCCTCCGTTACTTGATAGATACGCTCAAGAGAAGCGAATTCTTCATCAAGGAGATTTTCAATTTCTGCAATTTTATTCATTTCGTCATTTTTAACAAGAGATTTTATCCTTATGATTTTTTCACGGCAGCTTAATGAAACTACTTTTGCAAGAGGAGCGCCTGCTTTTACGACAGCAACTGCCTTGTTGTAGAACTTCATTATCAAAACGAGAATCTTTATCTGTTTTTCAACACAGCAATACGCATCTGTGTCATCAAAAGCGTTCTGCTGTAAAAAGCCGTTTTTCATCATCTCGGCAACAGTAAGGACAAGCCGTTCTGAATCAGGCAATGCGTCAGGTCCGATAAGGCGTACAATCTGTTCAAGTTTCTGCTCTTTCTTTAAAAGTTCCAGAGCCTTGTAACGGACGTCTGCCCAGTCAGGATTTGTCCTTTCCCACCAGGCCCTTACTTCTTCTGCATATTCTGAATAAGATTCTATCCAGCTGATTGCAGGATAATGCCGGGCATTTGCAAGTTCGCGGTTTAAAGCCCAGAAGCACCTGATAAAGCGTTTTGTGTGCTGTGTTACAGGTTCAGAGAAATCTCCTCCAGGAGGCGAAACTGCCCCGATAACAGAAACACTGCCTTCTTTATTGCACAAAGAAGTAATGCGGCCGGCACGTTCATAAAACTCTGCAAGCCTTGTCGGCAGATAAGCAGGGAATCCTTCTTCGGCTGGCATTTCTTCCATACGGCCTGAAAGCTCGCGCAAAGCTTCTGCCCAGCGGCTTGTCGAATCTGCCATAATTGCAACTGCCATTCCCATATCGCGGTAATATTCTGCAAGCGTAATTCCCGAGTAAAGCGAAACTTCACGGGCAGCTACAGGCATATTTGAAGTATTTGCAATCAAAATAGTACGTTCCATAAGTGAACGGTTTGTACGCGGGTCAATCAGTTCAGGGAATTCCGTCAGAACGTCTGTCATCTCGTTTCCGCGTTCTCCGCAGCCGATGTAAATGATTAAGTCTGCATCACACCATTTTGCAACGGCATGCTGTGTCATAGTCTTTCCTGTTCCGAAACCACCCGGAATTGCAGCCGTTCCGCCTTTTGACAGAGGGAAGAACACGTCAATAACGCGCTGACCTGTAAGCAGAGGTTCAGTTACGCCGAGTTTTTCTGCATAAGGGCGCGGTTTTCGTACAGGCCATACCTGTGCAAGTTTTATCTGTTCGTCAAGGTCAGTCAGTGCAATTACGTCTTTTACAGTATAAGAACCGCTGCCTTTAAATTCCTTAAGTTTTGTTCCCTTTATGTAAGGCGGAACCATTATCGAATGAGTTATTGACTCTGTTTCTTTTACAGTACCGAGTACCATTCCGGGCTTTATTTCAATGCCGTCAGCAATACCAAAAGCCGCTTCAAAATCCCACACTTTTTCCATATCAAGAGGCGAAGTCCTCTGACCCGGCAAAAGGAAAGCGCCCTTGTCTTCGTACATCTGCTTTAGCGGACGCTGAATTCCGTCGTAAATCGTTCCTACAAGTCCGGGACCTAAAGTCAGGGAAAGAGGCGCTTCAGTACATTCAACGACTTCACCGATTTCCATTCCGGTATCGTCTTCATAAACCTGAATTACCGCCTTGCCTTCATTCTGACGGATTATTTCGCCAATGAGCCTGTTTTTTCCTACATTTACTACATCATAAAGACCGCAGCCTTCAAGTCCGTCTGCATAAACAATAGGACCTGAAATGCGTGTTATTCTGCCCTGTATCATTCAGGAAGCCTCCCGCCAAACAAAGTAACGGCTAATTCATTTCTATATTTATCAATTAATTCAGAAAATAATTCTTCAAGAGTCAGACGGATTTTTACGACTTTATCATCAGAAACAAGAATTATTCCTTCGTGAATCTCTATTCCATCTACTGCGACTTCACCTGTCTTTGCAAACTCCGTTGCCGAAAAAGACGAAATCTTCAGCTTACTATTTTTATTCAATTCATTTTTTGCTAAATCCAGATTAAAACCGTATACGGCAGCTTCAAACGTCTTTCCGCCTGTAAGGCTTTCAAAACGGCTGAGCATTGTCAAAACAAGCTGTATGCGTTTTTCCTGCGAAATAGTTTTTAAATAATCGTTAATTGCAGAAGCAACAGAAGAACTGATATAAGAAACAAGGAAGCGGGATTTTTCAAGCGGCAAACTTGAATCCAAATCTTTTTTAAACTGTGCTGCTTTCTGGCTGTAATAAGATTCCCTGTCTTTTTTTGCAGCTTCAAGCCGGGTTTCAACATCAGCTAAAATCTGCTGACCCTGAGCGTCTGCATTTTTTAAAATCTTTTCGGCCTTTTTTCTTGCGTCATCTTGAATTTCTTTATCAAGAATATCCGTAGATCTAAGTTCTTCCATAAAAATTTTTCCTTACATTTTTTTCGTATTTCAGGCCTTGAGTTCATTCCGAACAGTTCATGCTGAACTTATAAAAGCGCCTTTATAAAATTCAGCCCTGCCTAAACACGAATACCGACAGCTTCACGAATGGAATCTGTAAGAGATTTCTTTCCAGCTATCTTTCCGGAAATACCGGGTATCTCAACAATAAGCGGAAACTTTCCACCCATCTGCCAGGCGTTAACTTCTTCGTCAAGCATGACAGAAACATCTTCTGTTAAAATGAGAACTTTGGGAATGTCCGCACTTACAGGAGCAGAAACGAGACCGCTCTGGCCAGTAACCTTGTTAAAAGCATCAAGAGCCTGCGTTCTGTTAGAAACATAAGTTCCCTTTACGCCTACAAGACCAAAGGCAAGGACAAGTTCCCGCTCGCCTATTATATAATATTCCAAATCAAACCCTGATTTATATAATTTAGAGAATAATAATCAACAATGCAACAAGGAATCCCCAAAGACAGATACCTTCGGCAAGACCTACGAACGGCAATGCTTTACCTGAAAGTTCTGCGTTTTCGCTCATCGCACCCATTGCTGCAGCACCGATTTTTGCAACTGCACTACCGCCTGCGATACATGCAAGACCTACGGCAAGACCGGCAGCAATGTATTTGAAAGCCTGTGCATTGTCAGCCTTTTCAACAACCTGAGTTTCCTGAACTTCAGACGGCTCTTCCTGTGCAAACAAACCTGCAATTCCGAATACAGCTAAAAATGACATTACAATAAAAATTTTTTTGTTCATATCGAACGCTCCTTAAAAAGTTTGCTTTTACCCTTTTGTTTTTTTCAGAATAAAAGCTGTAGTTTTATCTATTTACTGAATTCAGGTGTGGACGTAAACTGATAAGGTTTAAATTCACGGCCTGTTTCATTAAAGAACTTGGAAAAGAATTCATAATACTGCAAACGGATAACCTGAATTGCAACAATCATTCCTTCAAGAACGATTACGATTGCATTTCCTATTATAGAAATTGCAGCAGCGCCTGCCGGAGGGGCTAAAGCGCTCATCGTAGAAATAATATAACCCAAAACGGCATGTGCCAGCGCAAACGCACCTACACGCAAAAAGCTTACCGTATTTGACATGTAGCCCGAAACGACTTCAATCAGTTCGACAACGCCGCCGATGAGCATTGCACCAAAGCCGTTTTCAAGTACGGGACGTTCGCCGTCAATAAGCCTTTCAAAAGGCTCGCCGAATGCAGCGCCGATTAAAGCAACGCCGACAATTACCCAGTCATAAATATGAGCATTATACTTGAAAAGGAAAATGCGCACGACCAGAATGATTATATACCAGAAGAACACTGCCCCGCACAGTCCGAGTTTTCCGAACAGTGCCTTGCCGTACTTTTTGCGCGACAGATTGTTCATGATATTTAAAATCAGACCTGTTGAATTGATGATAAAACCGACTGCAACGGAAAAACCGAAGAATTTAAACATATTCATAATTGACTCAGGATTTGAACTCGGCATCATGTGAAGGATATGGTCACGAGGTTCTCCAAAAAGCCCTGTCAAAAATCTTGCAACAGGAATCAGTATAGTTTCGTTTGCAAAAAATTCACCTGTCAGGACACCCATGACAGTACTCGTACAGCCTATCGCAATAAAAATCGGCGCAAATTTATTCCAGTTTCCGACTTTTACGATTTTGCATGCCATTAAAATACCGAGCAAAAGGAATACAAGTCCCTGCCCTGCATCGCCAAACATAATTCCGAATAAAATCGTAAAGAACAGCGCAACAAAAGGCGTCGGGTCAATCGTTCCGTAAACAGGAGAACCGTAACTGAAAATCATCCGCTTGAAACTTGAAATGAATTTGCCGTGCTTGAGTTCAACAGGCACTTTTTCCTTTCCGTTTATTACGCTCGGCACTTCTTCCGGTTCGTATTTTCTTACGGCAATACGTTTTTCAGTGATTGAATCAAGGTCTTTGATTACGTCGTCTGCGTCAACTACAGGAACCCAGCCTGTGATTCTGTACACGAGCTTTGTTGATTCAAGTTTATTCTCCGTAGCACGTACCTGACTTGCAAGGGAGAGTTTTCCCAAAAGAGTGTTGATGATGTCTTTATGAGTCTGCGCAAAATTCCGTTTCTGCACGGTAAAATTTTCTATTGCCTTGTCAGATTCTTCTTTCTGCTTTTTTAACGAATTGAGCACGTCATCAGGAATTCCTTTAAAGTCATGCGGAATTTCAAGATTAACGAAATTGTGTTTTTTTAATTCAGTATCAAGTGCAAACCGTCCTTTTTTGGAACTTGCCGCAAGGATTCGTGATTTGTCCTCTCCAAGCTGAACTATTATGGCGCGGTTTCCCACGTCAAATTTCAGTTCGTCAAATTCAGCAGGATCAATTTTTCCTATGCGCAGCGTAAGGAACGACAGATGCTCAAGATCAGAATACGAAGCCTTTAAATTTGAAAAAGCCTTTGCTTCGTCGTATGCTTCTTTT
>JBJETJ010000023.1:0-2564 GCA_051883255.1 Treponema sp.
TTACGGCAAGCTTTGGCAAAAGTGCATCGCCTTTCATCAAAAGTTTTGCATCGGTAGCAGTGTCAGTGTAGACAAAGAATTTCGTTGCCTCGCTTCCTGTTCCTGCCGTCGTAGGAATAAGGACAAGCGGCGCAAAATCCCCTGACATTTCCTTTCCTGCATAGTCAGAAAGTTTCCCCGGAAGGACAGCCATCGCCGCAACAGCCTTTGCCGTATCAAGAGGAGTTCCGCCTCCAAGTCCGATAATAAAATCACATTTTTCTGATTTGAACACGGAAAGCGCCGCGTCAATCATTTTGTCGTCAGGTTCGCCCGGCAAATCGTTAAAAGTAACTGACGAAATGCCGCGCACAGAAAGAACGTCCTGCACTTTTGTGGCAAGCCCAGTTTTTGTAATAATCTTACCGGTTACGATGAGTGCCTTTTTCCCGAAATCCGCAATATACGGCGCAGCAGTTTCAAGCGCTCCCTCGCCAAAAATCGTGCGCGGTGCGCAGGTAAAGTTGAATGACATAAAATTCTCCTTAAATCAGTTTTCTCTGTACATTCAGAACTATAAACGCTTTGCCCCGCTTTTGCACTGTCATTTCAAACAAATTATTTTATTTTTTATGGGCAGAATAAATAAAAACCTGTGCATTGTGCAAAATTAAAAAAGACATTGATTTTAAATTTCAAGCTGAACAAGTTTGCCGTTCGTCATTTCCGCTTTAAATAAATCATAAACATAAGGCGAACTTTCAAGATACAATCCTGTTTCAAAATCATTTATCTTTTCAAAAGTTTCAGATGAATAAAGTTTCTGCATTGCCTCAACCATAGAAATCTTTTCATCTTCCATAAGATAAGAAATCAAGTCGCTCGTAATATATTCAGCCAGAAGTTCTTTCTTAGACATTCTGCACCTCAACCTTCGTTAAAAAACTGACTGCCCTTTCAGTATGAAACGAATACTGATTTGTCAGTTCTTTAAAATTCATTTCCTGCATCAGTGTTTCTACAGAAATTACTCCGTCAGAAAACTGCCGGAAAAGCAACGCAAGGTCATCGTCAGCGACAGGACCTATGACTATATCAAATTTATTATCGATGTTGTTTTCTTCCTGAGGAACTTTTATTCTTGAGGCATTTCTGTTTGTAATGACAAATTTTGCCCAGTCAACTGACGGCTTTTCAAAAATTTTAACTGCCAGTTTATTTTCAGATAAAATTGAATCGTCAAAATCATATACGTTCAGAACTGCATTTCCGCCAAACATTCTTGAAACTCTTTGAGCCATTCTGACTGCCTGTTCCTTTATTTCCGTAAGATAAAATCCCTGACCGAAATCTTTTCCCGGTCTGCACTGCGAAAGGTCAATTTTCTGAATGTCGATGTTTGAGCCGTGATACAAAATCATTGAATTTCGCCTCCGTTCTTCAGGCAGATTCTGGTCAAGTCCTCAATTACATCATCAAAAGAAAGCGTATGTTCGACATCATAAAACTCGACTAAAAAGTCCATACCTTT
The DNA here is from genome assembly GCA_051883255.1 of Treponema sp. Lineage (GTDB taxonomy): Bacteria > Spirochaetota > Spirochaetia > Treponematales > Treponemataceae > Treponema_D. The sequence continues at coordinate 1,511 of JBJETJ010000023.1, forward strand.
ATGTTCTTGCAGATATGCAAACGCCTGTCCGGGAGAAAGTTTTTTGCTTTTTGAAAATTCATTGACACAGGCAACTGTGTATTTTATTTGATTTGCATCTGTCATAAACACCTCTGTTATCTGCCTGCTTTTATTCTAGCACATTTTCCTCTCAATCGCCTAGATTCCCTCGTCATCACCCACAGTAAAATCAGTCCATTCAGTATGGTTGTATTCCATCACGTCCGATGCTCTTGTCATTCCGAGTTTTTGATAGAACGGAACGGCGTTTTCGTTTGCGACAAGATACAGCGCGATGTCTTTTTCACCGCCTGCAATTTCGTGCGCTTTTTTTATGAGCGCAGTGCCGATTCCCTGTTTTTCATAATCGCGATCTACTCCCAAGTCAGTGACGTAAAGCCAGTAACAGAAATCAGTGAGTGCAAAAAGAACTCCTGCGATTTTCTTACCGTCGCGCGCTACAAGACTGATTGAAACATTTTTTACAAGCTTTTGAATTCTCTGCTCAAACCGTTCCTTTGGATATTGCGAACCCAAATCAGTCCGCGAAAGAAACTCGATGTATTCTTCTGCCGTAAGCCGTTCTTCTTTGTATTCAATGCCCATAAAAATCTCCTGCAAAATTACGCTTCAAGCAAAATTATACTCTTCTGCAAATCATCTGCAAAGTCATACGCGCGACTTTATTTTTTTTCCTCAACAGGCTGAACTAAAAAAACACCCGGCAACGTTTTTAAAAACATTCACCGGGTGTTTTTACGTTTAGTTTCAGTTTATGCTGTCCGTTTCCTAAAGCGAAAGTCAGAATAATGACCAGCGCTTTAAGTTCAACCGTCACAACTGTCAGCAATTTTTCTAGATGTACTTTTCGTCTACGATTGAAAGCACTTCGTCGAGTTTTGCGAGTTCTTCGTCAATCTGCGCTTCCGTGATGATAAGAGGCGGTGCGACGATGATTACGTTTTCGTGCGAATACGTAACGAATCCGCGCGCTTTCAGTTCTTTTACGATTGCGCCCATAACTCCGGCAGGGTCTTGTCCCCAAGGAACTAAA
>JBJETJ010000024.1:0-2536 GCA_051883255.1 Treponema sp.
CTTGCGTTGGCTTTTCTTTGTATAAGAGCTTTTCCGCTTGTTTGCGTGAAAGATAGTACTTCTCCGGCACATTGTCCTCTAAGATATCCGATAATGAACACTCGATTTCGTGACTGGGGAACTCCGAAATTTTTGCTGTTAAGTACCTGCCAGCACACATCATACCCCAAGTCATCCAATGTACGGAGGATTGTTTCATATGTCCTGCCTGAGTCATGATTAAGCAGACCGGGAACATTTTCGAGGAAGAGATACTTAGGTTTTTTAACGGCAGCAATTCGAGCAATCTCGAAAAACAGCGTTCCTCTTGTATCGTCAAATCCTTTTCTCGCACCTGCGATTGAGAAGGACTGACAGGGAAATCCTCCAACAAGAAGGTCGAAATCGGGTAACTGTTCGGGTACAATTTTTCTTGCGTCATCAAAGTAAAGTTCACCTCCTGTATCATACATTGCTTCATATGCCTGCTTTGCATACTTGTCGATTTCGCAGTATCCGACGCACTCAAAACCGCCTATGGCTTCAAGTCCCGAACGGAAACCGCCGATGCCTGCAAACATATCAAAAAATCTGATTGCCATAAATCTTCATTCCAAGCGAAGATTTATTGATTAAACCTCACCTCACATTCCCATTGTCATTCCGCTATCCTCATCAGTAGTTTCATCTTCAACTTCAGATGAGAATTGGTTTTCTGCTTCGATTTCTTCCTGTGAGAGCTTTCTGAATGAATCCTCACCGGGCAATACTCCAAGTGAACGACCGTTGTCCCACTCGGGGAATATCGTTCCCATTGAATCAACAAATTTTACAGTTCCTCTTGTGCCTGCCGGAACAGGTGCGTAAGGGTCCTTCATACTGATAAGCTCAATTCTTGTACCCGGCGGATACAATTTTTTTGTGTTTTCAGCCATTCTGCGCTGTCTTTCATATTCGTTCAAGTTATACATCTCCTAAAGTTTAGTTGTCTAATTGCATTGTTTTTTGAGTGGGACTCCTGATTTTTATTGTCACAAAATCAACCTCCGTCTTTTTTTCTGTTTGTGTTGAGATTTTTGTTATCAGGGAAATGTGCGTCATTATTTTCATAGCAATCATCATTGCGCTTGTCAAAATTAGGTTTCTGACGCATCTCTCTTTCAAATTTCCTGAGTTCAGGTGTGTCGGTAAAATACATATCAATCATTCCTTTCAAATTTTTTTACAAATAAAAAAGGCAACCGTTCTAATCAAAAAATTAAAACGATTGCCAAATAAAAAAGAGCCAATTCTATATTTCTATAAAATTGACTCTGCTATAACAATATTAAATTTTAAAATGGGGAAAAGGTTTAAAGTTGATTTTCGGGGGTTCGAATCTCCAAAACTGCCGAAACAGGCAAAATACATCTACGGTTTTGCAACTAAAAATCACGGGCGATACAACAAAAAAAGCCCGATAAAATCGGACTTTTTTGCGGTTACATCTTTTTTGCACAACCATTATGTCAGGGTTGAGCAAAAAAGATGTTGTTGCCGATTTTTATGGTAGTTTCGAACCAACGAATGTAAATAGAAAAGTATTTAGTGATATTCTGCTAAAGGCAGAGTGATATTTTCACTATGTGAAAGTTATATTTATGCTATGCATAAGTGATATTATATTCGCCCAAAACTGCCCGAAGGGCAATATCACTTGGCAAAGCCAAATATCACTGCGGAGCAATATAACTCGCCGTAAGGCGAATATAACTGAAAAAATTTTTCGTCTGAGAGGTGAAATTTGAATTCTCGTACCGTTGTAAGTACGTTTTGTTACGAACGGGTATATAAAAGGCGGCGCTTATATGCGTAAAAATCGCGATATAGTTTTTCTTCTGCCTCAAATATCATTCCTTGAGCACCAACAAACTTTCTGTTTCCATAGGCCTCTTTATCAGCTTTAAGTTTGAGAAACTCCTGATATGTAATTTCTTTATGCTTTCCGTTTTCTAAAATAAAAATTTTCTTAGGTGTGAAATTCGCCTGACATTCCTCCTGTTCTGTTTGACTTTTTGCGTTCAAACAGGACAGGAGGTCCACGGATAAAACAAATTTCGCAGTTATGGGCAAAAAATGACGCACTTGAATGTATCTAAGTGCGTTATACTGACATCCAACATATTTGTATTTATATGGAAATAAAGTAGATATGTATAGATAAATATTGTATTTTGTCGAAAATAAAAATACCGCAATGCCTCTTGGCACTACGGTATATAAAAAGACTATTATTCGTAATATTTCGAGCTTTATCTGCTTGTCCCCTATCAGAACAACCTCCATACGACAAAATTCTTTTCAAAACACAATGATAACACTGTAATTTGAAAAAATATGTCATATTTTGTGCTAAATGATAAAACTCTGCTTTTACATTGTATAGAGAGCTTATATTTTATTTTATCAAAATATCTATACCAGGGTGTAATATATCTTTTGACAGCATCATCTCGAAAAAAGCACAATATTTCTTGCAGTGTTGTACCGAAGCTTTCCCGGAGGAAAGCCGCATCCT
>JBJETJ010000025.1:0-146806 GCA_051883255.1 Treponema sp.
ATGTGAAGCATACCGTGCGGAGCATCGCCCATTCCTGCGCCCGGAATGTTTACGAGGATAGTTCCGAATCCAATCGGAATCAAAAGCAGAGGTTCAAATCCTTTTGCAACTGCAAGATAGACAATTAAAAAACCGATTGCTATCATTACGATTTTTTTCCAGCCCGGTACTTTGTCTTCTGCGCCCTCAAAAGGGTCTTCTGCCATTCCTGCATTTTTTGCAGCTTCTTCAGCCTTTGCCTGTGCGATTTCTTCGTCAGTCGGCTGATGAATGATTTTATAAATTCCTGTTGTATGCCAGATGTTTGTCAAAAACTGTCCGATAGAAATTTCAGGAACTTTCTCTGAGTCTTTGATGATGGCAGTGTTCATAGTGCGAAACGAAGGTGTTTCCCTAAAGTCATTGTCCTGTGCGGCTGCAACAGGTTTTACGACAAAAGATGCAACCATCGCAATGAACATAATCATCATTGTTGCTTTTAACACATGTTTTTTGTTATGAGCTAATTCGTTCATCATAAAATTCCTTAATTAATCTCTGCAATAGTCTGGTCAGCACTAATCTGAGAAGCAGGCTGTGCGATAAAGTGAACTTTACCGGCAAATCCGGCTTTGATTTCAAGTTCCATTTTCATTGATTCAATCATAATGATTGTAGTGTCAGGTTTTACTGAGTCACCTTCTGCAACTGCGTATTTAAGCAGAGTTCCTGCAACAGGTGCTTTTACAGGTTTTCCGCCTGTAGAAGCGGCAGGAGCAGCAGGAGCGCTCTGAGCAGGAGCGGCTGCAGGTGCACTCTGAACAGGAGCAACCGGAGCGGCAGGGGCTGCAACAGTTCCGCCGAGCGTTGCAAGAACCTGCTCTGCCGTAATCTGAGAACCCGGCTGAACTACAAAATTGATAGTTCCGCTTTCTGGTGCTTTTACTTCAAGTTCCATTTTCATAGATTCAAGAACGATTACTGTATCGCCTTTCTTTACCTGAGTTCCGTTTGCAACTGAATGTTTAAGGAGAGTTCCTGCAACAGGAGCTTTGATTTCCGTTCCGCCTGTAACTACAGGAGCTGCATTCTGAACTGACTGAACAGCAGGTGTTGCACCCGGTGCGCCGAACGTTACGTTGTATGTCTGTCCGTTTACAGTAATGTTGCTTCCGTTTGAAGTAACGTTGTACGGAGTTCCGTTTACAGTAACTGTGTAAGCGCCGTTTGAAGATGGTTTTGCAGTTTCTGCTTTTGGAGTTTCAGTAATTCCGAATGAAGATTTTGCATCAACAGGGCCGTCTGCTCTTGTCTTGAAAAATCCCGGTGCTACTTTAGGGAACATTGCATAAGTCAAAACGTCCTCGTCAGAGCCGTTACCGCCGGCTTCTTTTGCTTTTACTACGAGGTCGTCCCATTCGTTTGGAAGTTCGTCTGCAGGACGGCATGTAACAGGATTTTCAAGTCCTACCTGTGCAAGAGCTTTCTTTACGAGTTCTGCGTTTGGTTCTGCAGGAAGTTTTCCGTATCTGCCTACGAGAAGGTCTGCAAATTCGCCTGTCATTCTTTCGTAGCGTCCGAACAGTACGTTGAATACTGCCTGTGTTCCGACAATCTGAGAAGTCGGAGTAACAAGAGGAACGTAACCTACATCTTTATGAACGTTTACGAGTTCCTTGAGAACGTCGTCCATCTTGTCTGATTTGCCCTGCTGTTTGAGCTGGCTTTCGAGGTTAGACAACATTCCGCCCGGAACTTGAGATGCAAGAATTCTTGTATCTGCGCCGAGGAATTTAGATTCAAGCGAAGCGTAATGAGTACGAACTTCGCGGAAGTATGCGGCGATTTCGAGAAGTGCATTGATGTCGAGGTCTGTGTCGTATTCAGTTCCCTTGAGCATTTCTACTATAGTTTCTGTTGCAGAATGAGAAGTTCCCATTGCCATAGAAGAAATTGCAGTGTCAAGAACGTCTGCGCCTGCTTCTGCGGCTTTGAGGAGTGTTGCAACAGAAAGTCCTGTCGTTGCGTGAGTATGAATCTGAACAGGAATGTCAACTTTTGCCTTGATTGCCTTTACAAGGTCGTAAGCGGCATAAGGTTTTAAAAGACCTGACATATCTTTGATACAGATTGAATCTGCGCCGAATTCTGCATAAGTTTTTGCAAGTTCAGCGTATTTTTCGTTTGTGTGATATGGAGTTACGGCATAAGAAATTGCCATCTGAACGTGTTTGCCTGTTTTTTTTGCGGCATCAGCAGAACGCTTTAAGTTGCGCGGATCGTTGCACGCATCGAAAATTCTGAAAACGCCGATTCCGTTTTTTGCACATGTTTCTACGAACTTATCAACTACGTCATCAGCATAATGGCGGTAACCAAGAAGGTTCTGACCGCGTAAAAGCATCTGAATCGGTGTATTAGGACAGGCTTTTGCTAAAGTTCTAAGGCGCTCCCACGGATCTTCATTCAAGAAACGGATACAAGAGTCATAAGTTGCTCCGCCCCAGCCTTCGAGACTCCAGAACCCGATTTTGTCGAGTTTTTCAAGTGCCGGAATCATATCAGCAGTAGTCATGCGTGTCGCATGCAGACTCTGATGAGCATCGCGCAAAACTAATTCTGTTAATTTAATTTTAGCCATATTTAATTTCCTTCCTTATTTTTAAGTGCGGTAGCGATTGCAGCTACAACGGCATTAGTATCGACATTGTTTGCAGGAGCAGAAGACTGTGCAGAACTCTGCTTTGTTTCTGCAGGAACGTCTTTGTCCAGTTTAAGTGCATGCAGGATTGCGTGAAGTGCATACATACAAATGATTAAGATAATCAGAAATGAAAAGACAACTCCCATTCCCAATAAGGTCAAAATTCCACTTTGACCAAGCATATCAACTATTGTCATAAAGACCCCCAAAAGAACTCTCAGAACCTGTCTTTTTTTTAAAGTTTCCCTTGACAGGAATTTCTTTTACGAAAAAAACAGTTAATGCAATTTTAGCATATATTTATCTTCTATTCAATATAACTCTTATGCGCGTATTTTGCGTGCGGGGCGGGAGAGTGCGTGTCTGAGAAAAAAAGTTGAACTTAAAAAAGCGGAATTTAAAAAATAAAGCGCGCGGCGATGTTGATTACAGTTCCGTCAAGACCTCGTCCGTCGACCAGTGAACCGATGCAAAAATATGCCTTTGCAACTATTCCTGCCCTGAGCGACTCCGTAATCCTGTAATCCCAGCTGACAAAAATTTCAGGATACAGAAAGCGTGCATTGCTCCAGAACCATTTTGAAATTTCGTCTGTATCACCCTGTGCAGTTCCTGTTGCGCCGGAATCATTCTGCTTTACTCCGTTTGACAGAAGCGAAAGGCGGATTAAAAATCCAAGACCGCAGCCGGCAGTAAAAGTGTTTTCGCCAAGATGAAAATTAAAGCCGACAGGAATGTCGAGCATAAAGCATAGTACTGTAGCCGTGCGATGTTCGACTTCCGCAGGCAGAGCGTTTTCGCCGTCGTAAAGATAATACATCGACCAGAAGTCAAGTTTTGGTTCAAGCGAAATTAAGTTATTAAAATTAATTACTGCTCCACCGCCGATTAAAAAGCTGACGGGAGAAGGCGCGCTTTTTTCTTTTGATGCAGTGTTTACTGTAATCTGAGTTCCTGTGTTAAAATAAGGCAGTACAGAAAAAGAACTTTTTTCTTTAAGAGGTTTGCCTTGAGAAATTTTTTCTTCCTGACAGAACGCAAGCGCAGAAAAGAGAAGAATAAAAAAAACGGCCGGAACTTTTTTTAAAAACAAAATCATTAATCTCCTGTAAAAAGTCAGGAAGATTGTTTCAACAATCGATTGACTTTTTACGCTGTTCCGCAATGCAATGAGGAACAGCAGTTGATAATAAAAGTTTGCAATGCAAACTTTAGGTAAGATAAAACCGCGCAATTTCAGCGATTTTTATCTTACACTCCCATTATTTCTTTTTATTTCTTTTTAAAAATCATTATACAAAACTTTTTCTAAGTCAACACTTAAAAAACCTGCCCTGCCTGTTTCGTAAAAAGAAACTTCTTCCCAAGCGGCGTAAAGAAAACTGCCTGAAATCCCAAAGTCAGAATAGACAAAATTTTCAGGAAGTTTGGGAAGGCGCAGTGCAATAGTTTTTGAATTGTTTAATATGTGTTTGTTATAAAGCGCTCCCGAAAAATACATCGTGCCGTCTTTAAAGACTGCGGCAACCCAAGTGTCTGCCAGCTGGATTTTTCCTTCTGCGCCTTTTTCGGTAACGCCGTTTTTGTCAGTTTTATTTTCGTAAAATCTTGACGACGGACCTCCTGCCGTTTTGCACTCGATTGAAAAATTAAAATCTTTCGGCAGGCAGGCAAGAAGTTTTTTTACGCGCTCGGGTGCGTGTGCAAACGAATTTATTTTTTTGCATTTTCTGAATTCGTCCTCTGAGGAATTTTGAAGGCTGATTTTCTTTTCTGAGCTGACTTCGGAATTTGGCGGTACAATCGAAAGCAGCGGCAATGACGGTTTCCATTTTAAGTACGAAAATTCAGTTTTGTTTTCAAGCGAATTTTTTATGCAGTAAAACCAGTAAGTTCCGTCCCAGAAAAAATCGCTGACCTGCGAAGTCGGCGGAAGGTTTAGCGACATCGAGTTTAAAATCGGAAAAAAGATTTTTGAGTCGGTGTCAAATTGCGCAAGAATCGGAAAACCGCCTGCGTTATGTTCAGTTGAAGATGTATTGAAAAAATTATTTTTGTAAAGCGAAAAAACAGGATTGTCGTTCATAAAAACGATTCCCTCGGCGGTGATGTTTTTAAAAATCATCTTGTCTGCAAAAACAGATTTTTTGTCGCCGTCAAATTCAATTATGCCGAGATGATTTACAAGCGCATAGACTTTCGGGTTTGGAGAGTTCACCTTGCTTTCTGAATTTACGAAGGCTGTCTGTCCCATTCCCGAGATGCGCAGGCTTTCTGTCCAGGGCTTTTTTATGACAAGCGGCGCATTGCCCGGCAAATCGATTTCTTCAAAGCCGTCGCTTTTAAGGCAGTACCAGCTGTGAGTCGTAATCAGTTTCTGCGGTTCGGAATTGTCCGCTTTGTTAAGTTCTGCTTTTTTTGAACAGGAAGAAAAAACTGCGATTATGGAATTTATAATGAATAATCTGAATAAAAATTTTTTTTTCATAAAATGCCCTTACTAAAAATATCGGACGGATTTTAAATTATATAAAACAAATCATGATGAAAACTTTTTGCCTATTGCGGTCAAGTCGCCGTTACATTTCAAAATCAGTTCCAAGATAAATCGTGCGCGCTTTTTCTGACTTGAGGATTTCTTCTTTTGAGCCTTGCGTGATTATCTGTCCGTTGTTGATGATTATCGAGCGGTCTGTAATTTCGAGCGTGTCGCGGACGTTGTGGTCTGTGATTAAAATTCCGATTCCGCGTCTGGCAAGAAGTTTGATGAGCGCTTTGATGTCGGCAACTGCAATCGGGTCAATGCCTGCAAACGGTTCGTCGAGCATTAAAAACTTTGGCTGAATTGCAAGCGAGCGCGCGATTTCCGTTCTCCGCCTCTCACCGCCTGAAAGCGTGTATGCTTTTTGCCGTCTGATTTTTGTAATTGCAAATTCTTCGATTAACTGTTCGAGCGTGGCTTTTTTCTGCGCCTTTGTCAAATCGCGCCGTGTTTCCAGAACTGACCAGATGTTGTCTTCGACTGTCATCTTTTTAAAAACGGACGGCTCTTGCGGAAGGTACGAAATTCCTTTCTGCGCCCTTTTGTACATCGGAAGTTTTGTGACACATTCTTCATCGAGAAAAACTTCGCCCTGATTTGGTTTATGAAAACCGACAATCATATAAAACGTCGTCGTCTTGCCTGAGCCGTTCGGGCCTAAAAGTCCGAGTATTTCTCCCGTGTGCATTGAAAAATCAATTCCCTTTACGACCTTTTTTTTGCCGAAACTTTTGTAAAGGCTTGATACTCTCAGAGTGTGCGTTTCAACTTTCTGCGAAGTTTCGTTTTGCTTTTCTTCGCTCATAGAATTTGCAGAAGCTGAACTTGAATTTAAACTTGAACTTGAACTTGAATTTGCATTGTCTGAAATATTGTCCGAATTATTTTCTGAATTTTTTTCTAAGATTTCATCACTCATTTTCTGTGCCTGCTTTTTTTTCTTCGTTTTTTGTCGTCGTAACTGAACCGCGGATATTTCCGTCCATCGTAATTTCTTCTGTCTGCATATCAAACCTTATGCTCTGTGCCCGGAAAATATCTTCTGCCTGTTTTACGACGGCGTTTCCGCTAAGTTCTAAAATCTGCTCTTTTTTTCTGTAAATCGAATAAGCACCCGTGCAGATGTTTTTTTTCTGCCTTAGGTCGACGTCAATCTGCATTACTGCGATGTCGAGGTTCTGGTCGTATTCGATGTTCTGTGCTTTTGCAACGACATCGTTTTTTAAATCTTTGAGTTCAACGTTGCCTGAAAGAATTACGATTTTTGTGTCCTGATTATATTCAAGTGAACTTGCAGAAAACTCAATTTCTGATTCTGTGTTTTTTCCGGTGATGTCACCGCGCGCTTTGATTATGGTAAAGTCCTCGCCGCAGAGTTCGATTGTATCGGCGTTTATTTCCATTGACGAACTTCTGACTTTTGCGTTTCCGCTTAAAACAGTCGAGTTTTTGCCGTTTTTGGAATCAGAAATTCTGCCCTGCATTGAGTCGCCTGAAAAAGTAATTTTTTCTTTTGTGCCGTCTTTTTTGTTTGAAACGAGCTGAGTGCCTGTTACGGAATCTGAAAATAAAAAAGTATTGCTTACGGCGCTCGCACTGAAATTCTTTCCCGAAACGGAAAGGTCGTCTTTTTGAATTTGAATTTTTGAATTTTTTGCAGAAACGAGCTGTTCTGTTTTTCCGTTCCAGCTTAATGTTTCGCCGGAAATTTTTATGTTCTGCGATTCGTCAAAAAATTCTATTCCGTCAAAAAATTTAAATATTTCTTCGCCTGAGTCTGCGCTGATTAAAGCGGCTTTGCCTGAAGAAGTTTTTTTACTGTCAGAATCGAACATTGCAAAGTCTGCATCTTTTATAAAAGCAAGCGACGAGCCTTTGTATTGTTCGACAGTGCTTCCTGTAAGTTCGAGTGTTTTTTTGTTGTCGGAATATTGCGAAAGCTGGAGGTTTGTAAAAGTCAGCTGAGGAATGTTTTTTTCAGAACTGTTTTCTTTTTGATATTTTAGCGAACAGCCTGAAAGCAAAACTAATGCTGAAAATGCCGAAAGAGAAATCAATGATAAATTTAAAAATGAATTTTTTATTTTCATAATCACAAACAGTATAATGTAAAATTTTAAGTTGATAAATATTTTTATCTGATAAATAAAAATAAATAAAAATTAAATGAAAAATTCTGTTTTCGTTTTTTTTACGGCGCAATGCAGAAAATGCAGGCAGAAAATGATGAATTTGAATAGACAAAAAATGTGATAAAGATTACAGTTTTTATCATGGACGATAAAAACAACAAAAGCAACCTCCAGTCTTTTTTTATTTTTGCACTGCTCATTCTTTTTCTCGGAACGTGCATTGCGATGATGTATCCTTTCTTTACCGTAATTCTGTGGACGATTTTTCTTTACATAATTTTCAGACCGCTTCACATGAAGATTGTTTCAAAATTTGACAGGTCAAAAAAACTGTTCAGGGTGCGAAAGCATCTTCTTGCGGCGGCGTTTGCGCTTGGAATTCTTCTTGTCATAATCATTCCTGTTGTGTTTATCGTAATTCTTTTGTTTAAAGAACTTTCGCAGTTTATGCAGGGGCTGACGAACTTTTTGAAAAACAATCCTTTGATTTTTTCGCCTGACGGACCTTTTAGCAAAATCTTTGCCCTGTTTGAAAAATTCGGAGTGGCTATTCCTGATTTTGACATTTCAAACATAAGGAATTATTTGATTCAGTTTACGCAGTCGTACAGTTCCCGGGTTCTGTCGATGGGAACTTCGATTTTGGGCAAGGCAGGAAATTTTTTGATTTCGCTTTTGTTCATCGTGTTTGCCTTGTATTTCTGTTTTCTTGACGGTCACTATCTCGGCACTGTCATCAAGCAGGCGATTCCCGTAAAAACTGAATATATGAATATCCTGTCAAAAAAATTTACTGAGATTACGCGGAATTTGTTTTCGGGTTATATTCTTGTGGCGCTTTATCAGGGTGCGGCATCGTTTATAATTATGACGGCGTTCGGCGTGAAAGGCGCACTGCTTTTTTCTGTCGTGCTGATGTTTGCTTCGTTCATTCCGCTTTTCGGGGCGTCTATCGTATGGCTTCCTATTGGAATTGTCCTGTGCTTTACGACGTCGCTGGTAAAGGGAATTCTTTTTATAATAATCTGCGGTTTTTGCGTAAGCCTGCTTGATAATTTTTTGCGGCCGTTCCTTTTAAAAGACAGGATAAACGTTCATCCGCTGATTATCTTTTTTGCGATTTTAGGCGGAATAAAAGTATTCGGAATGAACGGCCTTATTCTCGGGCCTTTGACCGTGATTCTGTTCTTTACTGTTTTAAATCTTTTGCTGAATAAAAAAGAACTTCCGCTTGAGGCTGACTGACTGTAAACTGACCTGATTAAAAATTGCAGTTTTAAATTGCTGATTAATTGAAAATCGGATAGCAGTCAAATCCGGCAGTCTTTAATAACATTCCCATATTGCCTTTTTCGTTTTCGTCAACGATGACAATGTAGTAAACGTTGCCTGATGCGCGGGTTTCTTTTTCGATGTAGGCGTTAAAGCCTTTTTCTTTTAATCTGTCGACAAGAACCTGTGCATTTTCTTTTTTGCCGAAAAGTCCGACCTGCTGGCGTTTGATTTTTTCGCTTTCGGAAGAACTTGATTTGTTCTGCACTTCGCCTGTTTTTCCGACTTCGATAGAACCTGATTTTTCGCTGCTGATTGAATTTGCTTTTGTGTCGTTTGCGTTTGCGAGCGCGTTTCCCTTGCGCACTACGAAAAACCAGAACGGTGTCGGCATTAACGATGAGTTTCCTGTTACGATGCTTGATTCTATGCTGTCAGGAAATTTTGTTTTTAAAATATCTGCCGCATTTTTGTCTTCGCTTATGTACCAGAGCGAAAATAAAATTGAAGGCATTACGGAGTCCATGCTCTGCATTTTTGAATAGGCGTTGAGCATTACGATGATTTCGTCAAGGTCTGCGTCAGACTGGGCTTCGCAAAGTCCGCACCAGAGTTCGTACAGTTTTATTGTTGCGATGATTTTTTCGTCTTTTGAATTTCTTACGCTTGAATTAAGATAGCTTCTTGCAGTTTTTGAATCTCCGCAGTTAAGGCTGCACCTGACTGCATCAAGAACAAGAATGCTTGAAGTTTTTTTGAGCATATTATATGCGATTTTTTCTGCCGGTTTTGCATCTTTTTTCAGGATGAAAGAATTTATTTCTGCCTGCGAAAGTGAAATGCCTGCCGCCTTTGCAAAAGACGTACTCGCATCTTTATACAAAGAAGCCTGTTCCTGAATTGAACCTGTAAAGGCAAAAAGAATTCTTTTGTCCAGATTTGATTTTTCGTTTTCACTCTGCGACTGTAAATATTCGATTGATTTTTCTACCGTGTCCTGTTCAAGGCTTTTTTCTATTGCCGTTACTGCCGAAGTTCCTGCGGAATTCTGTGCAGAAACAGAAAAAAGATTTGCGATGAATAAACTTACGAAAAATTTTCTGCAATTAAATTTTAAATTCATTAAAGTGTCTGTAAATCCTTTTATTAAGTTAAAGCGTTTTCTTCGCCTGAAGTTTCGGCTTTTTTTGGTTCAGCCTTTTTTGATTTTGATGATGTTTTTGGTTTTGGCTGAGCGCTCTGGGTTATCTGGTTTTGTACGTTCAGCTGGTTTTTCTGTTCTTGCTTCTGCTTTTTTTGAATCTGCCTGTTCTTTTTTATTCTTCTTGCAAATGCGAGCGGAAGTGTGCACAAAACTCCGAATGCAAAAGAAATCAGCGAGTTCATAAACACGGGAACGTTGTCAAATGTCTTTACGAACAGCCAGATGGCGCATTTGTTTTCAAGGTTGAATCCCATGTAAAAAATAAAAACTACGATTGCAATAATAAATAAAATCAATTTTAAAATCATATATGCCTCTGTCTGTTCAGATTAAAGTTCCCCGGAATGTATTGCCCGAAAGGCTTTCCAGTTTTACCTGAACGAATTGTCCGATTAAATTTTCAGGAGCCGCAAACGCAACTCTTTCGTCCTGTTCGGTCTTGCCTAAAAGTTCAGACTTGTTGTCTTTGCTGACGCTTTCTGCAAGGACTGCGGCTGTCTTTCCAATGCGCTTTTCCATTTCCCTGCGCGTAATTTCAAGCTGAAGGTCTATGACTTTCTGCAAGCGTTCTTTTTTTACGTTCAGTTCAATCTGGTCTTTGCGCGTTGATGCCGGAGTTCCGTCCCTGAGGTTATAATAATACATAAAAGCGTTTTCGTATAGAATCGAATTCATCAGTGAAAGAACTTCGTTAAAATCTTCTTCCGTTTCGCCGGGAAATCCTACCATGATGTCTGTCGTAAGCGAAACGTCAGGGATTTTGTTCCGTATTTTCTGAACAAGGTCAATGTAATGTTCCCGGGTGTAGCGGCGGTTCATCTCTTTTAAAACTTTTGTCGAGCCGTGCTGGACAGGAAGGTGAATGTGACGGCAAAGCTGCCTTCGTTTTGAAATTACGTCGATGAGTTTGTCAGACAAATCTTTAGGGTGGCTTGACATAAAGCGAATCCAGCCGATGCAGCTTTTTGTTTCTTCGATGTGGTCGCAGATTTTTTCAAGCAGGGTGGGGAAGTCAGTTCCGTCGTAGGAATATGAATTTACGTTCTGACCTAAAAGCGTGATTTCCTTTACGCCGTATTTTGAAAGGACGTCGATTTCTTTAAAGATGTCCTCCAGACTTCGGCTTACTTCCCGTCCCCTTACGTAGGGAACTATGCAGTAAGAGCAGAAATTGTTGCACCCGTGCATAATCGGAACGTAAGCGCTGAATGAGCCCGGCTCAAGCGAAACAGGCGAAAACTCAAACTGCTCCGGGTTGTTGACGAGCTTTATTTTGTCGGGGCTTACGTCGTTTTCGATTGCAGAGATTATATCCCCGAACTGCTTTTTTGCGTAAGTTCCTACGACGTAGTCTACTACAGGATAATCTTTTTTAAGTGAATTTAAAAGCCGTTCTGCCATACAGCCCATTACTACGACTGTAATTGGTTTTGCTCCGTCTTTTACGTAGTCTGCGGCAATCTCAAGAGTTTTTGCCTTTGCATGCGGCTTGCACTCGCGCACTGCCTTAAGCCCTGAAAACCAGCCGAGCCTTCCGAAGATTCTGTTTTCGGCAGTTTTTCTTACGGAGCACGTATTGATTACTGCAAGGTCACAGACTTGTACGTCACTTGCTTTTGTCCAGCCGCGCGAAATTAAAAGCTGTTCGACTGCTGCCGATTCTGCAATGTTCATCTGACAGCCGTAAGTTTCAAAAAAGTATGTCATTTATATTCCGTGAATTAAATTAAATTGTTCTGGTTCATTGCGGCTTCGAGAGTGTTTGCCATGAGCATTGCAATCGTCATCGGGCCGACCCCGCCGGGAACAGGCGTAATGTACGAAGCCGATTCTGAAACTCCTTCAAAGTCAACGTCGCCTGTAAGCCTGAATCCGCTTTTTTTCGTGCTGTCAGGAATTCTGTTTACGCCGACATCAATTATTACAGCGCCCGGCTTTACCATCTGCTTTGTAACTGTCATCGGATGTCCTGCGGCGGCAACGATTATGTCGGCCTGCTTTACGATTGACTCAATGTCTTTTGTTCCCGTGTGGCAGATTGTAACTGTTGAATTTACTTTTTTTGAGGACATTAAAATTGCAAGCGGTTTTCCGACGATGTTAGAGCGCCCGATTATTACGCAGTGCTTTCCGCTTGTTTCGATGTTCATTTTTTCAAGGAGAACGATGACTCCGTGCGGCGTACATGGTAAAAAGGCTTTGCGTCCTATCATGAGGTTTCCGACATTCACAGGGTGAAAGCCGTCTACGTCTTTTTCTGGTGAAATTGCCGTGATTACGCGGTCTTCATTTATGTGCTTTGGTAACGGAAGCTGAACTAGAATTCCGTTTACAGTACTGTCTTTGTTAAGGCGTTCGATAAGTTCAATCAGTTCTTCTTCTGAAGTATCCTCCGGCAGGTGAACGCTTTTGTCTGTCATTCCTGCTTCTGCGAGGGCTTTCTGCTTGCCCGTGACGTAAGAAACGCTTGCAGGATTGTCCCCTACGAGAATGACTGCAAGACAGGGAGAAATTCCTTTTGCGTTAAGTTCCTTTACTTTTTCTGCAACGTCTTTTCGTACGCTTTGTGCAATTTCCTTTCCGTCTATGATTACTGCGCTCATAATTCCTCCTGTCGTTTACATTTGTAAATCATGTAACTATTCCATTTCTTATTTTTTATACTTTTATTGAATAAAACCTTGAAAAAATGTATTATTCAATGATTACAATATAACAGATTATCCATTTAATTGCTATCAGTGAGGAATTATGAAAAAGTTTTCAAAGGTTCTTTTTGCGGCCTTTATAGCATTGTTTACCATTACATCTGCATCGAATATCTACGCGCAGTCACCGGCAGTTTCTGCAATGGACAGCGATGACGAATATACAGGCGACGGCGATTATTACGAAGACGAAGAAATCCGCCTTACACAGAACGGTGCAGGAGATCAGTTTATTGCGTTAAAGCTTATGCCTCTCATTCCTTTGAACTTTGACAAGCAGCTTTCTGTCGGCGGTGCGCTGAGCCTCGGTTACCACAGGTTTCTTACGCAGTTTATTGCGGTAGGTGCGGACGTAATGTTTGCTTACAATACTACAATCGGAAGCAATCTTTTTACTGTAATTCCGCTTACGGTGGGAATAACTTTTCAGCCTTATGTCTGGCGTTTTGAATTTCCTATTACGCTGAATGTCGGCGCGGCGCTGGAAAATTATTTGCAGTACAATTATTTTCCGGGGCTTATTCTTAAAGCGGAAGCAGGCTGTTTTTACCGAATGAACGAAAACTGGTCGTTCGGTCTTGAATGTCAGCTTATGTATCTGCCTCAGTGGTACAGTGATTCTTCAAAAAATGATTATTATCTTGGCATTACGGCAACTGTCGGTGCCAGATATCACTTCTAGGAAAAAGGTTTTCAAATGAAATTAAAAGTGAAAAAAAACAAAACGAATGTCTTTTTTGTTCTTGCCGCAGTTTTTACCGCAGTAATTTTTTCCGGCTGTCAGGATCCGATTTTCTGGAATATCAGGCAGGAAGTAAAGCTTGAAGAAGCAACGATTTACGGAGATATTTTTTCAATCGTAAGATTTAAAGACAAACTGTTCATTGCAAACGGAAACATTTATTCAAAAGATAAAAATGCAAATTCTCACGGACAATGGTCAAAGATGAATGGTCCTACTGGTCATGTTCTGACAGTTGCGGCTGATGAAAACAATATTTATGCGCTTTCGATAACTTCAAGGAAAAATGACTCGGAAGGCGAAATGGAACTTGAATCAAGAAAATTATATTACAGCACTGACGGAAACAGCTGGAAAGAAGTTTCTGGCATAACTTTGTCAAATACAAAGACAGATGTCGTAAAACTGTTATGCACAAATTCACCACAAAACGCTCATCGTTATGCTTATATCAGAAATAAAGACAATGTTTATAAATTAAACGGGGCTGCGGCTGACACAACAGCCGTAAGCGGTGCAGGTTCTGCGTTGTCATGCGTATACACAGGTACCGTAAGATTTTTTACTGCCGAAGCCGCATGTACTGACGAAACGGAATCAACTGCTCCGACTGCAATTTATTATTCGTCTGGTTCAGATTTAAAGAGAATTAATGCAGATGGTTCTTCTGAAAAAACTGTCGTAAACGGAATCAGGTCTACTATTTACGGAATTGCCGTAATGAAAGATTCTGTTTTAGTAACGACTGCCGGCGGTACTGCCCTTGTAGCGCGTGATTCCGGTACGGAAATTCAGTTTGCAAACCTTCAGAGTACGCTGAGCACTCTTTATGAATCACGTTCGTGCCTTGCAGTTGATCCTAGTTTGAATGCGCATGATTGTGCTGTCTATGCAGGACTTAGCGTATATGATACAGGTTCAAATTCTGCGCTCTTTACTCATGAAGGTCTTTGGTCATATTATCCTGCGCGCGGTAAATGGAACATAGAATAGGTTGATTTGAAAAGACAGACAAATGGATGATTTGTTCATTTCTGCAAGTATTTTAAAAGAGCCTCTCGCCGCACGAATGCGTCCGCAGACACTTGATGAATATATCGGGCAGGATCATATCGTAGGGCGCGGAAGGCTTTTACGCCGTGCCATTGCGGCAGACCAGCTTACTTCCGTAATTTTTTACGGTCCGCCCGGCTCTGGAAAGACTACGCTTGCACGAGTAATTGCAAATCACACGAAAAGTAATTTTATAACGCTTAATGCCGTTCTGACAGGAGTTGCAGATATCCGCACTTCCATAAAACAGGCAGAAGATTATTTTAACCTTTACAGCCGGCGCACGATTTTGTTTGTAGACGAAGTTCACCGCTGGAACAAAGCCCAGCAGGACGCGCTTTTGCCTTGGGTTGAAAACGGCACTATAATCTTAATCGGCGCTACGACAGAAAATCCTTTTTTTGAAGTAAACAAAGCGCTTGTCAGCCGGAGCCGTGTGTTCCAGTTAAAACCGCTTACAAAAGAAGACTTGAAAAAAGCTGCTGATATGGCATTAAAAAATGTAGAGCGCGGTTACGGACACTGGAACGTTCAGTTTGAAGACGGCGCGCTTGAACATCTGATTGACACTGCAAACGGCGATGCGCGCTCCCTTTTGAATGCGCTCGAACTTGCCGTAGAAACAACTCCTGAAAAATGGAATCCGACCGCTAATCCGCCGGAGCCTGCTTTTGGAAGTACGATTTTTATTTCAAGGGAAGCGGCGGAAGAGTCAATTCAAAAAAAAGTCGTTCTTTATGACAGGGACGGCGATTATCATTACGACATAATAAGCGCATTTATAAAAAGCCTTCGCGGAAGAGATCCTGATGCGGCGATGTACTGGCTTGCGCGCATGGTCAGGGCAGGGGAAGATCCGCATTTTATTTTCCGCAGAATGTTGATTTCTGCATGCGAGGACACAGGGCTTGCCGACCCGATGGCAATTTCTGTAGTTACGAGCTGTGAAGATGCCTTTGACAGGGTAGGGCTTCCTGAGGGGCGCTATCATCTTGCGCACGCGGCTTTGTATCTTGCGACATGTCCCAAGTCAAACAGTTCGATGGCGTTTTTTGATGCGCTTTCTGCGGTCGAAAAAGAAGATGCCGAAGTTCCGAATCATTTGAAAGATTCAAGCCGTGATGCAGAAGGCTTTGGTCACGGCTCGGGTTATCTGTATCCGCATGCGTACCGCGACCATTGGGTTGCCCAGCAGTATCTTCCGTCTGAACTTGCAGGCCGCGTTTTTTATACGCCGAGCAGTCAGGGCTACGAAAATACGATTAGAAACGATGTCCTTTCGCGCCGGGAACTTCAGATTGCCGCCATTCTTGAAAAGTCAGATTATTATTCGCAAAGTGAACGTGAAGAACCGCTTGTTACAGGTTCTGAAAACGCACATCAATGTTCGCCTACTGCAAAAAGCTGTGCAAAAAACGAAATGCCTCAGATTGAAAAATCTGAATTCGGCGAAAATCCGATTTCTCAATGGTGGATAAACGAGCACTTTAAATCAGGCGAAAAGAAAAATCCCGAAAATCTGACGTTCAGCCCTGTGAACAGATTTAAAGAAACGGCACTTGATAAAGCCGACAAAGTCTGGCAGTCAAGGATAGACTCAAACCGTGCAGAAATACTTTTGAAAATCCGCGATACGATGACAGAAATTGCAACGATTTCGCGCCATGACAGAAGTTTTATCTGGAACGCAGACGACGGACTTTTGCTCTGGGAAATTGCGCGGAAAACCCCTGAAGGCGTAACGTGCGGTGTCTGCCGTTCTCAAAAAGGAAAGGAAATCCTCGAACAGTACAGCAGGACGTTAGGAAATCTTGACAAACCGATTCTTGAGTTTCAGAAAGAAAATGAAACTGTTTCGCAGATGCTCGATGTTTTTGCATACAAGGGAATTGTTTTTGATCATCTGTTTTTCAGGACGCCGTTTGTAAGCATTGACTCGATAAAAGAATTTGTCCGCCTTATAAAAAAATCAGCAGAAAGACCTGAGGACTCAAATCCGCTTGCAAAAAATTTTAACATCGTAATTGCACAGAAAATTCCGTGCAACGGTCAGAGGATAAGCCGGCTTATTGCATCTCAAATTCTCGGAAACAAACTGTTTGAACCGTACAATTCACTTTTGCAGAAAATGGAACAGGCAGAAGACGAATTTTTTAATGACCAGTCAAATCCGCTTTTTAACTGGAACAACGACACTATAGTAAAGATTTTCAAGTCAGAAAATTTCAACGTATCGTATCAGGTTGAACGCATAATAGAAAAGCGCCGCATTACGAAAAAAGAAATTTTCAACTGGTTCAATCTGGAAAATTCTGCTTATGCAAACGCAATGGCAAAAGTCATTGGAGATGCAAGCCTGCCTAAAATTTCCAGCCTGCTTGAAACGGCTTCTGAAAATACGATATTCAACTGGGAAACTGAAATTGCTTTTTTGACAGTTTCGATGTAGAATATAGATATTTGAACGGGAGGTGCAGAAAAAATTGTGCATGCAGTTTTTTCCTGCAAAAGTTTTTGCCGTCGGCAAGACTGCTATCGTGCCTCCTGCATGACCGCTAAATGCGGACTTTTTATGGGAGTATTTATGAATTTTATTTTTTTAGGACCTCCGGGAGCAGGTAAAGGTTCTCTTGCCGTTAAAGTAAAGGAAGCTTATAAAATTCCTCATATCTCGACTGGAGATATTTTCCGTGCTGCAATTAAAAATCAGACTGAGCTTGGAAAAAAAGTAAAGGCAATCATCGATTCAGGAAGCCTTGTAAGCGATGACATTACTTGCGAACTTGTAAAAGAACGCCTTGCAGAACCTGACTGCAAAAACGGTTTTATTCTTGACGGATTTCCGCGCACGATTCCTCAGGCAGAAATGCTTGAAAAATTCTGCCCGGACGTTACTTGCGTTAACTTTACGATTCAGGACGATGTCGTAATCCGCCGTTTGAGTACGCGCCGTGTCTGCAAAGCCTGCGGTGCTAATTTTAACGTTCTGACAAAAGCGCCAAAAAAAGAAGGCGTTTGTGACGAATGTGGCGGTGAACTTTATCAGCGCGACGATGACAAGCAGGAATCAATTTTGCACAGAATGGACGTTTACCGTGAACAGACTGAACCTTTAATCGGTTTCTACCGCGAAAAAGGAAAAATTACAGACCTCGATGCTTCAATCGAAACTGACATTCTGCTCGGAAAATTTCAGGAAATTTTTAAGTAGGATTTTTTTCTAAAAAATAGAACTTAAAAAAGCAGAAAAAAAAGGTGTCCGAAAAAGGACACCTTTTTTTGTCAGCCGTAAAGCCGTAAGTCTGTGAGTGCATTAATTTATGATTGCATCGATGTTTGCGCTTCCTGCCTTTACAAACGGAAGTACGTCCTCTTCGGGGCTTACTGTTACCGTTACGAGTTTTGGTTTTGCACCTGTTTTTGAAAATGCTTTTTTGTACCATTCTTTGTCTGTGTCTGCGTTGATTGCTTCGATTCCAAAACCTTTTGCGATTGAAAGAATGTCAGGGTTGCCTTCAAAAACGGAAGCGCTGTAATTTTTATTGAACAGGTATTTCTGCTGCTGGTATACCATTCCGAGCGTGCCGTTTACAAAAACGATGACAGTAACAGGCAAATCGTTTTCCCTCAAAGTTGCAAGTTCCTGAATGTTCATCATAATCGAGCCGTCGCCAGAAAAACAGACTGTCCGTTTTTTAGGATTTGCAAAAGCGCTTCCGATTGCGGCAGGCAGACCGAATCCCATCGTGCCAAGACTGCCTGAAGTCAAAAAAGTGTGCGGTTTTAAAACAGGGTAATACTGCGCCGCCCACATTTGATGCTGACCTACGTCAGTCGTTACGATTAAATCTTCTTTTTTTATTCCGCATTTTTCTGCAAGCGCCGGAACTTCAAGAATGAAACTTCTTGGATTTACGAAACGGCTTTTTTTGTATTGACCGCATTCGACAGAAAAAGTTTTTTTTCTGAGCGAAGTCATTTTGTCAAACCAAGTTTTCCGGCTTTCGCTGTTTTTTAAAACGGCATTTTTTTGTTCAGCCTTTGCGCCTGTTGAACCTGTCTGTTCCCTGATGAATTCTGCAAGAGCAGGCATACTTGATTCTACGTCTGCAACGAGCGAAATGTTTGCCGTAAATATTTTGTTGATTTCTGCGGCATCGATGTCTATGTGAAGGATTTTTGCGTTCGGGCAGAATTTTGAAGCCGCGCCGATTGCCCTGTCGTCAAAGCGTACTCCGCATGCCAGAACGAGGTCGCTTTCAAACATTGCCTGATTTGCGGCGATGCTTCCGTGCATTCCGACCATTCCAAGATAGTTTTCGGAATTTGAAGCGACTGCTCCGATTCCCATAAGGCTTGAAACTACAGGCATTTTATAAGTTCCGAGCAGGGCAGAAATTCCTTTTGCGCTTTCGGGATTGTTACAGCCGCCGCCTGCAAAGAGAACAGGCTTTTTTGAATTTAAAAGCGCGTCTGCCATCTGTTTTAAAGTCGATGCCATCTGCTTTTTGTCAGCGCGGAATTTCGGTTCAAGTTTTTTTGAAGAAATTTTCGGCCATTCGTCAAATTCAACTTCTTCAAGCTGAACGTTGCGCGGAACGTCAATCAAGACAGGACCCGGGCGGCCGCTTGATGCAATTTTAAAACACTGCGGAATTACGTCAAGAAGTTCCCTTGCAGATTTTACCATTACGCTGTGTTTTGTAATCGGAAAAGACAGCCCGAAAGTGTCTGCCTCCTGAAAAGCATCAGTGCCGATTAGCGAAGTATTTACCTGACCTGTGATTGCGATAATCGGAATCGAGTCGCATCTTGCGTCTGCAATCGAAGTCAAAAGGTTCATTGCGCCCGGACCGCTTGTTGCAAAACAGACGGCAGGTTTTCCTGTCGTGCGCGCAATTCCCTGTGCAATAAAGCCGGCTGCCTGTTCCTGGCGGACTAGAACATGCTGAATTCCGCTTCTTGTCAATTCATCGTAAAGAGGCAAAATTGAACCTCCCGGAATTCCTGCAACGATTTTAATGCCGTGCATTTTAAGCAATTCAGTAATAATTTGAGAACCTGTTTTTTTCATTTTCTTTTGTCCACCATAAAATAAAATTTTCAGTAATTATAGCATAAACGAAGAATATAAAAAATAGTTTTTAAGTTTAATTTATCGTGCTAAAGAATTTCTGCGTGCGGTAAGATTTTCTGTCATGCCGCCTTCAAATCAGATTGCGCTGTCCGGCTGATTTGAAAAGCTTATGGATTTTACCTTTTTTTAATTTGTGCTATAATACGTTCACTTTATTGTGGAAAATTTATATATTTAAAGTGAGAGTATTATGAAGAAAATTCTTACAATATCTTCAAATGATGAAGTTATAAATATCGTAAAAAAAGCGAGTAAAAAATTCGTAAAATTTTTCAGCACTGATTTTCTGTGGGAAACTTCAAAAATCATCAATTATATAAATTACGAATTGCCCGAAATTAAAATCCTTGACTACACTTCCCTTGAAACTGACTGCAATCAGATTCTTGCCGCAATTAACGCAGACCCCTGGCTTCACTACGGCGGAATAATTGCAGTGTGCGAAACAAAAGGAAAAAAGCAGACACTTGAAGAACTCAAAGATTCCAATATTCTGTGTGTCCTTACGCTCAATGAATTTAAACAGCATTTTTCAAGACTTTTAAAACTCATTCTCGAAAACCAGCAGTTCATTTTTCACCGCGGTATGCAGAATGATTTTGAAGGCGAAGAGTCAGGCAGTTTTTCTTTTGCAAATGATTTTCTTGACATTCATTTTTATTCAAGCTTTCTTGTAAGCTATCTTTACAATACAAATAAAATCTCGGCGGTTGACAGGTTCAATCTGCAGATGGCTTTGTCTGAACTTCTCAACAACGCACTTGAACACGGCAACCTTGAAATTTCGTACGAAGAAAAAACAAAGTGGATGGAAGAACACGGCGAAATAATTTCGCTCATCGAACAGAAGCGCAGTGATCCTAAATACAAAAACCGCAAAATCGAAATTTCCTACAACCTCAACAAAGTGTTATGCACTTTTTCGATTAAAGACGACGGCAACGGTTTTGACTGGCGCAAAGTCCTTGCAAAAAAATCAGTGCCTTCAATAGAATTGCACGGCAGGGGAATTCAGCTTTCGAGCGGACTTGTAGAAAAACTTTCGTATAACGACAAAGGCAACGAGGTTACTATAAAAATAAAAAGTCAGGAAAATTCTTCTAACAGTATTCCGGGCGTAATGCGCACTTTTGAAACTGTGACTTTTTCTGACAGGGAAGTCGTGTGTTACGAAAACGAGCCGACAAACGATTTGTATTTTATCGTGTCAGGAAAATACGCAGTTTATTCAGGCAGAAAATTAGTTTCGGTTTTGACCCCGAACGATATGTTTATCGGCGAGATGTCGTTCCTTTTGAATGACAGGCGCAGTGCGACAATTCTTGCGAGCGGAAACTGCAAGCTGATTAAAATTCCGAAAATTGATTTTCTTGATATGATTCGCAAAAATCCGCATTACGGAATTTTCCTTTCAAAAATGCTTGCACAGCGCCTGTTCAATCAGACACACCAGACTATCGAATTAAAAAAACTTCTGATGGAAGAAAAACAGAATGTCACTAAACTGTAACGAAATAAATCTCGTTCTCTCTGAACTCGATCTGGAAGGCTCGTTCATTCAGGATATAATTCAGCCCGGATTTGACACCCTCGCTTTGTTTACGTATAAAAATTCTACGCCAAAAACTGTCTTGATTTGCGTTGCGCAGAAAAGCTGCCGCATAAACGAAACGCGGAAAAAAATTACGAAAAACGAAAAACCGCTTCGCTTTATGGAATTTTTAAAATCGAAAATCCGCGGTGCAAAAATCATTTCGTGCAGACAGATAGAACTTGAACGAGTAATAAAAATTGAACTTCGTCACGACGGGCAGAATTTTATAATGTACGTCAGGCTCTGGTCAAATGCCGGAAACATAATTCTTTGCGATTCGGAAAACAATGTTCTTGATACGATGTTCCGCCGTCCTAAAAAAGACGAGGTTACGGGCGGCGTTTATTCAGAAGAAAATCTGAATTCATCAAAGCCTTTAAAAGAATTTCCTGTCCGCGATTTTCTTGAACTTCAGGAAGAATATGAAAAAAGTCCGGCTGCAAAATACAAAAAATTTTCTGACCTTTCTTTTAACGAAAAAGTTGATTTGTTTTACAGCGAGCATGCTGATGTTTTAAGCCGGACTGCGCTTCTTGAAAAAGCAGAAAAATGGTTTACCGAGCATCTTACAAAATTGGAAAGCGCGCTTGAAAAACTTGAACAGAAAAAAGAAAGTTTTTCGCTTGCAGAACAGAAAAAACATCAGGGCGATTTAATAATGTCTTTTGCTTCGTCAATAAATCCCGGTTCTCGTTTTCTTGAGTGCACCGATTACGACACGGGCGAAACTGTGCAGATAAAAATTGACCCGAAAAAAAATGCGTTTGAAAATGCGCAGGTTTATTATGAAACTTATAAAAAAGAATTCTCCGGCCTTGCTCAGCTTGAACAGGACATTCAGCTGACAAAAGACAAAATCGAACGGCTCAAAAAAGAATACAGTGCAATTCAAAATGAACAGAATCCCGTGCGCATTGAGCAGATGCTCAGAAAAGACACTAAACCGAAACAACAGGAAAAAAAGACAGTTCCCGGTTTGAGCTTTAATGTGAACGGATGGTACTTTCTTGTCGGCCGCGATGCCAGCGAAAACGATGAACTTCTGCGCCATCATGTCAGGGGCAGTGATATGTGGTTTCATACGAGAGATTGCCCCGGCGGTTACGTTTTTGTAAAATACAGGAACGGAAAAACAATTCCGCTTGAGATAATGCTCTATGCCGGAAATCTTGCGGTGTATTATTCAAAGGCAAGAAAAAACGGTCAGGCAGATTTGTATTATACTCAGGTAAAATTTTTGAGGCGCGCAAAAAACGGGCCTAAAGGTCTTGTATTGCCAACTCAGGAAAAAAATCTTACTATAAAGCTGGATTTAAATATAATTGCAAAATTAGATGCAATCCGTCAGGAACAGGAAAAAATTTAAAAAAGGGTGAAAAATGAAAAACGAAAAAAAGGAAATAAAAAAGATAAAAGATTATACGACAATGCCTGCCGCAGTTTTTATTCTTACGCATTTGAAAACTTTGCCGTATGCAATTAATTTTTTAAAAACCGTAATAAAAGATTTTTTTATCATTCAGTTTTTGCGGAAATTCGGAATAACGAAAACTCCGGTTGTAAAAGTCGACAACAAGCTTGACGATAAAATTCCGTTTACGCCGAATAAAATCGGAACGTATCTTGATTTTACTGCGTTCTGGATAAGGCCGATGACAATGCTTTTAAAACGGCTCGGCAAAAAAAAGGCGTGCGTATATATCGTTGATTTTTTAAAGCGAATACGGCTTGCGTATCATTCAGCAGGAAGAGTTTATAAAATGTGCATGACGACGACTGCCCGTCCGCGTTATCACAAGAAATTTTATTTTAACGTAATTCACTTTTTTGACCCGCATTACCTTTGCGTGCCGAGCCTTCATGTCAGTATCGTAACTCTTGTCTGGAGTTTTTACAGAAAGGCATTTGCAGAGCTTGATGAATTTTCTGAAGAAGAAAAAAAGTTTTACATTGACGAATTGTATTCAGGCGCGATTGAGATTACGGAAACTGTACTTTATATAAAACAGCATAGCGTAAACTGTATTCCTGCGGCGTTGTATATGATGACTTTTTTAATGCGTCCGTATTTTACGGCAGAGGACGGAATTCAGTTTTTGCGCGATTTGTTTGTAAAAACTTCGATTCCTGTAGAAACGCAGAAAGAAATAAAAGACTATATGTATTTTATTTACGAAAGATTTTTGCTTGTCGGCATTACTGATGACAACTGGATTTCTCCAATCCGTTCCTGGTTAAAAGAATATGCCGTAAATTCCGGGCAGGTTCTGACTGCAAAAAAAATCAGGCAGATTGATTTTTAATAATAGGACTGATGTAAATGAAACAGATTTCAGAAACTGCAAAGGGAATATTCTGCATCGTAACTTCTGCATTTTGTTTTGCGCTTATGGCTGTTTTTGTCCGGCTGTCGGGTGACATTCATTTTGTGCAGAAAGCGTTTTTCAGGAATGCGGTCGCTTTTTTTATCGCGCTTTTCCTGCTTTTAAAAGAAATCCGTCACAACGGAATAAAAGTAATTTCGGTAACAAAACAAAGCCTTTTGTTTTTGTTTTTGCGTTCGATTACGGGGTCTGTCGGAGTTTTCGGAAACTTTTATGCAATAGACAGAATCCTTCTTTCTGATGCCGCAATACTGAATAAAATGGCGCCGTTTTTTGCAATAGTATTCAGCTTTGTCATAATGAAAGAAAAAATTAAACTCGTTCCGCTTATGGCAATTATAACCGCTTTTTTAGGTTCAATGCTTATCGTAAAACCGAGTTTTGATTTTTCAAAAACTGTTCCGACTCTGGCGGCGTTTGCAGGCGGAATGGGCGCAGGATTTGCCTATGCGTGTGTCAGAAAACTGAGCGTTTTAAAATGCAACAGCAAACTGATTGTCCTGTTTTTTTCTGCGTTTTCGATGCTGCTTTCAGTGCCGTATATGATAGTGAGTTTTAATCCGATGTCGCCTGTTCAGGTTCTCTTTCTTGTCCTTGCAGGAATCTGTGCGGCAGGCGGTCAGTTTTCGATTACGGCGGCTTATTATCATGCGCCGGCGCGCGATATTTCGATTTACGATTATTCGCAGCTGATTTTTTCGACTTTGCTTGGATTTATATTTTTTGCCCAGATTCCAGACGTTTACAGTTTTATCGGTTACATAGTCATTATCGCGATGGCGGTTTTGAATTTCCTGTGGAACAGAAGCCAGCACAAAATTGAAAAAAATCAAAACAAGAATTTGTAATTGTAAATTCATAGAATTCATTTTATAATAAACATTATGGCAACAGATGGCTTTATCTTTTCGGCAGACGGAAAAACTTTATTAGAATGTGATTTTGCCCGGCTTGGAACGGTCGTAGACATTCCGCCCGGTTGTACAAAAATTGCAAACGGAGTTTTTGCCGAAGCCCCGGTTACAAACGTTTCTCTCCCTGACACAGTAACGGAAGCAGGCGACAATCTTTTTTCGGCTTCCGAGACTTTAAAAGAAGTAAAGCTTTCTGCAAATTTAAAAGAGCTCAAGCCGTTTATGTTTGCAGGCTGTTCAAGTCTTGAAAAAATTTCGATGAGCGAAAATGTTTCGTTTTTTCCGGCTGGGCTTTTCTGGGGCTGTTCGTCGTTAAAAGAAATTCCGTTCCGCAATGGAATTGAAAGTCTTGAAGTTGACGTGTTCAGGGATATGGAAAGGCTCAAGTCCATTCAAATTCCGCCGTCTGTAAAAATTATAAAATCAGGTGCGCTCGCTGGCTGTACAAATCTTTCTGCCATCGTTTTTCCTGAGTCACTTGAAAAGATAGAGGACAGAAGTCTTGCAAATCTGCCTTCGCTTGAGTTTATGAGATTTTCAGGCGAGAACGAAAACTTTTTCGTAGACGAAAATTCCGGCAGTCTTTATGAACTTACTGAAAGCGGCGCGGTTTTGATAAAGTGCCCTGTGAATATCGAGTCTGTCCGCCTTGTCGAAAATACATGCGACGTGCATATCGATGCTTTTGAATGCTGCAAAAATCTTGCGGAAGTCTGCGCTTACGAAAACGCGCCCGAAACTTTGATAAACAGACTGCTGGAGCTAGTTCCGCAGATTGACATCAACAGTTACGGCGATGACATTTCTGACGAAGAAAAATTTGACGAAGATGCCGGCCGCCTTGCAGAAAATCTTGACGATGTAAAAGTCGATGATTCTGAATTTAGTGAAAAAGAATTTAGCGCACAGGAAAATTCTATTCAGGCAGAAAACGAAGAAATTGAAAATCCTGATTTAAAAGAAAGCGCGCAGGCTGAACAGAATTACGGCGCTGACATCGATTCAATTCTTGAACAGAACATAACTCACAAAGAGGACAGTCTTGAAGGCATAATCTTAAATCAAGATGAACTTGCACGCCTTTTTTCAAATTCAGAAAATCAGTCAGACGAAAGCGCTTTGTCAGAGTCTGCGTTTAACGCCGGCTCTTCCGTACAGTCTGAACCTGAATTTGCGGTTGACGTTGAGTCAATTTTAAACGATCAGTGCTGCAGGAATTTTGATTTAGATGAAGGATTCCGCCCTGTTACGGACGACGAACTTGAACGCCTTTTTTCTTCTGCACAAATGAGCCCTTCCGCTTTTGAACAAATCCCTGTTTCAGAAAGTGAAGTCAAAGCAGAAAGTTCCCTTCAAAAAGAAAACTCGTCAGAAACAGAAAAAACTGACGAACCGAAACTGACAGAAGAAAAAAGCGCCGAAGAAAAGCCAAAGAAAAAGCGTTCTTACAAGCGCAAAAAAACTTCAAAAAAAGACGCAGAAAAACAGGCGCTTGAAAAATCAGAAACCGAAAAACCAGAAGTCGAAAAATCAGAAGCAGACAATACAGAAATTTCTGCCGTCGAAAACGAAGTAATTGAAACTCCAAAAACGGAAGAACCGCGTTTTATCCGCGCAATGAAAAATCTTGCGGCGCATAAAATGATTCTTGAAGAGGACGAAAACAAAATTGACAGTGTTTACGGCGACTTGCAGGAACTGATTGTCATTGCAGACGGAATTGCGCCGAGTACGAATGATTTTTCGAGCCACCTCGTAAAGTTTGTAAAAGACCTTGCAAAAAAATATGGCTTTACAAAAATCTATTTTTTTGAGAACCTTCCGCTTGATGACCCGGAATTTATTTACGGCCTTGAATCTTTCGGAAACCTTCGCAATGTTTTGTATGCGTGCAACAAGCCGTGCGCAGAAAAAATTTCTGATACCCAGAAAGAACTTATCAATGCAACAGGAATTCCGCTTTCAAGTTCAAAGATTGAAAACGTAAAGACGTTAAAAGAAAAAGCTGACGGCGAGAGCCTGCATTATCCTGTAAAAATCATCGTTCAGGACGAATACGTCGAAGGACTTTTGTACTGCGCAGAAAAATACAGGCAGGCTCACGGAATAATTTAATTTTTTTCAAGTTCACGCTGTCGGCAGGGGATTTTAAAATTCTTCAAGCTCTGAAAGAAGCCTGTCGAGTTTTGCGCCGTATTCTTTGTCGGCCGCCCAGGTTCCTGCAAGCCCGAAAACGTCAGCAGCTTTTCCGCGCGGATTTACAAATCTGTATCTCGGGTCTACAAGTTCATTTTTTAACGAAACGTCCTCTGTCGTTCCGTATGCGTGCAGGTGCTGAATGTGCGCGCGCACTCCTTCTTTCATCGATTTGAATTTTAAGCCCGGATTGTTTTTGTCAATCGCTCCTAGTCCGCAGAAATTGTTTTTGTCTTTTGTCACGAGATTTCCGTAACGCAGGTAATTTGTTTCAAGACACATCTGGACAAACGCAATGTCAGAATTTATCCCTTCTGTCTGGCTTTCTGCGATGTAAAGCCTTGCAATTTTTTTTGCTTTTGATTTATTTCCGTCAGGGCATTTTGCAATGAAAAATTTATAAAGGCTTTCTGCGTTTTTTATTCCGGCTGAATAAATTGTCCGCGAGATTTCCTTGTGTTCTTCCTGTTCCTCCTGCGTTTCGGAAAGAAGTTCGGGTTCGGCTAAATTCCGCACGGTTGAACATGACGTAACAAAAAGTCCTGCATGACAAATCAGAATTGCGGCAAAAAGTTTTGAAAAAAAGTTTTGTTTACTGTTCATATAAATTTTATCGGAATATTAAAAAAAAACTCAACGGCCTGGCAAGTTCGCACCTCAACGGCTATGCAACGCAACTCTGTGCGATATATAAATTCAAATTTAGAATTGAACAAATTTTCTAAAAATGTTAGTTTTATAAGATGAATATACTTGTAGCTCTGTGCGCAGTTGGTGCAGAGAAAATTCTCGGAAACGAAATAAAACATCTTGGATATAAACTTGAAAGCAATGCTCCCGGACGTGTCAGTTTTTTTGGTGATGATGATGCACTGTTCCGTTCAAATTTGTGTTTAAGGACTTCTGACAGAGTTTATCTCCAGATGGCAAAATACAGTGCTTCTGATTTTGACGCCCTGTTTGACGGTGTCTATGCAATAAACTGGAATGATTTTTACCGCAAGGACGTTCACGTCATCGTTGATAAAGTAAGAACTTATAAAAGCAAGTTGAATTCGGAACACAGCATTCAGAAAATCGTACAGAAAGCAATCTATAAAAAACTCGGTGACAAATGGCGTATGTCAACTCTGCCTGAGTCTGGCGCAGAAAGCAACGTCCGTGTTTACATCGACAATAACGAAGCAATGATTCTTCTTGATTTGTCAGGACTTCCCCTTCACAAGCGCGGCTACAGAACAGACGGCGGAACAGCTCCCCTTCGCGAAACTACGGCGGCAGTAATGCTCCAGCTTATGATGTGGCGAAGGAAAACTCCATTGCATGATCCGTTTTGCGGTTCGGGAACTATTCCTGTTGAGGCGGCTTTGTACGCACACAACATTGCACCGGGATTCGGCCGTCGTTTTGCGCTGGAAAATTTATTGATTTACAACGCAGACCGCGCAAAAAAAATAAGGCTTGCAGAAGCAGAGAATATCCGCACTGACGTAGAAACAAGAATTACGGGAAGTGACATTGATTCTGCGGCAGTAGAAAGGGCAAAGCTTAACGCTGAACATGCCTGTGTTGCGGCAGGAAGGGCTTTGCAGGAACTTGGGTGCGATGCAAGAATTCCGCGACCTGATTTTATTCAGTCTGATTTTACGGAACTTGAAGCGCCGTTTGACACAGGTCTTTTGCTCTGTAATCCTCCTTACGGCGAGCGGCTTGGCGATGAAGCAGAGGCGGAAGTTCTTTATAAACGAATGAGCTGTCTTTTTACAAATTTTCCCGGTTGGGAAGTCGGCGTAATTACACCTCATTTAAAATTTCAGGAATGTATCGGAAAGCACGCTGCTTTGCTTAAAGACATAAAAGCCGGAAATCTGGATACTAAATTTTACATTTATTCAGACAAGGCCGGTTCAAAACCTCAGCATAAAGTTCACGAAAAGAAATAAAGTTTTCCGGGAGATTCCATGGCAATTGTTGTTGAACACGATAAAAGAAAACATGACATTCTGAAAAAATCTCTGGAAGTTTTTATCGAAGAAGGATATGAGGACGTTACTTTTCAGAAAATCGCTGATCGCTGCGGAATTACGAGGACAACTCTTTATATCTATTTTAAAAACAAGCGCGAAATCTTTTTATGGAGCATAAAGCAGCTTACGCAGGGAATTGAACTTGAACTCGTTTCCCTCATCGAAAACGAAAACCTTTCAAGCGAAGAATGCCTGCGCACCATGCTGAATAAAATCGTTGATGCGTGCGAATCAAACAAAGCGCTTTTTGAAGTTCTCCTGACTTATCTTTTGTCTTTAAAAAAGACAGGCGGAGATCCCGGAAAGCGCGTACGCCGCCGCCTTGTCCGCCTCCAGCATTTAATCAGCACCGTGATTATCCGCGGAATGAAAACCGGCGAGTTTAAAAAGATAAACGTAAAGACTGCGTACGAAATGCTTTACGGACTTATTCAGTCTGCAATTTTCAGGCTGTCTGTTCTTGACGAAAAAACAATCGAAGATATCCGCGATACTTTGAGTATGGCGGTTGATATATTAGTCGTAAATAAAAACTAAATTACAATGAAGGATTAAAGAAATGAGCGAAAAAAATGATTTGTGTCCGTGCGGTTCTGGCAAAAAATACGGCGAATGTTGCGAACCTGTCATCAAGGGAACTGTAAAGGCAAAAACTGCCGAAGAATTAATGCGTGCGCGCTATTCAGCTTATGAAAAACAGGAAATCGATTTCATCATAAATTCTTGTGAACATTCTGAAGAGATTGCAGAAATTGACAGACAGGCAACTGAGGACTGGAGCAAAAGTTCAACCTGGCACGGCCTTAAAATTCTGCGTACGGAAAAAGGTCTTGAATCTGATGAAGAAGGAATCGTAGAATTTGAGGCGACTTACACAAGAAAGCAGATTCGCGACGTTCACCACGAAACAGGTTATTTTAAAAAGATAAACGGCGAGTGGCTTTATTCTGTCGGACAGTTAAAGACTACGACAGTTGTAAGGGAAGGCGAAAAAGTCGGACGCAATGACCCTTGTCCGTGCGGTTCAGGCAAAAAATACAAAAAGTGCTGCGGTCGCTAGGTGTGCGCCAGACGAAAGAGAATCATAAATGGCAGAACTTATTTTAACAGGCTTTCATGCAGTAGAAGAAAAAGTCCGCAATGCTGAACTTAATAAAGACGCCGTTTCTTCAATGCAGATTTTTTACAGTAAACCCGGACCTCGCATAAAGAAAATTCTTGAACAGGCAAAAAAAGCAGGAATTCGAATTTCGCAGGTTCAGGATACTGTTCTTGATGACCTGACAAAAAATCTTGGCACTGCCGAACGCGACCACCGCGGAATCGTCATCAGCATTTCGGGAGCCGAAGCAAAACAGACAAATGTCGTAGACTTTGAAAACTGGCTTTCCGAACATTCTCTCAAAGATGACGGGCGATGTACAGTCGTAATTCTTGATTCAGTTACAGACCCTCACAATGTCGGCGCAATACTCAGAAGTGCCGACCAGTTTGGTGCAAGCCTTGTAATTCTGCCGGAACGCCACAGTGCAAACAAAGTGAACGAAAACGACGTAATCCAGCGTTCGAGTGCAGGCGCGGCAAGCTGGGTTCCTGTCAGTGTCGTTACAAACCTTAACCGCTGTGTCGAAAAATTAAAAGAAAGCGGTTTCTGGGTTTACGGCGCAGATGCAGGCGGAGTTTCTGTTGCAGACGATACGTTTGCAAAAAAAACTGTGCTTGTAATGGGCAGCGAAGGAACGGGAATTTCGCGACTTTTAAAACAGCAGTGCGATTCAATCGTGTCAATTCCGACGTGCGGTAAAATCGACAGCCTGAACGTTTCTGTTGCGACAGGCGTTCTGCTTTACGAAATTTACAGGCAGTCAGTGAACCGCACTTAGCGACTGTAAATGCGCTTGTAAAATTTGTAAAGATAAAAAAAGTTCGTTATGTTATTTTTATTTAAAATATCTAAAAAACTTCTTGCTAAGTGAATATTGTTGTGTTAATATCAACGTTACCGAAGGAATATAGCTGTTGCTAAGGAAACACTGAAAAACCCTGCCTGAGGATTTTTCAGTATTAACCTTGAATGTAGCTAATTGTCCGTAAGTCGACTTACGGCAATTTGACGGGAAGTGCTGCGTAATCGCTTCAAGTGTTAATCAGCACTTCCCTAAAAAAAATAGGGCAGAAATCTTTTTGTTTTCTGATTGTTTTTTTTTAGGTGGTGAACAATGTTCGACCGCAAAAATTACGTTTCTGATTCTGATTGGGAAAAATTTCTGGAGTTTTCTGACAACCTCGAAACTCCGAATATCGTCATTAATTTAAATACAATCAAAAAGAATTTTATAAAACTTCGCGATTCTTTCCCTTATGCGCATATTTACTACGCAATGAAGGCAAATCCCGGAGAACCTGTTTTAAAAGTACTTGCAGAAATGGGTTCAAATTTCGACATTGCTTCACGATATGAGCTGGACAAAATTCTTTCTCTTGGAGTTGAATCGTTCAGGCTGTCTTACGGAAATACGATAAAAAGGCCGCGCGACATAAAATATTTTTACGAAAAAGGAGTGCGCCTTTTTGCGACTGACTCAAAAGATGACTTGAAAGCCATTGCAGAAAATGCGCCCGGTTCTAAAGTCTATGTCCGCGTTCTTGTAGAAAACTCTGCAACTGCTGACTGGCCTTTGAGCCGCAAATTCGGCTGTCATCCTGATATGGCTTATGACCTTATCGTAATGGCGCGCGACCTTGGTCTTGTTCCTTACGGAATAAGTTTCCACGTCGGAAGCCAGCAGCGCGACATCGGTCAGTGGAATGATGCAATCGCAAAGACAAAATATCTTTTTACTTCTCTTGAAGAAGAAGAGGGAATAAAGCTTTCGATGATTAATATGGGCGGCGGTTTTCCTGCAAGTTACATTGACCCTACAAATGAATTGAGCGAATACGCTTCAGAAATTACGCGCTATCTGTCAGATGACTTTGGCGATGAAATTCCTGAAATCATACTTGAGCCGGGACGTTCTCTTGTAGGCGACAGCGGAATTTTGACAAGCGAAGTAATTTTGACTTCACGCAAAAATAATACGGCGCTTGCACGATGGGTTTATGTCGATGCCGGAAAATTTAACGGCCTTATAGAAACTCTTGACGAAGCAATAAAATATCCTGTCGTGACAAATAAAGACGAGCCGGGCGTAAAAGAAAGCGAAGTCATTATTGCAGGCCCTACATGCGACAGTATGGATATTATGTATGAAAACGCAAAATACAAGCTTCCGACGACCTTGAAGTCTGGCGATAAAATTTACTGGCTTTCTACAGGTGCGTATACATCGACGTATGCTTCCGTTGAGTTTAACGGTTTTCCGCCGATAAAAACTTATTATATGTAATTGCAAATTGAACTGTATTAAAACGAAAAACGATATAAAGACAAAAAACTGCGGTGCTTGTTTTGTACCGCAGTTTTTTTATAAAGAGTCTGCAAAGATTTTTTCGTAATCTTCTTTTGTTTCGGCGTGGATTATTTTCTGGCGTAACAAAGCACCGCCTTCGATTCCTTTTGAATATGCGCAGAAACGCTTTCGCATATCTTTGCACGCGATTTTTTCGCCCCGATCTTCAATCAAAATTGACAGTTCTTCAAAGCCTGCTGCAAGCCGTTCTTTTAACGGAATTTCAGAATAAGTGCCGGTTTCCAAAAGTTCCCTCGTCTGCCTGAAAATAAACGGACGGCCCATTGCTCCGCGTGCAAACATAACTCCGTCACAGCCGGTCTGTTCAAGCATCTTTTTTGCATCTTCAGGCTTAAAGACATCTCCCGAACCGAAAACTGCAACACGCTTATTTACAAGTTTTACAAGTTCTGCAAGATAGTCCCAGTTTGCCTTGCCGTCATATCCTTGTGCACGAGTGCGCGGATGAAGCGTAATTGCCGCCGCTCCTGCATTTATTGCGCGCTCTGCCGCTTCGCGAAACGTAATCGTGTTCTGATCCCAGCCTGAGCGGATTTTTACTGTAACGGGAATGTCACGGCCTTTGTCGCAAACTGCTTTTACGACGGCAGAAATGATTTTTTCAAGCTGTTCGGGATTTTTTGTAAGGGCAGAGCCTGCTCCTGTCTTTACGACTTTGGGAACAGGACAGCCTGCGTTTATGTCGATGCACGAAGCCTGCGTCTGTTCAAGGACAAGACATGCCGCATCGTACATAACTTCAGGCGTTCCGCCGAAAATCTGGACGGCATATTTTGTTTCGTTCGGGGCGTTTTTCATTATTTCCTGCGTTTTGCCGTTGCGGCGCGTCAATGCTTCTGCGCTGACCATTTCGGTGTATTCAAAATTTGAGCCGCCTTTTATGCAAAGACTTCGGAACGCCCTGTCACTGTAACCTGCAACAGGGGCTAAAAACAGATTGCCGTCAAGAGATAAATTTCCTATTGTGACCGGGTGATAAAGCATTGTCTTTTCTGTTCGCCTATTCTTCAGGAAGCTTGAATGCCTTGCAGCTGTTTTTCCAGAGCTGAACTGTAAGTTCTTCAAGGTCAACGTCAAGAATTTCGCTCAGGAACTTTGCAGTTGACGGCAGATATTCCGGCATCGTGCGTTTCTTTTCGCGGAATTCAGAAGGAATCATGAAAGGACTTTCAGTTTCAATCAAAATTCTGTCGAGAGGAATATTTAAAACAGTTTCGTGCAGGTTTCTTGCATTGCGGTATGTGAGGTTTCCTGCAAACGAAAAGTAAATGTTCATATCAAGGCATTTTTTTGCGTATTCGGCATTTTCCGAGTAGCAGTGAAGGATTGCGCCCGAGTCAGGAATTCTCTGCGAAA
The DNA here is from genome assembly GCA_051883255.1 of Treponema sp. Lineage (GTDB taxonomy): Bacteria > Spirochaetota > Spirochaetia > Treponematales > Treponemataceae > Treponema_D. Next base: position 33,418 of record JBJETJ010000025.1, read on the forward strand.
GAATGTCGAAAACGTCTTTTCCTGCATCCCTATTATGAATTATTACAGGAAGATTGTATTTCTGCGCAAGACCGAGCTGCTGAATAAACAGTTCAATTTGAGAACGCTTGTCGCCGAACTGTTTAAAATAGTCAAGTCCTGTTTCGCCGACTGCAACGACATTCGGCAGCTTGAGGTTTTCTTCGATAGTTGCAAGATAGTTGCTTCCGGGGTTAGTAACTTCGGAAGGCGCAACTCCTACGGCGTGGTAAATGCCGGGAATGTTCTTTAAATTAGGATACACTCTGGCAAAATCGTGAAGGCTGTTGTTTATGCTTACGATTCGTGCAACTCCGGCTTGCTTTGCCTTCTGAATTACGCGTAATTGTTCAATAGGGTCATCGTATATAAGCCCGATGTGGGCGTGAGTATCAAAAAACTGCATGGCTTTCTCTCAAATAAATTAGTGACAGCGGTGATATTTAGTTTTTTTCTATATAAAAACTAAAACTTACTACCGATAAAGATAACATAGGATTATTCTATCGTCAACTGAAAAATATCCGGCGCAAAAAAAAGATTTTATTTGTGTTTGACATCAGTTGTTTATACATGCTATAATGCGGTTAATTGTCGGATTTTTTTCTTTATTATTGTTTGCCGATTTATTTTATAATTTTATAATATTCTGGAGAAAAAAAAGTGTTCAAACGAAAAAACTCTGTGAGTTCTTTTTCAAATTCTTCTAAAGGAAGCCTGTTTAAAAGAATAGGAAATTTTTTTGTAAAAATATTCCATATTTTTGATAATAAACTGACGATTATGATTGTTCCTCACGAAAAGGGAAAAGTCATGAATTTTCAGACGAATGTCCTTGCAATGATTCTTTCTGTAGTCGTAATTGCAGGAATTCTTTTTTCGTTCATTTTCTTTAACAAGCATGCAGTAGCAAGCAGTGCAGAAATCGACAGGCTTTATGCAGAAAACCGTCAGACAATGGCAAGCCTTGACGAACTTCGCGACGAAAACAACAATCTTTTGCAGACTGCAAAAAGGTTTCAGTCATCGCTGTCGCAGTCACTTTCACTTCTGGGAATTGAACAGGAATCTACGGAATTAAATTCAAATCTGAACAACGGCGACCTTAATTCGCTTTTCAGTACGGAAGAACTTGCCGCAGGTGCAATACGCGAAACTGCCGACATCAGGCAGCTGACTTCTTATCTTGAAGGTGCCGTACAGCCAATCGAACAGATTGGTAAAATGCTTGAAACGCAGAATTCACTTTTCAGCGACATTCCGAGTATATGGCCTGTAAGAAGTCCTCAGCTTCACGTTTCAATGGCGTTTGGGCCTACAGTTCACCCGATTACAGGGCAGTGGTATATTCATAAAGGAATTGACCTTTCTACCTGGCGTGCAGGAGATCCGATTTATGCAACTGCAAACGGACAGGTCGTAAACATCGGTTATGATGCCGGTTACGGATTGAATGTAATCATCAAGCACAAGCACGGTATTTATACGCGTTATGCACACATGAACCGAATTGACGTAAAAAAAGGTGAATTCATTACGCAGTATAAAGTTATCGGCGTAATCGGAAATACCGGCGTTACGACAGGACCTCACCTGCATTACGAAGTTCACATTGGTTCTGATGTCGTAGACCCGATGAAGTATCTTAATATAAAGGTTTCAAAATAATGGCTTCTAATTTTGATGATATTTCGATAAACACAATGATTGGCGGCGGTTCGGCTTTTTCGGGGGACTTGAAGGTTTCCGGGGGATTGATGGTCGACGGCGACATTGACGGCAATATTGAACTTAGCGGAAACATCATCATAGCAGAAAGGGCAAGGGTGCGCGGAAACATCGTTGCAAAATCTGCAATAATCAGCGGAATTGTCATAGGAGATGTTACTGCCCCGGAAGGCGTAAAATTAATGTCGACTTCTGCCGTTATCGGAGATGTCTTTACGCATAAACTTCAGGTTGCCGATAAAGTTGTCGTACAGGGTCATTGCATTTCGATTCCAGACGACGAGCGGTTTGAAAAGCAGTATGCAATTCAATGCCAGTCTAAAGAAATCAGGAACAAGGCATTTGCACGATGAATGTAGAGTCTACGTCCGATTCACTTTATTTTGCCGCTGCGGTAAGTGCTGCTAAAAATCAGGCAGCTTTTGAAACGAAAAAGAACAAACAGAAAGAGAAAATTTCAAATGGATTTTCATCTTTGTTAAAAGATAAACAGGAAGAACAGTATCTTGTGTCGCAAGGTCTGCCTGCGGAACTGGCAGGAAAACCTATTGACGAAGCTATTGATTTTCTTAAAGATGAACTTGATATGGCCGGGGACAATCTTGGAATTAATGCAACTCCTCAGGCATTCGACAGGTACAAAAAGGCCGTTGGCCAGTTTATTAAATTCTTGGAGAAAAATAATTATACGATTGATGTCAAAAAGCGTGCATCGCGGCGCGGAAAGGCAGTGAAGCCTGCTTTTCAGGTTATGGCAATAAATCAGGAACTTGACAGACTTGCTTATGATTTATGGTACAATCATCTTGACAAGCTTAAGCTTCTTGAAAAAGTCCACGAGATAAACGGACTTGTAATAGATTTGCTTGCCGCCTGAAATCGTATGATTGACGGAACGATATGAGTGACATTTTTGAAAATGACATAGATTCGGAAAATGATTTAACCGGACTTGAAGATTCAGAAGACATTGATTTGTCTGAAAGTCAGGAAAATTACGTTTATAATTTTCCGCTTTACAGATTAAAGCTTGAATATTCGTGCGAAGGAATTTATGCGAATGTTGACGAAGATTCTGATCTGGAATTTAATGTCGGGGATTATGCGATTGTTCCGACAAGATACGGCAAAGACTTGGCGCGCGTTCTTGGAAAAATAAACTGCCCGATCGGCATAAAGCCGGAGGACGTCGTAATCATTGACCGCAAGGCAACTGACGCAGACTTGAAAAAGGCAGAAGAATTAAAGCAGAAAGAAAAAGAAGCGTTCAAAGTCTTTCAGGAAAAAGTTGCGTATCACAAGCTTGATATGAAACTTATTTCAACTCACTTTTTGATTGATGAACAGAAAGCGCTTTTCTTTTTCAGTGCAGACAACCGCGTTGACTTTAGAGAACTTGTAAAAGACCTTGTTTCTGTTTTTAAAATGCGCATAGAACTTCGTCAGGTCGGAGTTCGCGATGAATCAAGAATAACAGGCGGGCTTGGCGTTTGCGGACGGCCTTACTGCTGTCACTGCGTTTCTGATAAACTGCGCCCTGTTACTATACGAATGGCTAAAGACCAGAATCTTTCGCTTAATTCAATGAAAATCTCGGGACAGTGCGGAAGGCTTTTGTGCTGTCTTTCTTACGAATTTGATTTTTATTCAGAAGCAAGAAAAAAACTTCCGCCTGAAGGACTGCATATTTTTTACGACGGAACGAATTTTCGGATTACGGAAGTCAATCCGCTGACTTCGATGATAAAAATGTCAGGCGATGACGGCCGCTTAATCGAAGTAAACGCAAACCGCTTTACAAAAGAGAATAACCGCTGGAAAATCGTCTGATCTGGTTTTGTAAAAATACGGAATGTTCTGTAAAAGAAATTCTGTAAAAAAAGTTCAGCAAAAAAAAATCCTGAAAAAAAGACAAAAATAAAGCCTGACAAAAGACTGTCAGGCTTGTTTTATAAATACGACTTGAAAAAATTATTGAATTGTAATTACTACAGAGTTTTCTGCGTTTGAATACGGAGCAGGAACGTATTTGTCTGCGTTCCAGTCGTTTTCCCATTTCTGTCCGTCAAGCAGATAGCGGAACTGATATTCTTTTCCAGCTTCAAGATTAAGTTTTACCGAAAATGAACCGTCTTTTGCCTGTTTTAAAGGTGTTTCCGTACTGCTCCAGCTGTTAAAGTCACCTGCAATATTGATTGTTTTTGCGCCTTGAGCTGCTTCTTTAGATACTGTAAAAGTTACAGAACACTTTTTTTTGTCTTTTGAAAATGTCTTTTTTAAAGCCACGTTTTTCTCCTATAATTTAATTTTTTGATAACCAAACTGAACAATAAAAGATTGCCTAAAAACCTGTATTAATATACTATTAAAATCGTGTTTAATGCAAGTGATATTTTTACTTTGCATTACGCAAATCTGCCTGGCAGATTTAAATTTACATAGCGGTTCTACTGCCGCTTAAAAAGAGGTCTATTTATGGACAAAAACAATTATTTATTCACTTCGGAATCAGTAAGTGAAGGTCACCCGGATAAAGTGTGTGATCAAATTTCAGATGCAGTTCTTGATGCGTGCCTTGCAAAAGATTCGGAAAGCCATGTTGCTTGCGAATGTTTTACTTCTACAGGGTTTGTTCTTGTCGGCGGAGAAATCACGACTAATTTTAAAGAACTTGATGTACAGGAAATTGCGCGCGGTGTAGCAAAAAAAATCGGTTATACTGATGCAGATTTTGGACTTGACTATAAGTCGATGGCCGTTTTTAATGCTATTCATACTCAGTCACCTGACATTAATCAGGGTGTTGTCGGCAAAGGCTTGAAAAAGTTTAAGGGAAAGCAGGGTGCTGGAGATCAGGGAATGATGTTTGGTTTTGCCTGCAACGAAACAAAAGAATTGATGCCGGCCCCGATTATGTTCAGTCATAAACTGTTAAGAGAAGCCGCTGATTTGCGGAAATCGGGTAAAATTGCCTGGATGCGCCCTGATGCAAAAAGTCAGGTAACGATTCAATATGAAGGACACACTCCTGTAAGAATTGATACTGTCGTAATTTCTCATCAGCACAATCCTGACGTAACACATGAACAGATTGAAAGCGACATTATCAGCAAAGTTATAAAACCTGTCCTTGAACCTACAGGACTGCTTGATTCAAAGACAAAATTCTTTATTAATCCTACAGGAAAATTTGTTGTCGGCGGACCGCACGGAGATGCAGGTCTTACAGGACGCAAGATTATCGTTGATACTTACGGCGGAATGGGTCGTCATGGCGGCGGTGCGTTCAGCGGAAAAGACCCTTCAAAAGTTGACCGCAGTGCAGCATATATGGCACGCTACATTGCAAAGAATATTGTTGCGGCAAAACTTGCAGAGCGCTGTGAAGTTCAGCTTGCATACGCAATCGGCGTTCCGTTCCCGGTTTCAATTATGATAGACACTTTCGGAACAGGCAAAGTTCCGTCAGATAAATTGAGCAAGGCTGTTTCTAAAGTCTTTGATTGCAGTCCGTCAGGCATTATTACGACACTCGGATTAAAACGTCCGATTTATGCGCCGACTGCTGCGTACGGTCATTTTGGCCGCAAAGAATTCCCTTGGGAAAAAACAGACAAGGCAAAAGAACTTCTTGCAGAAATAAAATAGACAGAGAAAACTACGATGGCGCTTTTATCAGAAAAAGAAATTATCTGTGTTTTTGAACGATTCAAGAAACAGAATCCTGAACCGAAATCTGAACTTGAATATAAAAATGCGTATACTTTGCTTGTTGCCGTTGTGCTTAGTGCGCAGGCGACTGATAAAAGCGTTAACAAAGCGACGCGCAGTCTTTTTGCCGTTGCCGATACGCCTGAAAAAATGGCGGAACTTGGCGAAGAAAAACTTATCGGATATATCCGTTCAATCGGGTTATATAAAAACAAAGCGCACAATATAATTGAACTTAGCAAAACCCTGATAAGTGAATTTAATTCGCAGGTTCCGTCTACGCGCGAAGAACTTGAAAAGCTGTCCGGTGTCGGCAGAAAAACTGCAAATGTCGTTCTTAACGTGATTTTTAACCAGCCGACGATGCCGGTTGACACTCATCTTCTGCGGATTTGCCCTAAAATCGGACTTGCAGAAGGTTCAACTCCGCTTGAAGTTGAAAAAAGCCTGCTCAAACGGATTCCCTCAAAGTATATGAATCATGCGCACCACTGGCTTATCCTGCACGGCAGATATGTCTGTACTGCGCGAAACCCGTCCTGCGATGAGTGCATTATAAAAGATTTGTGCAGGCATAATTAATGTAAATCTGGAGAATTTTATTTTTATGAACGAAGAAGTTATTGCCGAAAGTCAAACGATTGTTTCTGAAAACGTAACTGTCATAGAGTCTGTTACAGATGTCGGTGCGGCGGCTGCAAAAACGATTTCTGAAACGAAAGAAAATTTTACTAACTGGCTGAAAAGTTATTGTTCCTGGGAAAATCTTTTTAAGATTATAGGAGCTGCAATAATAATTTTTTTGATTTATGTCGTTTACAAAATTGCGGCAAGGGCAATAAAGAAAATCCCTGAAGAAAAACTTTCTGCCCAAAAAGTGAACGGCATTTTAAAACTTCTTCAATATGTTTTTTATTTTCTTGTTGCGATGTACGTGCTCGGATTGTTTGGCGTAAAGCTTTCTGCAATCTGGGGAGCGGCCGGTGTTGCAGGAGTTGCGTTTGCGTTTGCGGCGCAGACTTCGGTGAGTAACATCATAAGCGGTCTTTTTATTTATATAGAAAAAACGATGAAGGTCGGCGACTTGATTACTGTCGGAAGTGAAACAGGAATTGTTGATACAATCGGATTTCTTTCTGTTCAGGTGCATACGCTTGACAATCAGTTAATCAGGATTCCGAATTCTACGATTATAAATTCAAATGTGCGCAATACTTCGTATTTTGCGCAGAGAAGAATGACTGTCAGCGTTTCTGTAAGTTATGAAACTGACATGCAGCTTGCGTTTGACACTTTGATGAAAGTTCCGGCGTTGTGTCCGCATGTCATAGCAGAACCTGCTCCTGCCGTGTGGTTTGACGGTTTTGGGAGCAACGGAATAAGTTTGACGATTGCGGTGTGGTTTAACAGTTGTGATTTTATTGCTACAAAGAACGAAGTTTTTATTGCAATAAAAAAAGTTTTTGACGAAGCAAAAATTGAAATTCCGTATACGAAGCTTGACGTAAAATTTGGCGGTGCGGATTTGAGCGATGAAAATATTTTAAAGACTGGTGCAGGTGCAAAAACAAAACGAAAAGCCGCTTTGTTAAGTTCAGCAAAAAAGGGCGAAAGAAAATGACAGAAGAAGAAATTGAACAGCGGTTTATTACGCTTGAAACAAAGTTTGCATATCTTGAAGATTTTGTTTCTGATTTGCAGGAAGCCGTCGTTTCGCAGGGAAAGGAAATTGACAGGCTTAAAATCGAAAATAAATTTATGGCAGAAAAAATTTCTGAACTGATGGAAAACGCAGAAGAAATTCCGAACAGAAAACCGCCTCATTATTGATTTTTGTAAATCAAAATAAAATGAAAAAAAGAATAAGAATTCCGATTAGTTTTCAAATATCTTTGTTTCTCGTAATCATTGCGTTTATTCCTGTCGTTGTAATGATGTCACTTACAACTTATGAAAACCAGCAGCTTGAAATGCTTGAAAGCCTGAACGTTCAGCAGGGACGGATTGCGGCTTCGGCGCTTGCTTCGTTTGGAGTGACAGAGGAAAATGCGCTTAAAATATTGAAAAATATGAACGGCAATTTTATAAGCCGTATAAGGATTCTTGACAAAAATGCAGAACTTCTTGCAGACTCTGCTTTGACTGACATTTCAAATGAAACGGAAAAAGCAACGGAAAATGAAAGCGCAGTTTCTTCCGTGCGTGAACAGAAAAAACAGAATGTCGGTTCGCAGGATTCTTTTATATATAAATTGTTTTCGTTTCCGATTCGCGTTTATAGAAAAATCATGAGGCAGCCTGCGCAGTCTGTTTATGAAACGGCTGATTTTTATAACGGCAAAAAAAAATTTGATGGCGAAGAAATTAAAAGCGCATTAAATGGAAAGTACGGAGCTGCAACAAGAATCTCAGGTGGAAACCAAGTGAGCGTGACTTTGTATTCTGCGATTCCTGTAAAAGATGAAAGCGGTGAAATTTGCGGCGTTGTTCTTGTGTGCCGTTCGACTTATAAAATTCTTCAAAATCTTTATGACCTAAGAAAAGATCTGGCGCTGGTGTATTTTAAATCATTGATTGCAGTTGCACTTATTGCTTTGTTCTTTACGTTCAGGATAAGTATGCCGTTAAAAAAACTTTCTCTTGAGGCAGGTGAGTGCGCAGATAAAAAGGGAAGGATATTTTTTACAAACTTTACGGGCGCAAAACGTCATGATGAAATCGGCGAACTTTCGCGTTCGTTTTCTAATCTTGTTGAAAGGCTTAACAAAAGGATTCAGTTTAGTCAGGCTTTTTCATCAGACATTTCGCATGAGTTTAAAAATCCCCTGACTGCGATACGTTCTTCTTCTGAACTTTTAAAATGTCCTGAACTGTCAGATGAAGAACGCAATGAACTTAGCAATGCCGTTATTGATGAAGTAAATCATTTGCAGATGCTTTTGACGGGAGTAAGGAACATTTCTAAAATTGATTCCGGCGAAGAAGTAAATTCTGAAGAAATCCCTGTCGTGCCTTTTTTGCAGAATGTTATCAGACGGCTTGAAAAAAAATATGCTGATGTAAAAAAAATAAAAATCAAGTTAAAACATTTTGTGCCTGATGATTTTTCTGTAAAAATCCCTGAAGAATATTTTGACAGGATTGCAGAAAATTTAATAGATAATGCCGCAAGTTTTGCAAATACTGTCGAAGTGACTTTATCATCTTGTTCTGAAAACGGATTTGTGCTGACTGTTGAAGATGACGGAAAGGGAATAAATCCTGATGATATTTCAAAGATTTTTGAGAGGTTTTATTCTGAGAGAGAAGATTCTCAAAAGCATTGTCATACAGGACTTGGGCTTTCAATCGTAAAGTCCATTACGGATGTCCTTGACGGCGAGATTTATGCAGGAAACAGCGAAGAACTCGGCGGTGCAAAATTCAGCGTAAAATTTTCAAAATTAAAATAACACATTTCTGCCATATTTTTGACACATTTTATCAGTAAAGTTCTTCTGTAAGAAAAAACAAATTACTTTTTACAGGAGAATTATTTTATGAGAAAAATTTCATCTTTTACCGGCAAACTGATTTTTATCGGTGTTATCGTTGCAATCTTGATGATAGCGAATTTGATAATCGGTTTAAAACTTGATGACAGGGAAATGACACGGGATTCTGCGGTTTGTGACATTGTTGAAGCTGCAGGCGGAAAGTTTGAAATTTCTGAAATTGCGATTGTCGTGCCGTATGTTCATTATGTAACAAAAGAAAATTCTAAAGGGAATAAATATGTGGAAGCGGAAAACGGACAGACAAAAATTTATGCTGACAATTTGAATTACGATGTTTCTGTTGAAACGGAAGAACGGCAAGTCGGCATTTATTCAGCGCCGGTTTTTACAAGCGTCATAAATATGTCAGGAGATTTTTACTGCAATCTTGTAAACGATTCGGAGTACAGATACAAATTTGATAAAGCGAAATTCTGCATTTGGTTAAAAGATAAATCGCTCGTAGAAATTCCTGTACTGATGCTGAATGGCAAGGAGCATGATGTCAGTATCGGTGGTCTTGAAGAGCAGTCTGTTCGTATGTCTTTGCTGAATATTAATTCAGGATTTGTCTGCCAGTCAGGTACGAATTCTTTTAGCGGTGTGCTGAAAATCCGCGGAGCAAAAAGGTTTGCAATAGGATTGTGTTCAAGGCAGACCAGAGTAGATTTTTCTTCTGACTGGAAAAGTCCCGGATTTAAAAATTCTAATTATCTGCCTGTTGCGCACAATATTAATGATGACGGATTTTCTGCACAATGGTTTGTTCCGTTTGATGGCGGAAACTGCGGTAATGAAATCGTCGTTGATTTTGTTCAGCCTGTTGATGTTTATCATATCGTTCACAGGGCAATAACTTACGGTTTTCTGTTTATCATAGTTCCTTTTATAATTTTCTTTTTGTTTGAAATTCTTATGAACGTAAGTTTTCATCCCGTTCATTATTTTTTGTGCGGTGCGGCGAACATCGTGTTTTTTCTTTTGCTGCTGAGTTTTTCGGAGCACGTTCCGTTTGCAGTTTCTTATCTGATTTCCGCAGTTGCAAGCGGCGGCATTACTTCGCTGTATGTGGCTTCGGTCACGGGCAAGGTAAAAGTCGGAATTGAAATGAGTGCGGTTTTTGCGATGATGTATTCGTATCTTTTTATTTCGCTGAAGTCTGAAGATTACGCGCTTTTGATGGGTTCGCTTTTTATCTTTATGGTTATTGCAGTCCTGATGTTTGTTACGAGAAAAGTTGACTGGAATAACATAAAAATTACTGACTTGAAAAACTTAAAAAAAATTGAGTAATATAAAAAAATGATTGCCCTTGTTGATGATGAAAAAAATGTCCGTATGACAATCAGGACGGCACTTAAAAAAGAAGGTTTTGAAGTTGCAGAATTTGCAAACGGCAAAGAAGTGTATGATGCCATGCTGAACGGCTTAAAACCTGAACTGTGCATTATGGACATTATGATGCCTGTAATGGACGGAATTCTGTGTCTTAGGAAAATGCGCGAGGCAGGAATAAAAATTCCTGTGATGTTTTTGACGAGCCGTGATGAAGAATTTGACAAAGTGCTCGGTCTTGAACTTGGTGCAGATGATTATCTTTGCAAGCCTTTTTCGATGAGGGAACTGATTGCAAGAATCCATGTTCTTTTGAGGCGTTATGGCAGTCTGATGCAGGGCAATAAAGAAAACGATAAAGAAAATACTGACGGCAGGAAGGAAGAACTGCTTTTTTCCTGCGGTCTTGAATTGAATCTCCTTTCTTATACGGCTGTTGCTGACGGACAGAAACTTGAACTTACTGTTACGGAGTTCAGACTGCTTGAAGCGTTTTTAAAAAATCAGAATATTGTTTTTTCAAGGGAACAGCTGATTTGTGTCTGTTATCCCGAAGATACGTATTTAAATGACAGGGCGATTGACTGCCATATAAAACGGCTTCGTAAAAAACTTTCTGCCTATCCGGAACTGGCAGAAAAAATACAGACAGTTTACGGTGCAGGCTATAAGTGGGAATAAGTCAGACTGTTACTGTCTGGTAAAGGACGCTGACGTCGCTTTCAAAATTTTCGTTTTGTTCGAGTTTTGATTTTATATGTTCAAAAGAATATTTGTCCTCCGGGTACAGGATTACGACAGAGGCATCGCCGTCATTAAGGAAATTTGTTTTGCCAAATTCAGTGTAGCGTGTTGCGCCGATTGAAATCATTATTTTTTGCGGACGTCCTGCGGCGTTTAAATACGAATTGATGTTTTCTGCAGGGCCTTCGTCTTTTTGTGCGTTCAGTTTGCCTATCATCCAGTCAATGAGTTTTTCGTAAATGTAACTGTAATCGCGGACGGCGCTGTCCTCTCCGTAAGTGAAAACTTTTTTGTCACGAATCATAAAACTTGCGATTCTGTATCTGTTTAAAATTCCTCTTGAAGTAAAACTGTCGAGCGCGATGAGGTTTTCTGAAAGTCCTTTTGAATTTGCGCCCCAGTTTTTTTTCTGGCTGATTTTTGAAGCGCCTGTTTTTCTTATCGAGCAGTCGTTTGACGCACCGAATGACTGAGGAGTCAAGCGTTCGATTTTGTTACCGTTCCATACGGCATCAAAGATGACGGCACATTCAGGTTCAAGCTGAATTTTCTGTTCGCCTTTTGGGTATATTATTTTTGACGTGCTGAACGGAAAGACTGTCAGAAAATCAGGAATTATGCCGTCTTTGTTTTTCTGTTTGTCTGCCAGCGGAATGTATATCGGAAACATTGCCTTTGGTTCGTTCTGTTCTGCGGTTTTTATGTTTGCAAAATCAACCGCCTCTCCTGCCTGTTCAAGATGTCCTGTAAAATTGCCTGCAACGCCGAATGTGGCTGCCTGTGATAAATCGAAAGTCATAATATGAATATATTTTTTTTAATGACAAGTTGCAATAAGATGAAGGAATTTTGTTATGGCAGATATGGCGAAAAAAATTGTGCCTATAAATTTATCATTTTTTAATTGGAAAAAAATTGATATTCATTTATAATGTGTCTTATGAGTACACACATCAATGCAAAAGACGGAGAGATTGCTGACAGGGTTTTACTGCCAGGAGATCCTCTGCGCGCAAAATTTATTGCTGAAAATTTTTTGGAAAATCCAGTCTGTTATAATGAAGTACGCGGAATGTATGGTTTTACGGGAACTTACAAAGGAAAGAAAGTTTCTGTACAGGGTTCTGGAATGGGACAGCCTTCGCTTTCGATTTATGTAAACGAGCTGTTTCAGTTTTACGGCGTTCAGAAAATTATCCGCGTCGGAACAATCGGTGCGGTGCAGGAAGAAATAAAAGTGCGCGATACTTTGATTGCGAATGCGGCTTTTTCTGATTCCTATCTTTTGAACCAGCGCTTTGGCGGACTGCATTATGCGCCTGTTTCTGATTTCGGGATGCTTTATACGGCGTTCAACAAATCAAAGGAACTTGGAATAAACGCAAAAGTCGGGCCTGTAGTTTCAAGCGACAGGTTTTATGACACGAACGAAAACTGGAAGCTGTGGAAAAAGTACGGCGCTCTTGGAATTGAAATGGAGTCTGCTGAACTGTTCACTCTGGCGGCGGAATTTAAAAGAAAGGCGCTCTCGATTTTTACGGTGAGCGATCATATCGTTACAGGCGAATCGACGACTGCAAAAGAGCGCGAAGTTACGTTTAAGGATATGATGAAACTTGCGCTTGAAACTATTATCGAAGAATAGTCTGCGTTAAGTTCCCTCTGGAATTTTTAAGGTAAGTTTAAATGGCGCGTCCTCTTATTAATCAGGAAAAAATCATTGAATCCGCATTGTATTGTGCCTTTGATAAAGGTATGGGGGACACGTCTTTAAATGACATCTCAAATTATCTGTCAATAAAAAAGGCGAGCCTTTACAACCATTTTTCAAGCAAAGAAGAAATGCTCAAGGCAATTTATACGTATTGCTCTGATTTTTACAAAAAGGTGAACTTGATTTCTGACGAAGATTTTTCAAAGACATCGTCAGTTTCGCCTGAAAAACTGTTTAAAACCTGTTCAGTCAATTACATAAAAAAGCACGAAGTTGATCCGCTTTTTCAGATTTACACTTTTATAAATTCCGAAAAATATTTTAACAGAAACGTCCTCGATATTTACAAATCGCAGACTGAAAAAATCGAAAATCAGGCAAACCTGTTTTTTAAGCTCGTAAATAAAAATCAGGCGTTTGACAATGCAAAGATAAAAAAAGAAGCCGCTTTTTTCTGCTACGGACTTACGAGTATTCTTGACAAATATCTTGCCGTCCGAAAAGAAACTATCAGGCAGAATCCCGAAAGCGGCGTCGGTGCACTTTTTGCCCTGCCGAGCGATGATAAAATGATGCAGGAAGTTTCAAAATTTGCAGAATTTACTATTCAAAAGTTTGCATTGTAGTCAAAAAAAAGTTCAAAAAAAATCAAATTTAGTATTGTTAAAACTCCAGTAATGGGGTACTCTCTCCTATACAACCTGAAAGGATTGTAAAAGACATAACGACATAAAGAAGCACTTGCAGTTTGCAAGCGGTTCGGCTATTTGTTTAACCCACTTGTAATGGAGAAAGTAGATGGTTCAGAAGGAAACTGAAATCACCAATCAGTATTACATTACCAGACAGGATTCCACAGAGTCCAATGCCCGTAGCTACCCTAGAAAATTCCCTTTTGCACTTGCAAAAGCTCAGGGGTCATGGATTGAGGATGTCGAAGGGAACAAATATCTGGATTTTTTGTGCGGAGCCGGAACTCTCGCACTTGGCCACAATGATCCTGAAGTTAATCAGGCCATGGTGGATATGCTTACCGGTAATTTACCGTTGCACACGTTGGATCTTACGACTCCTGTAAAAGATACGTTCGTTCACACACTGCTTAATCTTTTACCCGGTGAATTAAAGAACAATGCTAAAATTCAATTTTGCAGTCCGAGCGGAACTGATGCAGTTGATGCGGCATTAAAACTCTGTAAGACGGCAACTGGGCGAAGTTCAATAATTGCGTTTAATGGTGCTTATCATGGAATGGGTCACGGCGCTCTTGCATTGACAGGAAATTTGCATGCAAAAAACAAAGTCAATGATTTGATGCCTAACGTTCACTTTATGCCATATCCTTATTCTTACCGCTGTCCTTTTGGATTGGGCGGAGATGCAGGAACTGATGCCGCATGCGCTTATTTTGAGCGGATGCTGAAAGACCCGGAATGCGGCATTACAAAACCTGCGGCAGTAATTCTTGAAACAATACAGGGCGAGGGCGGCGTAATTCCTGCTCCCGTTAAATTTATACAGACAGTAAGGCGCGTTACGAAGGAACTTGACATTCCGATGATTGTCGATGAAATTCAGTGCGGAATCGGACGCTCGGGAAAATTCTTTGCGTTTGAATATGCAGACATCGTGCCTGACGTAATTCTTGCATCTAAGGCAGTCGGAGGTTCTCAGCCTTTGTCTGTCGTAATTTACAACAAAAAGCTTGACGTCTGGGAACCTGGCGCTCATGCAGGAACGTTCCGCGGAAATCAGCTTGCAATGCGTGCAGGAACTGTCGTAATGAACAGAGTTTCAAAACCTGACTTTCTTGACGACGTCGTAAAAAAAGGCGAAATCTTTGCAAAGCGCCTTGAAGAAATAAAATCAAAAGTTTCTATCATCGGCGATGTCAGGGGAAAAGGACTTATGCGCGGAATCGAATTTGTCGATCCGAAATCGCAGTCAGATTCGCTCGGTGCAAAAAAAGCCAGCGGTGAAATTGCGGCACTGGTTCAGAAACGCTGTTTTGAAAACCGTCTTGTAATGGAAAAAGGCGGACGAAACGGCGCCGTAATGAGATGTCTTTGCGCTTTGAATGTCAGTATGGAAGACCTTGAAAAAGCCCTTGATATTATAGAAAAGGTAATTATTGAGGTTGACCTTGAACAAAAATAAAATCTTTATCACTGATGATAAAAATACTCAGGACGTTTTTCTTGATATGATCGGGAAAACGGCCGGAGCTATTGCAGAAACTTTCACAAATGATAAAGCTTATACGGGCCCTGAACCTTTTGATTTAAAGAAGGCTGTTAAAGTCGATATGCTTGAATCAAAAGGAATAGGCTTTGATGCGGCGCTTGAAAAAGTAAAGGAACTTGTACTTCCGAATTTCGTGCGTACGAGTTCAACTGATTATATGGCGCATCTGCACAGTGCTACTTTGCTTGAAACTATAGCCGCAGAACTTATAATTTCTGTTTTTAATCAGTCTATGGACAGCTGGGATCAGTCGCCTGTCGCTACTGAAATTGAAGTGCAGACTGTAATGCAGTTGTGCAGGCTTTTTGGTTTTGGCGAGAACTCTGACGGCGTTTTTACAAGCGGCGGTTCGCAGTCTAATACGACAGGAATTTTTCTTGCGCGCGACTGGTTTTGCAGGGAAAAACTTAAATTTGACGTAAAGAAATTCGGGCTTCCTGAGTGCTACAGAAAATTCAGGCTGTATGCTTCTGAGATTTCGCATTTTTCTATGGAAAAAAGTGCGCACTTGCTCGGACTTGGTTATGATGCGGTCGTAAAAGTTCCTGTTGATTCAAAAATGAAAATGGACATTGCCGCGCTGAAATCTTTGATAGAAAAAGACAAGGCTTCGGGCAACATTCCGTTCTGCGTGGTCGCAACTGTGGGAACGACGGACTACGGCAGTATTGACCCCATAAAAGAAATCGCTGACATCTGCGCACAAAACGGAATATGGTTTCATTGCGATGCGGCTTACGGAAGCGGCGCAATTATGTCAGAAAAATATGCAGGACGAATCGAAGGCATTAATCTTGCAGATTCAGTTACCGTTGACTTTCATAAAATGTTTATGATGCCTATCAGCTGCAGTTGTGTCCTCATAAAAGACAAGAATAATTTTTCTCCGCTTGAACTTCATGCAGATTATCTGAACCGCGAAGAGGACGAAGAGGACGGCTATACAAATCTTGTCGGCAAGTCAATGCAGACGACGCGCCGTTTTGATGCGCTGAAAGTCTGGATGAGTTTTATGACGCGCGGTAAAGACGGCTGGTCAGAACTGATTGACACGTGCATCGAAAACGCAAAATACCTCTACGATGAACTCGGCAAAAAAGCAGGCTTTGCACGGACAAACGAGCCTGAGTTAAGTTCCGTAGTTTTCAGGCTTTATGACAAAACTCTTGGCGAAGACGCGAACGACGAAATAAACAAAAAAGTCCGCCGTGCACTCATTCACCAGAAAGGCGTTGTAATCGGTCAGACAGTCTTTAACGGCAGGGTTCACTTAAAATTTACCCTTTTAAACCCGCTGATGACCCGTCAGAAACTGGACGAACTTTTAGATTTAATCGTTTCATTAAAATAGAAGAAACTCTGTTTGTGGAAATTCTATGCGGCTGTTGCATAGTTTACAACGGAAAGTTCCTGAATGTGTTTTTTTGCATAAGCGATAATCTTTTCAAGTTTTTTTACGACATCGCCAGTAAACTGAATTTCATCGCAAGTTTCGCATTTATAGCAGGGAATGTTTCTGATTACAAGAACGCCGCCTTCAAGTTCAACTGCCTCTGTCGTAGTGCTCTGGTATGTTTCGTGAGCGCATCTGATACATTTCAATTTTTACTTTCCTTATCTGATTTTTCAGTATAGCATAATTGCGGCTATTCTGTCTTTTTTCGAGCAATAAAACTGTTCAGTTTTTTGTCAAAGGAAAGAATCTGCCTGTCATCATAAATACTGTACGCGGCAAGAATGCAGTCAACAAAATCAAGGTTGCTTTCGCGGTAAAAATCAAAGGCATTTTTCATAATTGCAGGGAATGGAGTGGAAACAAAATTGAGCAGTTCCAGCATAGAATTTGCAACATCAGTCCGGTCTATGCCATAAACTTTTGTAAGCACATAGGTAATTTCTGCAAATACTTCTGGCAGAATGAACAACTGCCTTTCATTAACAGCGCTTTCTGCTTTTTCTGCCATAATTTTGTCATCATTGATGATGTAGCGGACAATGATGTTTGCATCAGCGTAGAGCATGTTTTTCCTCCGCCGCAAGCGACCAGGCATCTTTTTCTTTTGCCCGCAGTTCGGGATTTGCGTATTTTGAAAATCGTCCGCGGAGCGTGCATTTTTCAGGAATATTTTTTGTATCAGGCAAAGACTGAATTATGCTGAGCACATATTTTAACTGGGAATCGGGTAAAGTTTTTACAAGTTCCATTACTTGATTTCGTTCTACAGTCGTGTTCATTTCAAACCTCCTGGCAGGATTCTATAAATAATATACTACGAAAAAAGCAAAAAATAAATAACGATGTAAAAATGTTATGCGTTTCGTGAGCGCATCTGATACAAGTAAAACTTGAAATCCCGGTGAAAGGGTAATTGCGGCTAGTCCTTTTCTTTTGCCACCTTATTTTTGTAATATTGACCTTATGCCGATTTCAGCATTATATTAAAGGTATTGGGAGTTTTCCTGCCCTAAGTGGAAAACTTAAACTGAGTACGTTCCGACTCTAAGCGGAAAACTTAAACTGGGTACGCTCCGACCCGAACAGGAGAACTTAACAGGCGGCTTGAATGTCGCCTTTTTTGTTTTTGAGGGCAGAATGAACAGTTGCCTTTCATTAAAATAGAAGAAACTCTGTATGCGGCGTAAATAAAGTGAAAAATTTATTGTAAAATAAATTTTTTTAAGGAATTTCGTTTATATTATAGAGGCGCGGTTTCTATATCAGGGCGGGGATTTTTTTTTACATTACGGAAACCGGATAAGTTTTACGGAATTTCCAACGAAAAAGGCGAGGAAAAAACAATGAACGAATCAGAAAATAACATTGAGATTGTAAAAACGCTTACTGACTTTGCAGTTACATCACGCAAAGAGGGAATTCTTGGGTTTTATATTCTTGTTGAACCTGAAGAAGTAAAGATTTTTGACGAGCCTGAAAATTCATTTTGTCTTGCACTCATAAAGGCAATGCTTGACGGAAACGACTTGGAGCAGCTTGAAAAAATTGCAGACAAACTTATTGCACGGCAGGCGGAAGTTCCGCTTTCGTTTCAAATCATAAAAAAAGGAATTCTTCTCATTACGGAAGGCGCAGCCCCTCAGAAAGTTGCCGAAGAATTGCTTTGCCTTGCAGGGGATGACGCGTTCAAAAAATACGCGCCTTGCATAAAAGAATGGGTAGAAAACGGTCATAAATTTATTGAAGGTTTGTACGAAAAACAGAAGCAGAAAGAACTTGCCTTAATCACAGGCGAAGTTCAGCAAAGAATTTTGCAGGCAGATAAAATTCTTTTGCAAAAAGAAAAAGAATTGTCCGCCGCCCTCAACGCCATCAGGAAAGCCGGAAACAAAAACACTCTCTCCGCTTTTATAAACCTGAATGACGAAAACGGCGAAATGGATTTCTTCCTTACATCAGTTCAGTTGCCTTCCCAAGCCGAATTTCTTGAAAAAAATGACGCTGACCAAATCCGCACCCCGGACGGAATCCTTGAAGTTACCAATTCAACAAAGCAGCTTTTTGAAGTATCAAAATGCCGTTCCGAAAAAAAAGACCTGAATTATTTTATGAACCTTACGGAAAACCTTTCTCAACTTGAAAAAAGAATATCCTTCAAAATCGAAAACACCGCCTTGCTTTGATGATTGAGATTGCTTGCTGTCCCCGTAGCGTGAGTTAGTTCTGTGATTATGAAGAGAAAATGGGAATTTGCGTCATACACGCCCATAGAGTTTGCGCTCTGTCGCAAACTCGTAGCGCGAATTAGTCCTGTGTTGGTGAGGAAAAAGAAATTTATGAGCGCTATACTAAAGTTAAAAAAAACTGTATACTAGTTCTATGGCTAAAACATTTGTCTTTGTAAATCAGAAAGGCGGTGTAGGAAAAACTACATCTGCGATTAATATCGGTGCTTATATTGCTCTTACCGGTAAGCGTGTTCTTCTTGTAGACTTTGACTCTCAGGGAAATATGTCTAGCGGCGTAGGAGTTTCAAAAGATAAACCTACTATTTACGAATTACTGAGCGGTGACTCTAAACCGGAAGAAACAGTAAAACATACAATGATAAAAACCCTTGATGCAATAAGTGCTTCGATTGATTTGTCGGGCGCGGCAATAGAACTTGTTGATCAGGAAAAAAGGGAATTCTTTTTAAGGGAAGCGCTTGAGCCTTTGCAGTCAAAGTATGACTATATTTTAATTGACTGTCCGCCTTCTCTTGGAATTTTGACATTAAACGGACTTGCAGCAGCAGATGCAGTTTTAGTTCCTATGCAGTGCGAATATTTTGCGCTTGAAGGAATTACGCTTTTGTTGCAGACTGTAAAAAAAGTTCAGAAAAGTATAAATCCGAATCTTGTAATCGGCGGAATTTTCTTTACTATGTATGATTCCAGAACTCGTCTTGCGCAAGATGTCGTGCTTCAGGTAAAATCTTATTTTAAGGACGTTGTATTCAATACAATCGTTCCGCGCAACGTACGTTTGTCAGAAGCGCCTTCTCATGGACTTCCAATCTGCAAATACGACCCTGAATGTGCTGGTGCTAAAAGTTATGAAAAACTTGCGGAAGAGGTAATTAATCGTGGCTAGTACAAAAAAAAAGGCATTAGGTCGTGGATTGAATGCTTTGATGGCAGATGTCCCGGAAGACGACATCAAGGAAGCCGAAAGGCCTGCAACAGAACGCAAATCCGGGACTTCAAAATCAGCATCAAAATCTGTTTCTTATCCTCAGGGAATCGAAGCCGATGAAAACGGAACTTTGTGGCTTGACCCTAAAAAATTAAAGCCGAATCCTCATCAGCCGCGAAAAACTTTTTCCGAAGACTCTCTGAATGACCTTGCTTCTTCAATCCGCGAACAGGGCGTTTTACAGCCCATTACAGTTGAAGATGCCGGTGACGGAACGTTCTATATTATCGCAGGTGAACGCCGTACTCGCGCTTCATTGATTGCAGGAATAGAAAAAGTCCCTGTCCAGATAAAAAAATATTCGGAAGAAAAAAAACTTGAAATTGCCCTCATCGAAAATATCCAGCGCGAGGACTTGAACGCGATTGAAGAAGCTCAGGCGTATTATAAATTAATGGAATTGAGCGGTCTGACACAGGACGAAGTTGCAAAACGTGTCGGCAAACAGCGTTCTACAGTTGCAAATGCACTTCGCCTTTTAAAACTGCCGGAAGATATGCAGGACTCGCTCATTAACGGTCAGATTACGGCAGGACACGCAAGGGCAATCCTCTCTGTAGAAAATTCTGCAAACCAGCGGACATTGTTTGGAAAAATAGTCGGAGAAACTTTATCTGTACGCAAGGCAGAAGAACTTGCAAAAAACCTCAACGAAGGCCGTGTCGTAAAAAAAGCCGCTCAAAGCTCTCAAGATGAACAGAAAAAAGACCCTGACATTCTTGCTCTCGAACAGAAATTCATCAATGCACTAGGAACAAAAGTTTCGATGAAAGGCAGCCTTTCGCGCGGTTCACTTGTCATTGACTATTTCAGCAGGTCAGATTTAGACAGGATTTACGACATTCTCGTAAAAGAGTAGCGCAGGCATCTCTGGCAGAATACGGCATTTTGCATAATGCCGTGTATTTCAAATTCGATTTAAATTCTAAAATAAAAGCAAAAAAACTGAAAAACCGCTTTTTTTTGTTCAAACCGCCTCTTTAATTTTTATATTAATTTCAGCTTAAATCTTTAAATTTTCCTGCAAAAAATGCCGAAAAAAGAACGGGAACTTGTCTTTTTTTGACAAATTCCCGGTATATTGTATAATATTTATTGTAGATTTTGGAGATTTTTGATATATTAGACATTGCAGTCAGGGATTTTTAAGATTTTTAAGGTTCGGGATTATGAAGGGAAATAAAGGCATTTTTTTAAGAAACATTTTTATTCTATTAGTTCACGCTGTTTTTCTGACAGATATTTTTGCCAGAGATGTTACTGAAAAGCAGGTTGAAAAGATGGACAGCTGGCAGGAACGTTTTGACATCAACGACAAAAAAGGAAAATACAACGTTCTCGTTACGGCGACTGACCTTGGCGGAAACAAGACAGTTTCAGGGCCGTTCAACATTTTTATAGACCCTAAATCAGATTTGCCTGTGTGCAGGATTACAAACCCTGTCGAAATGATGAGAGTTCCGGGAAACCTTAACATTGTCGGAACTTGTGTTGACGATGATTCTGTCCAGTATGTTGAACTTATTTTAGACGGCAATTCAGAACATCCTGTCCGCGCTGTCGGTAAAGAATTCTGGTCTTACTTTTTGAATACCGAAAACTTAAAAGAAGGTCTGCACACTGTCGAAGTTTACGGCGTTGACGTCAACGGCTTAAAAGGCGAATCGGTAAAAACTCAGTGGTGTCTTGACCGCCAGCAGCCTGTTACGGAAGTTACGAACATTGGAATTGGAACGATAGTTTCTGGCAACGTGACTTTGTCTGGAATAATCTCTGACGGAAACGGAATAAAGTCTATGAGCTATTCCCTTGATAACGGAGAACATTTTACGAGCGTAAAAGTGAGCAATAACAAAAAGACAAACACGGCAAACTTTAAGTTCAGCATAGATACAAGAAAATTGCAGGAAGGCGCTGCGGTAATCTGGTTTAAGGCGACTGACTTGCAGGATTCTGTCGGCTATTATTCTTTTTTGTGTTTTATTGACAACACGAACCCTGAGGTGAACATTGTCTATCCGCAGGAAAAGCAGGTTGAAAACGGAGTGTTTACTGCGGCAGGAAGTGCAAAAGATGCAATCGGAATAAAATCTCTGACCTGGGAATTTGGCGGTGAAAAAGGCGAGTTTGAAATTATCCCGGGAAATCCTTACTGGACAAAAGAGTTTTCTTCTGACAAAGGACTTAAAAGCGGAAAGCTTGTAATTACCGCGACTGATACGGCAGGCAACGTTACGAAAAAAGAACGGCAGATTACGATAAATCCTGAACTTGACAAGCCTGTCGTTGAAGTTGAATTTCCGCCGCCGGGTGCGCAGTTAAAAGAAAACGAATTTTTTATACGCGGAATTGCAAAAGACGACGACTCGGTTGAAAGCGTAACTGTTTTTATAGACGGAGTTGAAGCTGCAAAAGTTGAAACTCACGGCGTTTTTTATGTTCCGATTGAAGATGAAAAATTCAAGTCTTACGGAAAGCATGTCATCAACGTAAAGGCGGCTGACTGCTTTGGAACTGTAAGCAACGACAATAAAATCGAATATTTTAGTGCCGGCAAAAAAGCTGAGTTTTCCGAGCCTGTCTTGAAAGGCGGAAGTGATGCCGGCATTTTTGAATTCGGCAGGAGCGTAAATCCTGAGGGAAATTCTGTTTTTGAAATTGAAGCGTCTGCACTCTGCGGAATAAAGTCTGCTTCGTATTCGGTTGAATGGACGGCTGACAAACTTGGAAGGACTGACGATGCACGGCGCGAAGAAAAGATAATTGAAATTAAAAATCCTGTTCAGAAGATTGCGTTTGCAGTTCCTGTTGAGGTTTTGCCCTGGGGAATTGTCCAGCTTAAATTTAGGGTCGTTGACGTTTACGAGCGCGAGAGCGTTTATTCAACTTGCGTGAACGTAAAAAACCTGACGAAGGTTTTGACCTCTCCTTCAGAAAATCTTGTTGAAGAAATCAATGACGAAAATGCCGCAGTAAAAATTGCTGACGTTGCAGGAAGTGCTTACAGGCGCGGAATGAATGTGTATGTTCCGTCAACTTCAAAATCGGCAAATGCAAGATGGAACAGGGGAAAAAATCTTTCTGAAAAAAAAGCGCCTGTCGGAATAAATCTTGAAGTGACTTCTGAATTAAAAGATTTAACTCTTTCGTATAAAATTTATTCAAGCGTAAATGCAGGAGAAAATTTTGTAAGCGAGGGCAAGGCTTCTGTCGTGCGCGCTGATAAAAATTCTCCGGACGGCACGGCGTACATTCCGCTTGAGGCAGTTCCGCCGGGAATGACGACTGTAGAAATTACGGCGTTGAGCGGAAAGGAATATTCTGCCGTCTGTTATGCGCAGATTGCAGTAATCCGTCAGATTGAAGAAAGCGAAATAAATGACGTAAAGGCGGCGCAGTATTTTTGTACGGAAGATACAGTTTATAACGCAGAAAACGGAAGTTTTATAATCGGTAATTGCAAAAAGTTGTGCGGTATTGCAAATCTTGAAGGTGCTCTCAAGGCAAGTTTTGCAGGCCGTGTTTCGGGGCTTGAGGTTAGCGTTTCTGGAAAGACAGTTTCGATTGTTCCTCTGGAAAGCGGAATATATAAAGATGTCGTCGTTCGCGTTGAAAATGAGGCAGGCGAGAAAATTGATTTTGCATCGGTTACGTTTATTTATGACGTAGAAGCGCCTGCGATTTCAGTTCAGCGTCCTGCGTTGTATGAGTGGGTTCGCGACAGGATTACTGTTTTGGGAACTGTGACTGACAAGACCGGGATTCTTTCTGCGGAGTATTCTGTTGACGGCGGAAAAAACTGGAAGAGTTTTGGAAATGCCGGGCGGAAACTTTCCATGCAGATTATGGCAGAAGAAAACATTGCGCAGCTTGACGACGGAATTTTCTGCGTTGACATAAGGGCTTTTGATGTTTCGGGGAATGTTTCGTATTACAGGAATGTTTTGCAGAAAGATACAAAGCCGCCTGCGGTCAGCGTAATCGTTCCGGGAATTGAAGAAGTCGTAAACGGAAAAAATGCGATTGCGTTTATTGCAAAGGACGACGGCTTTCTTGATAAGGTTGAATACGTGAATATTAACACAGGTGTAAGGACTGAAATTCCAAAGTCGTCGATG
Source organism: Treponema sp. (assembly GCA_051883255.1). Lineage (GTDB taxonomy): Bacteria > Spirochaetota > Spirochaetia > Treponematales > Treponemataceae > Treponema_D. The sequence continues at coordinate 57,259 of JBJETJ010000025.1, forward strand.
ATTACGACTTTTGTCGGAACGCCTGAAATGCCTGTGAGCAAATCAATGCGCTTTGATTTTAAAGACATTGCCGGCAACGTTACGACACAGAATGCCTGGGAATTTATTATTGACAGTCAGTCAGATTTGCCTGTTGCGACAGTCCAGCTTCCGACTGAAAACGAAGTCGTTACGAAGGACTTTGTAATTTCGGGCGTTGTGCTTGATGACGATGGCGCAAGTTCTGTTTTTTATAAAATCGACAACGGCAAGTATATTGAAATTCAAGGTCAGGGCTACAGTTTTAGCGTTGACATTCCGCTTGAGTCAATGACTGATAACGAACATTCAGTGACTGTTTACGGCGTTGACATAAACGGAGTAAAAGGACCTGAGTTTGTGCGCAAGTTCCGTGTTTCTCTTGCAGAGCCTGTCGGAAGAATGACAGAGCCTTCGATTGAATCTACGCAGAGTAAAATCGTTACGCTGAAAGGAACTGCGTTTGATAAAAACGGAATTGCAAAGGTCGAAGTTTCGGTTGACAACGGAAACAGTTACAACGATGCAGTCGGAAAAGAAAACTGGACGTACACTTTTGATACGAGGGTTCTGCCTGACGAAACGCACGTTGTATTTATCAGGACGACTGATGAATACGGAATCGAAAGCATTTATTCAAGCCTGATAAACATTGACAACACATGCCCGGAACTTTCGCTTGAACTTCCGCTTGATGACTCAAAGACGACAGGGCCTGTTTTCTTTTCTGGCTTTACGCTTGACAATATCGGTTTGATGGAACTGTATATAACGGTGACGAGCTTAGACGGAAAATATGTCAGCCCGAAACTTTCGCGCACAGATTTAGTTCCTGACAAAATAATTACGACGACTGTAGATTTGAGTACTCTTGATAACGGGCGCTACAATGTTCAGCTTACGGGAAAAGATGCGGCAGGAAATGAATCGAGCGTAAGCCGGAACATTACTCTTGACAAGCGCGTTGCAGAGGCGGACGTAAATATTTACTACCCTTTGAACGGAGAGCACAAAGACGGCGAGTTTAATATTTACGGCGAAGTCATAACGACGCGAAAAGTTAATTCCGTAACGCTTGTAGTTGACGGAAAAAATATTGAAACTGTCGGACTTTCTGAAACCGGATATTTTAAATTTCCGATGAGCGAAAAAAATCTTACGGCAGGAAATCATACTTACAAAGTCCGCGCTTCTCTTGAAGGCAATATGAGCGTTGATTCTATCGAACAGACTGTTGCCTTTAATCCGTACGGCGGCTGGATTACGATTGACAATTTTGATTACGGCGATTTTGCGATTGAACGTCCTTACATAAAAGGTCGCGCCGGATATACAGTTCTCCCTGAAGAACTTGAAGCTGCAAAGGCAAAGGGCGCAACAAAAGAACAGAAAGCTTCCCTTGAAGCAAAGTCTTTGAGCTACATAGAACTTAGTTTTGACAACGGAAAAACTTTTAAAAGAATCGGCAGTGACAAAAACTGGAAATACAGAATAGAAAATGAAGATATGAAAGAAGGCTATCATTTTATGCTTTTGCGTGCCGTAATGAAAAACGGTGAATCTGCGATTAACAGATGTATCGTTCAGATTGACAAGATGGCGCCTTTTGTAAAAATGATTGCGCCGGGCATTGGCGGACATTACAACCAGAGCCTTGAGTTTTCGGGGCTTGCAAGTGATGCAGTCGGCTTGAACTCCGTTACGCTTTCGTTAAGAAAAGGCGACAAGGCAGGCTACGAAGTTCCGGGATTTATACAGGGACTTTATCTTGACGGCTCGTTCTGGGGTGCTTCGCTTTACACTGTAGGGCTCGGGCTTTCTTTCTTTGATGATAACGTAAAATTGCAGTTTCAGTACGGACAGTTTTCGCAGGAACAGCGCGAGATGTTCAGTCAGACAAGATTGCGCTACGGCGGAAATGTGTTCGGATTAAAGCTGCTTGCAAATATTGCGTACATTCCTTTCAGGTGGATGTTCGGGCCTGACTGGGACTGGCTTAGTATGGGTGTCGCGCTCGGTGCAAATTTCAGTATGTTTACGGAAACGGCAAGCGGAAAGCCTCAGATGCTTTCTGCACTGCTTGGTCAGGTTGAGTTTCCGCGCGTGACGTTTAAAAAGTCAAAGTGCTTCAGGACGATTTCGCTGTATTCGGAATTTCAGCTGTGGTTTATTCCGAGTGATGTAACAGGCGGAAACATTGACATAAAGAATATGGTCTTTCAGTTTTCTGAAGGAATAAGGATTAATATTTTTTAGGAGGCGGATATATGAAACAGGTTTTAAAATTTCAGAAGTTTATAGTTTCAGTTTCACTTCTTTTTTTGCTGACTTTCTCTGCTTGTGAAGTAGGGCTTGGTGAGGCAGTCGATACTTCAAGTCCGAACGTATCAATTAATTATCCGCCGGCTTCGAGTACAATCCGCGATTCCTTTATTATTGCCGGAATCTGTGAGGACGACAAAGGCGTATCTTCCGTAAAGGTGAGCATTACGAATACTGACGAAGGAAAATCTTACGGAAGCTACGATGCAGTCATTTCAGGAAATACCTGGCAGGTAGAACTTAATCAAAAAGGCAGCGGCAGTTACAACGGCTATATGATGCCTGACGGACGCTACGTTGCAGAAGTAATTGCGACAGACGGAAGCGGCCGTACGTCAGGCGTTTCGTCACTTTCGTTTGACATTGACAATACTGCTCCTGTAGTAATTTTCAGTGAACCGGGAATTGACTCTCTTGAAAATGCAACTGCTTACGGAACGAAATTTAAAATCTCTGCGACGATTGCAGAGGACCACAACGTTTCAAAAATGGTAATGAAGATTTATGATGCAGAAACAAAAAGTCTTATTACAACGATTGAGCGCACTAACATTGAAATTGCAGGCGGAACTGAAATTGCGTTTGCAGAAAAAGGCGGCGACGGCGATTTGGATTTGAACTACAGAACGCTTTATAATTATGAAGAGTATGAAAATCAAGGCCTGCCTTACGTTGATAAAACTTATTACTGCGAAATTGAAATTTCAGATTCTGCAAAACAATATAAAAAATCAGAAAGCGATTCTTCTGCACCGGGAAACCAGACTTCTAAATTCTATTTTTACGATGACGTTTATAATGCCTGGTTAAGTTCTGAGGCAGGGCTTGAAACTTCGAGCATAAAAAAAGTATTTAACGGAACTTACTCAGGAAATTTCTCTGGTACGCAGATTTCAACTCCGACTTTAAAAGATGACGGAAGCATTGACCGCACGGAAAACGGAAAGACAAATCACGACAACGGAAAAACAGCCTTTGACTATGTAAAGGAAAATCTTTACAGACAGACGGCGGCTTTTATTTTAAATCCTGATGCAAGTCCTTCGTATACTGTAGTAGGCTTTGGTTGTGACGGCGCCGACATTACCGAAGGAAATCTTATGCAGGCGGTTTCAGGGCAGTCAATTTCAATTCAAGTTACGGCAGGACGAAATAAAATTAACATTGACCCTGCAACGCTTAAAGTATATCAGTTCGGGCCGTATGATACTCTTGAAGGATTAGAGGCAGACCTTGAAAAGATTTACGCTAAGCCGACACAGGAAGCACTTGATGAAAAGAGATGTGAAATTGCAGACAACAGTTCTTACAGTTCAAGTTCTACTGACTCGTATGTTTTTTCTGCTTCGCTTAAAGATTTAAAAGGCAATAAATATTATGCGATTGCCGCAACAGGTGCAGATAAAGCTTCAAATCAAATTATAAATGCCGGCGGAAAGTATTTTGTATGCAAAGGTCAGCTGTCGGGAAATGCGCCTGTCATAGCAATGGATTCGTCAGAAGATAATCTGCTTTTAAATCCGAATGACCTTGCAGTCGTGGGTTCTAACAGACTTAGTTTTACGGGAACTGTAAGTTCTGACAGTGAAATTACAAGTGCAAAATACAATGTTTCTGCAACTGACGAAAAAATAAATTCCGGGGTTGTCACGAATTACAGCGGAGATATTACTTGTGGTGATAATGGCAAGTGGAATTTTGATTTGACAACGAATGCAAATTTTAGTGAGCTTGCCGAGAATCAGGAATTTTTATATGAAATAACAGTTACTTTTGCCAACGGCGGAGGTTCAGTTTCTTTAACGCGGAAAATTCATATTGATACGGCAAAACCTGTCGTAGAAATAAATTCAATTACTCCGTATGTCGAAAAAGAAACCGCGGCTGATGATGAGAATGGCGAAAGTACCGCCACAGAATTATGTTTGAACGGAACGTTTACCGTAACAGGAAGCGTTACTGAGACAAATCTTGAAACAGTGTGGTATGAAATCTGGCAGGACGGCGAAGAAAAGTATTCTAATAAATCAGAAGGACTTGGCGCAAAATATACGATTAGCGGCGATACCATAAAGATTGATTCGACAGATGAAAAATTTACTATTGAAGATGAAAAAGAAATCGAAATCAAAGTCTATGCACGGGATAAAGCCGGCAACGAAGGTTTTGTAACTTCGACAGAATATAACGGCGGTAACGAGTTCAAGGTTTCGCAGATAACTGACAAGCCTGAAATTACGGGAAACAATTTTACAAACGTAACTGACGAAGAAAATCTTTCCCTTACGCTTGATTTGGAAAATTCCAAAGGAAATATTTTTGACGCAAAATCAAATCATAATTTAATCGGAACGATTACTGACGATGACGGATTTGAATCTATAAATGTCTTTGTCTATAGCGATAAAGATAAACACGACGCAACTACTCTTGTAAGTAAAAACGCAATTACTTTTACCAAGGGTACGACTGTCGTTCCGTTTACTTACAAAGACCTTCCGGCAGACTCAGGTGTTTACTGGGTTACGATTGAAGCCGTTGACTCGACATACGGCAATGCGGCTTCTGATGCGGTCAGGGCAAACAGAAAAACGGCCTACGGTCAGTTCTGCGTTGCGATTGATACTGCAAATCCTGTAATTACGGAAACTGTCGTAAAGACAGAAGATACTCAGTACGTAAAAGCCGCCGCATTTAATTTTGGCGGTGAAGTTTCTGATGACTGGAAAGTATCAGAATTAAATGTTTCTGTTGAATATACAAAAGCCGGCTCTTCAGACGGAACTTCCGAAGCCAAGATTGAAGAATTGAAAGCTTCGTACGATTCGTTTACAGACAATAAGTGGGCTTATACTTTAAATTTTGCAGACAGTGAATACAAAGACGGAACTTACAAAGTAACGTTTACTGCAACAGATGGCGCAGGCAAGACTTCGTCTGTAGTGCGCACTGTCTATAAAGATACTCTGCCACCTGAGTTTGGAACGAGCACTATAACAGACACAAGTGATTCAGGCTATAAAGCAGAAGCCGTAAAGCCTTACATTACGACATCTTCTGTAAACGGCTGGTATAATACGAATTCCCTTACTGTACGCGGCGGAATTTCTGACGGCGCAAGCGGCGTAAAAAAAGTTGAATACACTCTTGACAGTTCATCAGAAAATCCTTTGTGGACGGAACTTTCAGGAACTTCGTCATTCGGCGGAACAATCGCAGGCGTCCAGGACGGCGGAACGATTACTTTGAGGGCGACTGACAATGCAGGTAATTCCGTAGATTATGCGCTTTCTGGAATCCGCATTGATACTGTCACTCCGTCTGCTTCGATTACGAAAATTGACGGTTCAGAAGAAGGAATCGGAAATAAACTTTCTAACGGCAAGGCTGACATTCTGCTTGAAGGTGAAGCTGAAGATGATTTAAGCGGAATAGCATCAATAAAAATTTCGATAAACGGAAGTGAGTCTGCTGTTGACGCCACGCTGATACCGGCAGAAAATTCTGCAACGGCAAGCAGCTGGACGGCGACAATTCCAAAAGACAAACTTAAAAACGCAACGTCGGGCACTGTCCGTGCACAGGTAACTGACATCGCAGGCAATGTTTCGGAAGTAAACCTGTTCTCACTGCAAGTTGATAATATATCTCCGACCGTAAAATTTAACGCAAACATACAGGACACGACTGTAAATAAAAAGATTACTGTTTCAGGAACTGCGGACGATGACCAGAAACTTGAGTCTGTAAAACTTGAATATAAATCAGGTTCAACTGACGGCGACTGGAAAGAAGTTACGGCAGACGGAACTGACTCAGGCAGTAAAGTTTCGGGAACTTACAACTGGAGCATTACTGAACTTGATACGGAAAAAGCATTTGGCGAAACAATTTACGACTGTGATTCTTCAAAAGACGGCATTCAGGTTGTGTTGCGTGCTACGGCAACTGATGCTGCCGGAAATGACAGCGTTCCTGCGGAAACGACAATTACGGTTGACCAGAATACGGACAGACCTGTAATTACGTTTACTAACTTGAATTCTCTTTCAGGAATGACAGAGTCAAATTACATTTTCTTTAACAATACAAAAATGCTCGGTAATATTACTGACGATGACGGCGTTTCTGAATTCAAAATTATAGTCAGGGAACTTTCTGCAAACGAAGATCCTGTTGCTCCTGCTGAGTCAGACTGGAACGCAGTTTCAAAAGTTTCGCTTTCAAGCGGTTCCTGGAGTTATACGCTCGGCAGTCAGGGTAAACAGGCAATTTACTTTTACGTAAAAGATTCAGAAGGCGCAGAGTTCTATTCAAAAGTTACTGACACATCTGACGAAAAGAATTTCTATGATTCAGTTTATCTTGAAGCTGAAGAGAAAGTCTTTGGTAATTCAGAAAATCCGTCAAGCATTCTGTATCTGCGCGTTGATACAGTTCCACCGGAATATAAAGACCCGGGCTATAATTTTTACTCTGTAAAAGACGGCAAATATTTGAAAGCAGATTCAGACACTTGGGACGATTCTGTAAGCAAGCAGATTTTTGGCGGCAATACTTCAAAATTTAAAATACGGATTACTGCCAGCGATGCAAACGGAATAAAGAGCGTTACCGGAACTATGGGCGAAAAAACTTCTGATCAGGGATATAAAGTATATCCGTTCAATTACAAGGGAACTGACTCAGAACAAAACGGCTTGTGGGAAAGCGGCGACATTCTTACAGGCGGTTCGGCTTCTGACGGAAACTTAAAAGACGGAATAAATTATTTTACTGTTGTCGTAACTGACAACGCAGATACTTCAAGGTCGATTACGTTAATCTTAAATGTCGACAATACAAAGCCTGAAGTAACTGTTTCAAATCCGTCAAGCATTACGACTGTGAGCGGAGAAGTTTCTGCTTACGGCGGTGTTAACGAGGACAGCGAACTTTATTACGCAGTTTCCGTAAGCAATACAGTTTCGCCTGATGATGATTCGACTGCCGTAACAAGCTGGGAAGACGTCAACGGAAATTCCGTTACGATAAGCGATATAAAGGACAAGATAAAATACACTGCAATAAAAGGCGCTTCACTCCAGTGGTACGTTTACTTTGACGGCGACACTGACGAAAGCCTTATCGTTTCGCATGACAAAACGCTGAACGATTATCTTGTCGATTACGGCATTACGACAGAAAATGAATTGAAAGCAACTGACAATACGCAGTTTGATACAATCGTAAACCTTTATTTGTGGGTAAAAGCCGTAGACAAAGCCGGCAACATAACGGAAGAAAAACATCTCATAAAACTTGACCCTCAGGGCGACAGACCTACTGTGTCTTTGAGCTATCCTGAAAAAGACGGCGATACGCTCGGCGGTACGATAAAAGTTTACGGCGAAGCGAACGACAACAAGTCTGTAGAAACTGTGTGGTTACAGGTAATTTCTCAAAAGAATTCTTCTGACTGGAGCAGCCGCGTTGAATACGACGATACGACAACTCCATATACAATAAAGAAATTTGAAGTCGCACAGTCTGACCTTGATTTCCTTGTCAATAAAGGCTATCAGGTTTTCAATTATAAGACTTACAAACCGGACGGAACTCAAACTCCTTGGACAGACGGAAAAAATCTTGCATCAGGTGAAAGCTATTCTGATTATGCGATTCTTGCAAACTCAAGCGGAAACACATGGAACCAGAAAATAAACATAAACGACGAACTTAATCCTGACACGGGAAATTCAAATGTCATTGCAATCCGCGTCATTGCAAAAGACGGCGACAATAAAGAAAGCATACCTGCTGACAGGATATTTACGATTGACAGCGACAAGCCTGTATTCGGTTCATCGCAGCAGTTCTATCTCGTTCAGTCTGACAGCAAAGACTATGATGCGGCTGCAACGGCTTCCCGCATATACACGGAAGATATGTTCGTAAAAGGCGAGTGGTATTTAATCGGAAGCGTTGAAGATGATGTCGGCATAAAGAACTTGAAAGTAAAAAATAATTCAACGTCAGAATCTGTCGAATTTGTAAAAGACGGAATTTCTCAAACCGGAACTGATTTTGACATTCTTCATAATGACGGCAATGAAAAAGTTTTCTACTTTAAGTACAAACTCAAGACAGAAAGCGGTGTCGGCAGTCTTGATTTGACGTTTACTGCAGAGGACATCGCAGAAGGAACTACGCATACTCAGGAGAAAAACGTAAAAATCAATTTTGACAATACTGCTCCTGTTCTGGTATCATCTGATGACTCCGGCTATAACATAAGCCCGAGCGTAAAACAGACAAACAATTTTTATACGTTCGGTTCAAGAGTAAAAGAAGATGCAGTAAGCGGCGTAAATCAGTCTGGCTTTGATTACGTTTCGTTCTATTTTGTACGGCGAAGCGACAGGACGACAGACGGCAAAAACATTCTCTATGACATAATGCTTCCGCGCACTGATGACGGAAACAAAATCGAGCTTTCTTCGCTGACGTATCAGGAAGGACTTTACTGGAAAGAGAAAACCGTAATGCGCGACGAAAACACGCCGGGACTTTTAAGACTTGATTCTGCTGATTCAAACATTCACGCAGGCGGACTTGTAAAAATCGGCGGAACGAATTATCTGATTCAGTCTGTTTCTGGAACTGATGTCAACATCAGCGAAGAAGTCCCTGTTGAATATACGACAGCGTTCTTTGCATGTTCACTTGTCGTAAACAACACTGTAACTGAAACAGAGTTCGGGGCATTGCAGGACGACGGATATTATTTAAAGCCTGCAAATGACGACGGCGACAGAATGATAGAAAGCGTTACAAAGTCTGGAACGAGCTGGAGCTGGGAAGCTGACATCTGTTCAAAAAACATTCCTGACGGCGCAATCGAACTTCACTATGTTGCATTTGACAAGGCAGGAAATTACAGCATTGGCGTAATGGGCTACTCAGACAAGACGACTTACGATGCTTACGGAACGGACGACACAAAGAGCGCAGTTTCTGTTTACGATTACAATTCTTCAAAGCCTGCGTTTGTAAGCAACAATCAGCCGCGCATTGCCGGAGTTATTTTTGGAACGGACGACAACGGCGACGGCAATGTCGAAGACAAGGAAATCATCAAGACATACGGCGGCTGGTACAATACTGCCAATCCGTATAATAACCTTATCGACGGCGTAAAAGTGAACGGCAAAAAAGCAAACGGCGATTACATCACGGAATTCAATATTCCTGAAGATTTGTCAACTTCCGTTCTTGCAATAAAAGGCCGCACTGTCATCAAGCCTGAAATCGTCGGCGGAAACAACGGCTTGCAGTATACTTACGAAGTTACAAAAGACGGAGAAGCCGGCGCTTATTACAGTTCTGCAAAAGAAGTGCTGACTGACGAAGATTCTTCGACAGATGCCGTGCGCGATGGAATTGAAATTGACCTGACTGTAAAAAAACTTCTGACATCTTCTGACGGCAAGTCTATCGAAGACGGCAAAAAGCAGCAGTTCACCTTTAAGATTTGGGATAATACGGAGGGAACTGTAGCAGGCTCTACAAGTCAGTATGCAACGATAAACCTCATCGCTGACGTTGTCCTCAAAGATAACGAAAAAGCAAAGGCATGGCTAAAACCGTTCTTCTGGAAATGGAACGATACGACAAAGTCAATCGAATCTTCTATATACAATAATGACAGAAACTACGGTCATATAGAAATTGAATCTGACTGGAAAAAGACTGCCGGCAAAACAGGCGGCTACGATGAAAATGCAACAGGCGGAGTTACTGACGGCGATCCGAAAGTGTCGGGCATCATATCACTTCGCGGTACTGCTTCTGACAACGTATGCGTAAATGAAATCTTCTTAAAGATTCCGGGTTTGACGACTGACGACGGATATATGCAGGTTGCAGAACGTAATGCAGGAGAGTGGGTTTCTGTCGTAAACCTTGATGATAACGGCTTGTTATTTGAACTTGACGGCGCAGAAGAATTCAGTCAGACAACGGGCAACACAGTAAACTTTATGATTCACTGGAACACGGCAAAGATTGATGGAGTTGCAGCTTATGACAAGGCTGTCGAAGTTATGGCGCGTGACAGGGGTTCTGTTTCTCTTGGTGCAGACGGCGAACTTGTCTATACGTCAAACGGAGATTCTGAGTCTTCTACAGTTCAGACTGCGGAAGAAAATCTAACTTCGTATTACAGGGTAGATGTCGTGCCGTATATTACGGGCGTGGAAACTGGACTGAAGAACAGGCTGAAATCAAGTATACAGAGTGCGTACTCAAGGACTGCATTGGGAAGGTATATTGTTTCTTCTGGTGAATCAGAAATTACTTTGACAGGATTTAATCTTGGTACTAAAAATAAAGTTGATCCTGCTTCATTGGTTTCAGGATATTATTCACTAACTGTAAACGGAGTAGAATCAATTAATAATAAAAACTATAACGATGCATGCGGTTCTTATACGGCTGGTATTACTGAATCAAGTTCTTACAGCGAAAAGAATACGTATGCCTATAACCGCTGTCCGGAAGAAAAAAGCAATCATTTGCTTACTGATGACGTATACTTTGACGTCTGGGAATTTGACAGTGATGCAGCAATTCCTATGAGCGGAAAAGTAAGCGAACCTGTTATGAAGATAAATCCGAATAACGGAAAAATAGGTTTTGCATTTGTAAGCGGACCTGCAGACTTTAGTATGGCTGACGGTAATAATGATTCGTATATGAGGTATCAAAGAAATTATGCAACTTTCTCTAATATAAGTTTTGCTTTCGATGACAACGGAAATTCTTATGGAACTGCAACAGGTCTTGATACATATCCAAGCGGTGCTACAGATACTCTCGCAGGACGCTTTACGTTTATGACAAGTAAGTGGGGTGTAGGCGACCTTTCTATGGACGACAATTATAATTCTCAAAATAAGATTCGCTTTGAAGCAATAGGATTGCCTGGAAATAATATGTGTTATGTAAAAGGAACTTATCCTTCTACATATACTATGACAGAAACCCGGTTTGCTTCTCCAAGTATTGCAGTCGCATCTCATGGTAGTGAAACGTCTGTGTATCTTGCATATTATGATGACGTTCAGGGACAAATACGGTTCCGCTATGGTTCTTCTTGTCCGGGTTCAAAAAATAATTTTGGTAATTTTGTAGATAACTCTGGAATTGGAGATTTGAGTGGCGGATATAAACGCGTCTTTGAATCTAATACATCAAACTTCAGCCTTATTGCCGGTGCGGACTGGCAGAAATACAAAACTTCCAGTGATACGACAAACGGCTACACAAAACAAGTCGGAAGCAACTGGTTCTATGACACTGGATATAATGCAAGCCAGTATGTTGCAATAGACGTAATTGCCGGTTCTTCTGCTTCTGATGATAAAGTTGTTGCAGTCTGGTATGACGGTACTGACTGCTGGCTTGGATTAAATAATGCTCCTGCAAGCGGTAATGATAACGGCATAGAAGGAGGCTGGTCGTGCAAGAAAATCTTTAGTGATGGCGGCGAATACTGTACTGTAAAAGCCGGTCCTGACGGAAGTATTCATATTGCTGCAAATGTTGACGGAAGCCTTAAATATGCGTACATACAAGATGCTTCGTCAATTGATTCGTATGACGAGGCAACAAATTCTGTAACTGTAGATTCGTTTACTATTACAGGAGAGCAGATTAATATTGATGTCGGTCGCAAACTGAATGCACAGGGAGCATACGTCGTAGTTCCTGTTATAAGTTATTATGCAAGTGCCGCAAAACTTCCTGCAGTTGCTTCTCTTGTAATTCCTGCTGACGGTACAATGGACTATACTGCACAGGGAACTGTAAATGATGTGTTTACAGGTAATTGGGAAGTTTCTATTATACCTACAGCCAGCACGATGAGCGGAGGAGCTAACGACAAGGTAAATGTCGGTCTCTGGAAAAAAACTGTAGATTCATACAAGGGCGTAATAGTCAAGAGTTCTGATATGAATACTACAACAAAGGGGTCGAATACTTCCGGTACAACCAGCGGTAACTGCTACGGAAACGGTACGGCAAATCCCGTACTAGGATATGCAATAAAGACATCTTCCGGAACAGCGATTGAAACCGCCCAGATGAAATAGCATTAATAGCATTTGAGCAGACATAAAAAAAAACACGGTCGTCATTAAAAACTCTGTCGGCCGTGTTTTTTTTAACGAAAAACGCTATTTCAAATATTCCCTGATTTTGTCCGCATAAGAACGTACGCGCTCTGGCGAAATGAACGATGCTTCTTTCAGCGACGGCAAAGGACCTGCAGGAGATGCGGCCGCCCAGAACCGTACGTCGTCTGACAGCGAGTCACCGCTTTCTGCAACTGATGCCGACGGGGCAAGCATTGTTTTTGCAGACAGTTCAGTCTGTACTTCCTGCGAAATCAAGTAAGACAAAATTTTCTGACTCTGGCTTTCGTTTTTAAAAACGGCGGCGCAGATTTCCGGCGCAATTACTCCAAATTCCTGATGAACTTCTTTCTGCGGAAAAATGCAGGCATCGTAATATTTTACGAGAACATAAGAAAGACTGCGGTGAGTGCTTAAAAAAGCGGCGAGCGAACCGAGCTTGTGTTCCTTCATTAAAAATTCGATGTCGGTCTTTGTTGCGTTCACCCAGCCGGGATTTATAAGTCCCAGCTTCTGGAGTTTTTTAATTTCATCGAGGACGCGGCACAAATCTTCGGGCAGTTCAGAAAGCGAAGCCTGGCTTTTATAAAGTTCAGCGCAAAGCTTCTGATATTTTTCTGCGCCGTACATGCTCTGTGCAAACGTGCTCACAAAACCGAACAGTTCGTTGTCGTCGCTTCCGATTGCAATCAGCGGAAACTCTGCCTTTTGCTTTACGGCTTCAAGATATGACGTAAGCTGGTCAAGCGTTTCGGGAACTGCAAGTTCAAGCTGGTTTTTGTAAGTTCTGTAAACTGCAAGTTCAAAATGGTCGAGCAGAAGTGGAAGTGCGTAATTTTCAGAGTCGTGCATTACGGTACTGTACCTGATTTTTGCAGGCAGAAAGTTCACTGTTTTTGCAGAAACGTTTTTTGGTTTTAAATCGACGAGTGACCTTGAATTATACGCAAAGACAATCGAGAATTTTTTTGAAGCATTTGAGGCAATAGGTTTCGTTCCGTCGAGAACGTAAAATTTTATTTTTGAATTTTCACGCCCGGCAATCTGAAGTTCAATTTGTGTCCTTACGTTTTCGGGAATCTGATAAAAAGCGATTTTAAAAATTTTGCTGTTCCTGATTAATGCGGCTGTCAGAAAAATGGCGAGCAGTACTGCAAAAATTATTGATGCAGTCAAGATTTGTTTTCGTGTAATTTTAAGATTTTTCATATTTTTATTGTAGCTTAATATTTGCATTATGTCTTGCTTTAGCTTACGTTGAATTTTGAAAAGCCTGATGTCGTAAAGCATAAAAAATCACTTTTTGCTATACAAATTTTCGGTAAACTATGTAAATATCTCCAAAATCCCTATTTTTTGTGAACTAGTTTTTGTATAGAATTTCATTTTGTAGTAGAAAAAAAATGAAAAATCTGTGAAAATATAAGATTGAAGTGTTATTCTGTTATAATAACCGCTATTGAAGAACGAACTTTCTAAAATTAGAAAATGCAAAAGGAGGAATTATATGTTTGTAAAACAGAGAAAGCAGATTTCCATGCTTTTTATTTTTACTTTCGTTTTTTCATTCGGAGGGCTTGTTTTTGCAAAGCCTAAATCAGACCTCGTAAAACAGGAACCTGGTTTTTATTATGGATTCGGTCAGGGTTCTACAAAGGAAGAAGCTGAATTTGCAGCTAAAAAGGATTTGATTGAAAATTCTTTGACTTCAACTTTGCGCCTTACGACTCCTGCTGCTCCTCAGATTATCGTAACTGACGAAGCAGTTAAAGAACGCTCGGATAAATTTCAGACTGCTTATCAAAGCAAAAACGGTCTGTCTGTTGCCTACAGAATTAAGATTGAAAACTGGGATAAAGAAGAAAAGGTTTATGCAGAAACTCTGCGAAAGACTCTGGCTGCTGAATATCAGAAACTGTCTGCCAAAGGTTCTGCTGCTGACAGGCTTGCAAGCGCAGAAAAAATCATGCAGATTCTTTCTGAAAGAGGCGAAACAGAAATCCTTACTTTGCAGGATAAAGGTACTGAACTTTATGCACGCAAAGTTGAAAGCATCTGCTCATCTGTAGTAGACGACATCGTACTGTCAATTTCTGTTGAGGACGGAATCATCAGTCCTTCAACTTCAATCACTGTAAAAGCTGCTGACAAAAGCGGAAAAGCTGTTGCAGGCCTTCCTTTGAAAATCGTATGGGAAGATTCTTATATGCCTGTTTCATCAGAAGCCGGAGAACTTGCAGAAGTATGCGCCATTGCAAAGACAGACAAATCAGGCAAGGCTGCCGCTGAATATCCTGTAGCAGAAGAATACAAAAACAAAATCATCTGCCTTACAGTTTCAACTGCACTTTCAACTTCTGACTATGCAACTAAAGCAATGAGAAAAATCGATGCGGCATCTTCTGTTGATGCTCACTATTTCTGCGTAGATGACGTAAAAGAAGCTTTCAAGACTGTATCAGTTGCCGGCGGAAAATTTGATGCAGGTGCTGTAGCACAGGACAAGAGGGCAACTCAGAGGGAAGCTTCGCGCAAGGCAGAAGTAAAGCCTTTTGAAATGAGCGTTACTCCTGTTACAAACTTGCAGTATGCGGCATATCTTTATCTGACACGTTCAGAATCTTATCCAGAATATTTTGACAATACAGATTATAACAATGTAAATCAGCCTGTAATTGCAGTAAGCGTTGAAGATGCAGAAGGCTATGCAAAATGGCTTTCTAAACAGACAGGAAACGTTTACCGCCTTCCTACTGACGATGAATGGGAATGTGCCGCACGCGCCGGACAGAACGTAATTTATCCTTGGGGTGATGACGATCCGTCAAAAGCAAAGATTGCAAACTACAAAGGAAACGGAAAAGTAAAAGGTCCTTCTGCCGTAGGAAAATTTGCAGACAGCACAAACAGTATCGGTCTTGTTGACATGTCAGGAAACGTATGGGAATGGACTTCTTCATCTCGCGGTATCGAAGGAGAAACTGACTCACGTACTGTAAAAGGCGGTTCATGGATGGACGGCCCGCTTGATCTTAGAATTTCAAATTTTAAAAATATCGATTCTACAAACGGATATCCTGATGTTGGATTCCGTCTAGTTAAGGAGATTGCACAATGAAAAAATTCAAAGCTTTAGCATTACTTGCAGTAACTGCAATGTTTATGTCTTGTGTTTCTACCGGCGGCTCTGATAATGATCCTGCTGTCAACAAAGGTGTCAATGCCTGGAACAGTAAAGGACCTGCGGCTGCAGAAGCCTACTGGGTAGAAATCAAAGATGCAGAAAAACAAAAAAAGTATTTAAATTATATCAAATTGTTTAATGCCGGAAATAATGCGCTCGAAAGCACAGATACAGTAAAAGCTTCAAACGAAGCAAAACTGCTTTCTGCCTGCAATACGGCGCTCACAAAATTTGAAGCACTCGATGCTTCTCTCAAACTGCCTGCTGACGTTTCAGAAAAAGGCGGTACTCTTACTGCTGCACGCATTGACAAACTTATCGGTGCCGGCAAAATTGCTGATGCAACAAAAATGTATAAACGTGCAAACAAGGTTTATGCAGGAAATGCGTCACTTGCCGCAATCTCTAATCAGGTTACTGCGGCAAATACAATCAATTCAAAGGTAGCTTCTCTCTTTGAACAGGCAGACAAAGCCGGTCAGATTGAAGACTTTGATGCAAAGATTGCCGCTTACGATGCAGTTCTTGCAAAATGTCCTGCACTGGAATCAGAAGCAAATGCTCTCGTAAAGAGCACAGGCGCTGCTGCAAATTCAGGACTTGCCGCTTATGCAAAGAGCGTAAAAAAAGTTCGTCAGGATATTTCAGTTCAGCATGAAGCAGCTTTCCGCGAACAGATTTACAATTTCAAAGACCGTATCGGTGAAGAATTTGCACGCCAGCCTGACGGACAGGGTTCTGGCAAAAACGGAAGCTATACTCTTGATGAAATCCATGACCACTATGTTTCAGTTTCAAACAACATGGACAAGATTTACAATGAACTTCTTGCATTCGCTGCAAAGTACAACAAGAATGTTTCACAGGAAGTAATTGATGACGTAAAGGCTCAGAAAAATGACCTTAACGCAAAGATTGCTCAGGTTAACAGAGAAATTGCAAACAAGAAAGAAATTGAAAGCCGCGGTAAAACTGTAATGCCGCTCATGATTGGTCTTTTCAATCCGGCTCCGGGTTCAACAAAAGAAAGCCAGAAATCACGTCCTGCAAAATTCAGTGCAAAAGGTCAGAAAGGTGATGAATACTGGTGGGGAATGGTATCTATTCCTAAAGGTCAGATGAACGACCTCGTAATCACTCTCAAAGACAACAGGACTGTAAGGGTTTTCAACGAAAACACAAAGAGCGGAAAACTTATCGAAAAGAACAACCTTCAGGATCTTGTAAGCCGTTCTTCTCGCGTAGGAAACTCTTGGCCTGTATTGAATGCAGGAAGCCAGCTTAAAGGTTCAAACTATTTCTTTGAAATTCAGAAAGGAAAAACAGACAGCTATTCTGGTGAAGTAGTTGTTTACAGTTCATTTATTGTAAGGATGCGTTAATTATGAAGAATAAGAAAACTCTGATTGCAGCTATCGTTGTTGCAGCTATTGCAGTTATTTCTGTAACAGGTGTAATAATCTGGAAATCTCAGCCAAAAGGAATGGTTGTTGCCGTTTCTACTTTGCCTGATTCTTTAAACCCTGTTCTCGAACAGAACACTTCAGCTTTGAATGCTGATGAATTGATTTTTGATGGTCTTACAAATTTTGAAGTTGATGAAGTAAGCGGAAGGCTCTACACAGAACTTGCACTTGCAGAAAACATTGAACAGAATCAGAAAGACAAAAAGACTTATACAGTTACTCTTCGTGACGTAAACTGGCACGATGATACTCCTGTAACGGCAGACGATGTCGTATATTCTTTTAATGCCTACACACTGGAAGAAAACAATTCGCCAAAACGCGATTACCTTCTTTCTTTTATCAGCAGCGTAAAGGCAATCGATGACAGAACTGTAGAAATCGTTTTCAAAAATCCTATGCCGGAATTCCGTGCATATCCTGTACTTACATTCAAGATTATTCCTTCAAGATTTCAGGGACAGGAAATGGACGTAAATATGCGCGAAGGTGAACTTGAAAGACGTTTTGCTACAGAACCTATAGGAACAGGTCCATTCAAACTTGAAAGCTGGGAAATCGGAAAATGGCTTACTTTCAAAGGAAACGGACTTTATTTTAAAACAGTTCCTCAGGCAGACTCACTCGTAATGAAACGCGTTATCGACCCTATCGTTCGTATGAATGAACTTCGCAAAGGCCGCATTAACGTTATTCTTGAAACAAATCCGATGGACCGCGCTGCCGTAGCAAAAATCCCTAAAGTTGACATCAACTCTTATATGCCTTATGCGTTCTATGACGTTGCAATCAACACTGACCTTTTCCCTAAGGCAGAAGGCCGTCAGGCTATGGCAATGGCTCTCAATAAAGCCCAGCTTATCCCGGGAATTACAGACCGCGACGACGGAGTTATCCTTAACTACGGACCGTTCCCGTCAAATCTGTTCCAGTCAAACATTCCTGAATACGTAAACGAACCGATGCCGGACGTTCTTCCGTACAACCTTAAAAAAGCAAAGACACTTGCTAAAAACGGAAACATCTCTGGTCAGAATGCTATCCTCATTTACCCTGACTCAATGGGTGATTTTGGAAAACAGATGGCAGAAGGCATTGCTTCTCAGCTTGCAGAAATCGGTCTGAATGTTGAAGTAAAACGTACTGGTGATCAGGTATTCAAGCGCATGGTTTTCAAAGAAAAATCTTATGAACTTGCACTTATGTATCACGAAGGTTTTGACAACGTATATTCGACTATCGGCAATATGTACCGCACAAACGGTGAAGAAAACATTACAGGCATTTCTGACAAGACTGTAAACTCTCTGCTCAGCCAGTGGGAAAAAGAAGTTGAAACAGAAAAATGGGTTGACCTTACTCTCAAACTTAATCAGAGAGTATGCGAACTTTCTCCATACCTGTATTTGTGTTCATTGCAGAAAGACGTTTATTCACGCGGTTTGTCTAACGTATTGATTGCTACTGACAATCCGTTCCTTTCTGTTGAAGAATGGAAATTTAAGGAGTAACAATGCGTTTTCTGCGTTTTTTAGGCAGAGAACTAGTCCTCCACGGCATTTTATTTGCCGTGGTTGGAACAGTTGTTTTATCTGCTCTTTATCTTCTTTCGATTGGTGCGCCTGCAAATGCATACCTTGATGCGGCAAAATCTTTCTGGCTTTTAATTTCGGGTTCTAAAGATTATTCAATGATGCACCCCGGTTTCAGTTCAAGTCAGATTATTGCTTCTGGTGCGGCTGTAACTCTTCCGCTTGCTTTGATTTCACTTATTTTCCTTATCATTATTGCACTTATCTGTTCTGCCAATGCGGTTACAGGCCGTTATCTTGAAATAAATCACGGCGAAAAAAAACTTGAAATCCTGCACAAAATCATCAGCATACTTACATCGTTCTTTGCAGCAGTTCCTCTGTTCGTAGGATTTTGGTTTTTGTACGCTGTAATTGGTGACGGAATTTCAATTCCGCTCATTGCGCTTTTGACAGTTTTACTCGGCGGACTTTCCTGGGACGCAACTAACTTTTTAAAGACTGATATGCTGAGTCAGGTTGATTCTACGCATGCGATTGTGTATTCAACTCTGGGACATAACCTCGGTTTGTTTTTCCCTTTGCCGGGAACTTACTCGGGCTATCTTTTTTCTTCAAGCCTTCCGCGGTTTATTCCGTACCTTGCAGGAAAAGTTCCGGCAATCATCGGTTCTGTAACGATTGCAGAAGTTGCATTCAGCTTTCCGGGACTTGGAAGTACTTTGCTTGATGCACTGCTTGCAACTAATACAGACTTGCTCGTAACTTCTGTATTCATCCTGCTTTGTGTAAATGCTGTAGTTTCGTTTATCGTAAAAACGATTTTGTTCTTGATTTATCCGAGGGTCTATGAAAAAGCGATTTAATTTTCTAAAACTGATACTGGTTGTTGTTTTAATTCTCCCTCTTTTTCTGTCCTGGCTTCCTGTTGATATGTTTGACAATATGGCAACACGAAACCTGTTCGGCACAAAATATCTGGAATCTCTGTTTTTGTCATTCAGGGAACTTTCGCTTACGCTTGTTTCGACTTTGCTTTTTGCAATGATTATAAGCATTCTGCTCGGTTATCTGAGCGTTCTTTCTATCGGCGTAGGACGGTTCTTCTCGACAATCCTTAATTCAATAGAATCTATCCCGTCAATCCTTATCGCGCTGTTCTGCTATGCGCCTGTTTCGGGCGTTCTTGCGCGTACTTCGGGCAATGTTTCTACCTGGATGTCGCTTCTTGTTTTCGTTCTTGCAGCAACTGCAACTACTTTGCCGGAAGCAATAAGGAGTATTTCGATTCCGCTTTCTGACCTTTACAACAGAAAGTACAGCATTTCGTTCCGTTCTTACGGATTTACAAAAAGGAGAATTCTTTTTGTATTGATGAAGACAGATTTGATGCTCAATACTTTGAAACGTGTTGCAGCAGGAATTCTTTTAAAGACACTTGTTCTTGATACTTCTTTTGGATTTGTAATTCAGGTTGGTTTCGGAACTTACGGAACGCCTGCGCATTTAAGTCCGGGAGCTTTGATTGCCGCAAACCGCGGTGCACTGCTTTTTGGAAGTGAAACAAGTCCTCTGTGTTTCTGGATTCCGTCGCTTTTCCTTGTAATGATCAGCGTTGCTTTCCTTTACATCTTGAATGACAATAAGGAGGCTGTATAATGGATCCGATTATTCTTGAAAATTTTGAAATTCATCTGCATGACAGGGTAACTTTTAAGAAAAACAGTTTTTCAATTCCGGCCGGAACTTCAACTGTAATCATGGGACCTACGGGAACCGGAAAATCTGTATTCTTAAAATCGATTGCAGGAATTCTGCCGACTAACGTTTTTACTTTTCAGGGGAACTTGAAAGTAAACGGAATTGAAGGTTACGTTGACGGCAAAAAACTTGATTTTGCACAGTGGACAAAAATCGAACAGTCAGGCCTTATGTTCATTCCTGCTGAAACTGCGATGGTTATGAACCCGGCTTTGACTCTTGACCAGAACATCAATCTTCTGGCTCCGGGCTGCCGTTCAGAAATCGTAAGGCGACTTAACGAATTTTTTACGCTTGATTTTGAAGCTTTTGCGCGCCTTTATCCTGATGAAGTTTCCGGCGGTGAAATGCAGCGCATTACTTTGATGACTTTGCTTTCGCGAAAAGGAAATCTGATTCTGGTTGACGAACCGACTGTAAACCTTGACCGCAATTTAAGAAAGAACTTTGTTGAGTTCCTCAATAAGGAAATTCTTTGCGACAAGGAAAAAACTTTCCTTATGGTAAGCCATGACCTTGACTTTATAAAGAGGCTCACGCTTACTCAGGTATTTATGCTTGAGGACGGCGATATCCGCAAGCTTGAAGTTCTGCCTGAAATGGAAGGCTACGACAAGCCTGAAGCAAAAAAAGGAGCTTCCGGTTCTGCGATTGAACTCAAACAGGTTGCACAGCGTTATACAAAGCGCGGTGTTCTTGGCGAGCACAAATACACGGCATTCAAAGGCTTGAACCTTACTTTTGAGCGTTCGACAGTTTACGGAATTACAGGTCCGTCGGGATGCGGAAAGTCAAGTATGGTAAAGGCAATTCTCCGCCTTCTTGATGAAACTGACGGTCAGATTCTTATGGAAGGGGATGACCTTGTTGCGCTCAAGCCGAAAGAAAAGGGTAAAGACCCTAAACATTTTAAGCCGTACAGAAAGAGAATGGCTGTCGTTCAGCAGGACTCGCGCTTTTCGTTCTTCCCTGACTTGAAAATCCGTGATTCGTTCATGCAGATTTCAAAGGCAGGAATTGACGGCACTCTTGAAGAGATGGCAGAAAATCTTGAAAAGGTCGGACTTACAAAAGCCCATCTTGATTCACGTCCGCAGGAACTTTCTTCCGGCGAAATGAAGCGAATGGACATTGCCCGCGCCCTGACTGCAAAGCCTGATATTCTTTTGCTTGACGAGCCGTTTGCGCACATCGACTTTGATACGCGCCTTAACGTAATGAAAGTAATTTCTGACTATCTTGCAGTGCACGCAACTATTCTTGTTGTCGTAACTCACGAAGATTTTGACTTGCGCTACTTTATCGAAAAGAACTTTGACTTCCCTGAACTTGTAGGTCAGTACAAAGATGCTTAGTTAGAATCTGTTTTGATTTAAAGCGCACGTTTGTAAGTTGACAACTTGCAGCGTGCGTTTTTTTTATGTGCTTTTTTTTCGCGGATTTCTGGTCTGGGCGCTGACAAAAAATTTTATTCGTACAATATTGTATTTGCAAAATATTGAAAAAATAAATTCTGCATAATATAATCGTATAATTATTATTGATTATTGTCAGGGTTAGGAATATGTCTATAGAACGGGTCAGGGAATTTTTTAAGAAATACGGAATTGAAGAGCGTATACTTGAGTTTTCGGTTTCAAGTGCAACAGTTGAACTTGCCGCAAAGGCCGTAAATTGCGAGCCTGCACGGATTGCAAAAACGCTCTCGTTTTCTGTCGGTCAGGACGTGATTTTGATTGTTACGGCTGGCGATACGAAAATCGACAATGCAAAATACAAAGGCTTTTTTTCGTGCAAGGCAAAAATGCTTTCTTTTGACGAAGTTGAATCCCTTGTCGGTCATGCCGTCGGCGGCGTGTGTCCGTTTGGAATTAATGACGGCATCGGCGTTTATCTTGACGTTTCGCTGAAAAGGTTTTCTACAGTTTTTCCTGCGTGCGGAAGCAGTAATTCTGCAATCGAACTTACGCCTGACGAACTTGAAAAATATTCCGGCGGAAAATGGATTGACGTCTGCAAATTAATTGAAAGTTAAAATAATGAAAATTAATTGAAGGCTAAAATATAAAGTTCAGATAAAATGTAAAAATAGTTTATGACAAAAACTGACTGCAAGTTTTAGATGCAGTCTTTATAAAGGGGAACGAATTATGGAAAAAAGTAAAGTTTATTTTACTGATTTCAGAACTGTAAAAGACGGCGGTCTTACAGAAAAATTAAAGCGCCTTTGCAGACAGGCAGGAATTGACAAAATTGATTTTGACGGAAAATTTACGGCGATAAAACTTCACTTTGGAGAGGACGGCAATCTGTCGTTCCTTCGTCCTGACTATGCCCGCGCCGTTGCAGAACTCGTAAAGGAATTTGGCGGAAAGCCTTTTTTGACAGACTGCAATACTCTTTATCCCGGAAGCCGGAAGAATGCGCTTGACCATCTTGATGTCGCAAACAAACACGGCTTTATGAGTGCGACGACAGGCTGTCAGGTAATTATTGCAGACGGCTTAAAGGGAACTGATGAAATCGATGTTCCTGTCGTAAACGGCGAGTATTGCAAAGTGGCTCATATCGGAAGGGCGGTAATGGACGCAGATGTTTTTATAAGCCTCAATCATTTTAAAGGTCACGAAGAAGCAGGTTTTGGCGGTGCACTGAAAAATATCGGAATGGGCTGCGGAAGCCGTGCCGGAAAAATGGACCAGCATAAATCGGGCAAGCCTCACGTTACGGAAGATTTGTGCCGCTGCTGTAAGCAGTGTGCAAAAGAATGCGGTTCTGATGCAATTTTCTTTGATACGGGAAAAGCCGTAATTAATCAGGATTTGTGCAAAGGGTGCGGACGATGTATCGGAGCGTGCAACTTTGATGCAATTTCAAACAACAACGAAAGCGCCGTAAAAGACCTTGACTGCAAGATTGCAGAATATACACAGGCGGTATGTTACGGAAGGCCTGCGTTCCACATTAATATGATTCTTGACGTAAGCCCTTGGTGCGACTGCCATGCTTTTAACGATGCGCCTCTTATTCCGAATATAGGAATGGCAGTAAGCTTTGATCCTGTTGCGCTCGATCAGGCTTGCTCTGATTTGTGTATGAAAGCGACGCGCTTTGAAAATACGCGGATTACTGACAACATCGGACTTGGAGTAAAGATGTCCTCTGATTTGTGGAAAGATTCTACACCGGCTTCATGCTGGCAGGAAACTTTAGTTCACGCAGAAAAAATCGGCGTCGGAAGCCGTGAGTACGAACTTGTCGTTGTAAAGTAGAAGGGCAGGAAAGCAATAAAGTTAAAAAATGATAGTTGAACAATTATTCAACTATTGACATATTGATTTATTCTGGTTATAATACTCTTAAATAGTTGAACAAGTTTTCAACTGTTTAGGAGTTTTTTTATGCCGGGAGCAAAAACTGCAAAAAGCAGGGAAACTGCTTTGTCAAAACAGATTAAAGACAAGATTCCTGATGACGACACGATTAATGACCTTGCCGAACTGTTCAAAGTTTTTGGCGATGCAACTCGTGCAAAGTTAATCAGCTGTCTTGAAGTAAAGGATTTGTATGTCGGCGAACTTTCTGAAATTCTTGGAATGAGCGTTTCTGCCGTTTCTCACCAGCTCAGGGTTTTACGGAGCGCCAAACTTGTAAAAGGTACTAAAGAAGGCAAGGAAGTAAAATATTCGCTTGACGACAATCACGTGGCTATGATTATGGAATGCGGGCTTACCCACATTCACGAAGCGGACTGATTTTTTTATAGGAGGGTGTAATAAAAACTTTGCCTTAAATAGCGTCAAAGTTTTTATTCACAAGTTCGCGTTGCGAACTTCCTTATCAACTGCTGTTCCTTATTGCATTACGGAACAGCGTAAAAAGTCAATCGATTGTGAAACAATCTTCTTGACTTTTTATAGGAGAAAAAAATGAAAAAAACATTTTCGATTGAAGTTGACTGTGCAAACTGCGCAAACCTGATGGAAGAAGCTGCTGCAAAAACAGAAGGCGTGCTTTCGGCAAATATAAATTTTATGATGCAGAAACTTACTGTAGAATTTGCTGATGATGCAGACGTAAAAAAGATTATGAAACAGGTTCTGAAAAACTGCAAAAAAATAGAAAGCGATTGCGATATTGAATTCTAAAAAGTGAATTTTGACGGCAGTCAGAACGCTTTTTTACCGGAGAACATTATGACAAAAAAACAGAAAAAAATGCTTTGGAGAATATTTGCCAGTTTTATTTTGATTGCTGGCATAACTTTTATTCCTGTTGAAGGAATTATTTTTCTGGGACGGGATTTAAAGTTCTGGTTATTTTTTATTCCGTATTTTGTAATCGGTTACGACATCCTGTTCAAGGCGCTTAAGGGAATTATTAACCTGCGGCCGTTCGACGAAAACTTTTTAATGGCGGTGGCGACTGTCGGAGCGATTGCGCTCGGCGAGTACACGGAAGGCGTTGCCGTAATGCTTTTTTATCAGATTGGCGAGCTGTTTCAGGGAATTGCAGTCGGAAAAAGCCGCAGGAATATTTCTGACTTGATGGATATCCGTCCTGACTACGCAAATGTTCAGAATGAAAATCTTGAAATTGAAACTGTAAGTCCTGAAACTGTAAAGCCGGGAAGCATTATCGTCGTAAAGCCCGGAGAAAAAATTGCGCTTGACGGAATCGTTATCGAAGGCAAAACTTCGCTTGATACTTCTGCGCTGACAGGCGAAAGCATACCGCGCGAAGTGCAGGCAGGCGATGAAGTTTCAAGCGGCTGTATAAATACTTCCGGCGTGATAAAAATTCGGACTACAAAAGAATTCGGGCAGTCGACGGCTTCACGTATTCTTGAACTTGTAGAAAGTGCAGGCTCTAAAAAATCAAAGTCTGAAAATTTCATTTCAAAGTTTGCAAAAGTTTATACGCCTGTTGTCTGCATTTCGGCATTGTTTCTTGCGGTTGTTCCTCCGGTTGTAAAAATTCTTTTTCTGCAAGGCTCTCCTGAGTGGCAGGTCTGGATTTACCGCGCGCTGACTTTTCTTGTAATAAGCTGTCCTTGCGCGCTTGTGATAAGCATTCCGCTTTCGTTTTTTGCAGGAATCGGCGGTGCTTCAAGTTCCGGGATTCTGATAAAGGGTTCAAACTATATGGAAGTGCTCGCAAAAGTAAAGTATCTTGTTTTTGACAAGACAGGAACGATGACAAAAGGAGTTTTTGAAGTTTCTGGAATTCATCACAGTAAAATCGAGGACGAAAAACTGCTTGAAATTGCGGCGCTTGCAGAAAGCTATTCAAATCATCCGATAAGCAAAAGTTTGCAGAAGGCGTACTCAAAAGAAATCGACAAAAACAGGGTCAGCGATGTAAAGGAAATCAGCGGTCACGGAATAAGCGCGACAGTTGACGGCAAAAAAATTCTTATCGGCAACGGAAAGCTGATGTCAAAAGAAAACATTGCTTTTAAAGAATGTCACTCGACAGGTACAATCGTTCACATTGCAATTAACGGCGAATATGCAGGTCACATAGTAATTTCTGACGTAATAAAGCCGGACTCAAAAGCGGCGCTCCAGAAACTCAAGTCAATCGGAATTAAAAAAACTGTAATGCTTACAGGGGACGCAAAGTCTGTTGCAGAAAGCGTTGCAAAGGAAATCGGCATAGATGAATTTTACGCTGAACTTTTACCGCAGGAAAAAGTTTCGGAAGTTGAAAAACTTATCGGGCGGAAATCTTCAAACGAAATGCTTGCTTTTGTCGGCGACGGAATAAATGACGCGCCTGTTTTGACTAGGGCAGATTTGGGAATTTCTATGGGCGCGCTCGGAAGTGATGCGGCAATCGAAGCAAGCGATATTGTTTTGATGGACGACAATCTTTTAAAGATTCCAAAGGCAATCCGCATTGCAAAAAAATGTATGGGAATTGTTTACCAGAACATAACGTTTGCGCTGTTCGTAAAATTTGCATGCCTTGTTCTGGGTGCGCTCGGAATAAGCAATATGTGGACTGCGATTTTTGCAGATGTCGGCGTTATGGTTTTGTGCGTTCTTAATGCAATCAGGGTTTTATTTGTAAAAAAACTGTAAAACGCTTTTAACAGTGACTGTATCATTTGCACTGTTCCGGGCTTTTTATTGAAATAGTTTTGTGCTAGACTAGAATAATGTGGTCTGTTTTTTTTCCAAAAATTCAGACTGCATTATTTTTTTTCTTTATTGACTTTTTATTGGAGAAGAAACTATGAGTATTAAGTTAAGAAAGTTTTTTTCTGTTTTTGTTCTTGCCTTGCTGTGCGCAGGGTGTGAAAGCAAAAGCAAAATTCTTGCACAGACTGTTTTATCGTCATCAGAAAAAAATATGTCTGCTGAAGAAAGCGAAGCATTTCTGAATAATTTTTCTGCCGATTTTACGGAGCAGTCTGAACTTGAAATAAAAAAATCAAGAGAAGAAGCAATACGAAATCTTGCAGGCTATAAAACAAAATATAACGTTCTTCGCAGTGACGTTTCGTCTGCGGTGCGCGCAGTTCAGACGGTGCTGAGTAAAGAAAGTTATGAAGGCAAAAACTCTGACTCAAAAGTTTTTTGCGTAACTGACTGGGGACCGGCCAATGAAATTCCGGGGAATATGAACAGACCTGTTTTCTTTGTTTTGTTCAGCCTGCCTGTAAAGGAACTTGCCGCTTTGTCAGACGATGTTGACGGCAAAGAAATTTTTACGGTCACTCCGCCTGTAAAAGGAAAGTACCGCTGGACTGGTTCGCGGCAGTTGAATTTTATACCGGAAGAAGAACTTGAGCCTTCGCAGGTTTATACGATTCAGGTGAATTCAAAATTAAAAAGTCTTGACGGCGCTGCAATCAGTGGCGAGCTGACTTTTTCTTCCAAAGCGCAGAGTGTGGAAATTACTTCTATTTTGCCGGGCTCTTCGATGACGCGCAGTTTTTATTACGATAAAAAATCAGGAGTTCCTGTTGAATACGCAGGAGATTTAATCGTTTTTTTGAATTCAAAAATCAATGCAAAAAAATTTAAGGAAGCTGTAAAAGCTTATGCAGGAGAAAATCCGCTTTCATTAAGTTCAACTCCGATAGAAAGTTTTTATGATGAAAAAACAAAGCGTTCAAAATACAGGGAAGTTTCGTCGTCCAGAGTTCACTATGTAAAGCTTGGCGGAAAGTTTGAAAAAAATCAGACTGTTTCGCTCGTTGCAGAAAGCGGCAGACAGAAAGAGTATTCGGTTTTAAAACCTTTTGAATTAACTCGCTGTAACTTTGATAGTTACAATATGACTCTGGAATTTTCGTTCAATCAGCCTGTAAAAGATTTTTCTGCCGTACGTCATATTTCTATTGAGCCGCCGCTTGATTTGTCAAAGGCGGACGTTACTGTAAGCGGAAAAAAAGTTTATATACGCGGGCTTCCTGTAGAATATGATTCGGGATATTCAGGTTCGCTCAGTAAAGAAATTACTGATAAATACAATCAGAAGCTTGTTACTTCTTTTGGATTTGATTTTAAAGTTCCTAAGGCGGCAAGTATTTTTAAAATGATTGACAACGGCAATAAAATTCTTGAAGCGCAGTATCCGCATAAATTTATTATCGAACATCAAAATCTTTTGCGGGGTTCGTATTCGATTAAAAGCGTTGAAGATCCGCTCAGTATGAATTCGTCGTCTGCCGGTTCAAAAAAAATCACTTTAGATACGGCGCTTGATAATAAAAGGCATTTTGAAGAAATTGAACTTGATCCTTATTTGAAATACGGTCTTGGTTTTGTTCGGATTAATGTAAATGCCGTAACTCACAGCTGGAACAACTGGAACGAAAAATATTATGATTATGAATATTTCAGAGACGTAAATATTCAGGTTACGGATTTAGGCGTTACTGCCCGTGCAGGTTATAACAAAGTCGTGGCGCTTGTAAAAAGACTTTCTGACGACAGTCCTGTAGCAAATGCAAAAGTTTATCTTTATGAAAATTCTGATTACTCAGAAGAAAATCTTTCTGAAGCACTCGTAAATAATTTTGGCACAGGTTATACAGATAAAAACGGTTATGTTGAATTTGATGTTTCAAAGAAAAACCAGTCATATTTTCTTAATGCGTCAAAAAACAGGGATCTGTGTCTGTTTGTCCAGAAAGACAATGATAAAGTAACTTATCCTCTTGACAATCATTCAGTATGGGAGTTCGGAATTTCTTCTTCAAACTTTTATAATGCTTACATCAAAAATAAAAATATTATTTTCCTGTTTACGGACAGGGGATTGTATCGTCCCGGCGAAACTGTAAGCTTTAGGGGAATTGCGCGCTCGCTGACACGTGACGGTTTAAAAACGATGTCGGGCGAATATAAATGTGAATTTAAAAAGAAGTCCTGGAACGATGAAGAACTTTATGGAACTTCAAAAGGCATTCTGTCTGGCTCAGGCGGTTTTTACGGTTCATTTAAAATCCCTGAGGACATAAAACCCGGTGAATATGCAATCGAATTTTATAAAGACGAAAAATGTCTTTCTTCTGAATATTTTACAGTCGCTTATTTTGAAAAAGTAAAATTCCAGACAAGCGCGACTATTCCTGACCTTAATTATACGCTCGGCGAATCTGTCAGCGCAGAACTCAGTGCATCGTATCTTGCAGGCGGTGCTTTAAGCGGTGCAAGTTACGAAGCTTCCTGGTACAGACAGGCAACTGATTTTATTCCGCCTGTTCCTGAAGCCGACAATTATGTTTTTGGCCCTGCAAACGACAACCGCTCGCCGGAGATGGTTTCGCAGGTAAACGGCAAAGTGAACGAGGACGGCGTTACGCGCATTTCGTGCAATACGGAAGAAGGCGTTGTGGGTCAGTCTTATGTTTACCGCTCGGAAATCAAAGTTACTGACATTTCAAATCAGTCAATTTATACAGGGGCGGCAAAAGTCATTCACCCCGGAATGTTTTACATCGGTGCGATAAAGCGGTTTGCAAACGGCTTTCCAAAGTCAAAAGAGAAACTTGAAATTCCGTTTGCACTGTTCAAGCCGGACGGAACTTATGCGCCTTCAACTCTTGTTAACGGCACAATTGAATACAGTGTAAACAGGTCTTGCTGGTCGTTCATAAACGAAGATGCAGTTGACGGCGTGTATTCTCACTGGCAGCGTGTCAGCGAAGAAATTACGTCAGGAGCAGTTGACGCTTCGTCAAAAGGCGTGATTTCGTTTGTTCCTGAAAAAGCAGGATTTTATACAGTTTCAATTACGGCAAAGGACAGAAAAAATAACTGCATAAAAACTGACAAATGTTTTTATGTTACGGGCTACGATTATTACTGGTTTGATTCTGACAATGCTTCGGCACTGCGCCTGTCGCCTGATAAAAATAAATACAAGCCCGGCGAAACTGCAAGGCTTCTTCTTGAAAGTCCTCTTGCGGAAGGCGATTACATTATTACAGTAGAGCGCGATTCAATTCTTTCAAGTGAACTTCGTCATATCGACAGTTCATGTACGCAGATTGAAATTCCTGTAAAAGAAGAATATCTGCCTGTCGTGTATGTTTCAATCTGTTCGTATTCAGTGCGCAAGGAAAAGCCTAGCCACCAGTACGGCGAAACTGATTTGGGAAAACCAAAAGGGTATTACGGCGTTACGGCGCTTAACGTGGATTTAAAGACTGCTTCGTTTGATGTTGAAGTTTCAAAAGAAAAACAGACTTACCGCCCTGGCGAAAAAATTACGCTTGAATTGAAGGCGACAAAAAACGGACGTCCTTTGAAAAATGCTGAACTTACAGTAATGGTCGTTGACCGCGCCGTAATTGACTTGATTAATTATCATGTCAAAGATCCTCTGTCATATTTTTACAATTCTTCAAATTATCCTCTTTGCGTAATCGGTGGAGATTCGCGCAACCTTTTGATGGACCCTGTTACGTATAAAGTAAAATCATTGCAGGGCGGTGATTCTCTTTCGATGAATACACTGATGGAAGGCGCGGCGAGCGCTTCTGAAAAAGAAATCGAGCGCAAGGATTTTAAACCGACTGCTTTGTTTGAACCTGTCGTAATGACAGACAAAAACGGCATTGCAAAAGTTACGTTTACGCTTCCTGATTCGCTGACGACATACAGGGTAACGGCGTTTGGTGTTGCAGGAAATGATTTTTCTCTTAACGAATCAGAAGTGCAGGTTCAGAATCTGATTAACGTTCAGGCAGTCCAGCCGCGCAGGCTTCGTGTCCGCGATACTGCAGAGGCCGGTGTAATAGTTACGAACCTTGACAGCAAGGCGCATGATGTTTCCGTAGGAATTTCTGTTCGCGCACCGCTTTCAAATTATGAATCAGACACGGCAAAAGGTCTTGTGACAAAAAACGGACAGGCGTTTATTGACGGAAAAAATCAGCAGACTGTAACAGTTCCTGCCGGCAAGACAATGCCTGTTTATTTTAACGTTGCCGCATCTTCTGCAGGAAACGTTGAACTTGTCTATGACGTAAAGTCAGATGTTTTAAAAGAAAAACTTGTTTCTAAAATTCTAATAGAAAAAAGTTATGTTTACGAAACTGTTGCGCTGACAGGTACAGTTGAATCTGAGTCAAATAAAAAAAGCGGCAAGTCATCTCAGACAGAAAAAATATTTATTCCGGGCTGGTGCGAAGACGGAGTCGGTGAACTTGAAATTACGCTTGACCCGAGCCAGATTGGACTTATGGGTTCTTCGGTAAGATATGTTTTTGATTATCCTTACGGCTGTCTTGAACAGCAGTCATCAAAAATATGGCCGATGATAATTTTTGGAGATTACATCGATGTGTTCGGATTGAAGAGCAATGTTGATGATCCGCGACAGGTCGTAAAAAACTGGTTTGCCTCTGTAAAGAAAGAACAGCATGCAAACGGTTCATTCCCTTACTGGCCGGGAAGCAGCTGGGATAATGAATATGTTTCGCTTCGTTTTGCACACATGTATCAGCTTGCACTTGAGCGGGGATATTCAAGTGCAGAAATCGGGTATGACATAAATTCACTCAAAACGTATCTTGCAAAATCGATTGAAAAACATAATCTAAGTCATGCAGGTACTTATACGGCTTATGCCTGTTATGTGTTCAGCCTGCTTGGGGATTCGCGCCTTGATAAAGTTCTCGATGCCCTGTACGACGAGTGCAAAAAAAATGCCGGCGAAAAATCTCTTGCGATGCTTGCGTATGTCGGTCTTGCTTACGAGCACCATAACAATGGAACTTCAAAAAAGCGTGCGAAAGAAATTGCAAATATCATCCGCTCGTATATAAAACCGAATAACAGGAGCGTTTCAATCGACAAGGCGTACAACTGCGGTTATGATTATTTTGGAATGTATGACAACGAGTCAGAAGGCCTTGCTTCTGTCCTTCAGCTTTTTGTTGAACAGAAACCAAACGATATTCTTGTCAATAAAATTTTATTCACTTTACTGCAAAAGCAGAAAGCCGGTTACTGGCAGAACACGGCAACTACCGCAAGAGTTTTTGAAGCGATTTCTGTTTTGATTGAAAAGCGCAATCTTGACTCTCTTGATTTTATTTCGAGTGCGGTAATTAAAAATCCTGACGGCGCTCAAAACGTTCTGGTTCAGGATAAGTTCAAAGGACTTGGCGCAAAGCCTGCCGTAAAAACTTATTTGTTCGGCGACAATGAATTGAAAAACATTCCGCACAATAAAACTGCTGACATAGAATTTACAAAAGACGGAACGGGAACTTTGTATTACTCTGCATTGATGAAGTATGCGATTCCTGATGAACTTTGCAATGCCCGTGACGAAGGTTTTGAAATTCTTTATAAAATTTCAGATGAAAACGGAAACGAAGTAACGCCGCCTTCTCCTGATTCAAAAGTCATTGTTCTTGACTCAGGAAAGACTTACAAAATTGACGTGACTGTAATAACTTCTCAGGCGCGCAATTATGTTGCATTGAGAGTTCCTGTTCCGTCCGGCGCTGAAATCGTTGACTCTGCATTGAGCACGGGCGCAAGCAAAAATACGTCGGGCGACAAAGTTCAGTCTCAGTACGAATGGGATTACGATTATGACGATGAGTATTTCTGGTATTCTGACAAGTACGAATATTTTTATGACAACGAAGCACAGTACTTTGAAAATTTTATGCGCTACGGAACTTACCAGCGGACAGTTACTGTGAGGGCTTCAAGGCGCGGTGTTTATCCTGTTCCTCCTGTGCAGGCTGAATGTATGTATGAACCTGAAATCTTCGGACGTTCAGACGGATTTTTGTTTATCATAAAATAAGCGATGAAAAGTTTTGCTGAAATTTTGAAACGAAAAAAAATTAAGATAGTACTTGCTGTAATCGCTTTGGTTACAGCAGTTCATCTTTTCTTTTTGATTTTGCCTTATCCTGAACTTGATGTTTTTTTGCACCGCGAATTCAGTACGAGGATTTACGACAGGAAAAATAATCTGGTTCAGATAACTGCATTGCAAAACGGATTGCGCCGCGAGTTTGTTCCGCAGAAAGAGATTCCAAAAAATATAAAGCAGTCTTTTGTAAAAGCAGAGGACAGGCGTTTTTATTTTCATTGCGGAGTAGATTTTGCGGCGGTGCTCAGGGCGCTTTTTCAGAATGTTTCAAACAAAAAAAATGTAAGCGGCGCTTCGACAATCACGATGCAGCTTGCAAAACTCATCGACTTGAATTATCAGAATCAGCAGAATGAATTTACAAAAGCCGCTGACCGCTCGTATTTTCAAAAACTTAAAGAAGCCTTTTGTGCCTTAAAACTTGAATCCCGTTTTTCAAAAAATCAGATTCTTGAACTGTATTTAAACTCGATTCCGTTCGGGAATAACGTTGAAGGCGTGCAGTCTGCATCACGGCTTTATTTTTCAAAAGACATAAAAGATTTGCTCCCGGAAGAAATCCAGACTTTGTCTTTGATTCCGCGCCGTCCTGTTTTTTACAGTCCTGAGAAAAAATTTGTCTGTCCGTTTTACGTTCCGCATTTAGTAAATTATCTTCGCAGTAATAATTTTTTTGCAAGTGAAAACGGCAAAAAAACTTTTTTGACAAAAACGTATAAATCAGAAATTCCGTATGAAGTTCATCTTAGCATTGATATGGACGTCCAGAACTGTGCGCAGAATCTTGCAGACCGCGCTCTTGAAAATGCAAAGGACAGCCGCGTTTCAAATATCAGCGTTCTTGCAATGGACGTTCAGACAGGCAGGGTTCTTTGCTGGGTAGGAAGCAACAGTTTTTTTGACGAAGAAAATTCAGGGCAGGTTGACGGCGTGCGTTTTAAAAATCATCCCGGCTCAAGCATAAAGCCTTTTTTGTACGCGCTTGCACTTGAAAATAAAATCGTAATTCCAACTTCCGTCCTGCCCGATGTTCCGATGGAATTCGGAAATTCCAGAGCATACATTCCGTTTAATTTTAACAACCGCTTTAACGGCCCTGTGAGCTTGAGGACTTGCCTTGCTTCAAGTCTGAATGTTCCTGCCGTATATCTTTTAGATAAAACAGGCATCAGCTGCTTTGCAGACAAACTTGATGAACTTCATTTTTCAGATATAAAAGAAAGCGCGTTTCATGCAGAACTTTCCATGGCGCTCGGAGCAGGCGAAGTTTCTCTGCAGGATTTTGTTCCTGCGTTTTCTGTTTTTGTCCGTGACGGAAAATATATTCCGCTTGAATATTTTTCAGAAAAGAATTCGTTTCTGAAAAATGAAAAAACAAAATGCGAACAGATTTTTTCAAGTGACGTTTCGCGCATTATTGCATCGTTCCTGTCAGAAAAAAGTGCGCGCGCTTTGGGATTCGGGTATTATCAGACTTTTGAAACAAAATATCAGTCTGTTTTTAAAACAGGAACTTCAAACCAATATCAGAATATTACGGCGCTTGGTGCAACTCCGCGTTATGCAGTCGGCGTGTGGATGGGCAATTTTTCCGGCGAAACTGTAGTCGGTAAAACAGGAAGTTCGCTTCCTGCCTGGGTTGCAAAACACATTCTTGACTTTCTGGAAAACGGCGACGGACTTGAAAGCCTTTCCGTTCCCGAGCCTGAAAACTATTCAAAACAAAAAGTGTGCCGCCTTTCAGGTCTTGCGCCGTCAGAAAATTGTCCTTCGACAGTTTACGAATTTGTCGAAAACGGAAAGCCGCTTTTGCCGTGTTACTGGCACAAAAAAGAAAACGGCGTTTTTGTAACGTATTATCCCGAGCAGTACCAGAGATGGCTTTCGCTTAATGAAAACCTTAATTCTTATCAAAGCCGTATTTTGTATTCCGCATCTCCGCTTGAAATTTTATCTCCGCGGAATAACGCAGTTTTTTTTATCGACAAATCTTCGCCTGTAAATCAGACAGTAAAAATCGAATCAACAGGCGGCACTGAAAATGAAATTGAAATTTATATTGACGGAAAATTTTATCAGAAAATCCAGCGGCCTTTTCTTGCTTCCGTTCCTGCGCAAATCGGACGGCACAAATGCAAAATCCTTTGCGGTAATGAAGAAAAAGTTGTATTCTACGAAGTAAAGTAAAAAAAAATAAAATAAGAAAATATGGAAAATAATTTTGGAGAAAAGAATGGAACATAAAACCTTTTTGTTTTTTGACTGCGAATGTGCAAACTGTTTTGACGGCATCGGAAAAATCTGTTCACTCGGATACGTTCTGACTGACGATGAACTGAACGTCATCGAAAGCGAAGACATCGTAATGAACCCCGAAACAGATTTTGACTGGTATCTGTTCAGTCCGAAAAATAAATGCCAGCTTGCATATTCAAAAGACTATTTCAGAAGCAAACCGAATTTTGATTTTTTCTACAAGCGCATAAAAAAATTATTTACGAACGGAAACTGTTTTATCTCTGGCTTTGCGGTAAGCAATGACGTTGGATTTGTAAACAACGCGTGCGAACGTTACTACAAAGAATACATCAGGTTCCGTGCCTTTGATGCAGAAAAACTTTTGTCGCAAAAATTCGATTGCAAGAAAAAACTTTTTGAATGGGCAGAATTTTTAGAATGTGACGTTTCAAAACTTGAATCGCACAAAAGCGTTGACGATGCAATGGTAACGATGCTCGTCCTGAAAAAACTCTGCGAAAAAGAAAACAAAACTCTCGAACAGCTTATGAAAGAAAACAAAGGCTTTTTTGTTTCGTCAGAGCAGATACAGGAGCAGGCACAGGAACGTGAATACAAAAAAGAAATGACGGCAAAAATCAAAGCCTATTATACAAAGCGTTCGCCTAATCCGATACGAAAAAATTACATCGGTCAGAAATTTGAACTTAACAAAAAAGTTTTTTCTGACCTTGAGCGCGCTTTAAACATTGCAAAGCGGATTTACGAAGGCGGCGGAGTTTTAGTCGAGCGCCTGAAAGAAAAAGGGAACATCGTTTTTCTTGATGACGATATTGAACCGGAACGCCGGCAGGCAATAGAGAAAAAAGGCCTGCATATTGTTCTCGCAGAAGAAATTGAACGCATAGTACAATAAAAATTCAGCGTGCAAGAATTTATAAGATGAAAATTCTGTATGTGTGGTTTTGCAATTTTTCTGACAGTTGAAAATTAAAGGCAAATCAAATATAATTTTTGATTATCGCATCTGTCATTTTTTTTAATTTATCGGGAGCATTTTATTTTATGGAACAAATCGGTTTTGATTCAAAAAAATATTTAAAGTTACAGTCTGAGCATATTCAGGAACGCATTGATTCGTTTGAAAAACTGTATCTGGAATTTGGCGGAAAACTTTTTGACGATTACCATGCTTCCCGCGTATTGCCCGGTTTTGCTCCTGACAACAAATTAAAAATGCTCGAAAAGCTCAAGGACATTGCAGAAATCATAATCGTCGTAAATGCAGATGCAATCGAACAGAACAAAATCCGGGGCGACTTGGGAATTACCTATGACGAAGAAACTCTGCGCCTCAAAAAAGAATTTGAAAAGCGCGGATTCCTTGTAAGCGGAATCGTAATTACCCAATACACTTGTCAGCCGGCAGCCGATAAGTTCAGGACAAAATGTACTAACCTTGGAGTAAAGACTTACCTTCACTATGTAATTCAGGGCTATCCCGGAAACATTCCTCTTATCGTAAGCGACGACGGCTACGGCAGAAACGAGTACATCGCAACAAAACGAAAGCTCTGCGTAGTAACTGCGCCCGGGCCGGGAAGCGGAAAAATGGCAACGTGTCTTTCAAATATATATCACGACCACAAGCACGGAATAAAAGCCGGCTACGCAAAATTTGAAACTTTCCCAATTTGGAATCTTCCGCTCCAGCATCCCGTAAATCTTGCGTACGAATCTGCGACAGTTGACCTTGATGATGTAAATATGATTGACCCTTTCCATCTTGAAGCTTACGGAAAGACAACCGTAAATTATAACCGTGATGTCGAAACTTTCCCTGTCCTGAAAGAAATCTTCAAACAGATTTTAGGTTCAAGCCCTTACCAGTCGCCTACAGACATGGGCGTTAATATGGCAGGATTTGCCATTGTTGATGACGAAGTCTGCCAGCGTTCTGCAAAAGAAGAAATGCTGCGCCGTTATTATGCAACGGCATGTCAGGTAAGAAAAGGCAACTGCCCTAAATCAGAACTTGATAAACAGGAATTCCTTTTGAAGAGGGCAGAGTTAAAACCGGACGACAGGGCAATAGTTCCTGCGGCATTAAAACGTCAGTCAGAAACAGGAAATCCGTGTGCCGCAATTCAGCTTGAGGACGGAAAAATCGTCGTAGGCAGAACGTCCCGGCTTCTTGGTGCTGCGGCGAGTGTAGTTTTAAAAGTCCTCAAGCAGCTTGCAGGACTTCCGCATGAAGAAAAATTACTGACGGAAGAATACGTAAAACCGATTCAGCAGTTAAAGACACTTGATTTAAAAAGCAAGAACCCGAACCTGCACGTAGAAGAAGCACTCGTTGCGCTTGCCTGCTGTTCATCGACAAATGAAGATGCAAAGCTTGCACTTGAGCAGCTTCCGAAATTGCGCAACCTTGAATTTCATTCTTCCGTAATTCTCTCTCCTGTAGACGAAGGAACTATACGAAGGCTTGGAATGCACCTGACGTGTTCTCCTGAGTATGAAATAAAAGAAAAAGGCAACTGATTTTTTGTTTTTCTTTGAGCGCATTTTTTTGAAAATGTTTTATGTGTAAAGTCGTAATATTTTTGTGCCGATAGAAAAAGTATGAAACTTTTACTTATTTTTATCGCAGCACTTTTTATTCCCGGAACGGCATTTTCACAGGAAAAAGAAATAAATCCTTTATATACATTACCAAAAATTATTCCCGGTAAGAATTCAAATTCTCCGTCACTCGAATCAGGAAAAGGACTTCTTGCATCGGAAACGGGAATTTATAAAATTTTAAAAGGCGATACGATTTATCCTTTGTGGACAGAAGGAAAAGCAAAACAAATTCTTTATGTTGAACAGCCTGCAGAACGAAATAAAAGTTCAGGGGCTTTTTATTTTCTGACTTCAAAAGGAATTCTTTTCAGCAAAGATTTAAAAACTTTTGAAACGCGAAACAGCGGACTTCCTGTTTTAACTATAAAAAAATACGACGGCAGTACGACAAGTTTTGAAAAACAGATTGCCGACGTCAAAGACATTGCGTTTAATCCGCAAAAGCCTGAGCAAATGGTCTGTGCTACAAAAGACAGGATTTATCTTTCAGAAGATGCGGGGCAGAGCTGGACTTATTACAGTTCACCGCGCCTTGCTACGAGCGGAATAAAAGCAGTTGCCGTTGCTACGTTAAGTTCGACAGAAGCAGACGGAAGTGTATCAAGCGATGATTATGTTTTCTGTTCGCATGCGACACTCGGCTTTTTTTATTCTAAAGTCAGCAATAAGAAAATGGTAAATGCGGCAGGCGGACTTGCTGGCGCTGACCCTAATGTCGGCTCTGATGAAGTGAGCGACATTCTTCCTGTTTTGTGCAGGGCAGAGGACGGCTCGATTTACACTGAAATTTTTTTGGCGCAGACTTTTATTCCGAGGATATACAGATTTGATTTTGAAAAAAAACGTTCTGTCTGCGTGTACAAAGGCGAAGAACCGGCAGATACAATCGACGGACTTTTTCTTGCAGAGTCGTCTATTTTGTATTCAAGTCCGAAAAGCGTAAAAGCGTTTGACATTGCTTCAGGAGGCGCGCCTTCTGTTCCTGACAAATTCAACGTATGGAAAAAACTTATAAACTTAAGTCCGTCTCCGATTTTTTCTGCCTGGTTTTCGCAGTCAGAAAGCGGATTTAAAACAAGCGTAACCCTTAATGAAATCTGGATGATAAATTCCGAAGAAGTAAGCTCGCCGTATGCAAAGCAGATTTCATCTCAAAAAAGCCTTTACGTTCCTGCGTATCAGGCACAGCTTCCAAACGGAATCGAAAAATTCAGAAAGCTTATTCTTGATAATAAACTGAACAGCCTCGTAATTGATATGAAAGATGATTACGGACTTTTGCGTTACAATTCAAAAAATCCTGAAATTTTAAAAAAGGCAAAGACGAGCCAGTATGCAGTCGACCTTGAAAAATTCGTGAGCGAATTTAAAAAAGACGATATCTATCTGATTGCGCGGATTGTCGTTTTTAAAGACAGGAATCTTTCAAAATATGACGGCGGAAAATATGCCGTTTGGAACAAGAGTACGAATTCCCCTTGGATAGGAACGCGCGGTTATGAAACGGACGAGTCAGGAAAAAGGGTGATGACTTATTATGACGAAAACTGGGTTGACCCTTTTTGCCCCGAGGTCTGGGAATACGACGTTGCGATTGCAAAAGAACTGATTGCGCGCGGGTTTGACGAAATTCAATTTGACTACATTCGCTTTCCGACAGACGGAACAAATTTAAGCAGTGCACAGTTCCGCTGGCAGAGCGAAGGAATGGACAAAGAAAGCGCGCTCATAAGTTTTCTCTCGTATGCAAGGGAGAACATTCACGCTCCGATTGGAATTGACATTTACGGCGCAAACGGCTGGTACAGGACTGCTGCAAGAACTGGGCAGGACGTCGAAACTCTTGCAGAATACGTTGATGTAATCTGTCCGATGTTCTATCCGTCGCATTTTGAAAATAAATTTTTAAACTACGAACCTTACGAAGAACGTCCGTACAGAATTTATTTTTATGGAACTTACCGCAATACAATCATCGCGCGTAATAAAGTCGTAGTCCGTCCTTGGGTTCAGACTTTCTTTTTGAACGTTCCGTACGACAGGACTTACTACGATACCGAATATGTCCGCAAAGAAATGTTCGGTGTGCGTGATTCAGTAAACCGCGGATACATGCACTGGAACAACGCAGGCAACTATGCAAAACTTTCGCCCGACCCTGAAGATGCCGAATACAACGGAAAAGCCTATGAGGCAAATCCGAAATACCGCAAGCCTGCGATAGGTTCATCTGACAAAGAAGAAGTCAAAGAGGCTGCTTTAAACAAAGAACACGAAAGCAGAAAAATTTTACTCTGGGATTCTGTATACAATCAGGAATTCGGAAATTTATAAAATCAGGAAAACAGTATGAAAAGAAAAATTAAATTGCCGTCAAAAACAAAAAGATTTTCAGTAAAAAAAGAATTTTCGGTTCTGGCTTCAAGTATGGGAATGATTTTCTTTTTAATATTCGGACTTGTAATTTTTTTAATGCCTTCGCCGATGTTTTCTGCATCAGGCAAAAAAGGAAAGTCAGAGCAGGAATTAAAAATTTCCCGGCAGGAAGACAAACTGATTTTAGAAAAAGCCACTGATTATTACAACAGGGGAATGTATTTAAAAGCGATTGACGAAATTAACATCGCAATCGAATTCCATCAGAGCACGCAGGACTTGCCCGACAATATTCAGCTGATGGCAGAAGCGTCTTATTACGCCTGGATAAAATCGCTTTATAAAAATTCAACAGGAATTTCAAAACGCAATTACGATAAAATGGTTCTGTACATTACGCTTCACCCGGAAATCGTAAGTCCGAGAATCATAAGTTTTGTTGACAGAATTTACGAACAGAAAAGACTTGAAGGTGAACAGGACAAACTTGCATATATCGAAAAAGAAAACAGAAAAGGTCTTGAAAAAGTTATGCAGAAAATTTACCGCCTTGAACAGAGCAAAAAAAATATGGACGACGTTATAAGCGGAAACAAAACTGTTTCAGACATCAAGCGCGAAATCGAAGTTGAAAGCGATTATCAGAAAGCGCGCAACATTCGGATACTGATGATTTCTCTTTACATACTCATTATTTTGAGTATCCTGCTTTTGATTTTGCTTCTTCATCAGAAACATAAAAAAATGCTTCTTGCTCAGGAACAGTTTGAAACAACGATGAAAGTCGTTTCGATTTTACAGCGTGATACGGAGGACGACAAAAGTCCGTATATGCCGCTGAGGGAGTCTGACTCAGAAACTGACTCTGCAAAAGCAAAGACAAGAAAAAAAACAGGGCTTTCTGATTTTGACTCAAGAAATATTGCCGCATCTTATTTTGAAAACCCGGAATCAAAAAAACATTTTCTTGCACTCCAGCATCAGTGCATTGAACTTGGCGAAAAAATTGACAGGATAACAGGCCGCAAAAGAAATTCAAAAAAGGTGAGCGAACTTGTATTCAAGCTTTCAAAGGCAGCCGGTGTCGATGATGAACTTGCATTGATTTATTACTGCGCCGCAATGGTTTATGACGCAGGATTTCTTTCCGTGTCAAAAAACATTCTGCAGGGTGAACATCTTACAATCCGCGAACGTTACGAAGTAAGAAGTCATGTTCAGAAAGCAGGAGAATATTTTGGTTTTATTCCTGAGGACGTGCGCAAGATTTTTCTTGATGCTTCTGAATTTCATCACGAGAACATTGACGGCAAGGGTTATCTTGCAGGACTTTCGGGCAGTAAAATTCCTTTGATTGCAAGATTTATCCGCGTTGCAGAAAGTTACATTTCGCTTGTAAATCCGCGCTCATACAGAAAAATTATGGATGCAGAAGCGGCGTTTAATGAACTGAAAAAGAAAAGCGGAATTTATGATTCAAAAATTCTTGCTTTACTTGAAAAAGTAATCTGATAATTTTAGAATGATTTTATGAATAATACAGGCTACACTCCTGAAGAACCGATTGCTGCGATTGCAACTGCACTTGCACCGAGCGCACTCGGCATAATAAGGCTGTCAGGTAAAAATTCCATTGAAAATCTGTCAAAGATTTTTTCGCGTCCTAATGCCTTGCGCACTGCTTTGGGAAATACGATTGTTTACGGCTGGATAAAAGACGGCGATAAAAAAATTGACGAAGTTCTGGTAAGTGTATTCCGTGCGCCAAAATCTTTTACAGGCGAAGAAATGGCAGAGATTAGCTGTCACGGCGGAACGGCTGTCGTGACTTCAATTTTCAACCTGCTTTTAAAAAACGGATTCAGAAAAGCACAGCGCGGCGAGTATACGTTCCGTGCATACATAAACGGCAAGGCTGATTTGACAAAAGCCGAAGCCGTCCGTGAAATAATCGAAAGCCGTACTGATTTTAGCTGCGGAAGGGCTGCCGGCCGTCTTGCAGGAAATCTTTACAAAGAAATCGACGAAATAAAAAAGATGATTGTCAGCACTCTTGCCGGCATAGAAGTTGAAATCGAATATCCTGAAGACGAAGAAACAATCGCAGACTCGTTTGACCGCGCCGGAATCGTACACGTAATTGAACGCCTGAAAAGCCTTCGTGATTCCTGGAAAAGCGAAAAACTCTATCAGGAAGGCGCGCGCCTTGTCCTGTGCGGAAAAACTAACGCCGGAAAATCAAGTTTGTTTAATTCAATGCTAAAAGAGGACAGGGCAATCGTCAGCGACATAGAAGGCACGACACGCGACTGGATTGAAAGCTGGGTGAGCATCGACGGAATTCCTGCAAGACTTTTTGATACGGCAGGACTTCGCATTACTGACGACGTAATCGAACAGGCAGGAGTTGAACGCACCGTAGACTTGTCAGAAGATGCAGATGTAATTCTGTATCTGGCAGATTCAACTCAAAAATTAAAACGCGCCGACTTGGAATTTTTAAAAGATTTTTCAAAACCTGTTTTATTCATCTGGAATAAAATCGACATACTTTCTGATTTAAAAGATTCAGAAAAACCTGCGCTTTGCGACGATGATAAAAAACTTATTCCGTCTTTAAAAGACGAAATATATATTTCTGCAAAAAGTTCACTTGGAATTGACAGGCTTACACTGGCAGTCAAAGACGTTCTGACATCAGGGCAGAATACGACACGTGAACAGGCAGGACTTGGTTCAGCACGTCAGAAAGAAATGGTAGTGCAGGCGCTTGAGTGTGTTGAACACGCCCTCGTTGCTGCTGATGATAACTATACGCTCGATGCTGTCGTGCAGGATCTGGAAGACAGCCTTGATTTCCTTGGCGAAGTTACGGGAGAGATAACGCCTGATGATGTTCTTGAAAATATTTTTTCAAGATTTTGTGTCGGAAAATAATCG
Source organism: Treponema sp. (assembly GCA_051883255.1). GTDB lineage: Bacteria > Spirochaetota > Spirochaetia > Treponematales > Treponemataceae > Treponema_D. The sequence continues at coordinate 100,262 of JBJETJ010000025.1, forward strand.
CCTGTTTTATGGTTTTTCCAAAATTCAGCATATTCTGGCAAACTTAGTTTAGTGACTTTTAACACTTTCCCTAAACAGTGAATTTTGATAAAATACTTTCTTAGTATTAAATCTCCGGGAGATATTTTTTATGCTTTATTATTTAGGCCAGATTTTGCAAAACACTTTTGGTCCGGCAAGGCTTCTTCAGTCTTACACAGTATTGATTGTAATTGCCCTTTATCTTGGATTTTTTCTTTCCGTAACTCTTGTTCCAAAATTTTATTCAAAACTGCCGCACGACAGAGGCAGGGAATTTACAGAACATGCCGCAGATGCCAAAGGAAAGCCTACGGGAGCCGGCATCGTGTTTATTACGATTTTTGTTCTGATTTGCTTTTTATGTATTCCGCTTACGCCGTTGCAGTGCTGTATAATCGGCTTGACATGGCTTTCAATGCTGACAGGATTTCTTGATGACAGAAGCATAAAAGGGTGGGGTGAATACTTAAAAGGATTTCTTGACCTTTTGATTTGCCTTGTCGCATCGTTCTGCCTTTATCATTTTCTTTCAAAAGTTTCGCCGGACGGAAAAGTATGTTTCTGGCTTCCGTTTCTGACAAATCCTGTTCAAGTTCCTTTGTGGATTTATATGATTACGGGAACTGTCCTTTTGTGGGCTTCGATAAATACGACAAATTGTACTGACGGTGTAGACGGACTGTCCAGCATGCTTATTCTTGTTGCATTGATTACGCTGGGCTGTCTTTTTTATTTTGTACTCGGACACAAAGAAGTTGCATCTTATCTTTTAGTTCCGCATTTATCGACAGGCGCAAACTGGGGCGCAATTTCTTTTGCGATGGCTGGCGTGCTGATGGGATATTTGTGGCACAACGCTTTTCCGAGTACGGTCATGATGGGCGATGCAGGAAGCCGTGCGCTTGGATTTTTTATCGGCGCGTGCATTATGGTAAGCGGAAATCCGTTTTTAATTCTTGCTACGTCGTCAATCATTCTTGTAAACGGCGGAATGGGACTTGTAAAAGTTGCGCTTCTCAGGTTCTTTAAAATTTCGATTTTCAAAGAAATCCGTTTTCCGCTTCACGACCACATGCGCAAAAAACGCGGCTGGTCTGCAACTCAAGTCGTAATCAAATTTTTAATTATGCAGCTTTTGTTTACTGTTGCGCTTGTCGGACTGTTCTTTAAAATCCGATAAAAAAATCAGATAGAAAAAAAACAGATAGAAAACCGGCAGAAATAAAATCAGAAAAAATAGAACTAATATAAAACAGAGGAAATAAAATATGGCTTTAGAATGTGGAATCGTCGGACTTCCGAATGTAGGTAAATCAACAATTTTTTCAGCATTGACAGCAGCTCCTGCCGCCGCTGAGAATTTTCCGTTTTGTACAATCGACCCGAACATCGGCATCGTAGATTTGCCTGATGAACGCCTTGACTTTATTGCAAGTGTTTTTCAGCCAAAAAAGAAAACTCCTGCAAACGTAAAATTCGTTGACATTGCAGGACTTATAAAAGGCGCTTCACAGGGCGAAGGACTTGGAAATCAGTTCCTTGCAAATATCCGCGAATGTTCCGTAATCGCCCATGTCGTCCGCTGTTTTGACAACCCTGACATCATGCACGTGCGTGACGATGCAAAGGCAGAAGCCGGCATTGACCCTGAAAGCGATATTCTTACGATTAATATGGAACTTGCGCTTGCCGACCTTGAAACGATTAAAAAGCGTCAGGAAAAAGTTACAAAGTCAATCCGCGCACTCGGCAAGGAAGAAGAAAAAAAACTCAAGTACTGGACTTCTGCCGTAGAAAAAATCAGGCCTCTTCTTGAGGACGGTAAAGGCGCGCGTCTTGCAGATTTGTCAGATGACGAAAAACTTGCCGTAAAAGATATGTTCCTTTTGACGATGAAACCGCTTCTTTATGTCTGCAACATTGACGAAGATACGATTTCCGAGGGAACAAACAAATATGTTGAAACTGTAAAAAAGATTGCCGAAAGTGAAAATTCAGATGTCGTCGTAATCTGCGGAAAATTTGAAGCCGACCTTTCTGACATCAAAGACGAAACGGAACGAAAGGAATTTATGGATTCTGTCGGACTTTCTGAATCAGGACTTAACGTTCTTGCGCGCAAGGCATATCACCTTATGGGATTGCGGACTTTCTTTACAGGCGGTCAGGACGAGTGCCGAGCCTGGACAATTCACGACGGCGATAAAGCACCTCAGGCGGCCGGCGTAATTCACACTGACTTTGAAAAAGGATTTATCAAAGCCGAAGCGTACACAATCGATGATTTAAAGCAGTACGGAACTGAAGCAAAAATCAAGGAAGCCGGAAAATACCGCGTAGAAGGCAAAGACTACGTCGTTCAGGACGGCGATGTTCTTTTCTTTAAATTTAACGTTTAAATAAAAAAAGGCGGATTTTATTTAAAACAAAAGTATGAATATAGATAAGAAAACTTTATCAGCCAAAGGTTAAAGTCGTAAACCGATTTTTCCCATTGGTTTTTACAGGAGAATCTTGTCTATATGAAAATCAGAAAAAATAAAACCGCCGTTTTTGCCCTCGCCATCACGGCGTTTTTCAATCTTTGCGCATGCAGTTTTAATTCCGGCAAAAAAAATCAAAGCCAGCTGACTTTTACAAACTGGAACGTTCAGACTTTTTTTGACGGAATAACCGACGGAACTGAATATGCAGAATTCAAAAATAAAAAATCAGGCTGGAGCATTGAACAGTACGAAAAGCGCCTTGACAGACTGTGTTCCAAAATCGAACAGTTTGATTCAGATTTTTTCATAATGGAAGAACTCGAAAACGAAAAAATCATTTACGACATTTCAAACCGTTTAAGCCGTAATGTCTGGTTCAAAAATAAAATCTATCAATATGCCGCTTTCCAGAAAAACGAAAAATCAAGCATCGGCTGCGGAATTTTATCTAAATACGAAATCACAGACGTAAAAGTTCATAACCTTGACATAAAGACAGAAAAAGACAGAATGCCTGATATGCGCCCCGTTATGGAAGTGACGGCAAAAGTCTGCGGAAAAAACAAAAGCGAAAGAAAAATAACGATTTTCATCAACCACTGGAAATCAAAGTCAGGCGGGCAATCCCAGACAGAAAAATGGCGGCTCTGGCAGGAAACAGTTTTGTCCCGGCTTTTAAATAGCAGGAACAAAGAAAATGACGGCAGGATTATTATTGCCGCAGGAGATTTTAACAAAGACATAAATGATTTCTCTTATGACAAAAATCAGTCGCTTTATTTTTCAGAAATCAATTCATCAGAAAATAAAAAAATACCTGTATTCTCCCCATATAATCAAAAAAATCAAGCCGATGCGCAGGACGAAGGAACTTATTTTTTCCGCGGAAAGTGGGAAAAAATCGACCACTTTTTTGCAGTTGAAAATATCTTCACCGACTTTCGCATTGAAAAAGACGATGACCTTTTGACAGATGAAAAAATCCCTGCAAGATACGAGATTTTTACCGGCAAAGGATACTCAGACCATCTGCCGGTTTCGTGCACCGTAAATGCAGAATAAAAATATGCTAGTCAAGAATCGTAATTTCTACGCGCCTGTTTTTGCTTCTTCCGCTTTCAGTATTGTTTGAAGCGACAGGTTCTTTTGCACCTTTTCCTTGGGTAAAAATATGATAGTTGTCTTTTACGCCAAGCTGAATAAGGTACTGTGCTACACTTTCTGCGCGCTTTTCGCTCAGTTCCTGCCGGCTTTTTTCATCTCCGCGCAAAGCAGTGTGCCCTGTTATAAGCAGGTCGTTGTTCGGGTAATTTGAAATTATTTCTGCGATTTTATTCAGCTTGAGTTTTTCTGATTCAAGGAGAATGTCCGAGTCTGCCTTAAACTGAATGTTCTCGATTGAAAGCACAAGCCCTTTTTCAGTTGATTTTACGTTTACGTCGTTTATTCCCAGATCAGAAATTTTCTTTGTAACTTCTTCGACATTCTGCTGAGTTGCAGTCCGCTGGAATTCCGTAATTTCAGCATGCGCAGTTCCTGTAAAAGTCATTACATTGCCGTAATTCGTAGTTATTTCAATTCTAAAAGATTCTGAATAATGGTCAATCGCGCCTTTGTCAGAATCCCAGAACACAAGCTGGCTTGAAAAACCTGTCGTCTTCATCGGCATTTCGCCTGCCTGTGTCATGCCTGCAGTGTTAAGCGAAAACGACATTTCATAATAAATCTGGAATACATCAAATTTCCTGTCGTTTTCTGTTACGACACCGAGGTATTCATAATTTGCAGTAAATGGAACTTTGTACGGCTTTTCCATATTAAAAGTTCGCCTTAGGTCATGCGCCTCATGACCTTTGTATGTCCAGGTTTCGCCCGGTTCAATTTCCCTGTCAGGAAAAACAGGAACATCTCTTACAACAGGCATAAAATATTTGTCATCGATTGTATAAACCCCAAACCTGTCGCGCGTAAAAACGCTTGTGTATTCTTCGCCGTAAGAAAAAGTCTTATTTCCCAGAGTGTTTGCAAACACGGAATTTTCCGAAGTCATAAAAGTTCCGCTGTGAACTGCCGTCATATTTTTTTCGTCGACAGAAGTTACTTTTACGCTGACCCTGTTTAAAATTTCTGACGTGTGGTGTTTTATTCTGTTTACGAATACGTCCTCTTCAACAGTCGAGAGAATTCTGTACGCATCATTTTCCCTGTATTTAAACTCAAATTTTTTTGCGCCTTCATTTACCGCCGTTATTTTCTGTGCAAAAAGCGGGCATACGCACAAAAACAAAACCAGATGTTTTATAAAAAATCTTTTCATAATAAAGTTCCTCATTTTAAAATTACTTCTTTATTATCGGCACAAAACTGCTGTTGTATTAATAGTGCAGATTATACAAAAAAAAAAACTGGCATTTTGACACAGACAGTTATTTGATATAAAATGGAAATATGCCTCCTGAGATTTTGTTCAAAGATGTTGTTGACATAATAAAAATACCTATTCTGATTGCAGAACCTGTCTGGCAGAATGAAAATATTTCTGATTTTGAAATTTTATATACAAACAGCGAGTTTAAGAATTCCGTTGCTGATATAAAAGAAAAAGCCATGCTGAATTCGATTCGCACAGAATTTTTGACTGACGTTGATTTTTTCGGAATGAGCGTTCAGGCAATTATGACAGGCAAAATGTTTGCCGAAACTTTTTTTGCAGAAAAAACAGAAACCTGGTTTTCCCTTGAAATAAATGCGGTCGGCAAAAAATTTATCGTTGCCGCATTGACAGACATCACTGCAAAAGTCCGCTACACAGAACAGCTCAAACTGTCGCTCGTAACTGACACGCTGACTGCACTTCCAAACAGATTTCAGTTTTACAAAGAATTCAACAGTATCATTGACGAGGCGAAAGACAAAAACCAGATATTCGGACTTATATTTTTTGACATCGACAATTTAAAATCACTCAACGATTCAAAAGGTCAGCAGGCCGGCGATATGGTTTTGATAAAGGCCGCCCGCATTTTCAAGACTTTTGAAAAAGACGACGTAAAAATTTACAGGTTCGGCGGTGACGAGTTCCTTGTTCTTGCAAAAAACATTTCGTACGTTGATTCGCTTTATACGATTGGCGATGCAATTCTTGAAGCCCTTGATGCAGAGAACATCAACATTACAGGCGGAATTTCCGTTTACCCCGAAAATACTACCGAAGGCGAGGACCTTGTAAAGTTTGCCGACCTTGCAATGCACTCTGCAAAAAAAGCAGGCAGGCACCGCATTTTGATGTTCACTCCTGACATGCAGAAAGAATTTTTGCGCATCGTTATGTTCAAGTCAAAAATGCCGCAGTCTTTTGAAAACGGCGATTTTGAACTGTTTTTCCAGCCGCAGTTTGACATTGCTTCCAACAAGCTGCGCGGTTTTGAAGCCCTGCTTCGCTGGCACGAATCTGAACTCGGCAGTATTTCGCCTGATGAGTTCATTCCTGTTGCAGAAGAAACAGGCTTTATAAAAGCGCTCGGCGGCTGGGTTCTTGAAAAGGCGTTCTCCTGTCAGTATTCCTGGGAAGAGCGGTTTGACTATGACGGAATTATGTCAGTAAACGTTTCGCCTGTTCAGCTTATGGACGATGATTTTTTGTTTATTCTTGATGAAGCCGTCAGAAAAACGAATGTCATTCCTTCTCACGTTGAAATCGAAGTAACCGAAGGCGTTTTGATAAACGACACTGAAAAAGCAGTTGCAATTCTTGAACAGGTCAAGGCAAAAGGTTTCAGAATTTCTCTTGACGATTTCGGAACAGGATATTCTTCCCTGCGTTATCTTCAGATTTTACCGCTGACTACGCTGAAAATTGACAAGTCATTCATTCAGTCTATTACGGAAAAAAACGGCGTTTCAGAGAACATTACGAATGCGATTATTTCGATGGTAACTAAAATGGGACTTGATACGATTGCAGAAGGAGTTGAAAAAGTTGACCAGCTTTTAATTCTTCAGGAATTGAACTGCAAGACGGTGCAGGGATTTTTGCGCGGAAAGCCGATGAATCAGGCAACGATAGAGGATTATCTTTCCGGCAATAAAAATGCGCTTGACTATCTAAAATAATTCAGAAAATAAAACTTAGGACAGAATGAATAAAAATGCTTAATTCTAGTTTCGTAAAAATCGTAAAACTTACGCTGCCGGTTTTTTTCGGCTATATAGCAATCGGAATTCCGTTCGGGCTGATGCTCGTAAAAAGCGGTTATCCCTGGTGGCTTTCTCCTGTGATGAGCCTGACGATGTACGCAGGCGCAGGTGAATATATGGCTATCGGACTTTTTGCTTCGGGTGCATCTTTTGGTGCGATTGCAGTCGCAGAACTTCTGCTTAATATCCGCCATATTGTCTACGGACTTTCGCTTATCGAAAAATTCAAGGACACGGGAAAATGGAAGCCGTATCTGATTTTTGCATTGACAGACGAAACTTACGCACTTATGACTTCAATTCCGCTTCCTGCAAATGCAAAGCCGGGACCTTTCTACGGAACGATTGCGCTTTTAAATCAAATGTACTGGGTCGCAGGCAGTTTAATCGGTGCGATTGCAGGAACTTTAATTCCGTTTGATTTTGCAGGAGTTGATTTTGCACTGACGGCGCTTTTTGCAGTTCTGCTTATTGAACAGATAAAACAGTCAAAAGATTTTATTCCGCCTGTAATCGGAATCTGCGCCACAATTATGTGCATCGCCTTGTCACGCCTTAATGTCATTGCAGTTGAAAACGTACTGATTTTTTCTATCTGCATGGGAATTGTCTGCCTCATTCTTGCCCGCGGTGCAAAAGGAGGAGTCAGAAAATGAAACTTACTCTTGCGCAGGCGCTTATTGCAACGCTTATTTCGGCAGTAATAATTTTTTCTTTACGGGCTTTTCCGTTCCTGCTTTTTTCAAAACGTGAACCGCCGAAAGTCCTGCGTTTCATTCAGCAGTATATTCCGCCGATGATAATGGCTGTCCTCGTAATTTACTGTTTAAAAGACATAAACGTAATGCGTTCTCCGTTCGGACTCCCGGAACTTATATCGCTTGCTTTTACGGTCATAATCCACCTGTGGAAAGGCAACAGTATGTTCAGCATTTTTGGCGGAACGATTCTTTTTATGGTTTTGAGCCGGATAATGTAAAAATTTTAGAATTGACGTAAACGCTTTTTACAGTTATATTTTTTATATAGTAGAAAATTAATAAAATTTTTTAATTGGAGTTATAAAATGGTTGCTATTATTTTAGGTTTGATTTTCATTGCTTTTACAGTATTTTCTGTTATTCCCGGCTTTTTGAACTGGGGTCCTGAGGTAATTCAGTTTTTAAAAGGATTTGCTCCTGTTCTTGCGGCTTTTATCGGTTTGATTTCGATTTTAATTGGTGCTGCCGACATAAAAGACAAAAAAGAAGCTAAAAAAGAAGAACTCGAAGCTGCAAAATCGCAGGAAAAATAAAATATAACTGTTTTTCTATTTAAGAAAGTCGTCCTACTTGACTAAAATTGAATAAAAAGTTATATTAATGTTCCCCGTATATTGAGTTCAGTGAATGCTCATCACTGACATCGAATTTTAAGAAGATGCAATCTTAAAATTTGAAATAACTTTATTTGTTAAGGTATATACAATGAAAACTATTTTTGTAAATGAAAGCGCTCAGCCACGTACATGGTATGTTATTGACGCTGCAGGAAAACCGCTTGGTCGTGTAGCTGCAAAAGCTGCATCTGTATTACGTGGAAAGAATAAACCTTCTTTTGCTGCAAATCAGAACATGGGTGACTATGTTGTAATTATTAATGCAGAAAAAGTTGCCGTAACAGGCAGCAAACAGACTGATAAATTGTATCATAATTATACAGGATTCGTAGGCGGTCTTAAGACTCATACTTTTGAAAAACTTATCGAACGCCATCCGGAAGATCCTCTTAGAATTGCTATTGCAGGCATGCTGCCTCATGGTCGTCTTGGTCGTGCCATTATGGCTAATTGCAAGATTTATGCTGGTGCAGAACATCCTCATTCAGCACAGAATCCAAAAGCATTGGAAGTGTAATAGGAGTTGATTATGGTAAAGAATATTGGTATTGGAACAGGAAGAAGAAAGACAGCAACTGCTCGTGTATTTTTGCGCGAAGGTTCTGGAAAAATTACTGTAAACGGAAAAGATGTAAAAGAATATTTTGCAACTGCTGAACAGGTAAGGCTTGTTCACCAGCCGCTTCTTGTAACATCTAACGATAATAAATTTGATATCCTTATCAATGTAACTGGTGGCGGTCTTAACGGACAGGCTGCAGCTTGTCTGCATGGAATTTCACGTGCACTTTTACAGGTTGATCAGGATACACACACAGCACTTAAGGCTAACGGATACCTTACTCGTGACTCACGTATGGTTGAACGTAAGAAATACGGTCAGAAAGGTGCTCGTAGAAGATTCCAGTTCTCTAAACGCTAGAATTTGGTTATTTTATCTACACAGATGGTCTCGCCCGATTGTATAAAAATTACGACGGATGCGGGACTTTCTTTTTTTATACGGACTTCTTACCTTTCTCTCGTATCAAAAGAAATGCTTGTTGAAAATGCCGTCTTTTCTGATTCAAAAGAAGAAGATATCGTAGATGCCGGTCTTTGTTTTGCCGCCGAAAAAAAAGCATTGGATTATCTTAACAGAAGCGAACAGTATCGGCTGGGGCTTTTTTCAAAACTCCTGTCGAAGGGCTTTGAAAAAACTCACGTCAACAAAGCCCTTGATTTTCTTGAACAGGAAAAATATCTGGACGACAGCCGTTTTGCGCGTGCCTGGCTGAACAACAGAAAAATTACGCATGCAGAGGGAAGGACAAAACTTGAAGCAGAACTTGCTTCGCGCGGAATAAAAAAAGAAATTATAAAAAAAGTTCTTGATGAGTTTTTTGAAGAAAATTCTGAAAAAGAATTATGCTTGCGCGCTTATAAAAAATGCCTCAGGCTAAAAAAGTCAGAAGATAAAACAGTTGCCTATTTATTAAAAAATGGTTTTTCGATAAAATTAATTCAGAATATAAGGGATTATTATGCAACAGAAGAGTAAAAAATTTAAGGTTTTTTCTGCCCTTGAAGTAGCTAATATTTGCGGCGTTGTAAATCAGACTGCAATAAACTGGATTAAAAAGGGCTATCTAAAAGCATATACGACACCGGGCGGTCAGTTTCGTGTGACGCCGGAAGATCTGGCTGAATTTTTAAAAAACCGGGGAAGCGAAATTCCTGATGTTCTTGCAGAGGCTCTTAAAAAAGAAATTCCGCCTGAAAAACGTTCAATCCTTATCGTAGATGATGACAAGGGTTTGAATACAATCATAAAAAAATATATCGAAAAAAATTTTTCCGACATTCAGATTTATCAGGCGTTTGACGGATTTGAAGCCGGAACTCTTATGGTAAAAATAAAGCCGGGTTTTGTAATTCTTGACCTTGACTTGCCGGGAATTGACGGATTTTCGCTGTGCAGTAAATTAAAGTCTGATTCTATTTTTGAAAATCCGTTTATTGTCGTCATAACGGCGCTTAAAGATGCAGATTTGCTCGAGCGTGTTTCAAAATTGGGAAGCAATTATTTTTTAACAAAACCGCTCGGAATGGATAAAATAGGCGCTATTGTAAATCAATGGCTGAATATGCGCTGACCGCAATAACCGTTGCGTTTGTCCGGCAACGGCATTACTGACAGCATTCTGAACCTGTTATCTGTAAAGATATGCAGGATATTTTATATCACTTGAAATAAGGTCTAAAACTTTGCTTTCTGTTGTCTGTGCAAGCGGATTTATGTTTGCAAAGGCATTCGACAGAAAATCATACCAGCTGAGTTTTGGAGAATACTGATAGTCAATGACATTTATGTTTTCCATATTCAGTCTGGATTTCATTTCAGTTACGGCTTCTTCAAAAGAACATATCTTGTCAATAAGTTTTAAATCAAGCGCCTGTTTTGCAGTATAAATTCTTCCGTCTGCAAGTTCCTTTACGTCTTTAATCGGAATTTTTCTGTTGAGCGCTACAATCGAAGTAAACTGGTCGTAACATTCGTCTGCTATTGACTGCATAATCTGTTCCTGTTCTTCTGTAAGCGGACTGTTGTAGTTGAGCATATTTTTGTTTCTGCCGGCAGTAAAAGTTTTTGATTTTATTCCGAGGTTAGCCATCATATCCGTAATGTCAACAGATTCTCCTGCAATGACACCGATTGAGCCTGTCAGCGTATTTCTGTTTGCGCAGATATATTGCGCACCGCATGAAATGTAGTATCCGCCGCTTGCCGCAAGTGAACCCATATAAGCCCACACCGGTTTGTTTGATTTCTGATACTGCAAAAGCGCAAGATATGCTTCGTCAGATTCGTATACAGAGCCGCCGGGCGAATCTATGAACAGGATAATTCCCTTGTTGTTGTCGTCTTTTTCCAGCGCAGAAAGCGTGTTAAGAAGCCACTTCTGACTGTATGTCTTGTTTTCCTCCTGAATTACGCCGGTGATGAAAATTTTTGCGATGTATTCTCCTTTAGGGAGAACATTTCCTTTTGCATTTTCAGAAGTAAAGTTAAAAGACTTGATAATCTCCAGCGGTCTGCTGTTCGTGCCGTTCTGTTCTGTATTAACAGGCGCAGACAGAATGCCTTGTCTTGTAAGAACTGCATAACTTGCAAATCCCAGTGAGATGACAATCAATGCAATGAGGATTATTAATCCGGAAGACTTCTTTTTTGCTTTTGGCTTTGGCGCTGATTTTTCTTTCGGATTTTCATCAATCATATTAATTTCAGAAACGTTGTCCTGATGTTCGTCCATTTTGTTCTCCCTAAAAAAGATTGTAAAGTTAAATCAGATAGCTGTCTTTAAGAATTTTGCTCAAAATCTTCCTGCTTTAATTTTCCAAGATTAATCGCAGATTCCTTGAGATGTAAATACGCATTTACAAACGCAGTTTCTATATAAGGCAGTATCATCGAAAATGAAATATAAGTTACGATAGGTTCCGCTAAAATCAGGAACCCCAGAGTAGGGAAAAATTCCTCGATTATTGCAACTATCACAACCGGAACTAATACGAGCAAATACCAGCCGATAAAACTAAGTCCAAGAACAAACAGATTTCCTTTGTTGCCTTTTGTAAGTTCAATGCTCAGTTTCATTGCTTTTCGTACGGATATATTTTTGTTTTCTGCAATAATAAAAGGCATTTGTGAATATTGAATTGACTTTATAGCTATAAAAATAATACTTGCTATAAGCAGAAGAAATATAAGAATCATAAATGGAAGGTAATTGGTAAAAATATGGAAGCTCCAATTGTATATTCCGTTAAATGATTTGTCCACAGGCAAATTCATGGAATTTGCAGTTATAAGTGCAATTATGATTACAGGAACAATGGCAACAAGTGACCATAATACTATAAATAAGTTATTCCAGAGATTGCCGAGAATAGCCGGCTTTATAAGCGAAAAACCGTCAGTAAAATCAGAATAGCTGAGTTTTGCATCTGTTTTTACAACTTTTAAACATAAAAAAACAAATGCGTAGCATAAAACCGAAGTTGCAATAAACTGAAATACAGAAAAAGCCGTCGCTGCAATTTCTGTATCCTGCAGTAAATTTGAAGTAGTGCTGATAACCAGATTTATTAAAGCTATCGTTAAACTTGCCAGAAGAGGAATTTTAAATCTTCCCTTTAACTGTGCTTTTGCATTTTTCTTGAATTTAACCCTGTCAAACATTTCTTTCTCCTTATATTTAACCTTTTATTTTATCAGCATCGCCGCCGGTGGTTCTGTCTGCATTACCGGCAGCTTCTGCTAAAAGTTCACAATAGTATCTGTTTTCTATATCAGAAGTTTGCAGTCCTGATTTTAAAATCAGGCTTTTCAGTTCTTCATTAATCTCTTTTTCGTTATAGCAGTTTTCTGCAATTATTTCAATTTCAAGAAAATCGCCGAGCTTTTCGACTTTGCAGAGTTCAAGCAGGGCTTTGCCAAACGGGGTCTGCGTTTCCCATTGCATTACGTCTTTTGTTTTTGTGTAGGCAGTTTCAAAGCCCGTGTCGAGCAGGAGTTTTTCTACTGTTTTTGAATCTGAAAGCTCGGTTTCGTTTTCCTGATTTACTTCGCATGCAGTTCCGTTGCTGTATGTGTGCCTTTCTTTTGACTTGTAGGTAAGCAAATCTGCGGTTGTTTTCGTGCCGTCGGGGGCAGTAATCTGTTCGTGGCGGAGCCTGCATGTTATGTACGGTTTTTCTGCGTTCTGGTTTTGAAGTGAGCCTGCGCTTTGGTCTGTGGCTTTTTTTAAGTGGTAGTAGACGTCGTTTTTTACAGTCGTGCCTTTAAAAACTGCAAAACCGTTTATTAACTGAATGACTTTGTTTCGTTCCGTGACGTGGGCTTTAAGTTCAATTTCGTACATACTGTGTTGATTATATTCCTAATTTTCATAAAAGTGAATTATAAATTGAACTTAATTAAGATTATTTTTCGCCTGTAAAAACATTGTTTTTTTTGAAAAATCATTTTTACGCGTATTTTTATATAAACGTACGATTTTTTGTATTTTCGTAATATTTTTATTTTGCGGACAGGGAAATTGCAAAAATTGCCTTGATAAATTAAATCATTCAGTGTAACATTAATTTATAATTTCAACTAACTTCAGGCATTTTTTAAGTTCAACCTGAAAGCGAGGTCTTTATGCAATATGGTTATTTTGATGATGAAGCCAGAGAGTATGTAATTACACGGCCTGATACGCCGACAAGCTGGAGCAATTACCTTGGTTCTACAGTTTATGGCGCTGTTATTACGAATAATGCCGGAGGATATGGTTTTTACAAATCAGGTGCACAGGGGCGTTTTATGCGGCTTCGCTTTAATTCAGTTCCGATGGACCAGCCGGGCCGGTATTTTTATCTGCGCGACCGTGATTCGGGGGACTTCTGGTCTGCAAGCTGGCAGCCTGTCGGAAAACCGCTTGACCAGTACAAAAGCGAGTGCCGTCACGGAACTGCATATACAAAAATCACTTCTGAATATTCTTCTATAAAATCAGAAACTCTTTATTATGTTCCGCTTGGAGAGAATTTTGAATACTGGCGCCTTCGCGTTACGAACAATGATTCAAAGGAACGCAGGCTCAGCGCTTTTACTTATTGCGAACTTACAAATCAGTGGAGCACGGAGCAGGATCAGGTGAACTTGCAGTATTCGATTTTCATTTCTAAAGGCGAACAGCGCGACAATATGCTTCGTTTTGCAATTCACGACAACCTTTACCAGCAGTTTCCTGATGCGCCGTTTGGGGAGCAGGGCATGCACTCCTGGATGGCTTTGTGCGGTTCGCCTCTGACAGGTTTTGACACGAGCCGCGAGTCTTTTATCGGCACTTACGGAACTTACGCAATTCCTGAAGCCATAAAAAACGGACAGTGCAAAAACTCGCTTGCTTACGGCGATAATATCTGTGGTTCAGTTCAGACTGAAATTACTTTAAAGCCGGGCGAATCAAAAGAAATTATCGTTATGTTCGGAATCGGTGATGCCTGGGCAACAGGAAAGCCGATTGTCGAAGAATTCGGCAATGCAGAGCGTGCAGACAAAGAACTTCAGAAATTAAAGGACAACTGGCATGCACGGCTCGGAAGTTTTGTTGCAGATACTCCTGATGAGGACATTAACCATACTGTAAATGTCTGGGGCTTGTACAACTGCCTTATTACTTTTGCCTGGAGCCGTGCCGCAAGTCTTGTCTATAACGGAGAGCGCGACGGGCTCGGCTACCGCGATTCTGTTCAGGATATACTCGGCGTTGCGGCGGCAATTCCACAGGAGGCAGAAGAACGGCTTGTACGTATGCTTTCGGGGCAGGTTTCAAACGGCGGTGCAATTCCTGTAATTAAAAAAGACCACAATCCCGGACACGAGAGCGCTCCGAAGCCGGAGGAATTCCGGTCTGACGACTGTCTTTGGTTTTTTAATTCAGTTCCTGCGTTTATTGCAGAAACAGGAAAATGGGATTTTCTTAATAAAATTGTGCCTTACGGTGATAAAGGTGAGGCGACTGTTTACGGACATTTAAAACAGGCGCTTTTGTTTAACCTTGAGCGAATGGGCGCAGACGGACTTCCGTGCGGTTTGCTTGCCGACTGGAACGACTGTTTAAAACTCGGATACAAAGGTCAGAGCCTTTTTGTTGCTTTCCAGCTCAGGCTCGGTCTTACGACTTATTCCGACATTTCCCTTCGTCTTGGAAAAGAGGACGAAAGCAGATGGGCACTTGCTGAACGCGAAAAACTTGATGCGGCAATTCAGAAAAAATGCTGGGACGGAAAATGGTTCATCTGGGCAATTACGGAAGACGGACAGGTTTACGGCACAAAATCTATGGAAGAAGGACAGGTTTATTTTAATACGCAGGTCTGGGCAGTATTGAGCAATGCCGCAACTCCTGAGCAGGCAAAGCAGTGTCTTGAAACTGTAAAAGAAAAACTTGCAACGCCGTACGGTCTTATGCTCTGCGCGCCGTCTTTTGTAAAAGCTCCGCGCGATACGATGAGTGCCGTAGTATTCAACCCGGGAATTAAAGAAAATGCCGGAATATTCAATCATACTCAGGGCTGGGGCGTTATTGCCGAAACTCTTATGGGTAACGGCGACCGCGCTTATGAATACTGCAAGGCCGCTCTTCCTGCTTCTTATAACGACAAGGCAGAAATCCGTCAGAGCGAACCTTACGTTGTAGGGCAGACGACGTATTCAACTTACAGTCCGCGTGCCGGTAATTGCCGCGTTTCCTGGCTTTCCGGGGCGGCTACCTGGAATTACTACAGTACGACACAGTACATTCTCGGAATCCGTCCGCAGTACGAAGGAATGTTGATTGATCCGTGCATTCCGCATGAGTGGGACGGCTTTTCTGTAAAACGGCGCTGGAGGGGAAAAATCCTTAATATAAAAGTTGAAAACCCTGAGCACATCAACAAAGGCATTTCGTATATCGAAGTGAACGGAACAAGGCTCGATGCCGCCGTAATTCCTGTTGATATGTTAAAAGACCAGAACGAAATAAAAGCCGTAATGGGAAAAGATGCAAAAGAAGTTCCTGTAGAAAGGCTTTAGTTTTCAATTAAATCATTATATCAGGCAAATATTTTAAGCAGATATTTTACGACGATATTTCAGGCAAAAAAAACAGGCTGACAGAAAACGGACAGCCTGTTTTTTTTATCAGTTTTTCCATTCAGTGTATTTGTCACATTCAAGAATTTTTTTTGCATTTGCAACGCGTTCTGCAGAAGGGCTTTCCGTGTCTTTAAGGACGTAGTCGATTCCTAAATCCTTGTATTTTATTGCGCCAAGTCCGTGGTACGGCAAAACTTCAACGCGCTGGACATTGCCTAAAGTCCTTATAAAATCTCTTGTCTGTGTAAGGTATTCATCGTTGTCTGTAATTCCGGGAGTGAGGACATGCCTTATCCATATCGGCTTTTTGATTTCATCAAGATAACGGAACATTTCGATTACGTTTTTTCCTGACTGACCCGTAAGTTTTTTGTGTTCCTCTTCATTGATGTGCTTTATGTCCATCAGAAGAATGTCAGTTACATTCATAAGCTGCTTGAATTTTTCAAACCATTCGCCTTCTTTTGTAAAAGGACCGCCGGCAGTATCAATGCACGTATTTATTCCCTTTTCTTTTGCTTTTGTAAAAAGTTCAAGCAGAAAATCTATCTGCAAAAGAGGCTCGCCGCCGCTGACTGTAATTCCGCCTTTTTTGCCCCAGTAAGATTTGCATGACAGGGCTTCTGCAATAAGCTGGTCGCTTGTATATTCCTGTCCTTTTGTAATGTCCCAGGTGTCAGGGTTATGACAGAATTTGCACCTCATCTGACAGCCCTGAAAGAAAATTATAAACCTGCTTCCGGGCCCGTCTGCACAGCCAAAAGATTCCAGCTGATGAATGTATCCTTTTTGTTCCATACAGTTAATATACTCAGAAGGACAGGAATTTTCAATATAAATGAATGAGTGAATGAGAGTGAATGAATTTGTTGAACGATTTAGAGAATGTCTGAATGAATGATTGAACAACTTGTGCGGTGCAAATGAAAATTATGAACTTGTACGGCAAAAAAATTCCCCTGTAAAACCCTGCGTATTATTGTTCAATTTTCTTATTACTGCTATAATCTGAAACATTAAGTAAAGGAATAATTATGGCTATTGATAAATACGAAATCGTAATCGGCTGTGAAATTCATACGCAGCTTTTGACTAAGACAAAGGCTTTTTGTGCCTGCGAAAACCGTTACGGAGGAATGCCTGATACGCGCGTCTGTCCTGTATGTCTCGGACTTCCGGGTGCAATGCCCCGCGTAAGTAAAGGCTATGTTGAACTCGGAGCAGTCGCAGGTCAGGCTCTTAACTGCGAAATTGCGCGCTTTACAAAATTCGACAGAAAGCATTATTTTTACCCCGACCTTGCAAAAGGCTATCAGATTACGCAGTACGATATTCCGCTTTGTACAAACGGTTACGTAGACCTTCCTTTTAATCATTATCCGCAAGACGAACAGCCCGGAAATTCAAAATGCCGTACGGAAAATTTTAAAGGCGAAAACTGCATTATCGAAAATGCCGGTGCAAAATACCGCCGTATCCGTATCGAGCGAATTCACCTTGAAGAGGACGTAGGAAAATCGCTTCATATCGAAGGCAAACATTCTTACATTGACTATAACCGCTGCGGAACTCCTTTAATCGAAATTGTAACAAAACCGGATATGACAAGCCCGGAAGAAGCCGCACTGTTCATGCAGACTGTTCAGGAAATCCTGCGCTACGTAAAAGTTACGAAAGGAAATCTTGAAGAAGGAAATATGCGCTGTGACGCAAACATAAACCTTAATGTCTGGGAGGACGGAAAGCTTTATCACACTCCTATTTCAGAAATCAAGAATTTAAACTCGTTCCGTTCGATACGGGATGCGTGTGCGTACGAAGCACAGAGGCAGTTAAAGGAATTTCAGGAGGACAGGCAGGAATTTAATCCCGGCTTTAAAGTGACGATGGGCTGGGACGAAGTGAACTCAAAAACTGTAATTCAGCGTACAAAAAATTCTTTTGTTGACTACCGCTTTGTCGTAGAACCTGACATCAAGCCTTTTACTGTAAGCGAGGAACTTATAAAATCTGCCGCCGCAAAAGTAGGCGAGCTCCCTGAACAGAAACGCATTCGTTTTAAAAAGCAGTTCGGTTTGAGCGACTTTGATGCAGAAACTCTGACAAATACGCGCGAACTTTCGCTCTGGTTTGAAGAAGCGTGCAAAAATGCAAAAAGTCCTAAGCGCGTTGCAAACCTTATTCTTACTGAACTTCTTGCAAAGCTGAACGAAGAAAAACTTTCGATTACGGACATCGCCATTACTCCAAAGCATATCACGGAACTTGCAGATGCCCTCGAGGACAGCCGCATAACTTCAAAACAGGGAAAAGAAGTCTTTGCAGAAATGCTTTCGACAAATAAACTTCCGTCTGAAATTATCAAAGAAAAAGGTCTTGAAACTGTAAGCGATTCAAGTGAAATCGAAAAAATCGTTGATCAGGTAATTGCAGATAATCCTAAGGCAATCGAGGACTTTAAGTCTGGAAAATCAAATGTCATCGGCTGGCTTATGGGACAGGTAATGAAGGCTTCTCAAGGAAAAGCAAATCCAAAACAGGCAGCTGAGTTTGTAAATAAAAAGTTAAAGGAACTGTAAGCACTGTAAAACCGTAAAAATAAAATAATTTCAGCGGTTCTGGGAATTGGACAGGGCAGTCGTAATTTCGTCCGAAAGCTTTTTGTACTCGGGATTTTTAAGAGTGCTTTCTGCTTTTTTGACGTCCTGAGCCGTGACGGGATTAAATGTCCTGTCTAAAATTCCGTATTCTTTTTTTAGCTTTAATACTCTGAAAACTGCTTCGTCAAGGCGCTTTTCAGAAAGTGAGTTTGATTTTACTGCCTGTTCGATTTTTGAATAAAGGTCATCGAGCCGTTCAATATCTGATTTTTGAATTATCGAAATCGGGTTGCAGACTAAATCTGCGCCTGCGTTGAGCGCTTCGATTACTGCCTGACTTTCTGAAAAATTATTTGAAATCGCTTTCATATCAAGGGCATCAGTTACGATTACGCCTTTAAACTGCAGTTCTCCGCGCAGAATGTCTGTCAGTATTTTTTTAGAAAGCGTTGCAGGGCGCGTAATAAACTGACCTGTTTTGTCTGCTTTTATTTTTGAACTGTCAAGCGACGGATACTGAATGTGCGCGCTCATTATCATCGGAACGTTCTGTTCGATGTTTATTTTAAATGGAATTGCCTCGCACGAAAGCCACTGTGCTTTTGTCTTTTTTATCTGCGGAAGTCCGATGTGGCTGTCTGTTGCCGTATCGCCGTGACCGGGAAAATGCTTTGCGCAGGCGATGACGTTTTTTGATTTTAAGCCGTCTTTAAAAGATGATGCAAAGCGCCCTGCCGTTTCCGGGTTTGAAGAAAAACTCCTGTCGCCGATTACGAGATTTTTCGGATTTGAAAAAACATCGCAGACAGGTGCAAAATCAAGATTTATTCCGAACGCATCAAGCTGTTCTGCAATGCACTGACCTTCACGAAACGCAAACTGCGTGTTTTTTGTGTCGCCGATTTTTTTTGCAGGCGGAAAAATTGCAGTCTGAAAAATCCTGTTGACCCTGCCGCCTTCCTGATCAATTCCGATGATGAGCGGAATGTCATCGTTCTCTTTTGCGGTTCTCTGCATTTCAGAAATCATTTTTAAGGCGTTCCCTGTGTTCTGCATATTTTCTGCAAAGAGAATTATGCTTCCGATGTGATAGTTTTTTATTGCTTCGCGGACTGTTGCATTTGCCCTGTCAAGCGGAACGACTTTTACGATTTTTCCGTCGAAGTTTTCAAAATCAGTCGCCTGAGAAAAATTTGATTCAGCCTCTGAAATCCTGCAATAGCGGAAATTTACGAGCATAATCTGCCCGATTTTCTGCCGTAAAGTCATTTTCTGTACAAGCTGAACGATGTCACCGTCAGGATTTTGTGTTTTAACTGAAGGCTGTGCAGGATTTTCCGTAACGGTTGTCCTGCACGAAAGGATTGAAAGCATAAATACAAGAGTAAAAAAGTAGATGCGCTTCATAATAAAAAAAGCCAACTAACAGACTCGAACTGTTCACCTGCTCGTTACGAGGGAGCTGCTCTACCGGATGAGCTAAGTTGGCAAAGAATGTTTGTATTATAGCAAATTTTAAAAATTAATTCAATGAAATTCGTGATTCTACTGTTCGCCTTAATTCTGCAATATTTGAAACAATCATGTAAGTATCAAAAACTTCAAGCTTGCGTTTTTCGACATATTTATTGATTTCTGTTCTCGTAACCTCAGGACTTAATCCTGCCCAGTGCGAAACGTCAGAAACAGTTATGTTGAATTTTCTTGAATGTTCCGCAGGGTTTTGTGCAGGTTCCATTTCGTCGTACATCAGAAAAACGTCTGCAACTCTTAAAGCGAGGTCTTTGATTGCAAGAATTCTTAAGCGGCGCTTCTGGTCGTAAATGCGCTTGCAGAAGAGCTTTAGAAGAATGAGTGCAAGCTGCGGATTTCCTGTAATTAAAATCGAAAAATTTTCTTTGTTAAATTCGAGGCACTCTACGTTTCCGATTGCCATACATGTTGCAGAGCGCGGTGAATTATCAAGAATTGCCATTTCGCCAAAGAATTCGCCGGGCTTTAAAATGTCAAGGTTTTTCTTGGTTCCGTTTACGCATTTTACAAGCTGAACTTCGCCTGACTGAATTAAATAAAAACTGTTGCCCGGTTCAAATTCGCTGATGATGACTTCTTCGGGTTCATATTTTTTTGCAAAGCGGTTAAATGCCGGCAGACTGAACTGCTTGAGTGCGCCTTCCGTAATCGTTGGTATTTCGCCCATTTTTTCGCGGCGCTGCTTGAGTTTTTCTGCCCTCAGTTTTGCATCTGCATATATTTTTGCAACTGCTTCTTTGTCGGGAGCTGTCGGATAGTTTGTAAGGTATTTTATGCAGACGTCACAGCAGGCTCTGTACTGTTCGTCCTTGTAAAAACTTTTTGCAACGGAGAACATTCCGTCAGCCTGATTTGTTTCGAGCTTATTTTTGAGCATGCTTTCTGTCTTTTTGTGAATCTGGCGCAGCTGCCCTGAAAAGACACGGAGCATTTTTAAGATGACGTCTTTGTTGCTTGAAAAGATTACTTCAAATTCGCGCAGTGACATTGTAACTACGACTGATTCCTGCAATGCAGTTGCAGTTTCTTCGCGCGGGAAATGTCCCATAGACGATTTTACGCCAAAAAATTCACCGTTTTTTACTTGTTCAGTTACAGGAGAGCCTGTTTCGATATCAGTGCTGGTGAGAATTACAAGTCCTTTTTGCAAAATGTATATTCTGTCATCAATATCGCCGGCAAAATAAATTATAGAACCTTTAGCATATTGAACTACTTTTGGCATAAAAGTTTCCTCTTTCCTGATTTATTTTATAATATCAAAATTTAATTATAATCTCTTATATAATATCACATTATACAAAAAAAATCTATTTTATGTTATATTTTTTTCTATGATTGATTTACATACACATTCAACTGCATCTGACGGAATTCTTACGCCTGCTGAACTTGTAGAACACGCTTTCAACAATAAAGTAGAAGTTCTGGCGTTGACTGATCACGATACGATTGACGGACTTGAAGAGGCCGCCGCTGCCGCAGGGAAATTCGGAATTACTTTTGTTCCCGGAGTTGAATTGAACATTGACTGGCCGACAGGGGAATTTCACCTTCTGGGGCTGGGGTTAAAAAACATTGACAAAAGCCTGCTTGACATTCTGAAAAACCTTCAGGAAAGCCGTGACGAGCGCAACAGGCAGATTATTCAGAAAATGAAGGATGCAGGGTACGATGTTTCGCTTGATGAAATTCAATCTGAGTTCAAGACAAAATGTCTGGGACGTCCGCACTTTGCCGCCTATATGGTCGAAAAAAAAATCGTGCGAAAACGGCAGGACGCTTTTGACAGATACCTTGGCAAGCGCTGTCCCTGGTATGTCGAGCGCACGGGAGCAGACCTTGATGAGTCGGTTAAGGCAATCAAAGCTTCCGGCGGAATTCCTGTCATGGCGCATCCTCTGTCGATTTATGTGAGCTGGGGAAAAATTCTTCCTGTGATGCAGGATTTAAAAGAGCGCGGAATTGTCGGGCTTGAGGCGTATCACCCGGGTGCAAGGCCCGGAGAATGCAAGCGACTTGAAGAACTTGCACGAACGCTTGGCTTTATTGTTTCTGCAGGGAGTGACTATCACGGAGAGGCTGTCCGCGCTGACAGGAAAATCGGTCATACAAGCGGCGGCGTAAAAATTGACAACCGTTTCTGGGAAGAAGTAAAAAAAGAAATTTTTTAACTTTTTTTATTTTTTGCATGTAAAAAAACAAAAACAAATTGATGATATATGTATAGACAAATTTTGAGGTTGCTATGCAGATATTTTCATTTTCTCCGTTTGGATATGAAGGCTCGATTGTTACTGTCGAAGTTGATTTGCGGCGCGGAATTCCTGCTGTTGACATAGTAGGACTTGCTGATGGTGCCGTAAAGGAAAGCCGTGAAAGAATGCGCTCTGCCATAAGGAATTCGAATTTTGAATTTCCGATGGAACGTGTTTTAATCAGTCTGTCCCCGGCTGATTTGAAGAAAGAAGGCGCAGGTTTTGATCTGGCTATTGCTCTGGCTGTTTTGAGCGAGTCTGAGTGTTTGAAAGCAGAAAACGGAATTTCCAGTTCCCTTATCGAAGAAAACATACTTGTAATGGGAGAACTTGAGCTGTCAGGAAAACTTCGCGGTGTACGCGGTGTGAATGCAGCGGCAAGTACGGCTTTTGCAAGCGGCATTATGTATTGCATCGTTCCGAATGAAAATGCAGATGAAGCAAGAGAAGTTTTTGGTATGAAAGTTTTTTCTGCCGGAAATCTGGAAGAGGCTTTTAATGCGATTCACAACATCGAATTATTTACTGCGCAAAGTCCGGTAAAACAGCAGAATTCTGTTCCTGATGGTTTTGAACTGGTGGAAGGAGTTTTGTTTGCAAAGCCTGACGGGCAGTTTGATTTTTCGATTGCAAGGAATCAGAAAAAACTTGTTCGGGCATTACAGATTGCGGCGTGCGGCGGTCATAATCTTCTTGCTTTCGGGCCTCCGGGCTGCGGAAAGACAATGTGTCTTCAGAAATTCGGTGAATTGCTGCCTGCATTGACGGTGGAAGAATCTTATTCTGTTACGAGGATTTATTCTCTTGCAGGAAATTTGAGTTCAAATAATCCGCTGATAAGGAAACCGCCTTTTCGAATTCCGCATCAGACTGCCTCTATAGAGGGAATCTGCGGTGGCGGTCCGAATTGCAGGCCGGGTGAAATTTCGCTGGCTCATAACGGAGTTTTGTTTCTGGACGAGGCCAGTGAGTTCAAGAGTTCTGTTTTGCAAATGCTGCGTGTCCCGCTGGAAAGCAGGTCTGTCATATTGACACGTGCAGGTCGCAGTACTTGTTATCCTGCCGGGTTTCAGCTGTTGATGGCGACTAATCCGTGTCCGTGCGGTAATTATGGCTCTGAATCGAAAATATGTCTTTGCAGTTCAAGGGCTATCGAGATGTATTGGAAAAAAATTTCAGGTCCGCTGCTTGACAGGATTGATATTCGCGTAAAGGTTGAAAGAACGGAATCGGAAAATTCTGACGGCGGCCTCAATTTGTCTACTGAGGAACTCAGGATTCCTGTCGCGCGCGGTGTTGCAGTTCAGCGTAAAAGACAGGGAATAAAAAATGATAGTCTGACACCTGACGGTGTTTTAAAATATTGCAGGACGACAGATGAGGCTTCTGAATTTTTGAGGCGCGAAACTGAAAAAAATGATTTTTCGCCGAGGGCTGTTTCGAGCTGTCTGAAAGTTGCAAGGACTATCGCTGATATGGCGCAGTGTGCTGTGATTGAATGTGAGCATATAAAAGAAGCAGTGGATTTGAGAAATACTGACGGAGGTTTTTGCCTGTAGGTCTTGAATGGAGTTTGTAAAGGGATTGTGATTTTTGCAAAAAAAAAAGGTCTAAAAAACTTTAGACCTTTACCGGAAGAGAGACTCGAACTCTCACACAGTTGCCCGCAACAGATTTTGAGTCTGTCGTGTCTACCATTCCACCATTCCGGCGCGTGTTAATACTATATAATATTTTATGGGGTTTTGCAAGTGGGTAATGACTGTTATAATGAATATGTGGAAAATTTAAGTTCAGCGTTTACGAAGTGCACCCCTGAGCAAGTGTTGAAAAAAGTTTTTGGTTATGACAGTTTTCGCGGTAACCAGAAAGAAATTATTTACAGCCTGCTTGATAAAAATGATACTCTTGTAATTATGCCGACAGGCGGCGGAAAATCTTTTTGCTATCAGATTCCTGCGCTGATTATGGAAGGCCTGACGCTTGTCGTTTCTCCGTTGATTTCTCTGATGCAAAATCAGGTTGAGGCGCTGGAGGCTTCAGGAATTCACTGCATATTTTTGAACAGTTCGCTTGACTGGAATTCATATAAAAATTCGATTGATGAAATTAAAAAAGGAAATGTAAAAATCGTTTATGTCAGTCCTGAAGGACTTGCAACTTCAAGGGTCAGGGACATTCTTTTAAATTCGCGGCTGAGTTTGAGCTGTATTGCAGTTGACGAGGCGCATTGCGTAAGTCAATGGGGACATGATTTCAGACCTGACTATCTTGAAATTTCTTCAATCAGAAATCTGTTTCCTGATGCGGTGATGATTGCGCTGACTGCGACTGCAACTGAAAATGTCCGTTCTGACATTATAAAAAATTTGCAGTTAAAAAATCCTGCCGTTTTTATTTCGAGTTTTAACAGGAGCAATATTTTTCTTGAAGTTCAGCCTAAAAAGAATGCAGTTGAACAGGTGAAAAAGTTCATAAAAAAATATCCGGGCGAAAGCGGAATTATTTACTGCAATTCAAGAAAGCAGGTTGACGAGCTGACTGATATTCTTGATAACGATGGATATTCTGTCTTGAATTATCACGCCGGTTTGTCTGACGACGTGCGGATGAAAAATCAGGAAAAGTTTATAAAGTCGCAGGTGCAGATAATGGTTGCGACGATTGCTTTTGGAATGGGAATTGATAAGCCTGATGTCCGTTTCGTAATTAATTATGACCTGCCGAAATCGCTTGAAGAGTATTATCAGGAAATCGGGCGCGCAGGCAGGGACGGACTTCCTGCGACGGCGTTACTGCTTTTTTCTGCCGGCGATATTTATAAAGTAAGGTATTTTTTTGAAAATTCAAGCGATGACAAAAACGCAGAAAAATTACTGCAAGGTATGATTTCGTATGCGCAGAGCAGGACTTGCCGTCGTGCTTTTTTGCTTGATTATTTTGGCGAAAAATACATTCCTTCTGAAACTGATGAAAATGACTGCTGCTGTGATGTCTGCAAAAGGGGAGAACTTGCGCCTGCTGATTTGACAGTTCCCGTGCAGAAATTTTTGTCCTGCATGATACGCACAGGTGAACGCTACGGGGCTAATTACGTAATTGATGTTTTGATGGGTTCAACCCAAAAAAGGATTGTTGAAAACGGACATAATTTGATTTCGACTTGGGGAATTGGCAGGGATTTTTCAAAAGAACTGTGGCTTGATATAGTTCAGGCGCTTGTAGAAAAAAACGTGATTTATAAATATGGTGAATACAATGTTTTAAAAATTTCAAATCTTGGAAAGGCACTGCTTGCTTCAAGAGAAAAAATTTTTCTTCCTGTTTATGTTCCCGAAGAAAATCAAAACAAAGACGACAGCAGTAATTTTGAAAATGCAAAAACCGCAAATAAAACTGTCCTTCATAAAAAAACACTTCTTTCAAAAATCGAAGATGACGCAGGACTTCTTATCGTTGAAAATCTCCGAGAATGGCGAAAGAAAAAAGCGCAGGAATTTTCCGTTCCGCCGTATATAATTTTTGGCGACAAAACTCTGTATGACATCGCAATCAAAAAGCCAAAAACAATTCAGGAACTCCTGACCGTCCACGGCATAGGCGAAACCAAAGCAAAAACATTCGGAAAAGAAATTTTAAAAATTATCGAAATGTAGAATTGCTCCGTAATTCTGCAACCGCAAAATACTTCCGTGCCAGTGAGGAACAGAACCTCTTACAACGGAAATGTAGAATTGCCCCCTGCAATTCTACAAACGCGAGCTACTTCCGTGCTGGTGAAGAAAAGAACCACTTACAACGGAAATGTAGAATTGCCCTCTGCAATTCTACAAACGCGAGCTAGTTCCGTGCCGGTGAGGAAAAGAAATTCACGAGCGTTTCTCGAGCGTTTATGTGTTGAGTGATATTATATTTTCGGTTATAATGGTTTTATGCAAATAATTCCTGTTGCTAGTGGAAAAGGCGGCGTCGGAAAAAGCCTCTTGTCTGCAAATCTAGCTATAGCTCTTGGACAGAGCGGAAAAAAAGTCGTTTTAGCCGATCTTGATTTAGGTGCCTCAAACCTTCATCTTGTTTTAGGACAGCAAGCGCCGAAACAAGGACTTGGAACCTGGCTTACAGGTCATGGCGAGTTTAAAGACATTATCATAAAAACTGATTATCAAAATGTAGATTTTATTGCCGGTGACAGTGAAATTCCGGGGCTGTCGACTTTAAAAGCGCCCCAGAAAAACAAACTGATAAAAGCATTTAAAAACATTGATGCCGATTTTCTTATTATAGATTTGGGCGCCGGAACTCATCAGATTATTCTTGATTTGTTCCTGCTTTCTCCGCAGGGAATTGTCGTAACCGCTCCTGCCGTTACTGCAACGCTGAACGGATATCTGTTTTTAAAGAATGCCGTTTTCAGATTGATGCATTCTTCTTTTAAATCTACGACTCCTGCCGCAAAAATGATTACAAAACTAAAGCAGGATGCCGCTTCCTTGCAGCGCCTTTATATTCCGCGCTTGATTGAAGAAATCAGAAAAGTTGACCCTGTCAGCGCCGAAAAGTTTGAACGGAATTTAAAAACTTTCAGACCGCGCCTTATTATGAATATGATTGAAGACCCTAAAGATGCCGACCGCGCACAGCGAATAAGGGTTTCCTGCAATCAGTATCTTGGACTTGATATTGAACATCTTGGAATTATGTACAAAGATTCTCTTGAGGACCGTGCGCTTGCAAGCCGCCTTCCTGTCATCGTGTACAAACCGCAGTCTGTTCTCTCGCAGGCAATCTACCGCATTTCAGAAAAAATACTTGCCGCCGAAACGATTACGTTTGGCGATAATTTTGTACCTGACGAAGACATGGCTTCTTTCTCCTTCGAGCAGGCATCAGAAGAAGCCGCAGAAGATTTTGAACTCAAACTGAGCGGAATTCAGGATTTACTCGGAAGCGGTGCTCTTACAACAGGCGAATTAATCGAAACTATAAAAATGCAGAATTATGAACTTACGCAAGTCAGAAAAGAAAATAATCTTTTAAAATCAAAACTTGTAAAAGCCGTTCAGCAAGGATTTAAAATATGAACTCTTTATTATATGTTAATTATCCGTCCTGGATTCGTCCCGAGATAATCCCGGGAGTTCCTTTTTTAAGATGGTACGGACTGATGTATGTTTTTGCATTTGCATTTGCATATTTGATTTTAAAAATTCAATTTAAAGAAGGCGCGCTTGATACAAAAAAATCCAGAGCAACGGAAGACGAAGTCTTGAGTTTCATCGCGACTGGCTTTGTTTTTCTGTTAATCGGTGCGCGTATTTTTGCATGCCTTGTTTATACCCCGAGCGGAAAATACTGGAAAGCGCCCTGGCTCATATTCTGGCCTTTCGACGAGAATATGAATTTTACGGGTCTTGCAGGAATGTCTTACCACGGCGGTTTTATCGGCGGTTTTCTTGGAATGGTGTTCTGGTGCTGGAAAAACAAAAAGCCGCTGTTCAAATGGATGGACGTAATGGCTGTTGCAATTCCGTGCGGATACACTTTCGGAAGGCTCGGCAACTTTTTTAACGGCGAACTTTACGGACGTCTTACAAAAATGCCCTGGGGAATGATTTTCCCTGATGCTCATCCTTACAGTGCTTCAATGCCTTGGGTTCAGGAATTTGCATCTTCCATCGGAATGGAAATTCCTTCTGAAGGTCTTGTAAATCTTCCGCGCCATCCGAGCCAGTTGTACGAAGCTTTTTTTGAAGGCGTCGTATTGTTTTTGATTATGTGGTTTTTGCGAAAGAAAAAACCGTTTGACGGTTTTTTCAGCGCGGTTTACATTGTCGGCTACGGTTTGTTCAGATTTGTAATCGAATATTTCAGAATGCCTGATGAAGATATGGGATTTAAAATCGGAAACACAGTCAGCGCGCCTTTAGACAGGGAAGTTTCACTTTTCAATATTTCGACAGGGCAGATTTTGTGTTTTCTGATGATTGTGTTTGGTCTGGCACTTGGCATATTCTGTTATGTCCGGCATAAAAAAGAAAAAGCCGTCAGATGATTTTTTTTCAGGCGGTTTTAAAATATTCTGCGACTAAAAGAATAAATTGAATTTGTAAAATTACTTTGAAGTTCAAAAACAAATTTTATTTTTAAGGGAAAAAATATGACATTATTTGAAGATTTAAAATGGCGCGGTTTGATAAAAGATATTGCAGGCGAAGAAAGCGAACTGCAAAAAGTTCTTGACGGCGAACCGTTTTCGTTTTACTGGGGAACTGACCCGACGGCAGATTCACTTCACCTCGGACATTATTCATCGCTGTGTATGGCAAAGCGACTTGCAAATGCCGGCCATCATCCGATTTTACTTTGCGGCGGTGCTACCGGAAGAATCGGCGACCCTCGTCCTACCGCAGAGCGCGAAATTATTTCTGAAGAAACTGTAAATAAAAATATCAACGGAATCAGGGAACAGATTAAACGCCTCGTTCCTGCTGCTGAACTTGTTGACAACTACGACTGGATGAAAGATTACACTTTCCTTAATTTTCTGCGCGACATCGGAAAATACATCAACATAAATTATATGCTTGATAAAGATATTATCCGCCGTCGTCTTGAAACAGGAATTACATTTGCTGAATTTGCATATATGCTTTTGCAGGGTTATGATTTTCTGCATTTGTTTCAGGAAAAAAAATGTATCATGCAGGTTGCCGGCAGTGACCAGTGGGGAAACATTACGACCGGCGTTGATTTAATCAGAAAGGTTCTTGAAAAAACTGCATATGCATTTACGATGCCTTTGATTCTTGATACGACAGGAAAAAAATTCGGCAAGTCGGAAGGCAACGCACTCTGGCTTGACAAAGACAAAACTTCGCCGTACGCAATTTATCAGTATCTTATCAATTCTGACGATTCAAAAGTTCTTGAATATCTCAAAGTCTTTACGTTCCTTTCTAAAGAACAGATTGAAGAAATTTATTCAAAGCAGATGGAAGCTCCTGAAACCCGCATTGCCCAGAAAACACTTGCCTGGGAAGTTGTAAAAGACATTCACGGAAAAGACGAGGCAGACAATGCAGTCGTTGTAAGTCAGAAATTGTTTGCAGGCGATTTTAAAGGTCTGTCTGTAAGCGACATTATGACAGGGTTAAAAGGCGTTCCGTCTTTTGTGTATGCACAAGAGCAGCCTTTAATCGACGTGCTTGTAAATAATAAGATTGCAGCAAGCAGGCGCGAGGCAAGGGAATTTATTAACGGCAAGGCTGTCTATATAAATGGTGAACTTGCAGGCGACGAATCTATGATTGTAAAAAAAGAAAGTGCCATCGAAGGCAAGGTTATAATCATCAGGCGCGGAAAGAAAAAATATTTTATTGCCAACGTTGAATAAATCATATTGAATAAATTATAAAAAAAGCCTGACAGTCAAGCGCCGTCAGGCTTTTATCTTTTAAACTCAGTCTATAAAATCGTCAAGCGTAACTTTAAATTTTGCAAGGTCCTCGTCTGAAATCCTGCATGGAAAATTATTTTCCGAGCAGATGCAGACGGCTTTTGATTCTTCTTCGTCATTATCAAAAATATTGATTTTAATTTCTTTGTCGGCTGCATTAATAATCAAAGTCGTTGACGAATTATTTTTTTCAAGTGATGAAAAATCCTGCCAGTCCTCAATCCAGTCCTGCGCTTTTAATTCAAGCAGGGAATTAATCCAGCTCTGGAATTTTTCAGGATTGAATTTTGACAAGTCGTAATCTGCGTCATCTGTTTTTGTGATCTTCCAGTTGAAGTTTGCAATCTCGCCTGATTTTTCGGCAGTAAAAATATTGCGGTTGTCAGCGCCCTCCAAAAGCTGAACTTTGAAAACTTCATTTTCTTTTACTGAATAAAGTGTCATATCAAGAAGTTCATTTTGAGTAACTCCGAAAATCGAATTTAAATTTCCTGCTGCAAGATAAATTTCTTTTTTGCCGTCAATTTTTATATAAGTCTGATTTCCTGTCGTAGAAGTTTTTCCGAGCAGAATTTTCTGAATCTGCTTTTTGTTAAAAAACGAAGAAACTGTTACAGGTTCTGTTAAACCGTATTTTGCAAGTTCACTTTCTGAATTTGATTTTGAAACAGTGTCAATGATTTTAATGTTTGAAACTGTGTCGATTATATAATTTACGGCGTCTGTTTTTACAGGGAGCTTGTCCTCTGTAAACCAGCTTCCGTCGAGTTTTGAAAGTTCGATTTTTTCTTTTTTGTTTTCAATTAAGATTGAATCAGGAATTTCTTTTATTTTTATTTCTTTAATTTTTCCTGCCGCAGAAAACGCAAGCTGAAAAATATATGTAACTGCAAGAATTAAAATTGCGCTTATTAAAAAAATTTTTCTTTTGCTCATTTTTGTTTCCCCATTTGCTTTGTACGAATGATGTCCGGTTTATTCTTTGTCAATGAAACGCCTGTCATCAGAATTATATTTTTGGTGAATAAAATATTTTCTTGTCATTCTCATTCGCCAGACAAAAAATCCTGCGATAAGGACAACGAGTGCCAGCGCAAACTCATTTAAGATTTTTACGAGTACGACAGATTTCTGGCTTTTTATCGAAATAAAATCAAGCCGTGTTCCTTTTGTCCGCATATTGCAGAAGTCAGGATTTTCATTTACATAGTCAACCGCATTCCGTATGAACATTGAAATCGGTTCAGTTCCGTTTTTGTCAATCAGAGTGTCCGTCGTTACGATGCCGGAACTTACCGCAATGATTTTTGAATCTTGCGTTCCCTGCGCTTTGTATGACTGCGGTTTTTCAAGTTCACTTTTTGAAAATGCAGAATCAAATTTTCCTTCGACAAGGACTGCAAGATTTTCCGGCTTGAACGAATTTTTGTCTGACGGCGCAGTTATGTAGCCGGGGTACAGTATGATGTTTTCGTTCATTGTCCAGGAACGTGCAGAAGATTTTGCCAGAACTGTCGTTTTTAAATTGCTGTTTTCTGCTGCCTGTGAAATGTCTATAGGTCCGTTTCCAAAAAAGATTAAACCGCCGAGATTTTGCGTAATCGGATTGTTTTTTGCAAGGCTGTTTTTTTCTACAACAGGTGCCCAGTTTAAAATCTGTTTGCCGAATCCTGATACATTCTGCGTATAGCATTTTTCGTCCATTACGTAACTCGGGCTGATTTTTATTCCGTAGTTTTCAAGGAACTCTTCAAGCCCTGACTCTCCCGGCAAATAAACAGGGTAGCCGTTTTGGTCAGGCACAAATTCTTCAAGTGGATTTACAAAGAAAATTGCATTGCCGCCGTTCATAATGAACTGGTCGATTTTCAAAAGTTCTCTTTCAGGGATTTTTGACTTTGGAGAATTTACGATGATTGTCTTTATGTTTTGCGGAATGTCGGCGTCTGCAAGATTTATTTCTTTTATAGTATAAATGTCCGAAAGCATATTGCGGAAATTTCCTGAGCCGACTTCTGCATAACTTTCTGCATAAGGATTTGACCTGAGTTCGTTTTCGTTATGACCTGTGATGTAGGCAATTTCAAAAAGTTTGTCCGAGTTCGTATTCTGCACAGAAATGATTTTTGAAATTGTCGTCGTTATTTTGTATTCAATGTCGCTCGAAGTTTTAAGCGAATCGAGCGTTGCAATGTAATCGCCGTAAGTAATTGCAAGTCCCATCCAGGCAATCTTTGATGAAAAGCCTGTGCTTTCGACAGTGTCAATCTGAACAGGACCGAGCCCCAGCTCTGATGCAATTTTCTGATTTTCTGTTTTGCTCATATCAAACAGCTGGTATGAAAAATAATTTGAAGCACTCGTTTTGTATTCTGCAAGAATGTCTGTCAGATACTGTTCAACATAATTGTAAGGCGCAGGAAGGTTTTTTGAAAAGAAAACTTTTATTGAAAGCGGCGAGTCAATATTTTTTACAACGTCTTTGCTTGCCTTTGAAATCGAAAACGCTTTCTGGCTCGTAAGGTCAAATCTCAAAAAAGCGCGCGCACTGACCAGATTTAAAAGAATCAGTGCGATAATCAAAAGAACCCTGTCGCTTGAAGGCTTTTTCAGCCAGTTAATCAATCTGTTCATAATATGCCTCTTACTTTCTTCGTTTTTCCTGCACGTGAATCGCCGCAATTATAAAAACTGCAATCAATGTTATAAAATAAATGATGTCGCGCGTATCAATAATTCCGCGTGCAACGGAATTAAAATGAGAAACGATTGAAAAATAATTCAGGATTTTTACAAAAGTTCCCGGAATAAAAACCATAAAAAAATGAATCAAAGTAAAGACTGCATTAATTCCAAGCGAAGTAAAAAAAGCGATTATCTGATTTTTTGTTATTGCAGATGCAAAAACACCGATTGCCGAATAAACTGCGCATAGCAGAACCGCTCCAAAATAACCGCCGATAATCGGACCAAAATCAGGCTTGCCGAAAAACAAAAGCGTAATGATGTAGAATAAAGTCGGAACGAGCATTGCACTGCTTGAAATAAAGCTTGCAAGAAATTTTCCGAGAACGACCTGCGTTTCCGTTACAGGCAGTGTCATTAAAGTTTCGATGCTTCCTGATTTCTGTTCTTCCGAAAAAACGCGCATTGTTATTGCAGGAATGAACAGGCAGAATGAATAGGGAAGGAGCGTAAAGAAATTTCTTAACTCTGCTTTTTTATTCAGAAAAAAAGTTGAATAAAAAAATATTCCAGTTGCAATCAAAAAAAGCGCCGTTACGATATATGCAATCGGGCTTGTAAAATACGAATGCAGTTCACGTTTTGCAATCGTAAAAGTTATATTATGTTTTTTCCTGTCTGACATTTTTTTTCTCCAGCTGATAAAAATTCCGGCGTCGGCTTAGTTTTCCTGAGCGGAATTTTTTTGCGTTAATATGTGGAATATATCTTCAAGACTGTTTTTGACAGTTGTTATTTCGTAAGGGATTAATTTGTTTTTTACGATGAGCTTGAAAATTTTGTCCCGGATTTCTGCAGTTCCGTTTACGTGAATGCAAAGTCCGACTGCTTTTTTTGAAGGAACTGAAAAATCGTCCGTTCGTTTTGTAATGCTTTCGATTTCTTCAATCGAAGAAAAAATTTTTTTTGCTTCCGTAAAGGTACAGCCTTCAAGAATCAAGTTGACTGCAATTTTCTGTCCGAACTTTTCCTGAAGTTCGCCTGTAGGACTGTCTGCAACGATTTTTCCGTCAGAAATAATTATGACCCTGTCGCAGATGTTTTCGACTTCCTGAAGAATATGCGTAGAAATTATTACTGTGCGCGTTTTGCCGATTTCTTTGATGAGCGAGCGCACTTCTTCAATCTGATTCGGATCAAGACCGCTTGTCGGTTCGTCTAAAATCAAAATCTCCGGGTCGTTAATCAGCGCATGTGCAAGTCCGACACGCTGTTTGTAACCGCGCGACAAATCGCTGATGTTTTTGTCCATCACTTCTCTAAGACCGCAAATCTGGCAAAGCTCGCTGATTTTTTTGTCTTCGTTCTGATTGTGAATCTGGCACAGATATTTTAAATAGTCTTCGACAATCATTTCTGCATACAAAGGCGCAGATTCCGGCATATAGCCGATTTTGCTTTTTGCCTTTGTCAGATTGTCAGAAATTTCTTCGCCGTCAATTTTTATTGAACCTGACGTCATTCCCCAGAAGCCTGTAATCATTCTCATTGTGGTTGTTTTGCCGGCGCCGTTCGGGCCTAAAAGTCCGACAATCTGCCCGGTCGGAATTGAAAAGCTTATGTCATCGACCGCTTTAAAATTTCCGAAATATTTAGAAACGTGAGAAACTTCTATCATAAAGATTTTTATGCTGTAAAAGCAAAACTCCTGCATTATAAAAGCAAAACTGCTGAACATCATAAATACTTTTAATATTCTGAATGTCCGGCAATTTTGCTTTTATTTTTTTTATATGGATTGTTAAAAATTAAACAACTTTACGGATTTAAAATTACACTTTTGTGCAGTTTTTTTAATATACGCTGAACTGCGTATTTGCCCGTTACAAGTGCAACAGGAATTCCGCCCGGTGCCATAAGCCATTGTCCTGCAAGGAACAGATTGTCTACGCCTTTTACGATTCCCGGAACATTTGTCAGGTTCGGACTTTTTTTCGTAGGCATAAATGTCATGTAAACGCCTTTGTAAGCATTGCAGAATTTTGTATACGTGTACGGTGTCCATACGTCAAGCAGTTTCAGCTTGCCTTTTGTAAACGGATATTTTTCTTCGATAGTTTCCTGAATGTATTTTGCCGCTTCGAGTTTTTCTGATTCGTAGCGCGGTTTGTCAGTGTTGTAAAGATGTGCCCAGTATTCGTATTCTTCTTCATTCTGCAGAATTTTTACCTGCAAAAGGCTTTTTCCGTTCGGGACTGTCGTTTTTTCAAACGAATAGTTTTTGATGTTCGTTCTTGTGATTTTCCGTTTTGCAAGATTGTATCCCTTGCAGTCAAAGAATGTCCTTCCGCCGATTTTGTCCGTTACGCCGTCGTAGCTGAATGCAACGTGAAAACTGCTTCCGAGCGGATTGTTCTTGCGGTCGTCGTAAGATTTTTTAAGGAGCTTCGGCATATAGCTGCTGTCAAGCAGTTTGTCGAATGTGTGGTATGTGTCTGCCGAACAGATTACAAAATCGGCATCGATTTTTTCGCCGTTTTCAAGAAGAATTCCTGTTGTCTTGTTTTTGTCGAGAATGATTTTTTCTACAGGACTTGAACAGACAATTTTTCCGTCAAGTTCCTTGTATCTGTTTACCATACGCTGAACGGCAGCAAAAGAACCTCCGACAGGAATTCCGCCGCCGCCTGACGTAATCGTTCCGTAGGCTGTTATGAAAAGATGCGCAAGATAATCTCTAGGCAGATAGTCAGTGATGACTTTTTTTAAAAGCGGATGCTTGAATTTTTCGCTAAGTTCCCCGACACTCATTCTTGAATAATTGAACAGGACAGGAAGCATTTTAAGCATTTTTAAACCGTAAAATGTCAGGTCAATCAAGTTCATCATATCAAGCGGTTTTTTTGTCGGAACTTGCAGTGATTCAGAAAGGCGCACGTTCCTGATGAATTTTTTAATTTCTTTTGTATCTTCAGGGCTCAGTTCAATCATCTGTTTTTCGGTTTTATCAAGATCGCGCCATAAACAGATTGACTGGCCGTCCAGTTCAGATTTATAAAAAGCATCAAGCTGATGAATCGGAACGGAATCTGCACAAATCCCGGAATCTTTCCAGATGTTCCAGATGTCATAGCCTTCTTTTGCACCTGTCATCCAGCAAATGCAGTTGTCGATGTAGTGACCGTTTCTCATCCAGCCGGTACACTGACCACCGGGAACAGAATGCTTTTCGTAAATGACAGATTCAAAACCTGCTTTTTGTGCATAGATTCCTGCGCTTAAACCGGAAATTCCGCCGCCGATGATTACAACTTTCTGTTTCATACTCTTTCCTTAACTTGAACTTATTATATTTACAAAATCTTAATAAACTAAAAAATAAAATTCGCCCTGAATTAAAAACGCGTCAAAACTATTTTTTCCGTTTTCCGAACAGGTTGAGCATTTTTATAAAAATGTTGATGAAGTCAAGATACAATTCCAGAGCGCCGATGATTGCGTATTTCTGGAATTTTTCTGAGCCGTCATCGTGAATTGCGATTGTCATGATTTTCTGAGTGTCATAGGCCGTAAGTCCGACAAAAATGCCGACACCTGCAAGGCTTATAATCCAGTCAACCGCAGGACTTCTGAAAAGCAGGTTCAAAAGGGAAGCCGCGCAAAGTCCTATCAATGCCATTACAAGATATCTTCCTGCAGAACGCAAATCTGCCTGCGTAAAAATTCCGTAAATGCTCATTCCCAGAAACATAAGGCCGGAAATCAAAAATACTTTGAAAATTGAATCTATTTCAAATATGATGAACACTGTCGAAAAAGTTATTCCTGTTATTACCGAATACAGTATAAACAAAAACATTGCAGTAAAAGAAGATATCTTTCTTGTATAGAACGAAAGAACAAAAACGACTGCAAGTTCTGCAATAAAACTTCCCCAGAGTATCGGATTGATGTTTTTGAAAAAGAAACTCTGAAAAGTCAAATCTGTCTGGATTTTGTATGCTACAAAATATGCGACTGCTGCAGTGATGGCAAGTGCAAGAACCATCCTTAAATATACGCCGGCCATGAATTTACGCTGAACTTCTGGTCTGGCTTTGTCTAAAGTTATTAAATCATTCATAACGAATATTTTAATGCAATTTCTGTTTACTTACAAGCAAAAAGATTTTTTTATGCGTTCAGCATATTTAACATATTTAAAAGATGAACTTTGAATTTTCCGGTATTTTTCTGATGAACAAATGATAAAAAAAAGCGGTATGATTTTTATTCATACCGCCTTTTATGGAACTGGAATAGAACTAGACTTCAAGCCGTGCGATTCTAGCGGTTTGCGCTGTAAGCATCGTACTCTTTGTCAGGACTGTAAGTTCCTTCCCTGTATTCACCTGTGAGGCTTGGAATTTCCATTTTCATTCCCGGGAGAATGAGGTTAGGGTCGTTTGGCTTTGGCATTTTGCTTTTGTTTTTCTGATAAAGGTTTTCCCAAAGCAGCGGATTGTTATAGACATATTTTCTGCCGGAAATATTCCAGTAGCAGTCTTTTGTTTCTGCCCAAGGGCGTACGACATAATACTGCGGAAGCGGTGTTACTTCCCTTACGCCTTCGAGTGCGGCGATTGACTGTCTTGCGTAGCTTTCTGCAGATGCGTAATCTTCGCTGTCAAATGCTTCTTTTGCATTGTTGTATGCCTGTTCGCTTGCGCTGTATGCCATCGGAAAGTTCTGGTCTGCCTTGATGTCTTTTGCCCAGTTCAGTTTTTTAGATGCAAGTTTCATCTGTTCGTCTGCATTCTGGCGTGCGAGCATGCTTTCGATGAATGCTTTTGACAGGGCGGCATTTTCTTCTGCTTTCTGCGCGTATTCTACTGATAAATCGTATTCGCCGGCATCAAGGGCTGCTTCTGCTTTTTTTGTGTATTCATCTGCCAGACGCTGATATGTGTTGTCTTTGTAGCTGTAACTTGCCGCAAAGATTGAACTTGTCAATAAAACAAATGATAAGATGGAAATGATTTTTTTCATACTATTCCTCCAGTCCTATTGCATCTTTGAAAACTTCAACTGCACTGTCGTTTTTTGATTCAACAGTTTCATCAATTTCAATGACAGATTCTTCAGGATTTTCAAATTTGTCCTCTTCAAGCAGAACTGTATCTTTTTCTTCGATACCGTCGATTTTTTCATCTCCGATAGGAGCGATTCCATCAGCTTCTGTTGCAAAGTTTTCTATATTCTGAACTTTTGCCTTTGCTTCATCAATTCTCTTCTGAGCAGCGGCACGTTTTTCTGCAACTTCCTGATACAAAGCGGCATATTTTTCTTTTGCATCTTTGTAGTTGTCGTAAGCGCCTTCAGGATTTTTAGTTACGTAGCATGAATCGCCTTTTTTGAAAATTTCTGCGATTGCCTTGTACTCTTCTTTTTTTGCAACTCCGGCTTTTACGCTGTCAGCATTTTTTTTCTGTTCGATTGCTGCCGAGCGTTCTGTGTCTGCAAGTTTTTTGAATGAATTGTAGAAAATCGTGTGGTATGCGGCATAAGAAGCTTCTGCGGCATTATACATTGTTTTTCCGTCAGCGTTTTCACTGATGACTTTTTCAAGTTCAGAAAGCAGGACTTCTGCGGCGTCGTATGCAACCTGATTTTCCTTGTCAAAACCGTTTGCTTCGATTTTTTCCTTGAGCCTGCGTGTTTCAGATGCCTTCTGCAAAGCAAGATATCTGTAATTTAAATCATTGAGCTCGGCAGAACAATCTGTTCCGTCAGCAGCTTTTTCTTTAATTGCCTTAAGCATTTCGTCTGTTATTGAAAGCCGTTCGGCATAATAAGTTTCAGCTCCTGATTTGATTGCTGCGTTTCGTGATTCGTCTACTTTTTCAAGTAATGTTGAATTTGATTCTGTAAAAGATTTTGTATCACCGGACTCTTTAGGTTCTTCAGTTACGACGGGTTCTTCTGTTTCGACAGATTCTGCCGGTTCTGTAACTTGCGGAGTTGTGTCCTGTGGTGTTTCTTCCTGTTCTGTAGATTTACAAGATACAAATATCAACGACATTGCCATAAATGCAAATAGCAGATACTTTTTCATTATAATCCTCCAATTTTATTTGAACTGCTTTCATTTTATTACATTTATTTAATGTAAACAATATAAAAATCTGTCATAAGCCGAAAAATCTCCAATTTCGTTACGCTGAATTCGAAAGCGCAAATCAAAAAAGTGCATTTGTTTTTTGAAAAAAAATGAGCTATAATGAAGTGTAATAAACAAAGTCTTTTACGGATTTTTTTAGTTTTATGTATTTGCGGGGTAAAAAATGGCAGATGATTTTTCTTTTTCAATCGAAAAAAATCTGGGCGTTATTTCTCAGGGAAAAGGCGGCTGGAATCTTGAATTTAATTTTGTGTCCTGGGGCGGCCGGCCTGCAAAGTATGACATCAGAAGCTGGTCTGCTGATCACGAAAAAATGGGCAAGGGCATTACGCTTACTCAGGAAGAAGCCGTTGCCTTAAAAAATCTGCTGAATAATCTGGAACTGTAATTTACAGTTCAAATTCCTGATAATTCTGAATTGAAGCACCTTTTTTAATTATAATCGAATAAAGCAGCATTTGCAGGTATGTGTCTTCAAGTACTGTTCCGCCTGAACGGATATTCATGTCTGCATTTGAAAGCTGCGAGAGAATTGCCATTGTCTGTCCTTCCGACCAGAGGCGCGCGGCATTTGCGTACTGCGTTCTCATCGTGCTTGTCGATATTCCCGCTTTTTTTAACGTAAAATCGTCCGGGCTTGGATTTGTTTCGCACAGTTTGTGATATGCAAACAGTTTCCTGAAACAGAAAGTCAGCCCTGCAATGAGCATTACGCTTGACGATTCTTTTGAAAGCCTGATTTTCTGCAATATCGAAAGCGAGTTTTCAAGCCGCCGCGAAGGATTCTGTCCTGCATCGACCATTGCGCCGAACAAAGTAAACGCCGTTTCTCCCCTTGTATCTGCCAGAACTGAATCTACGTTGTCTGCATTTATGCAGGTTCCCTGAGGAAAGCACGAAAAAAATCTTGAACATTCTGATTTTAAGCTTTCAGTATTGTTTTCTACAAATTCAAGTATTAATTCTGCCGCATCGTCTTCGATTGAATATCCGTTTTTGCGGAAAAAATCTTTTAGCCAGGGAACGCGGCGGTTTTCAAACATTACCCAAAAGATTTTCTGATTTTCTTTCGGAATGATTTTTGAAAGTTTTGCATCGACTGAATTTTCGTCCGAAACGAGAATCAGTACGGAAGAATCTTTCGGGTTCTGGTTTTTTGCATTCGGCGTAACGGAATTTATCCAGGAAGAGAGAAGTTCGATGTCTTCTTTTTTCTTTATGAGTTCTGCCGATTTATATACAATGCAGGTTGCCGGCGTAAAAAG
The DNA here is from genome assembly GCA_051883255.1 of Treponema sp. Lineage (GTDB taxonomy): Bacteria > Spirochaetota > Spirochaetia > Treponematales > Treponemataceae > Treponema_D. Next base: position 139,976 of record JBJETJ010000025.1, read on the forward strand.
AGATTCGCTCTGGAGCATTGAAACGACTGTCGCAACGGAAGTTTCTGAGGCATAGTAAACGTAATCATCAAACGAGCCGAATTTCTTTTTGATTTGAGCCTTTATTGAATTTACGGCATCATTTCGTTCGCCAAATTCCTGCCCTGTATATAAATAAACCGGAATACTCATTAAAATCCTCTGGCAAAAAACTAGTAAGTTCGTACGAGATTTGCAAGAATTCCGACGATGCGGACGTCCTGACAGTAAATCGGATGGAACGCAGGATTTTCAGGCTGAAGGCGTATTCTCGTCGGTTCTTTGAAATAGCGCTTTAATGTAATTGCATCATCGATTACGGCAACTACAATCTGTCCGTCAACTGCCGATGTCGCCTGTTCAACGACTGCAAGGTCGCCTTCCAGAATTCCTGCGTTAATCATGCTCTGACCGCGGACGTGAAGTGCAAAATAACTTTTCCCGGGGCGGATAAACGGTTCTGTCAAAGTTACGTAGCCTTCGTAATTTTCTTCGCACAAAAGCGGCTTGCCTGCGGCAATAGTTCCGATTAACGGCACTTTTTCGATAAGCATGCTTGTATTATCGCGCTTGCGTTCGTCAATCAAAACTCTGATGGAGCGTGACTTTTTCTGCGCCTGCGTGATGAAGCCTTTTTTTTGCAGTGCCGTAATGTGATCCTGTACGGCTCTGATAGAAACACCGAAATGTTCTCCGATTTCACGGACTGTAGGCGGAAAGCAGTTTGCTTCCTGATAGTCTGCGATAAAGTTTAAAATTTCTCTTTGTCTTTGTGTAATTTCTTTCATATTCTCATCTCCTATTCGTCATCAAATTTTTTTTCAAATAAATCCTCTATTGCACTTGCTGCTTCACTTTCGTCAGGACCTTCTACTTTTAACGTTAACGTTGTATTGTAACCGGCCGCCATCGTAATGACACCCATAATTGACTTTGCATTTATTACAATCGAATCTTTTTCCAAAGTAATTTCCGATGTGAATTTGTTAGCAAGCTGTGCTATCAAAGTTGCAGGGCGGGCGTGGATTCCGGCTCTGTTTTTTACTGTCAGTATTTTTTCGACCATAAATTAAAAATCCTCCAAAGATTAAGTCAAATATAATTACAGATACTATTGCATTTATAGTATCAGTTTTTTCAGTAATTGTCATCTTGTCCGTAATAAGCGGCCTGTGCTTCTCCTGTTTCAATCCATCTGAGGACGTTCTGGTTAAAGTCCCGTGCAGAGTTGTAGCCCATCTTTTTAAGGCGCTCATTCATTGCGGCGGCCTCTATGATGATTGGCAGGTTTCGTCCGGGCTTTACAGGAATTTCTATTGCAGGAATTTTTACTCCGAGCAAATCGATTGTCCTCTGGTTTGTTCCGATTCTGTCGTAGATTTTGTTTGAATCCCATTCTTCAAGTTCAACTATAAGCTGAATTTCTTTCTGCTCGCGGATTGCGCCGACTCCGTACAGCTCGGAAACGTTTATAATGCCAAGTCCCCTGATTTCCATGTGGTGACTTATAAGCGAATTTGCACCGCGCCCGATGATGACGTTGCCGTTTACGCACCTGATTTCTACGATGTCATCGGCTACAAGCCTGTGCCCGCGTTCAACAAGGTCGAGCGCCGTTTCTGATTTTCCGACGCCGGAATGTCCGCAAAGCAGAATGCCCTCGCCGAAAACTTCGACAAGAACGCCGTGCATTGTTTTGTGCGGTGCAAAAATCGTAGAGAAAATGCGTATCAGCCTGTTCGACAGTTCCGTTGATTCAAGGTCGGAAACGAGGATTGCACAGCACGCTTCTTCTGCCTGTTCTATGAAAAAGTCAGAAGGCTCGATGTTATGCGTAAAAATGCAGCATGGAATTGCAAAAGAAAAAAGTTCCCTGATAGAATCTTTTTTTCCTTCGAGTTCAAGTTTGTTTAAATATGCAACTTCACCCCGTCCGAAAATCTGGATTCGCTGGTACGCAAAACTTTCGTAGAACCCGGACAGAGCAAGACCCGGCCTGTTTATGTCGGGAACTGGTATGGCGCGGTTGAGCCCTTTCCGTCCTCCGATACAACGCAGGTTGATTTCGTCATGTCCTGAAAGTTCCAGTGATAATAAATCTAAAACTGTAAATTTTTTATCGGTCATATATATACTATACACAAAGACAGAATGAAACGCAACAAAAAAATGCAAGTATTTAAAAATATTTTTTTTCGCAAAAAATCCAGGGAAGTGCTGATTAACACTTAAAGCGATTACTCAGCCGAGAATCATCTGCAAAAGTTCCTGCGGTGTCATTGCAACTTTTGAAGCGCCGTTTGCAATTAAAAAATCTTTTCCCCTGAATCCCCAGCCTGCGCCGATTGAATCTATGCCTGCGTTTCTTGCAGTCGCAATGTCCACGTCTGAATCTCCTATGAAAACGGCTTTTGATTTTTCAACTTTTTCCGCGGCTAGGATTTTTTCTACTCCTGCAGGGTCGGGCTTGTGGTGAACGTCTGGCCTTCCTCCGCATACGATGTCTATGAGCCCCGGAAAAAATCTGGTGCATAAATCAACTGAAGTCTGTTCGTGCTTGTTTGTGTTTACTGCAATGTGAACTTTGTTTGCCTTCAGGTTTTCAAGAAGGCTTGTGATTCCGTCGTAGGCGCATGTCTTTACTGTAGCGTGGCTTCCGTAGTATTCAATGAACTGATTTAAAATTTCTTTTTTAGTGTCAGGCGGTGTGTCCTCTGGAAGTGCGCGTTCTATTAATTTTGGAATTCCGTTTCCGACAAAATATTTTATTTCGTTGACTGTGTGAACTGGAAAATTATTTTTTTCAAGAATGAAGTTGCATGAATCTGCGATGTCATCAAGCGTATTTAAAATCGTTCCGTCGAGGTCAAATATTGCAAGTCTGTATTTCATACAAAGCATTTTAGTTAAAAACGGTGATTGGTCAAGTTGATGATTTTATGCCGATGTTAAGCCTTGCATTAAACGAAAAAAAAACCTGTGTATATTCAGGAGGATTACAAATATACACAGGTAAAAATTTATTGCACTTATTTTTTTTTAGAAGTTCAAAACTGACTTCATTGGAATTTCAACTGATACGGATTTGATTTCGTTTTCGCGGGAAAAAAGTTTTAAACTTTCTTCTTTTGGAATTTCATTTTCAAATGTTTTTCCGTTTATGTTAATTGAAGTTGTGGCAATGCTTTCGTTCAATTTGTAAGTAAACGGAACGCCGAACCTTGTAAACGACAGTGTCTGGTTTTCGTCAAATTCTTTTTTGCAGAGCAAGTCAGGTTTTATGACGATTTTTCCGTTACAAAGTTTCATTCCGAGTTCGCCCCATCGGGTGATGACTTCTTCTTTTACCTGACCTGTCATTCCCGGCTGTTTTGCGCCCTGTCCGCTCGGCGTATGTGAATACGGGTCTGTCGGGAATGCGCCGTAAAGTTCAGGGGTTTTGTTGAAGCCTAAGCCGTTTCTGATTTCGTAATAGGCTTTTGCAAGTTCAGCTTTTTCTGCGCTTTCGTCTTTTGCAGAATCAAAGTTCTCCTGAACTGCAAGAAGGAGTTTTGAAACCATGTGCCAGTAAATCGAGCCGAGCCCTTCGTAAGCGTAGAAAGTGCCTGAACGTCCTGTAAAAGAACTGTGATGGAAAGCCGATTCGTAAAGCGCAAGGATTTTTTCTTTTTGAATTTCATCGCATGATTTTTTTTCGAGCGCTTCTGAAAGAACTGCGGCATTTCTGAAGTCCGGGTTAAAGTGACAGCAGTTTTTGTCAACCGAGTCGTTGTAAATAATGCAGCCTGCATCAGGGGTTGTGTAATTTTTTGCAAGTTCGGTTTTCAGGATTTCAAATTTTTCGGCTTCTGATTTTGGAATTCTGTTTTTGGCTTCAAAGTCAGGAAGTTCTTTTGTCGGATAGAGCATGTAAGAGTTCTGGCGCTTTTCGTACATTCCGCTGTTTTTGAGCGAACTGTATAATTCGCAGACTTCTTTTGCAGAAAGCATTTTGCTTGAGAGAACTGCAACCTGACCTTCAAGCATTTCCTGCAGGTATTCGACGTTCATCTGGTCTTTGCTGATTGAAAGCGTGTTGTAAGAATGGTAAAGTCCGTTCTGCTTTTTGTTCAGCCTGATTGAATGTTCAAGGTGAGAAAGGAACACGTCAAGCGCATTTAAAAGTTCGTCTTTTTTGAGAGGAACTGTTTTTTGCAAAAGTGAATTGTCGGCGTAGAAAGCGAGGCGTTCTTTTTCAAATGCAGTTCCGCAGTTTCTCGTAAAGTCTGCGCGCGTTTTCGGGTTCTGCGAATTTTCAGGTGAAATTTCTGAATATACTTTTAAGATTTCGTCGAAGAACTGTTTTTCAGTTTCAGGAATTTCAAAAGACTCATCATCGCTTGCAGAATAAATTTCTTTTAGGAAATCCAGCATTCTCCGCAGATAGCATGTCGTAACCATTGAAAGTCCGTAGCCTGCAAGTGCGTTGTTTGCATCGTTCCATTCAGGGCGCTGAGTGTTAAGCCAGATTCCGCCGCCCGGAACAAAGCAGCTTAATTTTGTCAGTACGAGCTGGAAAAGTTTTGCAGTCAAAGTTACGAGGTACGGATTTCCGTCTTTGTTCATAAGCTTTGCATCAGTTCCGTATTTTTTCTGTTCTTCAAGAATTTTATCGTTAAGTTCAAAATTGAAATTGATTGTGTCGCGTGGATTTTTTTCGATTTCAGTGTATGGCTTTATGTGATACGGAATGTTTGCCGTCGTAAAAAGTTTCTGATTGAACATTGTTTTAAGGACGTCAGGGTCAAGCTGGTTCTGGAGTTCGAGCAGTTTACAGAGGTAAATAATCTGATGGTCGTTCCAGTAGCCGATGTTTGACCAGGGGTCGCTGGGGTCAGGAACTTCCCAGTCAAGACCGCTTCTTGTAATCCTGTACGGATTAAAGCCGTCGCATGAAGTTGCGTTTACGAATTTTGCAATCATTCCTTTTACATAAGAAGGGTAGCTCATTGCAAGCGCTTCCCAGTTCTGGAAAATGTCGCGCCAGTTTCCTTCGTAGTTTAAAATCGGATTGCCGAGCGAATCGCGCAGGTTGATTGAAAATTTATTCCATGGGCGGCTCGGATCTCCGTGCCTGCGAGAGAAAGAAAGCGGCAGGTATTCAAGGTAAAGCCTGTAAAGCTGGTCGTTTGAAGAGCCTTCGATTTTTTGTCCGAGCTGTTTGTAAGAAATTTCTTTTTCCGTGCAGACTGCTCTGGCGCTTTCAATCTGGTTAGTGTTCCGCGTAGAAATAAATTTGACAAAGTCGTCTGTGTGAATCGTATTGTTCTCTGCAAAAACACCGCCTCGCATTATGTTGAACATTACGTTTGCCTTGTGGTGCATGCACGTTATGCTGTCGTTTGTATTTTGAATTCCGTCGGCAGCTGCGATGTATTCATTTAAAAGAGTTTCTCCTGCCTTTATGTCTTTTTCAAGCGCTTTGGTAAGTTCCTTGCGGTCAGAAAGCTGTCTTTTTAAATCCTGAATTCTTGAAAGTTCAAGTTTCGTGTCAAAAACCTGATACCACATTTCTTCCTGCTCAGGATTAAGCGTAAAACTTTTGATTATATTGCACGAAGCCCTGCCGCCTTTTAAAACCTTTGTTTCAGGAATTGCCTGCGAAACGCTTTCGTCAAGGGCAAACTGTTTTTCTACTGCCGGGTCAAGGTAAACAGGCGCGTCAATGCTGAACCAGCATGTGTTTGCCCAGAGGGCTTCCGACGGTTCAGCCTTGTCTGTCAGAACGCTTGAAAGGCTGAAAAGCGCAAGACGGCTTTCTAAGTCCAGATCCGTTTTTTTGTACGCATCGAGCAGTACGCTTGAATTGTTCTGAAGGTCAACTGTCGAACAGGCTGGCATAATGCTGCGGCATCCGTCAAGAATCTGGATTTCCTGCGGAGTTTTGGCATTGTTTGTAATCCGTGCAATGCGCACAAGTCCGTATTTTGAACTTGAAGTCCATTCCTGCTTAAAAGTCAGGTTCAGTTCTTCGTTTATTTCTTCAAAAATGATGTGAGAGCCTGCGCTGTTTTTGTAAAGGTTGCGCTTTACTTTGAATGAAGGTTCAGTTGCAAAAGGTTCCCAGTAATACGTATCGCCTTTTGCCCGTACTTTTATTGCCGTAAAAGAACCGGCAGTGTTTTTCAAATCGTCTACTTTGTCGCATGTATAATATGGAAAAATTGCGTAGCCTGAGTCTTTTCTGCCTGCGGTCAATGCGCCTGACGACCAGATAAAATTCCAGACATCACTTGAACTTGTAATCGTCATGAAAAAATCAGGCATTGAATTGTAATTTTCGATTTTGTACCATAAGTCGCCGTTCATTTTTATGACAGAGCCGTTTGATTTTTCTGGGGAAAGTGATTTTATTTGCGAAATTGTCTGCATTGAAGAAGCCATTGAAGAACCTCAGTGAAAAATATTTAAGGCAACCGGTTGCCTTAACATAATATAGAATAAGTCAGTTTTTTTATGATGTCAATAAAATAATTATAAATTAGGAGAATTTTTTGCAGTTTTATATAACGATTTTTACAAAAAAACGGAAATTTTATAAAAAAAGACCGGCAGTTTTTTAACTTACCGGCCTTTTATGGACTTTTTATGGCAGGAAATTATTTTCCCTGTTCCAAATGATACAAAGACAGCACAAATTCAGAAGAAAATTATCAACTGCATTTCTATAATGTGTGTAATCGGAAGTTGAAACAATCTTTTTGACTTTTTAATGGAGGAATGTAACTATGGAAACAAGTACAATCAAAGAAAACAAGCTTAAAACAATACTTA
>JBJETJ010000026.1:0-12287 GCA_051883255.1 Treponema sp.
CAAATGGCAATTTGTACCACTACGCGGGGAATAACCCGGTACGCTATATAGACCCTGATGGAAACGAAACAGCAGAAGATTTCCCATCTGTAGATTCTTTAAATAGTGCAAAAAAATCAAAATTTGAAAGTTCAAAATTTATTTTAGAGAATCATTTAGATGAAATGATTAGTGTATTAAAAAACTATGATGTGAATAGTGATCTATTCAACACTATAAAAGAATCTGCAAATAAATGGTTGAAAATAAAACTGAATAGCAAAGAAAGTAGCTCAAATTTTGCAGATAAATTACAACATATGAAAAGTACTCTTTCATTTCTGAATTCAACTACTGTTAAATATGATGCAAATACTGAGTATATAGGATATGTACAGACATCTGGGTTAAGGTTCTACGGAAAGACAAGTTCATCTGGTAAAATACTTGTATTAGGTTCGAAGTTTTTTGCTATAAAAATTGGATCACAAAATGTATATAGCATAGATAGAGAGCATGCCTTGATCCATGAAATGTCACATTATTGTTTTGATACAAATGATATTAAGTATGGATTTGAAAATTGTTTGAAACTTAATGGTAATAATGCAGACAATTGGGCGTTTTTTTATAGGGAGATTTTTTATGCAAAAAAGAATTAGTTTTTGTTTGCTTTTTTTTATTTGTAGTTGCACAAGTGTTAAACTCGTTGAGAAATACAATATTGACAATGTGGAACTTGTTCTTGATATATATTTTGAAAATGAATCCCTTAATGGAAAACTAATATGCAAAAATATGAGCGATACAGCAATGAAGATACCTGATTTTTATTTATCTTTTTCAGCCGATGAAATCCAGAAACACAAATTTAGAAGTAATTGGTTAGAAATAAAAAGAATGGATGGAACTAAAGTAAGGTATTTAGGAATTTATTGCGATCCAAGTTTAGATTCACTTGAAAGAGAGATAAAAATTCTACAAGGGAAATCGGAGTTCGTAATAGATATAAAAGATATTTATTATAATTATGATTTTACTCCAGGTGAAAAAGTTACCATTAGATATTTTGGTCCACTTGGAGAGAGTAATTCAATTGAATATGTAATTGGAAATAGTCTTCCATAAAACATACCCACACAAAATACAGATTTGTCTTATCTGTACGCCCCCATATCTAGTGGTTTCCGCCTTCCTGCAAATTCTGTTTGTAAGTCATACAAATAGCAATTTGTGGGAATAGGCGCAGAAATCCGCAAAATCCCTGGAAAAGCAACAAAAAAAAGAAACTACCCCAGCTTTGCAAAATTGCAATTTGAATGCAGAGGTTTGATAAGTTTCTCATCAGGGGAAATTTTTTCACCTATAAAAAATCCGGGAAGTAATTCAAACCGACCCCACTCCCCCACACACCTTTTTCCCTTGTCAAAATTATCAAAAATATTTTACCTATTCAATTAATAGTTTATTAAAACCTATTCCTTATTTTTAAATTTTCTGCTAGTATTACCGTAAGTTTTTTCTTATATTTATTATATGAATTATTACATAACCTTAAGGATTTTTTAGATGGCAGACAAACTTCTTGACATTCAGAATATTTTTGTAAACATAGATTCAAAACAAGTCTTGAACGGACTGAACCTTCAGATTGCCAGAGGCGAAACTCACGTTTTAATGGGACCTAACGGCGCCGGAAAATCGACACTCGGCAATACGATTATGGGAAATCCTGTTTACACGCTTTCAAGCGGAAAGATTTTTTTTGACGGTCAGGACATATCTGAACTTTCTGCAGACAAACGGGCAAAACTCGGAATGTTCCTTTCGTTCCAGAATCCTCTTGAAGTTCCGGGAATAAGCGTAGAAACATTTATCCGCAGTGCAATACAGCAGTCTACGGGCGAACACGTAAAACTGTTTCAGTTCCAGAAAGCGCTCAAAGCAAACATGGAACTTTTAAATATGGATTCAAGCTATGCGTCAAGGGATTTAAACGTAGGCTTTTCAGGCGGAGAACGAAAAAAATCAGAAATTTTACAGCTTTTAATGCTGAATCCTAAATTTGCAATTCTTGACGAAACAGACTCAGGTCTTGATGTAGATGCAGTCCGCACAGTTTCAAAAGGAATTCAGGAATACCAGAAAAAACAGGACGGCGCACTTTTAATCATTACACATTCTACCAAAATCCTCGAAAGCCTGCACGTCGACTACACGCACGTAATTGTCAAAGGAAAAATCGTAAAAACAGGAGACGGTTCTCTTGTCAGACAGATAAATGACAACGGGTTTGAACAATTCTTAAACTCACAGGAAAACTAAAATGAGCGAAAAAGAAAAAACACAAGTTGATGACATAAACCGCTCGATGTATGATTTCCGTTACGAAGAAAACGAAGACTTTTTCAGAATAAAAAGCGGCCTTACTCCTGACATCGTAGAAACTCTTTCAAAAGAAAAAGGCGACCCTGAATGGATGAGGGAATTCCGCCTCAATTCACTTAAAATTTACAATGAACTCAAAGTCCCTGAATGGGGGCCTTCAATCGAAGGGCTTAACATCGACAACATCGCAACTTATGTCCGCCCGAATACAAAAATGCAGGGCAAATGGGAGGACGTTCCCGACGACATAAAAAACACGTTTGAAAAACTCGGAATCCCGGAAGCAGAAAGGACTTCCCTTGCAGGTGTCGGCGCTCAATACGATTCAGAACTCGTCTACCACAACGTTCAGGACGAAGTTGCAAAACAGGGCGTCGTCTACATGGGATTTGAAGAAGCGCTCAAATCTGAACAGTGGGGTCCCATGGTGCAGAAATACTTTATGACCCTCGTAACTCCGCGCGACCACAAATTTGCGGCCCTGCACGGCGCCGTCTGGTCAGGCGGAAGCTTCGTCTATGTACCAAAAGGAGTTCACCTGTCATTTCCGCTCCAGTCATATTTCAGGCTGAACGCAAAAGGCGCAGGTCAGTTTGAACATACCCTGATTATCGTCGACGAAGATGCTGACCTTCATTTTATCGAAGGCTGTTCTGCACCAAAATATAACGTTGCAAATATGCACGCAGGCTGTGTCGAACTTTTCGTTGCAAAAGGCGCTCACCTCAGGTATTCGACAATCGAAAACTGGTCAAAGAATATGTACAACCTCAATACAAAACGTGCAAGAGTTGAAGAGAACGCTTCAATAGAATGGATTTCAGGTTCATTCGGAAGCCACGTTTCGTATTTATACCCTGAAAGCGACCTGACAGGTAAAAATGCCCGTGCAGAATTTACTGGAATTACTTTTGCAGGTAACGGTCAGAATCTTGACACAGGCGCAAAAATGGTTCACCGTGCACCTGACACTACAAGCTTAATTACGACAAAATCAATTTCAAAAGGCGGCGGAATAAGTACGTACCGTTCCGCAGTCTACATAGACAAAAATGCAGCAGGCGCAAAAGCTTCCGTAAGCTGCCAGAGCCTCATGCTTGATGCCCAGAGCCGGAGCGACACGATTCCTGCAATGACAGTTCTGACTGACGATGCAGACATCGGACACGAAGCAAAAATCGGGCGCATTTCAAGTGAGGCAATTTTTTATTTAATGAGCCGCGGAATTCCAGAGGACGAAGCAAGGAGCATGATTGTTTCGGGCTTTGCAAATCCTGTAAGCAAAGAACTTCCCCTCGAATATGCAGTAGAAATGAACAACCTCATCAGGCTGGAAATGAAAGGAACGCTTTAAGGCAAAGGAGAAAATTACATGAAAATCGATGCAAAAGTAAATAATATTCCAAGCCTTACCTGGAATTGGCTCAAGCTCAATTACGCAGAATTAAAAGTCAATTCAGAATACAAAGAAAAAACGAATGTTTCCACTTCCAGAATTCCTGACGGAGCAGTTTACGAAAAAGATTCGGAAAAAATCCTTATGAGCGTTCCGCCTGTAGAAACAGGAATGGGAAAAAACGTTTCAAATATCCTTTATGAAAACAACATTCTTCCGTGTTCGCTTATCATAGACGACGAGCAGAAAATCGAAAAGCCGTTTTACATGCACTTTGACTGCAAGGACAAATGCGCTTCGCTGTCATCTCAGATAATAATCGCAAAAAAAAATGCAGAAATCACTGTCATAATGGACTTCACTTCTGACAGACTTGCAGAAGGATTGCAGATAGTTCAGACAAAACTTTATGCAAGTAAAAATGCGAAAATCCATTTGATAACAGTTCAGCTTTTAGGCAAAAATTACATTCACCTGAATGACATTGGCGCACTCTGCGAAGAAAATGCAAATATAAAAATCACGCAGATTGAACTCGGCTCAAAACAGTCATTCGTCGGAGTTCACTCGCTTTTAAAAGAATATCAGGCTTCTTTCAGTTCAGACACTGCATATTTTTGCAAAGACAGTCAGGAATTTGACTTCAACTATGTCGTAACGCAGACAGGCAAAAAGACAGATTCAAAAATGAACATCGCAGGAACTTTAAAAGACAATGCAAAAAAAACATACCGCGGAACAATCGATTTTAAAAACGGCTGTCAGGGCGCTTCCGGCAACGAACAGGAAGAAACGCTTTTGCTCACTCCGACTGTCGTAAACAAATCAATTCCCGTAATCCTCTGCGATGAAGAAGACGTAGCAGGAGAACACGGCGCAACAATCGGCAAGCTTTCAAATGACATTCTGTTTTATATGAACGCACACGGAATCAGTAAGGAAGCTGCAGAAAAAATCATGTGCCTTGCAAAAATCAATCACGTTGCGGCTGCCGTTCCTGATGAAAATTTAAAAGAAAAAATTTCAGAATATGTTGAAGAGGCTTTTTATGAATAATGCAGCATTTGAAAACCTTAGAAAAGACTTTCCGATTTTTAATGCAAAAGAAAATCAGAATCTGATTTATTTTGATAATGCCGCAACAAGCCAGCGCCCTCAGTCAGTCATCGATGCCGTTTCCAATTTCTACAGGCTGAACAATGCAAATCCGCTCAGAGGGCTTTACGATTTAAGCGTCCGCGCTACAGAAGAATACGAAAACGCAAGGGCCGCCGTCGCAGAATTCATAAACGCAAAAGATCCGTCAGAAATCGTCTTTACGCGCAACGCTTCCGAAAGCTTGAATTTGATTGCCTACACATACGGAATGGAAAACGTATGCGAAGGCGATGAAATTGTCGTAAGCATAATGGAACATCATTCAAACATTCTTCCATGGCAGATGGTCGCAAAAGCAAAAAAAGCAAAACTCGTCTGGCTTGAATGTGACAAAGCCACAGGCGAAATTCCAGAAACGGAACTTTCCAAAATAAATTCAAAGACAAAAATCGTTGCAATCACTCACGTAAGCAATGTTCTTGGAATTACAAATCCCGTAAAAAAAATTGCAGAAATCGCCCATAAATACAATGCCGTAATTGCAGTTGACGGCGCGCAGTCAGTTCCGCATTTAAAGACAGACGTGCAGGAACTTAACGCAGACTTTTTTGCTTTTTCAGGTCATAAATTTCTTGCGCCAATGGGCATCGGTGCATTGTACGCAAAGAAAAACCTTCTTGAAAATATGCCACCGTTTTTGCGCGGCGGCGAAATGATTGAATACGTAACAAAAGAAAGCGCCACTTTTGCAGAAGTTCCGCATAAGTTTGAAGCAGGAACTGTAAATGCTTCCGGCGCCGTCGGAATGAAAGCCGCCTGCGAATACCTTTCAAAAGCAGGCCTTGACAATATCGAAGCCCATGACAATGAACTCACCACCCTTCTCATGGACGGAATGAAACAGATTCCGCACATAAACATTATCGGAAGCCCCGACCCGTCAAAGCACTGCGGAATCGTTACTTTTACAATCGATGACGTTCATCCGCACGACATTGCAAGCATTCTTGACACCGAAAAAATCGCAATACGCGCAGGACATCACTGTGCTCAGCCGCTCGGTTCTTATCTGAACGTTCCTGCAACTGCAAGGGCTTCGCTTTATTTTTACAACACAAAAAGCGAAGTTGAAATTTTCCTCGAAAAAATTTCAAAAGTCAGAAGCTGGATGGGTTTTAAAGATTAAAAATCAGGAGCAGAAAAAATGGATACAAAAGAATTATACCGCGAAATTTTAAATGAACATAACATCAACCCGAATCATAAAAAAGACTTGTCAGGCTCTACGATTTCTTTAAACGGAGTAAACCCAAGCTGCGGCGACAATATTACGTTGAATTTAAAAATCGAAAACGACATCATTACTGACGGCTCTTTTACGGGAAGCGGCTGTGCAATAAGTCAGGCTTCTGTTGATATGATGCTTGATTTAGTAATCGGAAAATCAAAAACAGAAGCCCTTTCGTTAATCGAAAATTTTATGGCAATGATAAAAGGAACTGCCGAAGAACCGCAGATTGAATCTTTAGACGAAGCGGCAAGCCTGCAGGACATTTCAAAAATGCCTGCAAGGGTAAAATGCGCAGTACTCGGCTGGCGTACAATGAAAGAATGTTTTGAAAAACAGTCAGATTCAACGACCTGTTCAAACCCGGACTGCTGCACAAATCAAGCATAGATTTAAAACAAGCAGTCCTGCATTTTAAAACAGCCCTGAAATTACGCCGTCATCATCAACATCAATATTCATAGCCGCAGGAAGTTTCGGAAGCCCCGGCATCGGTACGATTTCGCCTGCAAACGCAACTACAAAACCTGCACCGCTGTAAAGCTGGACGTCCCTGACAGGAAAAACATAGCCTTTCGGAGCACCAAAAGCCGCCTTGTCATGGCTTATGGAATTCTGAGTTTTTGCCATACATACAGGAAGATTGCCGTAGCCTGCTTCTTCAAACGACTTTAATTTTTTCAATACAGAAGAATCAAATTCTACATGGTCTGCCCTGTATATTTCTTTTGCAAGAATTTTTATTTTTTCTGCAAGCGGCTGGTCAAGTTCATAAAGCGGTTTAAAATCAGACCTTCCTGAATCTGCAATTTCACAGACAGTTTCTGCAAGTTCCCTTGTACCCTCGCCGCCTTTTTCGTAGCCTTCAGACAAAACAGCCTTTGCTCCAAAATCACTGCAAAGCTTTTTCAAAAGGGAAATTTCTGCATCTGTATCCGTAAGGAATTTGTTTACGGCAACTACAGATTCCACGCCGAATTTCCGTATGTTTTCAATATGAACTTTTAAATTCTCAAATCCTTTTTCAAGCGCTTCAAGATTTTCTTTTGAAAGTTCAGTTTTGGCAACTCCGCCGTGCATTTTTAAGGCGCGGATTGTCGCAACAACAACGCATGCAGAAGGCTTTAAATTATTCAGCCTGCATTTTATGTCAAAGAATTTTTCTGCGCCCAAGTCAGCGGCAAAACCGGCTTCCGTAATTACGTAGTCGCCTGATGCAAGTGCACACAGCGTTGCATTGATTGAATTACAGCCATGCGCAATATTTGCAAAAGGTCCTCCGTGAACGAACGCCGGCGTTTTTTCAAGTGTCTGAACGACATTAGGCCTTATTGCATCTTTTAAAAGTGCGGCAACCGCTCCGGTACATTTCAGTTCCCCGAATTTTACGTTTTCCTTTTTATAATTCTGACCGATTATTATATTTGAAATTCGCTCTTTGAGTTCAGAAACAGATTTTGAAAGGCAGATAATCGCCATGATTTCAGAAGCAACCGAAATTACAAAATGATCCTGCCGCGGAACTCCGTCAATCCTCGTTCCAAGTCCTATCGTAATGTTTCTGAGCGACCTGTCATTCAAGTCAACGCAGCGTTTCCAGCTGATTGTGCGCGGATCAATGCCGAGTTCGTTTCCCTGCTGGAGGTGATTGTCAATCAAAGCGGCAATCAGATTGTTTGCAATCGAAATCGCATGAATGTCGCCCGTAAAATGCAGATTGATGTCTTCCATCGGAACAATCTGGGCATAGCCTCCGCCGCATGCACCGCCTTTTACGCCAAAGCACGGACCGAGCGACGGCTCTCTCAAAGCAATGACGGCGTTTTTACCGATTTTTCTCATACCGTCAGCAAGCCCGATTGAAACAGTAGATTTTCCTTCACCGGCAGGCGTCGGAGTTATGGCGGTAACTAAAACCAGTTTTCCGCCTTTTTTTTCGTCAATAACTTTAGACTGAAGTTTACGAAGTTCAGACATTGTAATTTTTGCCTTGTACTTTCCGTATAAATCATAATCATCATCAGTCATTCCGATTTTATTCAAAACTTCAGAAACAGGAACCATTTGATTTTTCTGTGCAATTTCAATGTCTGTCAGCATCATATTCTCCCATCTAATAAAAGATATAAATTTATTGTGTGATTATATCATACATTTAAATTCATTCCAATTATCAGGTAAAAATTATTTTACAAATTATGAACAAGAAGAGAAACTTCGCCGTCTGTCATTCTGCGGTATTGTCCGGGCAAAAGATTTTCGTCAAGAAAAAGTCCGTTAATCGAAACGCGCTTTAAAAATTCAACGCAGTTTCCGAGCGCCTTAAACATCCGCTTTACCTGATGATATTTGCCTTCGACAATCGTAAGGAAAACTTCGTCGTTTTTTTCCGTAAACTGAATTTCTGCAGGAAGACAGTCTGCTTCATCTTCGTTGTCTTCCCTTGCAATGTGAATTCCTTTTTTTAATTCAGCTTCATATTCAGCACGCTCTTTTTCGCCAAGTGAATTTGAAAGCCGGACAAAATATTTTTTCGGGCAATTTGATTTAGGACTGATTAATTTGTGGGTCAGTTTTCCGTCTGTCGTAAAAATCAAAAGGCCTTCCGTATCAATGTCAAGCCTTCCGATTAAATGCAGTTTTTCAAGTGCAAAACCTGATTTATACTGTTCGTCCAAAAGCGAAAATACAGTATCGTGAAGTCCGTCTTTGTTTGCACATACGACATTCTGCGGCTTGTTCATCATCAGGTAAATATTGTGCTGTAAAGACAAAACTTTTCCGTCAACGCAGATTTCGTCATTATCGACGTCGCAATGAAAATCAGGCGCCGTAATCTGAGTTCCGTTCACCGTTACGGCAGAAAAACGCAAAAGGCGCTTTACGTCCTTTCGTGTTCCGAAGCCTTCGTGACTTAAAATCTTGTCAATGCGTTCAAGGCTCATTTACTTTCGCTGATCCATCGGAATATACTTGCGCTCAGGACATACGTTTTTGTAAGCCGGGCGGTAAATCCTTCCGCCTGCGCTGACTTCCTCAATTCTATGCGCACTCCAGCCTGCAACTCTTGAAATTGCAAAAAGAGGCGTATAAAGTTCACGAGGAATTCCAAGCATCGTATAGACAAATCCGCTGAAAAAGTCAACGTTTGCACAAATCTGTTTTGCAGTGCCGTGAATCGAATACAAAACTTCAGGCGCAATTTTTTCAATCCGCTTGTACAAGTTGAATTCATCAAGGGCATTTTTTTCTTTTGCAAGTTTTTCTGCAAGTTCATTCAAAAGAATTGCACGAGGATCTGATATCGTATAAATGGCATGCCCCATTCCGTAAATAAGTCCTGTTTTGTCAAACGCTTTTCTTGAAGCAATTTTCGTCAGATACTCGCGGAGTGCCTTTTCATCAGACCAGTCTTTAACGTGAGCCTTGATGTCGTCCATCATCTCGACAACCCTGATGTTAGCACCACCGTGACGGCGTCCTTTAAGAGAACCGACGGCAGCCGCAATCGCAGAATACGTATCAGTATCAGCAGAAGAAACGACGTGAACTGTAAGGGACGAGTTGTTACCTCCTCCGTGTTCCGCATGCAAAATCAAAGCAAGGTCAAGAATCTGCGCTTCAAGGTGCGTATAGTTTCCGTCAAACCTTATCAGGCGCAAAAAGTTTTCTGCCGTAGAAAGTTCCGGGACAGGATTATGAATGTACATGCTTTTTCCGTCGTAATAACGGCGCTTTGCCTGATATGCGTATGCTGCCAGTGTCGAAAAGCGTGATATAAGTTCAAGGCACTGCCTCATGATATTAGAAACTTCGCGGTTTTCAGGGTCTGGATCGTACGAATAGCTTGCAAGAACACCGCGGGCAATTTTATTCATAATGTCGTTTGAAGGCGCTTTCATAATCATATCTTCCGTAAAATTCGGCGGAAGAGTACGCAGCGAACCTAAATATGACTTAAAATCTGCCATCTGTTTTTTTGTCGGAAGCTTTCCGAAAAGCAGAAGGTAAACTGTCTGTTCAAAACAAAAATCGTTATGCTTTTCAGCATCATGGACAAGTTCTGCAACATCATAGCCGCGGTACATTAATTTTCCGGGAATAGGAATTTTTTTCCCATCCTTCATTTCGTAACCGACAACATCTCCAATCTTTGTAAGTCCGACAAGGACACCAGTTCCGTTAGAATACCTTAATCCGCGTTTTACGTCATATTTTTCATAAAGCGACGGATTGATGGAATCGTTCTTTTCTGCTACGACTGCGAGATGTTTTAGAAATGTGTTATCAGAAGTTCTTTTCAATATTTTGCCCTCAAAATGTATATTTATGCACTTTTAATATATCAAACTTTGATAATTATACAAATTATAAAGGATTTGTGCAATATAAAATTTATTGATATAATATGCCCATGACAGATTTAGAAAAAGCAAAAGAAATTTTTTACTCAGGAAATTACAGTTTTGTGCTCGTAAAAAACGAAGATATAATCAGCAGTTCCCGAAAAGGAATTCTCAAGATTGTTGAACTTATCGAAAGCGGAAAAGATTTTACTGATTATTCAATGTGCGACAGAATTGCAGGACGTGCCGCAGCTTTTTTATACGTACTGCTGGGAGTAAAAGAAGTTCACTCCGTAAAAATGACAAAGCTTGCCACCAACATTCTTGACAGGGCAGAAATTAAATTTTCCGCAGACGAATACATCGAAAAAGTGCTCGATTCAGAATTAAAAAATACAGACAGATTTGAAAATGCAGTCATTCATTCAGGGTCGGCAGTAACGGCGCTGGAAGACATAAAAAAAGAACTTGCTAAATAAAATTGAATTTTGAAAAGCCGGGGATTCTTACTATGAAATATACAGAAGCAAAAATGCCTGAAAAAAATGACACTGTCGTCGTCGGAATGTCAGGCGGAGTTGATTCGACTTTAACGGCACTTTTATTAAAACAGAAAGGCTGCAACGTAATCGGCGCTACAATGAGTTTGTGGGACGGCAGTATCCCTGAGGGAATGACAAAAGAGAGCCTTCCTCCAAGCTGTTTCGGCCCGAATGAAGAAAAAAACATTGCCGAGTGCGAAATTTTCTGCAAGGAAAACGGCATTGAATATCACGTAATCGACGTAACGGAAGAATATAAAAAAAATGTCCTTGAATATTTTAAATCAGAATACAGAGCAGGAAGAACACCCAATCCGTGCATAAGGTGCAATCAGACTGTAAAATTCGGAAGCTTTCTAGAGGGAATAAAAAAAGCCGGAATTGATTTTGATTATTTTTGCACAGGGCACTACGCAAAAATCGTAATTTCAGAAGACGGCATCTTCGGAACAAATGAAAGGCCTTATATGCTTGCAAATGCGCTTGACTCCACGAAAGACCAGACATATTTTTTATATCGCCTTTCATCAGAAACTTTATCAAAAATCAGGTTTCCGCTTGCAAGCCTGACAAAAGCCGAAGTCTTTGAACTTGCAAAAAAAGCAAATCTTGCAGCCGCCGCAAGAAAAGAAAGTCAGGATTTTATCGGACAGGAATATTTTGACATGCTCTTTTCCGATAAAAAAAGCATTCCGGGCGACATAATAGATTTAGACGGAAACGTTCTGGGCAGACACCGCGGAATCGAACATTACACGATAGGTCAGCGGCGGGGTCTTGGCGTTGCAGTAAATTATCCTGTCTACGTAAAATCAATCGATGCCGCAAACAACCTCATAGTGCTCGCACCAAATGATGCCCTTAATTCTCAGGCGCTTATTGCCGATGATTTTGTCTGGCCTGCTGACATTCCGCCTGACAAACCTGTAAATGCAATGGTAAAAATCAGGCTTGCAAGCAGACCAGCTCCTGCATTAATTGAACGATACGAAGTGCCTGAGTCAGAACAGGAAAACTATAAATCCCAACCATATAAAATCACTTTTGAAACGCCTCAAAGAGCCGTAGCTCCCGGACAGTCTGCCGTTTTATACAAAGACGGCGTAATTATCGGCGGAGGAATAATAAGAAAGACTGTATAGTCTTTAGAAATTCATACGGAAAAAAAACAAACTAAAAAACAGAAAGAACAGACAAAAAAAGAGAAAAAAAAGTCTGGCAGCTGCCTACTTTCCCGCAGAAGCAGTATC
>JBJETJ010000027.1:0-2428 GCA_051883255.1 Treponema sp.
CAATCGTTGCAGAATACTGCCCATGGTATAAACAAGCAAAACAATGGCTAAAAGACAACGGCCCGGAGTTGATGGATGGACAGGGGTTCCAGGAGTAATTGATTTGTCTATGTCATTGCCTTGTTCTCTATGTCATTTTATACTAAAATGACATAGAGAATATTTTTTTGGGGTAGAGAATCTTACGGGGGACAAGATGCACAACTTTGAATATAAAGAAAACACAAAAAAACTGCTTACTCCTGAAATTGTCAATCTTCTTAGTTCAATTTATGAGCATAAAGGACGCCAGCAGTTATTCGTAGAAGCAAAAAAAGACGAATTAAATACCCTGCTTGAAATTGCTAAAATTCAGAGTACAAAATCATCAAACAGAATTGAAGGTATTTTTACGACAGATAAACGCTTAGAAGAATTGATGCAGAAAAAATCTGAACCACACAATAGAAATGAACAGGAAATATCCGGCTACAGAGATGTTCTTTCAACTATTCACGAAAGTTATGATTATATTTCACCTACTTCAAATATAATTCAGCAGCTTCACAGAGATTTAAACTCTTACAATCAGAATGGTTTTGGAGGAAAGTATAAATCCACTGATAATATTATTGCCGAAACAGATGGAAAAGACATTCAGAAAGTACGTTTTGCGCCAGTGTCTGCATTTGAGACCGATGAAGCGATGAGAATTATGACAGAACATTTTCTGGAAGAATGGAATGGCAATAAAACAGATAAATTGCTTCTTATTCCAATGTTCATTTTAGACTTCTTATGTATTCATCCGTTTGAAGATGGCAATGGTCGTATGAGCAGATTACTTACCCTACTTTTATTGTATAAAGCCGGATTAATTGTTGGAAAATATATCAGTATAGAAATGCTGATTGAACAATCAAAAGAAACTTATTATGAAGCGTTACAGGACTGTTCTGCAGGCTGGCACGAAAGTAATAACAGTTACGAACCATTTGTAAAATATTACCTTGGTATTTTGATAAAAGCCTCAAATGAATTTGAGAGCCGGGTTGAGTATTTATCTAACAGCAAGATTTCAAAACCAGAAAGAGTAAAACGCCTGATTCAAAATACTGTTGGCAAAATAAGCAAAAAAGAAATCCTTGAAAAGTGTCCTGATATCAGTACAAAAACTGTAGAAAGAGCTTTAGCAGATTTAGTTAAAGAAGGTCTTATTGAAAAGGTAGGTGCAAGTTCCGCAACAGCTTATGTCTGGATACAGAAGTAATTAAGGAATTTTCTTTGCAAAGTAGGCAAATCCGTTTGTTTTTCTTACTTATTTTTGGAAAACCATTCGACCGAATGGAAAGTTTATGCCAGAACAGCAACTCTTTCTTTAATTGCCTGCATTTGTTTTGCTGTGAGCTTGAACATTGAAGAAAGTTCTTCTTCTGTCATCTTTCCACTTTCAAGAATCTTTGCAGCCATTTCGATTTTTGTTTCTTCTCTTTCTTCTTTTGCCATTTGTTCCATAACAAATAATGCTATGATTTACCCCTGTTTGCAAGTTATCTGCATTACGGCAGGTGGTATTTTGCTGTAGTAAGAGATTTTATACATTTCATCAGATGCGCCGCTCTTTACCACCCTTTTAATATTTCGTATACTAAAAAGCGGTTACCAGCCAGATACTTATGCTGACATAAAATGAGGAAAATTATGAACTATTTTGAACCGGGGCAGGAAATTGAAACTGCCGTTGTTGCGATTACTGATGATACGATTTTTTTGGATTTGAACCTTAAGACAGAGGGAATTCTTGACAAGGCTGAACTTGTTGACCAAAACGGAAATGTCAAGGTCAAGGAAGGAGATAAAATCAAGGCATTTTATATCAGCACAAAAGACGGCGTTCCGTATTTTACGACAAGAATCGCAGGGCAGAACGCTGATGCCGACACACTTAAAACAGCGTTTGAATCTCAGATTCAGGTGCAGGGAAAAGTTGAAAAAGAAATCAAAGGCGGATTTGAAGTAAAGCTCGGAAACGCAAGGGCATTCTGTCCTTATTCACAGATGGGATACAAACAGCGCGAAGAACCGGCATTTTACATCGGCAGGGTGCTTTCTTTTAAGATTCAGGAATTTAAAGAAAACGGCAAAAACATAATCGTTTCAAACCGTGCAGTTCTGGAAGCAGAACATCAGGAAAACCTCAAAGGAATGTCTGCAAAATACAAAACAGGCGACATCGTAACAGGCAAAGTCCTCGAACTTAAAGAAAAAGGCGCTGTCGTTGACATCGGCGGAGTTCAGGTGTTTTTGCCTGTTTCAGAAATCTGTCGCGGTCATGTAAAAAACGTTTCAGACAAACTTTCGTGCGGACAGGAAGTCAAGGCAAAAATTATCCGCACTGACTGGGAACACGAAAGAATAAGCATTTCCACAAAGGAACTTGAAAAAGACC
>JBJETJ010000028.1:0-12104 GCA_051883255.1 Treponema sp.
TTTAAGATTTTCTACTTATTATCATACTTTTGGATTTGAAAAGTTCTATCAAAAAAAAATTTTTTTGAATTTTTTGCAAATAAGGAGATTTTTATTATTCTGACAAAAAGTAGGATTATCAGTTCATTGCGGCAGTTCTTCTGTTCTTTTCAGCACCAGCGGAACGAGGAAGTGATACTTCTTGCTGATATCGTAGCAAAAGGCAGAGCATCGAAAAGAGGTGTTTCGATAAAAAGCGTTCCGCCGTCCGGCGAAAAACTCAGCCTGTCATAATCCGCAAGGCTTCCGTAACAGCCAGTGCGTCTTTGCAGCCCTCATTGTAGTCCGTTAAAAAAACTCAATCGTGCCGTCTTAAACAGCGCATTTCCCTTATTCCAATACTCATCGATAAAATAAACGACATAAAATCGACTGTAGGACAGTTTTCATATCCATATCCCGAAAAAAACAGAATTAACTTATTTATAAATAAAAAAGTTGCAAATTACTTATTTGCGATTTATAATATTCGTATCAAAAAAAAGTAGAAAAATCACTTATACAACCTTGGAGGTTACATATATGTCCCGAAAAATTGACAAAGCCAGAGTTTTAAGCCTTATTTTAGGCGGCGGAAAAGGAACGCGATTATACCCGTTGACAAAGGAACGTTCAAAGCCTGCCGTTTCATTCGGAGGAAAATATCGCATCGTTGATATTCCTATTTCAAACTGCATAAACTCAGGATTTAAAAAAATCTACCTTTTGACTCAGTTCAATTCAGCATCACTGCATCTTCACATTTCAAAATCATATAATTTTGACCGTTTCTCAAATGGCTTTGTCGAAATTCTTGCTGCAGAACAGACTCTGGAACATTCCGGCTGGTACGAAGGAACAGCAGATGCCGTTCGCAAGAATTTCATTCACTTTAAAACGCAGAAACCTACTCACTACATAATTCTTTCAGGCGACCAGCTTTACAGAATGGATTTAAACGAATTTATGAACCAGCACATCGCAAGCGGAGCTGACGTTTCAATCGCAACAATCGCCGTAAACAGAAGCGATGCTTCCGGTTTTGGAATAATGAAAATCGACGACAATCATCAGATTACGGAATTTATGGAAAAACCGGCACCAGACCTTAATATCGATGACTGGAAAATTCCTGCAAAATCACGCGATCCGCTCCTTCCGCCGGAAAAAGAATATCTTGCTTCAATGGGTATCTACATTTTCAATGCCGATACAATGGAAGAAGTTTTGAACAACGACAAGCAGGACTTTGGTAAAGAGATTATTCCGATGGCAATCAAGACAAAGAAAATCAATTCTTACATCTTTGACGGCTACTGGGAAGACATCGGAACAATCAAGAGTTTCTACGAAGCAACGCTTGATTTGACAAACGTCAATCCAAAATTCAATTTCTATGACGAGCGCGAACCGATTTTTACGCAGATGAGCAATCTTCCGCCGTGCAAAATGAACCACGCAGATTTAACGGCATGCCTTGCAAGTGACGGCTGTATCATCACTGATTCGATGATTACACATTCCGTAATCGGACTGCGTTCTATAATCGAATCGGGAACTGTGCTTGACGGGGTCGTTACGATGGGCGCTGACTTTTACGAAACGGAAGACGAGCGCAAGAAAAATATGGAAACGAATACTCCTAACATGGGAATCGGAAAGCACTGCCATATTGCAAAGACAATCATCGACAAAAATGCGCGAATCGGCGACAACTGTTCTATAAACGTAAGCGGAAAAAAATACGAAAACGGAGATTACGGCAATTTCTACGTAGCAGACGGAATCATCGTAATCAGAAAGAATGCCGTCATTCCAAACGGAACTATAATTTAAAACTGTTGAATGATAAATACTCAGGGAAAAATCAGCAATGCGTTTTTCCCTGAGTTAAAATCAGCATCTTACAGGAACGCCGTCAAGGATTCCTTTGTAGCCTGTATTCTTCAAGGCAAAAATCATTTCGCCTTTATCGTTACTGTCAATCACAAGTTCAGAATCAACCCATCTGTCATTTTCCAGAACCTGAAACTTTGAGCCAAACTCAAGTGTCATCAAATACAGTTCCTTTAAATGGTCAACTATGCAGAATTTTCCTTCCTGCTCATTGAACTGCAAAACGCCTGATACTTCTGATTTTTCCATAATTACCTCTCATAAAAATCAATCGAAAACGTGCATTTTTTTTCATGCACTTTTTTCATCCGTTCATTCATTTTCTTCTGCTGAAATTCCGATGCCGTATTCTTCAAGTTTACGGTGAAGCGTTTTGCGCCCGATTCCAAGAAGCTCGGCAGTCTTTGATTTATTGTTTTTGTTTGCCGCAAGAGTCTGAAGTATTATGATTTTTTCGGCTTCATCAAGAGTTGAATTTGCAGGAACGATAATCGCTTTTTCAGTTCCCGCTTTACTTACGGCAGGCGGCAAATCTTCAAGCTGAATTTCGTCAGACCCGCAAAGAACGACTGCGCTTTCAATGCAGTTTCTAAGTTCCCTGATATTGCCCGGCCAGTCATAATTGTATATCGCAGATTTTGCCTGAGGAGAAATTCCTTTTATGGTCTTTCCGTTTTCCGCAGAGAACTCTTCAAGAAATTTTGAAATCAAAAGCGGAATGTCGTCCTTGCGTTCCCTCAAAGCCGGCACGTGAATGTGAATTACGTTAAGCCTGTAGTACAAGTCCTCGCGGAAAGTTCCTTTTTTTACTTCGTCCTCAAGATTTCTGTTTGTAGCCGCAATAATCCTTACGTCAACGTTTATAGTTTCCTGTCCGCCTACCCTTTCAAATGCGCGCTCCTGCAGGACACGAAGAATTTTTATCTGCACGCTTTGATTTATCTCGCCGATTTCATCAAGAAAAATCGAGCTTTCATGCGCAAGTTCAAAACGGCCTTTTACAAGACTGTCAGCGCCCGTAAAAGCGCCTTTTTCATGTCCGAAAAGTTCGCTCTCCAGAAGAGTTTCGCTCAATGCCGCACAGTGAACTTTTATGCACTGATGATTTTTGCGTGGCGAAAGATTGTGTATTGCATCTGCGACAACTTCTTTTCCGACACCGCTTTCGCCCGTAATCAAAACAGAAGCTTTTGAAGCAGAAACTTTTTTTATCATTTCAAAGACTTTCTGCATTTCGGCGCTTTTGCCGATTATGTTGTCGAGCGCATGTTCTTTTTCTACTTCGTTTTTAAGCTGCTTGTGCTGGAGCGAAAGTTCGCGCGCCTCAAGAGCCCGTTTTACAATCAAAGAAAGCTGGTCAAGGTTCAACGGCTTTGTCAAAAAATCGTAAGCGCCGTTTCGCATCGCATCTACGGCAGAGTCAATGCTTCCGTGTCCTGTCAGAACGATTACAGGAATTCCCGGAGTTTCTGTCGTAACTTTGCGCAAAACCTCTTCGCCAGAAATTCCGGGCATCCTTAAATCAGTTATTACTAAATCGATGTCGCCTTTGGCAAGAAACTCAAGTCCCTGCTTTCCGTTTTCTGCAAGCCTGACATTATAGCCGTACATTTCAAAATTTGCGGCAAGCCCTTCGCGGATATATTTTTCGTCATCAATTATCAAAAGCGTAAATTTCATTTTTGACTGTTCCTCTTTTCCTGTTCTTCATAAGACAAAAGTTTTTTGTTAAGCTGCGGAATCGGAAGCGAAATAAAAAAAACAGTGCCTTTTTTTTCTTCTGACTTGACGTTAATTTCGCCCGAAAACTCTTTTACGATTTTGTAAACTGTCGTAAGCCCGAGCCCTGTTCCGGTTGCCTTTGTCGTATAATACGGTTCAAAAATTTTTGCCACTTTTTCTTCTGACATACCGCAGCCGTTGTCAGAAATTTCAATAATGTATTTATCGTCCTTCACAAAAGTGTGAACTTTAAAAACACCTTCTTCAATATTTGCTTCATTTTCTTTTATCGCATAAATTGCATTCTGCGAAAGATTTACGATTACTTCCCTGAACAGTTTTTCATCAAGCAAAAGCTTTACTTCGTCAGAATACAAATCAACTTCGACTTTTATTTTTTCTTTTTCGTATTCAGGTTTTAAAAAGTCAATCAGTTTTTTTATAATCTGCGCCGGGTGCAGAAGTTCAAGCTTTGCACTGACAGGACGTACTGCAAAAAGAAAATCGACTACGATTTTATTGAGGTTATCAATTTCTTCGTTTATTATGTCAAGATAATTTTCGACAAATTTTTTGTCAGGAATTTCGTTGCCGTTTTCGCGCGCCCTTGCGATTGATTTTTGCAAAAGCTGAATGTGAATGCTGATTGCGCCGAGCGGATTTTTTATTTCGTGTGCAACGCTTGCGGCAAGGTTCGTAAGGCTTGCAAGACTTTCCATTCTGTGCAGGAGAATTTCCTGATTGCGTTTTTCAGTTATGTCGCGGATTATGATTACGTTGCCAGAAAGCCGTTCATTGCTTATAAGAGGTGTAATCGTGATGGTTACAAAGCGAATCGTTCCGTTGGAAGTCGAAACTGTAAATTCCTCGGAAACATTCGTTTTGTTCAAGTCAAAACAGTTTTTAAAAAATCCAGCAATGTCCTTGTCCTTTACGATTTCAAACAAAGGTATTTTTTCAATCGAAGAATCATAATGAGAGCCGAACAGAATAAAACGCTCTCCTGCCTTGTTTGAAAAAATCGTATTCCAGTTGCCGTCGACAACAAGAATTCCCGAAGTCAGCGATTCAATAATCGAACTGAGTACGTTATTGTCATTGTTCATAGATTCAAAAAGAGCCTGAATCTGCGAATCAGACAATTTTGATATTCTGTCAGATATGCGGTTAATGTTTGTCATAAGCCTCTTTCAGCGCATTGTCATTCTGCCTGTTAATCAATGCAATTTCCTTTACGAGCCACTCAAGAGCAGAAAGCACGCTTTGATTAAATACAGTAACGTTATTCCATACTTCGCGGATTGCCTTTGTACATGCTGAACTTACCGCTGCACCTCTTTCAAATTGCAAAGCCGGTTTCTGCAGTGAATAAAGCTGCTCCAGAAATAACCTGAATAAAAGGCGCGGATCAAATTTATTGCAGTTTTTGATAAGTTCGTTTATATCAGGAATCTGACCGTAAACAATTTCCCTGTAAAAATTTTCTGCATACTGTTTTATTGCAGACGGCGTTACAGGAAGAAACTGCTGCAGATATTCTTCGATTGAACCCGAAAACTGCTCATGGTAAACGCGCTCTATAATTTCATAACTCTGGCTGTCAGTGCGCTCGTTAAAATTGTAAGTCCTTACGCGCGACAAAATCGTCGGCATTACGGAATTACGCTTTGACGTCGTAAGGATAAAGACAGTATTTTCAGGCGGCTCCTCAAGAATTTTTAAAAGCGCATTGCGCACGCCTTCGAGCATACGTTCGGCCTTTTCGATGATGATAACTTTTTTTCCGTCTGACAGAGAAATATGTGCCCAAGCTGACAAGTTCCTTATGTGCGAAATTGAAATTGAATCATACATCAAATCTTCTTCAAGCGCAGAAGTTTCTTTTTCAAGTTTGTCGCAGATTTTTGAAAGGCCTTCAAAATCTGGAAGCTCCCTCGGCGGATCAAGTTCTTCAAGAAGTTCGTCAATCGCCTGAATGTAGCCTGAGATTTTTGAAAGCTTGTCGCTGTCCTGCCACAAAACAGGATTAAACCTCATCGTAAGTTTCCGCACGCTCCTGATAAAAAGATAGCGCGTTGCCTCGACATGAGAATCATTTATTACCGCATTAAAAAAAGCCTTTTTGCTTGCAGAGATTTCAAGCGAACAGTCGCGCGGTCCGAGCAAAATCGTATTTGAACTGACAAGCGCCTTATGCTGGAGGCATGATGAACACGTACAAGTCCATTTTCCGCGCGGAGAATTCCTGCATGACAAAATCCTCGAAGTCTCCAGAGCGGCAGTCAGTTTTCCACACGAGTCAGCGCCCGAAAATAAAATCGAACCGGGAAGCGTATCATTCCTTATGTCGTCTGCCAGAAGCCTGTCAGCATTCTGATACAAAAGATTGTCATACATTATATATGCTCCAGAAACGTTGAACTTACGTTATTCACGAATTTATCAAATGCGTTGTACAAAAAACTTGATTCGCGCAAAGACTTCGTATCAATCCAGGGTTGCAGTGCTTCCATTATGACAAGAATCAAAATTATGCAGAAAATTCCTTCTGCAATTCCGAGAATAAAACCAAGTCCGTGGTCAAGGCTTTTTAAAATCGCACCGGAAAAAATTGACTTTAACGCATGCTGGATTATTTTCATCACTAAAAAAATTGCAATGAACAAAATCAAAAACGAGAGAACTGCGGCAAGCGTTTCGTTCATGCACGAAGCAAGATATGGTTTTAAAAACGGCATCAGATAAACTGCAAAATAAGCGCCGACAATAAAAGTCCCGAACCCGAAAACTTCGTCAAGAAAACCTTTCGCTGCCGCCCTTATACATAAAATCAAAACTACAAGTAAAAAAATAACGTCAATTATCGTAAATGCCATTTTCTCCCCCGTAAAATAATCAGGCAGATAAAAGCGTGCCGGTTTCAGCACTCTTTATCTTACACCTTTTTTTGGCTCTTCACCTTTATTTCCTTTATTCTGAATGAACTCATCTGCAAGGAGCTTTGCAATCAAATACGCACTCCGCTCCTTTGGAATAAGCTCCTGACAGGCACTGGAAAAAAGCCTGCGTTTTTTTACGTCTATCATCGTAAGAAGCGCATTCTTCAATGAATTTGAATTTGCGTATTCACCTTTTAAAACTATTGCAGCGCCTTTCCTTTCAAAAAAATCTGCATTGTCAACCTGATCTCCCCTCGTTCCGCTTCCGCAAAGAGGAATTAAAATCATAGGCTTTTTTAAAACGGTACATTCCCAGATACTGTTTGCGCCTGCACGAGAAATTACGACATCGGCATAATCTATTACATGCGGCATCTGCTCGTAAATAAACGGAAACTGCCTGTAACTTTTTTTTACAGTTTCAGAAACTTCAGTTTTATTTTCGATATTATTATCGGCGTTATTATTTCCTGTCTGGTGAATGACATAAAAATTTTCGCAAAGCCATTCAAGATTTTCCGCTATCAAATCGTTAATCTGCTTTGCTCCTAAACTTCCGCCCATTACAAAAAGAACAGGCTTTGATTTTTTTGAAGAAGCAAAATTGACAAAATCTTTTCCTATCTGCCTGTCAGTAGAATAAAAAACAGGGCGGACAGGATTTCCAGTTACGAGAGTTCTGCTGATTAATTTTTCAGGAATAAAATCTTTTGTTTCTTTATAAGAAAGCAGAATTTTTGACGCAAATCTTGAATTTATTTTTGTCGCAAGTCCCGGCGTAAAATCACATTCATGCGTACACACAGGAATTTTCAAAAGCCTTGCTGCAAGGCACGGCGGAACGCTTACAAATCCGCCTTTACTGAATACAACGGCAGGCTTGATTTTTAAAAGAATAAAAAACGAAGCTACGCACCCTGCAAGGATTTTAAAAATGTCCGTAAAATTTTTTAGCGAAAAATACCGCCGTAATTTTCCTGACGGAATTCCGTAAAATTTATTTACTGACGGAACAGAATCAAGTCCGACACTGCTTTCTACGATTTTTTTGTCCATCTTTTTTGAACAGCCAATCCAGACGATATTCAGCGGAATGTTCTCCTGCCTGCACAATTCTTTTAATTCATCAGCGATGGCAAGGCCCGGATAAATATGTCCGCCTGTTCCGCCGCCTGTAAAAACTGCCGTTATTTTTTCTGCATTTTTAATTTTGCTTTTTTTCATAGTTTTTTCTTCTTTTGTATTTTTAATTAAATTTTATGATTTATGATATTTTTGAAGAACCTCAAGAATGTCTTTTTTTCCGAATAATTTTGCATATTCATAAGCAGACATTCCCATCTGGTCTTTTATATCAGGGTCAGCACCGGACTCTGCAAGAAGCCGGCAGATTTCAAATTTACCTGCTCCGACTGCAAGAACTAAAACAGACTGTCCGTCAGTTCCGATGAAATTTAAGTTTGCGCCTCGTTCAATCAGAATTTTCGTAAGTTCAAAATTACTTTTCCAGACGGCGTCCATTACGGCAGAGTATCCCCTGTCTTTTGAAACGGCGTTTATGTCGACGTTCTGATTTAAAATCCAGTCAACCATTCTGTTCTGTTCAGAGCGGATTGCAACATTAAGCATCGGCGTTCCGTCTTTTGTCCGGCAGTTAATGTTTATTCCGGCATCTATAAAACGCTGGCATATATCAACGTCATCTTTTGCAATATGTTCCGCAAAGCAGTCTGCCGTAAAAGGGATTCCTTCGTTAAAAAGTGCGGAAAAAGCTTCTGCAGAATGTTCTTCAACTTTTATTGAATCTATCTGGCTTTCAAGTTTTTCGATTAAGCTTCTTGCGCCCGAAAACAAAAAGACATTTTTAAAAAATTTCATATTGTTCGACCATTCGTTTTTAAGCGAATAGAATTTTTTTGTATGCCCGATAAGGTAGCCGTAAAAAAATGCAATTTTATCTTCGACTAAAAGCTGGTTGTCAAAAAGAACGCAGTGCGTTGCCGTTTTTAACTGTGTATTGATTGCTTCATCTTCAAGGTCAGGTATTTTTTCTATCGGTAAAACCGCAGACTCTATTCCATGAACTTTAAGCATCTGCATTGCTGCGTTTGCCGATTTTTCCTGGTCGTCGCGATAAAGTAGTATCCATTTCATAGGAAAGATTATATTCAATAAAACGGTCTTGAACAAGGGCGCGCGCGAGTAAATTTCGCTTGACTTACCAGCACTGTTTTATCTCGCGCCACGAGTTTGCGGTGCGCAAACTCTGTGTTGGGGCAGACTGTTGTAGTTGTAAATTTCGGGGGTTTACTGACATCGTTTTAACTCGCGCGCTCGTGAATTTCGCTTGATTACAAACGCGGATTTAGCTCGCGCCACGAGTTTTGCGGGAGCAAAACTCTGTGTCGGGGCAGATTGTTGTAGTTGTAAATTTCAGGGGTTCACTGACATCGGTTTTAAGCGTACTGCCAAAATTTGGAAGGGCAAAAAAAAAGACTGAGGATTTCTCAGCCTTTTGCCACGAGTCAGAATCGAACTGACGACATACGGATTTTCAGTCCGGCGCTCTACCAACTGAGCTATCGCGGCGTGATGTAATATACTATATATTTTTTTTATTTTTATGTCAATGAGTTTTATGCTTTTTTTATAAAATTTTTACAAAAATGAAAAGAGTCGCAAACTCATAAATTTCAAAATTCAGATTGAAAATATCCGTTTTATTTGTATAATAAATAGTAGAAACAAACCTACTTTTGGAGGGAAATTATGAAATTAAAAAAATCTTTATCTGTCTTTATTTTTGGAATTTTATTTTCTGCTTTTTCTTTTGCAGATGATCCTCTTGCGCAAATCAACGGCTATCTCAACAATTTTACTTCTCAGCTGAACTACGTAATTCCAAACTCGGCAACAGAGAACAATGTCTATTCTGATGCCTGGATTGGAAAATTCATTCCGTCACTGCCGATGCACTTTGCAGTCGGAGTTGAAGGCGGCGTTACAAAACTTGATATGAGCGATTTATGTCAGGCAGCTGACTTAGTGCACGTATCAGGGCTTCCTTCAAATTTTGTTTTTCCTACTCTCGGCTTAAACGCAAAGCTCGGAGGAATCTTCCTGCCGTTTGACGTAGGGCTTTCGTTTATGACGTTCAATACGAAAGACTTTGGAAATTTATTAAAGAACATCGATTTTCAGTTTTTCATCATAGGCGGAAACGTAAGGTTTGCAATTTTGCAGGGAAAAGGAATTCTGCCGAAATTTTCTATCGGAGCAGGATATTATTATTCTTCGGGAAATATAGGAAAAACGACAGACAATTACGGAATCAGTGTCGGATATAAAACTCACACTCTGGTAGCCGAAACTCAGCTTTCAAAGACTTTTCTTTTCATTACGCCGTTTATAGGTTTCAGGGCAGTTTTTTCTAAAATTGAATCTTCGTACGACTGGAAATCAAGCGAAGGCTTAGGCAGTCATGTTTCTGGTGGTGAAAAAATTTCTACTGACTTTGCAGATTCTTTTATTCCGCAGGTTTTCGGCGGAGTCGGACTTAAGCTTGGCGTAATTCAATTAGACGTAAATGCAAGCTGGGATTTTGCACACCAAATCTGGAACGGCGGCGCAAGCATAAGATTCCAGTTATAGACTTTTCTTTATAAAAGATTTTTTATTAAAGAAAAAAAAGACTGTCCGAAAACGGGCAGCCTTTTTTTTGTTCACTGACTTTTTTAAGTCAGCAATTTTTATCGTTCTGATTTCATCATCACTGATTTAGCTATCAGATTTAATCATTCAAGTTTAGCGCTTCAAGCTTAATACAGTTTCAAGCATTGTATCAGAAGTCGTAATCGTCTTTGCGTTAGACTGGAAACCGCGCTGTGTCGTAATCATATCAGTAAACTGTTCAGTCAAATCTACGTTAGACATTTCAAGAGCGCCTGCAAGGAGTTTGCCTTTACCTGCGATTCCGCTTTCGCCGATGTTTGCCATACCTGAGTTGTTTGATTCAACGTAAGTATTCTCGCCGGCTTTTTCAAGACCGCCCTGATTTGTAAATGTCGCCATTGCAATCTGTCCGATTTTGCGGCTCGTTCCGTTTGAATAAACGCCCGTAATGATTCCGCTTGAGTCAATCTTAAAGTTGTCAAGATAACCCATCGTATATCCGTCCTGATCGAACGCTTTAGTTGAACTTTGAGAAGCGCTCTGCGTAACTGTATTGCGCTGGCTTCCGATTGTTCCGAGATTAATGTTGAAAGTCTGGCGGTACGGATTTCCGTCCTCGTCAGGGTTTGCATCAGGAACTGTAAAAGATGCCTGAAGTACGATTTCGCCCTCAGGATTTGTCAGAACGCCGGCACTGTCTGTAACAGACTGCAATGTTCCGTGGTTGTCAAAGTTCACAAGGAAAGTATTTGTCATTCCGTCTGTAGTTCCAAGTCCGATTCGTGTCTGTGTATAGTCAGCATTTTCCGGGTCAACCTGAACGCTTGCTTCCCACTGATTAGGATTTCCGACTACGCGCCTGAATGAAACTGCAAGCAGATGTTCGTTTCCGAAACTGTCATAGATTTTAAATTCAGTATTCCAGGTACCTTTTGCAATGTCAGCATCTGAAGCGCCTTCAAGAATTTCAGGCGTATTTTTATTCAGGTTACATGCAAAGTAAACGTTTTCAGTTGCATGAGCCGGGTCTTTAGAACCGAGCGGAATTACCAAGTCAGTAGGAGTAGCAGCAGTCTGAATAATCTGTTCACCGTTCAGCTCGCGTGCCATCCAGCCCTGAACCCTCATTCCGTTTGCCGGATTTACAAGCGTTCCGTCCCTGTCAACACCAAAAGCACCTGCCCTTGTATAAAAAGTTTCTTCGCCGTCTTTCAAAACAAAGAAGCCGT
This sequence comes from Treponema sp., assembly GCA_051883255.1. GTDB lineage: Bacteria > Spirochaetota > Spirochaetia > Treponematales > Treponemataceae > Treponema_D. The sequence goes on from JBJETJ010000028.1 coordinate 11,477, forward strand.
TTCCCTGAATTGCAATATCAGTAGAAACACCGGTTGTCTGCAAATTTCCCTGTGTAAAAATCGTGTTGATTGCAGCAACCTGAACGCCAAGTCCAACTTCCTTAGGATTAACACCGCCGACTTCTGTCGTAGGAGCTGCAGCACCAGAAAGCTGCTGAGAAATCATATCCTGAAAATCTACACGACCCTTTTTAAAACCAGTCGTATTTACGTTTGCTACGTTGTTACCAATTACGTCCATTCTTGTCTGGTGATTCTGCATTCCAGATACGCCAGAATAAAGTGATCTCATCATATCGCTACCCTCGTTTTAGTTTCCGTATACTGCGTTAACATATTCCATACTGTAATAATTGCCGTTTACAAGCACCTGCGGTTTTGAGCCGCGTGTAACGCTTTCAACGACACCAGTAATTTTGTCTGTTCCAAGTTCAATCTCAACAGTCTTGCCGAGTGTTGAAACTGCATCGCTGTTGTTCATCATGTTCGTCATCTTTTCAAAACCGTTTGCCATATTGTGCATCTGCTCCAGAGAAGAGAACTGAGCCATCTGCGCAATGAACTCATTGTTATCCATCGGGCTTGTCGGATCCTGATGAGAAAGCTGTGTAAGCAAAAGCTTAAGAAA
>JBJETJ010000029.1:0-11786 GCA_051883255.1 Treponema sp.
ATAGTTGTTTTCATTTGTCTTTCCTGTAACAGTTCCGCCTTTTACATACACTAATCCCTCAGGAACAGAAGTCTGCGAAGAGTCTGCAAACATCAGTACCATTGCCATTACAGAAAATACTGCAATACATATTTTTTTCTTCATCTTTTATTTCTCCTTTTGTTTTGATGAACTTTATTTTTACGTTGCAAACGTCTGTTGCCACGCGGATTGGTTCAGACCTAACGGTCTTCACTTTTTAAAGAGTGAGCAACGTTAGATTGCGAACAAATCCGTGTGGCATTTTTTAATAGAAAGAGTAAAAAAAATAGCCGCCAAGTTTGACACACTGACGGCGGCTATAAGCTAAAATCGTGGAGATAACCCGATGTTCGGGCGCTTCCTTAAGTTCAATATACAATATAAATTCTTTTTCGTCAAATATATTGATTTATGGTTTATGTGTGCGACAGTTTTTTGATGACATCAGATACGATATTGTTCAAGCCGACAGACAAATCTTTGTCATCTAGGTCGCAGACAAACTGTTTCATATTTGTCAACACGTCACTGCAAAGTCTTTTTCCTTTATAGTTAAGAGGAACTTCTGCCTCGCGCACATAGTCAATGACAGCCCCGGAATCGCGCAGTCTCTGCGAAACCTTGAGCAGACCTTCGTTGCCTGAAAGCCGGTCAATTATGTAGTCCATCTTTATACGGCTTTTGCTCTGCATAAAATCTTTTCTTGAGTTGTCAGGCAGGCTTTCGCCGAGGGCTTTAAAGCTTTTAAAAAGTTCAATCGCTTTCTGGACTTCAAGTTCATTTTCTTTAGGGAAGTCCTGTTTGTCTTCGAGCAGTTTTTCAAACTTAGGAAGAATAGTATCGATTTCGCCAATCTTTTGTGCAAGAGCCTTGTCTGCCGCCTCTTTTGCAAGTTCCTCAGTCTGCATACGGATTTTTTCTGCGGCATTCTTTACGGCATCAGTTGCTTTTTCTGTAAGTGAATTTTCAGACTGCCTTGCAATCTGTGCAGAATCAGCCGCATACTCGGCAGCCATCCAGGCTTTTTGTGCGGCAGAAATTGCCCTCTCCGCCTCGCTTTGAGCCTTAGCCATCTGCTGCATTAATTTAAGAGCATCGCTTTGAGAAATCGAAGGCTCTGGATTGCGGACAGGTTCATAATGCGCATATACAGGCTGACTTCTGTCGCCGGCAGGAGGATAATTTTCCTGCGCAGGATAATCAGGCACTGGATTATTCTGACTGTAATCAGGCTGACTGAAATCTTCCTGATTATAGGCTGGAATCTGCCTTGAAGGTCTTGCAGGCGGTTTTCTTACAGGCGGTGCAATCCGTTCAGGGAAAAAGTCGTCCTGCATTTCATCGTTTTCGGGATAGAAAGAATTTTCAGGTTCTGGAGCCTGACTGCGTTTTGCAGGAGGTTCAGGACCCGGAGGAAATTCATCGAGTAAATTCGGCTCTTCTGATGAATCCAAATCAGAGGAATTTTGTGCACCGCTCAGGTCTGACGGCCCGCCGATGTCAGACAGACTTTCGCTTTCGTCATTTTCAAGTCCTTCGCCATCGTCAAAACCACCCAAGCCGTCACTGCTTTCGTTGCCACTGTTGCCATCATTGCCGTCGACGGTTTCAGTGCCTTCGCCGTTCTCAGTGTTTTCGTCGTTTTCACCGTTTCCGTCCAAATCTGACGAATCAGATTTGTCTGACTTGTCCTGCGAGCCGTTTTCTTCTGGAATGTCATCTGACAGACCTTCATCATCGTCAAAATCACTTCCCGTAAAACTGTCTTCGTCAAAATCAGAATCATCGTCAGAATCAGAACTGTCAGTTTTTTGAGCCTGCTGATAGTTTTCCGGGTTGGCGAGGCTTTCAAGCGGAGGAACTGACGGCCGTAAATCTTCTTCGGTGTCTTCGTCCAAAAGGGAGTTTTCGTCATCGGGGTTTGAATCGCCGACAAAAATGCTTTCGTCGTTGCCGTCAAGGATTTCAAACGGGTCTTCGTTTTCTTCTACGATTGAATCTGGATCCCAGCTTTCAGATTTCCACAAATCAGAGTCTGTTGAAGATGCTTCTTCGTCTATCAGCGATTCGTTCTGGTTTTCTGCGTTTTCAACCTGTTCTTCGTTTTTAGCTTCCTCTTCTTCCTGAGCGCTCTCAGGCAGCAAGTCCTCGTTTACAGGGCGCGCCATAAACTCATCGGAAATTCTCTGGATTGCTTTTTTTGCAAAAACATTGTTGGCGTCAAGCTGCAATGCTTTTTTAAAACTTTCAAGGGCTTCGTTTGTCTTGCCGAGTGACTCTGCAATCAGGGCAAGGTTTGTCAGCGCCTTTGAGTCAGAAGGAGATTTTGAAATATATTTTTTTATGTACTTTTCGGCTTTTTCAAGATTGCCTGTCTGCTTGTAGCGCTTTGATGCCTGTGCAAAATGCTTTACGTATTCGGGATCGAGCTGTTCGATTTTTTTAAAGCAGTTTTCGGCTTTAGGCTCGTCGTTTTTTACGATGAAAAACTGTCCTGCAAGGTCAAGCGCTTCTACGTCCTCTTTGTTTTTATCGAGGAGCGATTTTATTTTTGCAGATGCCGTTGCAGTACGGTTTGCAGAAAGCAGGACTTCCGCAGATTTTTTTACGACTTCATCATCTTCGGGATTAAGGCTTTCTGCCTGTTCGATGTATTCGACTGCCTGTGCAGGATTTCCGTTTTCTTCAAGTGAAGAGGCAAGTCCCAAAAGTGCACTCTTGTCGCACGGTTCAATCGAAAGCGCTTTTTTATATTCTTCAATCGCATTTTCGTAATCGTTCTGCTTTAACAAAATTTTGCCTTTTGTAGAATACATTTTTGCATCGCGAGGATTTACAGAAATTGCGTTGTCGACAAGTTCCTTTGCTTCTTTTGTCCTGTTCAATTTGATGAGGAGTTTTGAATAATTTGCAATCGCTTCCTGCCAGCCCGGTTTTGAACGCAGGGCAGCTTCGTATTCTGAAATTGCTTTTGTATATTCCTTTTCTTTTTCAAAACTTTTTGCAAGGTTTAGATGAAGGACAGGATGGTTGCAGTCAACTTTCAAACCTTTGAGATAAGTCTGGATTGCCTTTTGAATTTCTCCGCGCTTGTGATAAATCGAGCCGAGATGGTTGTAGGCAAGTACGTCCTCGGGGTTGAGCTGAATTACGTTTTCAAAACAGTCTACGGCTTCGTCGTATTTTTCCATAAACTTGTAAGTAAAGCCGAGATTGTAATTTACCTGTGCGATGTCCTTGCCGAGATTTAAAGCTTCTTTCAAAACTTTGATTGACTCATCATACTGCTTTAACCTGCGGTATATTCCGCCGAGGCTATTTAGAGTATTAAAGTCGTTAGGCTTCATCTGGTTTATTTTTATATAATAAGGAAGCGCTTTTTTGTCGTCACAGCTTTTTACGTAAACGCTTCCGAGTTTTTCCAGAACGGAAACGTCATCAGGGGACTGCTGTAAAAGTGAATTATACAATCTTACGGCAAGTGCAAAATCACGGGACAAAACTGCGGCTTCGGCACGGCTCTTTAACAAATCATTTCCAGACATCTTCTCTAACCCTTTTTCTATTTTGACTTTTTCGGACGAGCATAAACTTCATCAGAAAAATTCCCTATTATCCGTTCATCATATTCAGAATATGCGGCGACAGTAAAATAATATATTGCGCCGTTTTTCAATCCTGAAATCCTGAATGAATTTACATTCCCGACTTTTACAGGCGACGAACCGCTTGAACTTTCCGTTCCGAGATATTCGCCCGGACGAGTTCCATAATAAACATAATATCCTTTTGCCGTATCATCAAGCGAAAAATTCCAGCTCAAGTCAACATAACCGTCGCCTGCTACAGCCTTAAGTTTTGACGGTGCAAGCGGAAGCGGCGGTTCATAATAGAATATTTTTATTTCCGTAATCGACGGTGACGTTTTGCCCTCGCCGTCAGGAAACAAATCTGCCGCAAGCTGAAAATACCTTCCAGTTACGTTTTCAACTTTCTGCGCAGGGAGAATTTCTTTCCAGACCGGGAACGTATCTGTCCAGCCGAAAAAATTATCGCCTGTACGTATATAATAACGAATTTCTGTCTGAGAAGGAACAGACTGTTCAACTTCAATCTTTTGAATTACCGCACCGGGCACTGTCATAATCGGCTGGGTTTCAAACCTTCCGCCTGTGACTTTGTACGAATCGTATTTTTCGCCTGCAAGCGTTTCAAGCGTTTCTTTCTGTGCATTTGAATTTGCGGCAGGAAGCGAATGTAAAATTCTGAAATCGTCGATAAAGCCTGTAAAGCTTTTGCAGACAGAAATATTTTCAGGCAGTCCGAGAACAGGCTGATAAATCGTTCCGTACTCGTGACCTGTCGAAGTGATGTATTTTAAACATTCAGTCTTTCCGTCAATTTTATATTCAAGCAGTCCTGTTTCTTCGTTAAAAAGAAGAACGTGGTGCGCCCATTTTTCAGGAATTATATTCGAGTAGCTTGTAAGGATTACTTCGCCTTTGTCTTTTGAATAGCCGTCAAAAATATTTTTAAAACACCATTCGATGTGGCCATTGGAAAAAGTCGCCATAATCATCTGGTACAAAATATATTCGTTTATTGTCCGCGACGATGTCCAGGAAAAAATGATTTCGCCGTTTTCTGCGATAGACGGCTTGAGCCAGAATTCAATCGCAAAAGTTCCGATGTTGCCTTCCGTGCCAAAGACTGTTCCCGGCTTTCCTTTGAGTTCAATTCCAGAGCCTTTGCCGCGGCTCAGTGCGCAGTATTTTCCCATTACGGATTTTTCTATTTGAACGAGGTCATTTTTTACGACGGTATAATTTGAAACTGTATCAGACATCGAGTTTTCAAAGTTCAGCAGTAAGTCAGTATTTTCATTAGGTTTGCGCTGGTTCTTTGCAAGTTCTACGCTTGTCAGGCCGAACCGCCCTTTGCCAAAAGCGATTCCGTCATTTACGGAGAATTCCTGCCAGCCGCTTTTTCCGCCGAGGCTCATGACTTTTTCGCCGGCAAAAAGCAGATTTGCAGAAAAGACTGCTAGACAAAAACTTAGTAAAACGTGTATTTTTTTAATAGCAAATTTTAACATACAAGTAGTTTTCATTTTATTATGAGTTTTAATAATTCAGTTTGGCAGCAGCTGCACGAAACCGCATTAAAAGCCCCCTCCTCAAGTGGCGTCTACATGTGGCGGAATCCCCAGGGAACCGTCATTTATGTAGGCAAGGCAAAAAATCTCAAAAACCGTTTAAGTTCCTATTTTGCAGGAAACAAAGACATAAAGACACGCCTTTTAGTTTCTCATGCCCAGTCGATAGAATACATCACGACTGCAAATGAATACGAAGCGTTCCTCTTAGAGAACAACCTCATAAAAAAATACACGCCCAGATACAACATCGATTTAAAGGACGGAAAATCATATCCCGTAATACGGATTACAAAAGAGGACTTCCCGCGCCTTTTTAAAACACGTTACATAATTCAGGACGGCTCATCGTATTTTGGACCTTTCCCGGACGTGTCGTCACTTGACGCTTTTATAGATTCGATTTTAAAAATCTACCCTGTCCGTTTATGCAAAAAATTCAAAAAACGAGATGCGCCGTGCATGTATTACCACATCGGGCGCTGTAAGGCTCCATGCTGTGAAAAAATTTCAAAAGAGTCCTACAATGAATTTTTCGGAGAAATCTTTGAACTTCTTGAGGGAAAAGGTGAACATACAATAGAAAAACTTACCGAACAGATGAAGCTTGCCGCAAGCCAGATGAATTTTGAAAAGGCGGCAAGAATCCGTGACGGACTTGCGGCTTTGAAAAAACTCCTCAATCAGAATGTCGTCGAAGATTTTTCTCAGGAGGACCGTGACTATATAGCACACTACAGAGAAGGTGAACTCGTAAGTTTTGTAGTCCTTAAAATCCGCGACGGCAAAATGCAGGGAAAAGACACTTACAGGGTTACGAGCCTTAACGAGGACAACGAGCTTTTGCCTGAATTTATGAACGTCTATTACACTGACGCATCAGAAATTCCGCCGGCGGTTTACGTTCCGACACAGGAAGGGCTTGACTTTATTTCACGCTGGATAAAAGAAACGTTTGACACTCAGACAGAAATTATTTTAGTCACCGACAAAATTGAAAACGCCGCACGTCACAAAGCCGCAATCGAAATGACGATTCAGAATGCGCACGAGGACATAATCAGGCGAATGAGGGAACGCGGTGATATGCCGGCAATGCAGGAACTCAAGGAAATACTCGGACTTCCGTCTTTGCCCGTACGAATCGAAGGCTTTGACATTGCCCACATCGGCGGAAAACTTCCTGTTGCTTCGCTCATTAGTTTTTACAACGGAAATCCAGACAAAAAAAATTACCGCTTTTTCCGACTTAAAACTACGGACGGAATCATAGACGACTTCAACTCAATGCGAGAGGCGACGACAAGAAGGTACACGCGCCTTTTAAACGAAAACAAGGAAATGCCCGATTTAATTTTGATTGACGGCGGAATCGGTCAGGTAAATGCCGTCGCAGAAATTTTAAAAAGCCTCGGTCTTGAAATTCCGATTGCAGGCCTTGCAAAACAGGACGAAGAAATTTACAGGCCGTACAACAGCACGCCGATACGACTTCCAAAACGGAGCGATGCGTTAAGGCTCTTGCAGCGTGTCCGCGACGAAACACACAGATTTGCAACTACGCAGAACCAGAAACTGCGCACCAAAGTCAACACGCAGAATATTTTTGCAGGGCTTTCCGGTGTCGGTTCTAAACGCGCAGGAGTTCTCCTTAAAAAATATTTTTCACTTGAAAACCTCTGCAATGCTTCTGAAACGGAAATTTCAGAATTGCTCAAGGTGAACTTATCGCAGGCAAAAATAATTATTGACGAGGCGAAAGTTCTGTTTAAAAAAGAAAGTGAGTTAAAAGAACAGGCGCAGAAATCACTCGGAGCATCGGGAACTACAGTTCAGAAGGCGCAGGAAAATCAGTATGTGATTGACCTTGCAAAGGCGGCGCTTAAAGTTGCCGATGAGGAAGAAAAATATGATTAAGAGAACAGGGCACGCAGACTTGCCGCTCCATGTCGGAACAGTTCCAAGATGGCTTGCAGACAGAATGATGCAGATGGGAACTCTGATTGTAGAATCGATAATCGAAAACTTCGGCAAAAAAGAAGTCCTCGTGCGGTTGAGCGATCCGCTCTGGTTTCAAAGTCTTGGCGCAGTAATGGGAATGGACTGGCATTCGTCGGGAATTACGACAAGCGTAATGTACGCTTTAAAACGCGGCATAAATTCGCGGGCAAAAGAATTCGGACTTTGCATTTGCGGAGGGCGCGGAAAATACTCAAGAAAAATGCCTGACGAACTTCAGTTTCTTGCAGATGCCGCAGGTCTTGACGGAACAAAATTAATAAACTCAAGCAAGCTTGTTGCAAAGGTTGATTCTACTGCCGTGCAGGACGGCTTCCAGCTTTACATGCACAATTTCATTTTGTCGAGCGACGGCGACTGGACTGTAGTCCAGCAGGGAATGAACGTAAATACAAAGACTGCCCGGCGCTATCACTGGAGCTCGGAAAATCTGCGTTCGTTTATCGAAGAACCTCATTCAGGAATTACGGGCGAAAACGAAGGACTGATTTTAAATCTTACTGACAGAAATGCAAAGTCAACAAGAGAGCATATTCTCAGTTTTACAAAAGAAAATCCTGACAGAATGATGAACGAAATTAAAAACGTAATCAAACACGAAGAACACGACGGCGGTAAAATTCTTGTCCCTGAGAAAATCATTCCTGCACAGAACGAACTTTTTTTACAGGAAGAAAAAACGCCTTTGATAAGTTCAGCCTGTAAAATGGACGTGAACACAGGACGAACGATTACGATGCCGGCTCATCACGAGGTCAGGGCAGACGACGTGAACTTAAAAAGGCTCGGGGCTGTTCTTGCGACCGCCTACGAATCAGAGCCGAAGGACTTTGAAAGCCTTTTGCTCACGCAGGGGCTCGGGCCGAGGACAATACAGTCGCTGACGCTCGTAAGCGAAGTAATTTACGGAACGCCGTCAAGATTTGACGACCCTGCAAGATTTTCCTTTGCACACGGAGGCAAAGACGGACATCCGTTTCCTGTTCCGCTGAAAGTTTACGATGAATCAATCAGAGTTCTGCACGAAAGCATTGAACGCTCAAAGCTCGGTTACAAAGACAAAAGCGAGTGCATAAAACGGCTTCACAAAACGGCGCTCGAAATTGAACGCAACTGTTCGCCTGAGGCAGATTTTGAAAAAACGATTCAGCACGAAAGGGAACATTCAAAAGAATGGGGCGGAAAAACTGTCTGACGATTTTTTTTGTAAAACTGTTTTTTGTTTTTGACTGACTGTTCACGCTGAATGATTTACAACGCAAGCCTACAGTTCTGCGGCGGCGGTTTCCCAGTCAGAATTAAGTTTTTCAAGTTCCTTTTCGCAGTCAGAGATTTCCTGCTGGACGGCTTTTGCTTTTTCGCCGTTTGAGTAAACCTGAGGGTCTGCCATTTTATTCTGGAGGGATTTTAATTTTTCTTCGGCGGCGGCAATCTGTTCTTCAAGGCGCGAAACTTCTTTTTCTTTTTTGCGGCGTTCTGCCTGCAATTTTTTTTCTTCTTCCCAGCTCAAAGCACCCGATGTTTTTGAAGCTTTTTCAGTTTCAGAAGTGTTTTTTAAAACGCCCGCGCCTGCACTGCCCTGCACGGCTGAATTCTGCAAAGTGCCAGAATCGTAGCTTCCTACAGTACCGGATTCTTCATCGGCAAGGCGCTGCATATAATATTCGTAGTCGCCTTTAAAGTTGCGGAATTTTCCGGGAGTAAGTTCAAGTACGCGCGTTGCAAGATCCTGAATGAAACCCCTGTCATGGCTTACAAAAATTACGGTTCCGCCAAAATCTTTGAGCGCGCCCAGAAGAACGTCCTTTGAGTGCATGTCAAGGTGGTTTGTCGGTTCGTCTAAAATCAAAAGATTTACAGGGCGGAGCAAAAGGTGAAGCAATGCAACACGAGTTTTTTCTCCGCCTGAAAGAACGTCAAGCGCTTTGTTTACGTCGTCGCCACGGAACAGAAAAGCGCCGAGCATATCGCGCACTTTGGGAATAAGCTCAAGCGGTGCAAGGCTTTCGATATATTCAAGGACAGACTGACTTCCGCAGATTGTTTCTGCATTGTCCTGCGAAAAATATCCGATTGAAACGCCTGCGCCAAGTTCAACTTTGCCTGAAAAATTTTTGTCAGCGCCTGCGACAATTCTCAGCAGGGTAGATTTTCCTGCGCCGTTGTGACCTGCAACTACAAGACGCTCGCCTTTTTCAAGCAGAAGTTCAAAATTATCAAGAACATTGGTTTTGCCGTCGTAACTTTTTACGATGTCAGACATTCGCAGTACGATGTTCCCTGAATGAGGCGCCTGCGGAAATTTAAAATGAATTTTTTTGAGGCTCTCGGGAATTTCAATTTTGTTTGCAAGAATTTTGTCGAGCGCTTTCTGCCTGTCCTGCGCCTGAGCGGCCTTTGTCGCTTTGTAACCGAAGCGCCGTATAAAATCTTCAAGGTGGGCAATTTCTTCCTGCTGTTTTTCGTATTCAGCCATCAAAGTCTGAAGTTCGACCTCGCGCACTTTTTCGTAATGAGAAAAATTGCCTGAATAAGATTTCAGTTCGCCTGAAAAAAGTTCGTAGACTTCGTTTATCGTAACGTCAAGAAAATATCTGTCGTGACTTACAAGCAGAAAACCGCCTTTGAAATTTTTTAAGAAAGTTTCAAGCCAGTTGCGCGCTTCAATGTCAAGATAGTTTGTAGGTTCGTCAAGAAGAAGAATGTCAGGGTTCTGCATGAGAGCCTTTGCAAGTGCAATGCGCATCTGCCAGCCGCCAGAAAATTCTTCCGTGCGCTTTGAAAAATCCGAACGCGAAAAACCAAGTCCGAGCAAAACGCTTTCTGCCTGCGCCTGTCGTCTGTACCAGCCAGAGTCCTCAAGTTTTGCAAGAAGTTCTGAATGGCGCTGAACAAGAAAATCAGTGTTGCCGGGGTTCTGCTTTAACTGCTCGCCGATGCTTTCAATTTCTGACTGAATGTCATATCCGAACTGAAAAGCCTTGTCAGCTTCTTCAAGCAAAGTCGAGCCGTGATGAGTAAGGCCTGACTGCGGAAGATATGCAATGCGCGTATCTTTTTGAACGATGCGCTCGCCGCTGTCAGGTTCTGCAAGTCCTGCCATGATTTTTATCAGCGTAGATTTTCCTGCGCCGTTTGCACCAGTCAGCGCAACCTTTGAACCTGTCGCAAGATTTACAGAAACGTCTTTTAATATATCGCGGTCTCCAAACGCCAGCGACACTTTAGAAAATTGAACGAACGCCATATCGCTTACTTGTTGAAGAACAATACCATCGGATTGGAAGCCCTTGAAACTGCGACATTATCTTTAATCGAAAAGTCGTCGAGGTTTTCAAGATTGAGTCCGTCGTTTGAAAGCTTATAGAAGAAATTTATTTCATCATTAATGCCGTCAAATTTAAAAGTCAAAACTCCGTCGTAACGTCCTGCAAGTTCCTTTGAAAGCAGATATTTTATATTGACAGTTCCGCGACCTTTTGCACTTGCAGGAATTACAGAAGGAACTAACAGCGAAAATCCGTTCCAGCTGAAAGTCTTTCCGCTGTTGAACACAAGCTGGCCGTAATTCTGACTGTTGAAAGAAGTTACTTTGTAAAGTTCGGCAAGCAGATCATTCCTGCGCTTTTTTTCGTTCTCTATGATTTCTGCAAGGTTCACGTCGTCTGACAGAGTTACGAAAGTGTAAGCTTCCTGCGAGCCGTCGTTTGCAGAATAATTTACGACAATCTGATTTTTAGTACGGAGCATAATCTGGAAAGGAGTTCCTGTAAGCGAATAAGTATTGTCGCGGATTTTTTCTGCACCTGAATATTTTGCAGACCTGTATTTTTCAGGAATATTAACCTGAACTTTTCCAAATTCAACGCCGGTGTCAAAACCATAAGCGAGCTTCATATTTTCAAGGTCAATCATATTGTCGTTTATAAAACGTTCGTAATTTTCAGGATACCATTTTGCGTGAAGAATCTGCTCAAGCAAAGTATCGTTGTTAGTAATCTGAGTTTCTTCGACCTCGCCGTTTACGATAGAACCGCTGCCGTCAGTTTCAAACAAAGTAAGGTTATACGAAAAACACCAGCCGCGGCTTCCGCCTTCAGTAAGAACGCAGAGCCAGTCACCCGGAAGCTTTTTGTTCTTTCCAATCATTACGTCCTGACCTTCGCCTTTGTAAAGGATTTTTACGATTTCATCTTTATAAAGGCGGTAAACCTGTTTTGAAGTATTGACAGGTTCTTCGCGGACAGGAAGTCCGTCAACTTTTATTTTTCCGTACTGATGAAGATAGTCCTGATAAATTTCCGTATTTTTTTCAGTTTTCTTTTTTGAAGCCGGCACAGTAATCTGCCAGAGAGGAACTTCGTAACGTTCCTTACTTCCGGGAATACCGACAATGTAAACATGACTGATATTAGACTTAAAATAAACCTTTACAATCTGCCCGTCCTGAATGTTATGTTCCGGCAGTTCCCACAAAAGCATGGAATACCCAAGCGACCGCGAACACGAAGTCATCACCAGAAAAACAGACAACAATAAAAACGGAATAAATTTGTTTAATTTCATAACTGTAAATCTATCAAATTTTACA
>JBJETJ010000029.1:11886-52838 GCA_051883255.1 Treponema sp.
TACTTAATTCAAGTGAGCGCTCGTAAATTCCGATTTCCTCACCACCACTAAGCTATCTCGCGCTACGAGTTTGCGTAGCAAACTCTGCGCCCATCGTAACGGCGTGCGCTCGTAAATTCCGATTGCAGACAAACACGGAACTACCTCGCGCTACGAGAATTGCGCGGGGGCAATTCTCTATGAGCGGACAGTCGGTTGTAGTTGTAAATTTCTGATGACAGGCAGACATCAGTTTACCCCGAGCGCTCGTAAATTTCAGATTGCTCACTAGCATCAGACTATCTCGCACTACGAGTTTGATTTTGAACTTTATGGCGCCAAAACTTTGAAGTACTGTGTCTTTTATGGATCAGGTACAAATATCTTTGTAAGTTTATTCAGTTTTTTTACCAGAAAGTACTCAGAGTGGAGCTACAGCAACTTTTACTATTTTATTATTGTTCTTTTTTGTAAATGTAATATGTACATTTTTACCCTTATAATTATCTATCCATAATATAATTGCTTCAGAATCCTCGTTACATGTATATGTTATATTTTTTTCTTTTAGAATTTTATCTATATCTTCATAGGTATTTTCTGAAGAAAACTTCCAATCCTCTAGAAGAATACTGTTGATTTTCCCTTTTTTAAATTCTCTGTCTCTTTTGCCCCATGATTTTAAATCGCAAAACCAGAAAGCAATATGTTCAATTTGTTCATTATCGTCACATTTGACAAAAAACGATGTATCATAATCATAATAATCATATTCATAAACAACGGGGATTAAGTCAATTCTATCTGGTTCTCCAAATTCCAACTTTAGTTCACTTGCAGTCTTGTTAAACCAGCTGTTTGAATTGTTATTTATACTTATTACATCATTAATAATTGATACATTAATTCTTTTATTTTGAATTTCATCTGCACAAACAAAATATAAGTGAACAAAAATTAATACAGCATAAATTGTAAACATCTTTATTTTTTTACTTTTAATTGATTTCAACATAAAAACCTCTTTCATAATTTGTTAAAGTACAAGTCCCATTAATTCCTCTGATAGCTTCAAATTTTTCACCTTCCTTTCCACACCATGGTTCAAACAAACCTCCATTAAAATAACTAATACCATGCACAGCATCAGTATTTTTATTGCCCCAAAAATTGCTTTGCTTATATATTAATACTGCTGGATTATCTCCAATAAGTTCTTTTAGTTCATCTTCTGTTAATCCAGGTTTTATTTCATAACTGTAAATCTATCAAATTTTACATACTTAATTCAAGTGAGCGCTCGTAAATTCCGATTTCCTCACCACCACTAAGCTACCTCGCGCTACGAGTTTGCGTAGCAAACTCTATGGGCGGACAGTCGGTTGTAGTTGTAAATTTCTGATGACAGGTGGGCATCAGTTTACCCCGAGCGCTCGTAAATTTCTCATTGCTCACCAACATCACGTTATCTCGCGCCACGAGAATTGCCAACGGCAATTCTCTGTGACCCTCGTAACGAGCGCGCGAGTAAATTCCACATCATCACCATCATCAGTCCAGCTCGCGTCCCGGGTCCTTAGGGCAGCGCCCTAAGTCGTGCTGGGGAAAGAGGGAGGTTTGGAGGGAGAGAACCCCCGCTGCGAAAGTAGAGGGGTTCTCTTCCTCCAAGAAACAGGGGTTCTTTCCCTCCAAAAGAAAAATCGATATAATAACTCCCATGACTACAGAAAAAACAATTCCGAACCGGAAAGACGTTCCGGATTCAGACAAATGGGATTTGACATCGCTTTTTAAAACTGAAAACGACTGGGAACTTTCTCTTGCAAAAATTGAACCGATGGCGCAGGAGATTGTTCAGTATAAAGGAAAACTCGGAACTTCAAAAGAAACGCTGCTTGAAGCACTGAAAAAATACAGCGAACTCTGGCAGACTGCTGAAATCGTAGAGAACTACGCAAGCCTCATGCACAATGCAGACGAGAGCGACAACGATGCTACAGACAAAGAAGGACGTGCGCAGATGGCTGTCGTAAAGGCTTCAAGCGAACTGAGTTTTTTCGATACGGAAATCACGGCAATCGACGATTCACTTCTTGAAAGCTGGATAAACACTCCCGAGTTTTCGGATTACAAAATCTACATAAAAAAACTTCTTCACTTAAAACCGTATATACTTTCAGAAAAGGAAGAACGCATACTTGCACTTCAGCAGGAAACTTCGGAAACGGCATACAAAACGTTCAGCATACTTGAAAACGTTGAACTTGACTTTGGCACAATCGAAGTTAACGGAAAACAGCTTCCGCTTACACAGACAACCTGGAGCCAGTTCCTTAAAAATCCTGACCGCAACGTACGCAAGGCCGCATACGAAAGGTTCTACGGCGTTTTTGAAAAACACGAAAACACGCTTGCAAGCCTTTACGCAGGAAGCGTAAATCAGGACATTTTTGAAACACGCGCACGTGGTTACAGTTCATGTCTTGAAGCAGCGCTTTACTCAAACAAAGTACCTGTAGAAGTTTACACAAACCTTATTGATACAGTTCACAAAAATTTTGACACGCTCCACAGATATTACAGAATTTTCCAGAAAGCTCTCGGAACAGAAGATCTGCGCCATTACGATGTTTATATGCCGTTTACAAAAGACATCAGCATCCACACGACTTACGATGAGGCAGTAGAAATCTGCCGTCAGGCGCTGAGCCCTCTCGGAAAGGAATACACC
The DNA here is from genome assembly GCA_051883255.1 of Treponema sp. GTDB lineage: Bacteria > Spirochaetota > Spirochaetia > Treponematales > Treponemataceae > Treponema_D. The sequence goes on from JBJETJ010000029.1 coordinate 14,597, forward strand.
GACACATTGTGCAGCGGACTTAAAAACGGCTGGGTTGACCGTTACGAAAACAAGGGAAAGCGGAGCGGTGCTTTTTCAAGCGGCTGTTACACAGGCTACCCTTACATTCTGCTCAATTACAAAGAGGACGTAATCCGCGACGTATTCACGATGGCACACGAAGGCGGACACTCAATGCACTCCTGGTACTCAAGCCACAACAATCCGTTCATGCACTACAACTATACGATTTTTGAAGCTGAAGTTGCCTCGACCTTCAACGAAGAATTAGTGTTCCAGCATCTTCTTAAAAATTCAAAGTCAAAAGAAGAAAAGCTTTACTACCTTTCAATGCGCGCAGGCGACATTCTTGCAACGCTCCACAGGCAGACAATGTTTGCTGAATACGAACTTAAAGTTCACGAACTTGTCGAAAACGGAACGCCGCTTTCTGCAAAAATACTGCGCAAAATTTACCGCGAACTTTTAGTACAGTACTTCGGCGACACGATGAAATTTGAAGAGAACTCAGATATGGAAGGACTTAGAATTCCGCATTTCTACAATTCATTTTATGTCTACAAATATGCAACAGGAATTTCTGCGGCAATGGCTCTGGCAGACAGAGTTACAAACGGCGGAGACGCTGAACGCGAAGATTATTTTAAGTTCCTCAAGTCAGGCGGTTCGCGCTATCCGATTGAATCACTTAAAGTTGCCGGCGTTGATATGTCAAAAACAGAACCGATACAAAAGGCGCTCGATAAGTTCAAGGAAATCGTCGACGAACTTGAAAAATTAGTTTAATCTTCTGCAAAGCAAATGTTTTTTGTAAAGAATTCGGCAAAATCCGCCGATACTAAAATGAAGAGTCATTACTAATTTTTTTTCAATTTATTCGTTTTCGGTTTATTCGATTGACGATAATTAATGACAAGGTACGTTTCGGTGAAATTTCAAAGACATCGGAAAAAGGAGTTCGAACTTAATTATGAAAAAAGCTGATTTTTTTTCCTTATTAAAACAAGTCCCAAAAGCTGAACTTCATATTCACATAGAAGCCGTTATAAAAATGGCATCTGTAAAAAAGCTCTATGAAAAAAGATTTGGCAAGAGTATGTCTGAACAGGAAGAAAAATCACTTTTTGATTACGACGATTTATCAGGGTTCATCGCTTCTTTTTTAAAAGTGCAGGATATGTTTACCGAGGTGCAGGATTTTGATTTAGTATTCAACGACTTTGCAGATTATCTTGAAGAAAACAACGTAAAATACTGCGAGGCTTTTTTTGCGCCGTCGTCGTTCATAAAAAAAGGTTTCAGCTACAAAGACATGGTTGAAAATTTTTCAAAGAACATTGCAAAAATAAAATCAGAAAAAGACATTACGATAAAACTTCTTGTTGACGTTTCAAGGACATTCGGACTTGAAAATGCGCAGGAAAATTACGAAATGATGAAGGCAGTTCCAAGTTCAGACATTATCGGAATCGGACTTGGCGGAAACGAAATCAAAGGACCGTGCAATCTGTTCGGGCCTGTTTTTGTTCAGGCGCATAAGGACGGCTTTCATGCAGTGGCGCACGCAGGAGAAGATGCAGGGCCTGAGAGCATCTGGGACGCAGTAAAGATTTTAAATTCAGAAAGAATCGGTCACGGCATTACGACAGTTCAGGACAAGGAATTAATGGAATACATCAGCAAAAATAAAATTCCGCTTGAAATATGTCCGACAAGCAACGTGTTCACAAAAAAATACGTAAAGACGATGAGCGAACATCCTGTAAGGCAGCTTTACGACAACGGAGTTCTCGTTACAATCGGCTCGGACGACCCTGTATTTTTTGATACGACAGTCAACGAAGAATACTGGAATCTTTACAGCAAACTGAGTTTTACTGTAGACGAAATCGAAGATTTAATCTGCAACAGTTTTAGAGCTTCGTTCCTTTCTGAAAGCGAAAAAGAAAATTACATTCAAGAAGTAAAAAAAATATTCTCGGATTTTAAAACACAACAGCCGGAGCTATTCTAAAATGAAAATAATAAACGGTGAAAATCTCTCAATCGATGATGTATGCGACGTCGCATGCAAGAACGAACAAATTCAACTTCCAGAAGAAAAACAGTTTTGGGAAACTCTTGAAAAGTCAAGAAAGTTCCTTGAAGACTATATAGCAACAGGCGTTCCGACTTACGGCGTTACGACTGATTTTGGCGACAGCTGTCATAACCAGATAAGCGTTGACAAGGCTGGCGAACTTCAGCGCGTAATCTGCACTTACCACGGAATCGGACTCGGACCAAAATTCGATCACGAAACTGCGCGCGCCGTAGTTCTTGCACGTTTAAACGGAAACATCAAAGGCGGTCATTCTGCAATCCGCCCGGAACTTGCAAAAATGATGGTCACGCTTTTAAACAAAGACATCGTGCCTGTAATTCCCGAACTTGGCTCTGTCGGCGCATCAGGGGATTTAACGCCGCTTTCTTATCTTGCCGCCGTGATAATGGGTCAGCGACAGGTTTACTACAAAGGAAAAATCGTTCCGACAATGGAAGCCTTTAATGCAGAAGACATCAAGCCGCTTCCGATTGAAGCAAAAGAAGGGCTTGCACTGATGAACGGAACTTCCGTAATGACTGCGGTTGCATGCCTTGCATTAAAAAAAGCTGAACGGCTTGCAAAAATTTCAGATTTTCTTTCTGCCGTAACTTCTGAAATTACGCGCGGAAAAGACACGCCTTTCGTTGCAAAAGTAAGCGAAATAAAAAATCACAAAGGTCAGTGCGAATCTGCTTCTTACATTTACGACATCATCAAAGAGTCAAAACGCGTTTTCAAATACGAGGACTTTTTGCAAAGCCAGATACAGAAACTCGACGGAAAAAGTTTTGTTGCCCAGCAGAATAAAATTCAGGACAGATATTCAATCCGCTGTGCACCGCAGATTACAGGCGTTTACCGCGATACGCTCCACTTTGCAAAAAACCTCATCACGGAAGAATTGAACTCGGCAAACGACAATCCGCTTGTAGACATTGAAGCAGGAAGGCTTTACAACACGGGAAATTTTTACGGCGGTCATATCTGCGCGGCGTGCGATTACCTGAGGACTGCGCTTGCAAACATTGCAGACCTTTCCGACAAACAGGCAGAAGTAATCATCGACGGAAAATTCAACGGACTTACGGAAAACCTTATTCCGTTTACTCCGCCTGAACATCCGCGCGCAGGACTTCGGCTCGGATTTAAAGCTGCACAGATTACAATCAGTGCAATCCGCGGCGAAATTGCGACATACTGCTTTCCTGTTTCGCTTACAAGCGCACCGACAGAAGCACTTAATCAGGACAAAGTTTCGATGGGTACGATTTCTGCGCGCAAACTTTCAGAACAAATCGAACTTTTGTTCTTGCAGTATGCAACACATTTACTTGCCGCAATGCAGGCAGTTGACCTTGCAGGCATTGACGACTTTGCACCGTTCACAAAAAAAGTTCACTCTGAAATACGAAAGCTCAGCGCCTTTGTAGAAGACGACCGCGAACTTGACGCCGATGCAGAAAAAGTTGCCGTATGGCTTAAATCGACGGAACTGTTCGGGTAAGGGATATTATATCTGATAGAGATGTCGGATAGAAATGTCTGGCAGGAATGGAAGTGATGAGCGGTGATGAAGTGCGAGGGCGCGTTTTTTTACCGCAGTCTTTTCCCACGCCCCTACCTCAAATAAACCATCAGCAGCATAATGTCACTGTTTCTTATTCCGCTTATACGGCTTGCCTGACCTAAAGTCAGAGGGCGGATTTTTTCAAGTTTCAGCCGCGACTCGCTTGAAAGCGACGGAATTGCGCCGTAGTCAAAATCAGCAGGAATACGGAAGTTTTCCATTCTGTGCATTTTTTCTACACGGCGGTCCTGCTTTTCGATGTAGTACTTGTATTTAAAATCAATTTTTGCTTCGTTCCAGATTTTTTCAGGATAACCCGGATTTTCAAGATGCGGATTTTTTTCAAGGAGCATGACAATTTCGTCTGCAAGCCTGTATTTTTCCTGAACTTTCAGAAGCTGCTCTTTTGTCTTTAATCCGACTTCAAACGCCTTTTGAGAAAGCCTGCGGTCTGCCGTATCATACCGAAGTTTCAGGCGGTATTCTGCACGGGCAGTAAACATTCTGTACGGCTCTTTTGTTCCGAGCGTTACAAGGTCGTCAATCAAAACTCCGATGTACGCCTCGTCGCGGCCCAGCACAAGCGGACTGTATTCCGGGATTTTTTTAAAGTTCTCAAATCCTGCCTTACGCTGAATTTCGTCAAGCCGTTTTCCAATCTGCATTGCCTGCCTTTCAGAACATTCCCAGTTTTCTTTCAGTTCATCTTCTGAATAAACCGCTTTCGGACAGAACGCACCGCTTTCCATAGAAGCAGGGCGCGTTTCAACATCGCCGTCAGACGGACACAAAGGACCGCAGACTTTTTTATGTTCACGGCTGTAAAGCGCGGCGTTTATTCCTGCGATAAGTCCCTGCCCTGCCGCCTCTTCGTAACCGCTCGTTCCGTTTATCTGCCCTGCGTTAAAAAGCCCTGCAACGCGTTTTGTTTCAAGCGAATTATAAAGCTGCGTAGGTTCGACGTAATCGTATTCAACCGCATATCCCGGACGGCTTACGACGGTTTTTTCAAAACCATTCATCGTCCTTAAAAATTCGTCCTGCACGCTTTCTGGAAGTGAACTTGAAAAACCGTTGAGATAAATTTCTTCAGTTTCAAGTCCTTCAGGTTCAACAAAAATCTGGTGTCGCTCGCGTTCTGCAAAACGCATTACCTTGTCTTCGATTGACGGACAATAGCGCGGTCCGATGCCTGAGATTTTTCCTGAGTAAAGCGGAGAGCGGTTTATGTTTTTTCTGATGATGTCGTGAGTTTTTTCATTCGTGTAGACAATGTGGCACGGCACCATCGGACGCTCGACTTTTTCAGTATCAAACGAAAAAGGAATAATCTCGTCATCGCCTGCCTGTTCTTCAAGCATGCTGAAATCAACAGACGATTTTAAAATGCGAGGCGGAGTTCCTGTCTTTAGCCTTCCTGTCGTAAAGCCGAGCCTGTGCAAATTTTGCGTAAGCCCGAAAGCGGCACTCTCGCCTATTCGTCCGCACGGCGCATCGTACTCACCGATAAAAATCCGTCCGCCCAAAAAAGTTCCCGTCGTCAAAACTACGGAACGCACAGGGATTATCCTTCCGCGCTCCGTAACGATTGCGATTACTTTCTGCCGCTTTCCGTTTTTATGCACGCTGAACTTTTCAATTCCGTCAGAGATTTTTCCTTCGCGCACTTCCCCCGGAATCGAACCGACTTCTGCACTGCTGTCAGTATTCGGCGGAAGTTCCTGCTCTGACTCTGTCGTCAGAATGTCGACAACAGTATCCATCAGCGTAGAAAGATTTTCCGTGCTTTCAAGAATTTTTCTGGCAATAGAAGCGTAGCGAAGTTTGTCAGCCTGCGAGCGAGGTGCCTGAACCGCAGGACCACGGCTTTTATTTAAAAGCCGGAACTGAATCATCGAACTGTCAATCAGCTTTCCCATCTGACCGCCGAGGGCATCAATTTCCCTGACGATATTTCCTTTTGCAATTCCGCCGATAGACGGATTACAGCTCATTCTTCCTATTGCATCGATTGACTGAGTAATCACCAGAGTTTTAAGCCCCATTCGCGCCGCGGCAAGGCTTGCTTCAATTCCGGCATGACCTGCGCCGACAACTGCTACATCAAAATAATCATAAAAGCCAGACATAATACGTTGTAGTATATTGCTTTTTCAATGCCTTTTCAATTACATAAAAAAGTGCTATTCTGATAAATATGAAACGTACTACTGGAATATTTTTCAAAACAACCGGCATCCTTTTATGCCTTTCGCTTTTCTGCGCTGCATCGTGTTCAAAAAAAGAAAACAAAAATATAAGCCAGGAAAATTCACAACAAGCTGAACTTAACGCAGGCGGTCAGTCCGCTCGTCAGCAATGGCAGCCCTCTGCAAAAAAAATCTGCGTCGTTTTCGGCTACGGCTACAATTCTGAAAATTTTATCAGACAGGAACTTGAACGCCTCGAAAAAAATTTCGGAATTTCCGACGGAACTGAAAATTCAGGCTTAATCATACCTTACGTTTTCCCAGATGATTTTAAAGTCGGCAGTACAGGACGAATTTCAAAATTAGTTTCACTGCTTGACGACGTAAAGCTTGCAGGAATAATTACGCTCGGCGCTCCCGAATACACAAACAACACGCTCGCCGTTTTCCGCGAAAATATGTCAGACGAAAACGAATTTCCGATTTACACTCTGTTCCCGCAGGACGACATTCTTGCAATCGAAGCAACAAGCGACTTCGTTCTTGACAAGGCAGTCGAACAGTCTGACAACGTTCAGGAAATAAAAGAAGAATCAGAACAGGTCATCGTCGGCGGAATTGAAGACATCATCGACAATGCGATTGACTATATGCTTCTTTTTGAAAAACCGCTTAAAAGCAATTCCGAGCTTCGCATTCACGTGAACAACATCGCAGGCGCAAACTACAAAGTAAAGCGCTACGTAGACCCGGAAACAGGACTTTCTTCAATCAACCATTTTATAATCGAAAACAAAGAGCAGTAAAACAGCAATTTATATGAAAGGAATTTTCCAGACTGACAATTATTTGATATGCTCAGAAACTGACGCAACCGAACTTGCACAGAAAGAACAGGCAGTAATCCTTGCACTTTCAGACTCGCACGGAAAAAGCGAAACGCTAAAAATCATTCTCGAAGAATTTGCCCCTCAATGCGATATGATTGCCTTTTGCGGTGACGGCGCTTCTGACCTGATTTTAAATCTTGAACTTGCACGAAAAAACAAAAAGTTCGGAAAAAATTTTCCTGCCGTTACTGCGATTGTACAGGGCAACGGAGATGACAATTTGTTCCCCGTAAATTTCAGCCAGAGTTTAATGCCAAAGAAAAAAGATGAAAGCGAACTTTTTATTCCAAAAATAATTTCTGCAAAAGTCGCAGGCAAAAATTTGCTTTTGACACACGGAAACAGTTTTGGAGTTTACTACGGAATTTCAAATCTTGAACAGTATGCAAATCAGGAAAATTCTGATTTAGTGCTTTTCGGTCACACTCACATTGCAGACAGGACAGACACTGCAACGACAACTTTTATAAATCCGGGCAGCTGCTCTTTGCCAAGACAGGGACTTCCGCCGTCTTTTGCGCTGATAAAAATTCCGGGCGACAACGAAAAAGTCACATGCACTTTTTATGAAATCAAAGTTTCGCTTTCGCAGGGAATTTTGTTTGAGCCGTTTTCGCCTGTAATGCGGCACTGGTAATTAAGCGTGAATTTTAAAAATAATTTGAACCGAGCGTAAAGCCGTATAAATCGTGTCCAGGATAGACTTTTGTATCTTTCGGGAGTTTTTCTGAAAGCGCACAGAGGCTTTTTTTTATCTGAGCTTCATCTCCGCCGTACAAATCTGTCCTGCCGTAAGTTCCGTAAAAAACAGTGTCCCCGGAAATCAAAATTTTTTCTTCCGCGTTATAATAGCAGACAGAACCTTTTGAGTGCCCCGGAGTGTGAATTACAGCCCACTTTGAAAGTCCGTCCAAAACAGATTCAGCATCGAAAGGCTTTTCGTTTTTATTTTTATTTTCGATTTCAGAAAGAATGCAGGAAATTTTTTCTTTTAAAACTGCCTTGTCAAGTGTCATTCCGTCTTTTAAAAGAATGTCAGGCTCAGGCAGGGAACTTAACGCAGACACAAGTTCGGGGATTTGTGCGCCCATACTTGCTAAAAATTTTTTCTGCGTAAGTTCAGAATCAGAACCGATACATTCTGCATCATCAGAATGTATTGCAATACAGATATCATTCCATTTTTCTTTGAGGCGCTTTAATCCCATCACGTGATCAAAGTGTCCGTGCGTCAAAAAAATAGCGACAGGCACAAAGCCGTTTTGTTCAATGTAATCGACGACGGCATTTTCATCGCCCGACAAAACAGAGCATGCAGGATCAACAATAAAAACTGCCTTCCCTGCAACCGGAACAATCCAGCTGTTAACGCCAAGTATACCTGTATGCAGCGGTTCTAATTTCAACATCGTTTTTTATACTAAGAAATTTGATTCGCCTGAAGGTGTTGCAGGAGAAGAAAAGCCTTCTGTATTTTCCATAGCTTTTTCTGCTGCGGCGTAAGCTGCTTCATCGTCCTGAATCTGTGATGATGACTGGTCTGTATAACCAGAGCTTACAGACTGCGGAATGGAATCATCTTCAGTGCTGTCAATGTCTTTCTGTCGTGAATAGCTTACTGAAAGTTTACGTCCGCGGTATTCGTAGCCGTTGAGTGCATTGATTGCCTTGTCTGCATCGTCTTTGAAAAGCTGGACAAAAGAATAATTTGCAAGCACGCGGATATCGCCGATTCTGTCACGGTCAAGACCTGCAACGCTGATTAAAAGTCCGACTAAATCCCTCGGGAACACACGGCGGTTTTTGCCGATTCCGACAAAGATAGTTGCCGCATAAGCTTCATCAATCTGAACTCTCGGATGAGGAATCCTTGGTTCTGTATTTTCAATTTCGCGATTTTTTTCCTGAGAAAAATCTGAACGCAAGCTTTCTTTACGATAGTCACGGCTTCTGCGTTCTGAATATTCCCTTCTCGGTCTGTAATGGCTTCCGCACTGCTTTGTAAGATAAGCGGCAACATACATTCTCAACGAAAACGGAACGTTCTTTTTAAAAACCTTTTTAATATCATTTAACAAATCTGGATTTTCTTCTGTTTTTACCCTTTCAACTGCATTCTGCAAAAAGGCCTCTAATTGACTCATATTAACTTCATTTTCTCTTTCTCTTTTAAAAGACATAAATTTGCTCCCATAAAATTAATCTAAAAACAAATCTGCAATATATCCTGAACCAATCGGCTTAAAACCTGAACATAACAATAAAGGTGTAATAGTTTCAGGAATAATTGTATTTGCTATTAATACCCACTTAAATCTGCGCTTTTTTAATTCGGCCAGCGACTGTTCAAAAAGTTTCCGACCAATTCCAAGACCGCGATATTTTTCCTGCACAAAAAAACTGGTGAGTAAAACAGTATTCGGTGCATTGTCAAGACATGGTGCAAAGATAGCACTACCTGCAAATTCTTTTGAAAAAGACCGGCATACGAAACCACAGGCATTTTTGCCAAATCCGTCGTCTGCCCTTGCTTTCCATAAATCGGATAAAGCATTGCTGATTTCGTCAGGTAATGATGCACAATAATCTTTTGCAACAGAGTCGATACATTGTAAAACTTCATCTCTGTCACACGTAAAATCATATTGAGTAAACACGAAGTCATCACTAAGTAAATCTTCAGTTTCTTCGATTTCATAATCTAATTTTTCAAGACCCCATGTTTCTCTCAAAGAGTTATACCATTGGTTTACATAATAAATAAGTTGTTTATTTTTAAAATAATGCCACTTTTTTTCAACCTCAGGATAAGACTTTAAAACATCCTTAAATCCTCTGAATACCCCCCTTCCAGAATGAAGCACGTTCTGCAAATCATTTCTGGCAATCGGTGAATGAAGGTTATTTGCAAACTGTTCCATCAATGAAAAACCGTCTGCCGAATTCCACAACGGAAGTTCGTAATAATTTTCTTCATCACAGATTAAATTTTCTGTTTTTTCGACGAGGGAATTTGAAGCAGCATCAACTAGAAATTTTTTATCTTGATTTTCCAATGCAGAGATAATTGAATTTACTAGTTCATCTGTTAATTCAAAAACCATATCGCCGATTATCTGTTATTTTACAGCTTCCAGCTCTTTTCTATTGGAAATTATTTTACTGATAAGTCCGTATTCAAGGGCTTCTTCTGCGTTAAGCCAGCAATCGCGTTCCGTATCAGTCTTTACTTTTTCCAGGCTAGTGCCGGTTGCTTCTGAAATTATCTTGTTAAGTTTTTCTTTTGTCTTTGCAAGGTTTTCTGCATGAATCTGAATTTCTGTTGCAGTGCCTTTCATTCCAGACAGCGGCTGGTGAATAAGGTATTCACTGTCAGGCAATCCGACGCGCCTTTCTTTGGGAACGGAAAGCAAAATCAATGCGGCCGCACTTGCAATAAGTCCGTTTCCGATAAGAATGACAGGACAGCTTACAAAACGAATCATATCATAAATTGCAAATCCCGCAGAAACATCTCCGCCGGGAGAATCAATATAAACGTAAACAGGAAGTTCCCTGCTGTTTGATTCCATAATTAAAAGCTGTTTATTAAAATTCTCTGCGCTTTCTTTGTTGATTTCGCCAGATAAAAGAATTTGACGTGTCTTTAAAAATTCCTGTGCAAAAACATCAGGTGTCTTTGCCTTTTTTTCGTCATCGCTTTCGTCATCTAAGTAAATTTTATTCATATCCTTAATATAATGAAATTTACGTAAAATGTAAATGCAAATATAAATTCTGCGATTTTCGCTAAATTTTACACTTTGAACTCGTCAATGCGGTTTCCGATGTGCTTGATGGAATCACTCATTATATTTGAAATTTCGGTAAGCGATTTGCCGGAATCAGAAATATGGCCTATATCCTGTTCCATTGCAGAAATTTTCTGGTTCATAACGCCTGTCGTATCTTTTAAGCGCTGGACTTCGTCAAGAATATTCTTGTTCTGCTCGTTCATTTTTACTGATTCAGATTTTACTTTATTGGCGCTTTCTTTCATCAAAACGAGGGAATCGCTTATCTGCGCAGAACCTGTCTGCTGTTCCATCATCGCATTTTTAATTTCCTGCATGAGCTGGTTTGTAGTCTTTATTTCCTGCATAACTGTCGTAAAAGTCTGGTTTGATTCGTTTGAAGCAGTTACGACATTCTGAATCGAGTCCTGAATTGACTGGAGCTGTTCGCCGATGCTTTTTGACTGGGAAGAAGAAGTTTCAGAGAGTTTTCTGATTTCGTCAGCAACAACGCTGAATCCCTTGCCGGAATCTCCTGCATGAGCGGCTTCAATCGCGGCGTTCATTGCAAGAAGGTTTGTCTGTTCTGCGATAGATGCGATTACGGCATTTGCTTCCTGAAGCATTGCAGACTGTTCGGCAATGTGAGTAATTTTTTCGCTTACGTCATTCTGCTTTGCTGAACCGTTCTGCGCATCGTTTAAAAGACAGTCAAAGCGCTCTGCCATTTTTTCGACAGAATGGTTTACTGCCTGAATGTTGCCTATCATCTGTTCAACGGCACTTGATGCGTTCTCCGTGCCAGAAACCTGATTCTGGACAAGAGTATCGAGCATCGTAATGTTTTCTGCAATCTGGTTTACAGCCGTAACAGTGTCATTTACACATTCAGCCTGTTTTGCAATTTCGCCGTTTACGCCGCCGATGTTTGAAACGATATGAAGAATTGAAGCGTTTGTATTTTCAGTCGTTTCCTGCAAAGTTGAATCTGCCGAAAGCAAATCGTCTTTTGCAAATTTTACGTCGCTTACGATGCTCTGAAGTTTTGCCGTAAAATCGTTGAACCCGGTTACGACTTCGCCGATTTCGTCTTTTGCAGAAATGTCAATGCGGCTTGTCAAATCGGCATGACCGGAAGCAATCGTCTTGATAGATTCTTTTAACGTGCTCATCGGCTTGAGCGCTTTCAATACGATTCCAAAAACAATGCACATCGAAACTACAGTAAAAATTATGACAAAAATAATTGCAAGGTTTCTGAACCTGACAAGACCGCCGAGAAAATCGTCAGCAGGAGCAGAACAGATTACGACCCATTCAGAGTTTCCGCCGACAGGCTGATACGAAATGCTGTATTCTTTTTTTGTCGTTTCATCGCGGCAAAAAACTGAATTTGCAATGCCGGCTTTTATTTCTTCTATTACGGATTCCATTTCAGAAGGAATTTCATCGTAAAGGCTTTTGCCTTCTTTTAACAAATCGATATCAGGGTGCGCAACATATTTTCCTGTCATTCTGTTGATTACGTACGGATGAGAATCCCTGCCGAGAATTACGTTTGAAACGGTATTGCACAACTGGAGGCTGTCAATAACTGCAACGATTACGCCAATCTGCGTTTTTGACAAATCGTATACAGGCAGTGCGTAGAACGTAGAAAGCTTGCCGTTTACAGGCGACCAGGCAGGGTCAAGAATTGAAGCCTTGCCCTGAAGCGCAATCCTTAGATATTCGCGCGTATGAAGATCCTGATATTTTCCGGTTGTAGTCCAGCCTACTCCGTGTTCATCATAAATTGCCATTCCGATATAGGATTTGTCATCTTTGATTACGGCATTTATCATGTTCCATTTTTCTTTTAAATCTACATCGGGATCTCTGATTGAAGGAATGTTTGCCAGCGAAGAAAGCATTTTATATTCCTTGTCGTTTATGTTCTGGATTTCGATTGCAGTAGAATAAGTGAACTGCGTGTTGTTTTTCTGAATTGAATTGATAAGTTCCGCGCGCGACTTTTTGTAAAGAAAAGTTACCAAAAACAAATTTGATACGATGATAATCGTCAGAATTGAAACTGAAAGTTTTATCTTTAATGAAACAGAAGGCTGCTGCATAATTTTCTCCGTAAAATAAATTTAGGTGATTTAATTATATCACTGAACACTATATATTGTAAAATTTATTTTTTTTCTTTACCGTCGCAAAAAAAAACGCTATTATTTCTGCATGATTGAACTGGTTGTTTTTTTAGGAAATTACGGCAGGGAATACGAAAAGACCCGGCACAATGTCGCCTGGCAGTTTGCAGAAAAACTGCCTTTTTACAATAAATTGAATTTTCAGGCAAAGTTCAAAGGACAGATTGCAAGCCTTGATTATGCTGAATTTGCAAGACTTGCAGTTCAGTTTTATCCTGAACTTTCAAAAGACGGCGGAGAGATTTCAGTTCCTGCAAACGCACCGTCAAAAATATTTTTTTTAAAGCCCGAAACTTATATGAACCTTTCGGGACAGAGCGTAATCGAAGTATGCCAGTTTTATAAAATAAAACCGGAAAACGTTTTGATTTGCCATGACGAACTTGAACTCAATCCCGGCTTTTTCAGTTTTAAATGGTCGGGCGGACTTGCAGGGCACAACGGACTGCGTTCAGTGAAAGGTGTTTTTGGAACGCCTGATTTTTTCAGGCTCAGGTTCGGCATCGGAAAACCGCAGAACGTAAACATTGCAGATTACGTTTTAAGCAATTTTTCTTACGACGAACAGGCTTTATTAAACCTTGTCTTTGAAAAAGCAGGGTTCGTATTTGCAAAGGCGCTCCTTGCGCAGGAGCCTTCAAGACTAACGGCAAAATGGGGAAAAGTAAATGTCAACTCTTAATTCAAATTCAAACATAAACTCAAACGCAAATTCAAATGAGGCGCTTTCTGTTCCTGATTTTGACAGCGTGCTTTCGGGGGAATTCAATTCTGCAAAAGATGCGTTCGGGAGGCTCTACAACGTCATAAGAATTTTACGAGGCGAAAACGGCTGTCCCTGGGACAGGGAGCAGACACCGCTTTCGATGAGGCAGGATTTAATCGAAGAAACTTTTGAAGCAGTCGATGCGATTACAGAGGAAGATCCAGTTCACTCAAAGGAAGAACTCGGCGACGTAATTTTAAACGCCACGATGATAAGTTACATGAACGAACAGTCAGGCGAATTTTCCGTTGCAGACGTTTTAAACGAACTTGCAGAAAAATTAATCCGCCGTCATCCGCACGTATTCCCTGCAAGCGCCGGCAAAGTCTGCGCAGACTCGCCTGTAAAAAACAGCACGGAAGTTTTAAACCAGTGGGACAAAATAAAAGAAAAAGTCGAAGGCAGAAAAAGTTCCTGTATTCTTGACGAAGTACCCAAAGGTTTTCCGCCGCTGCTCAAGTCTTTTAAAATGCAGAAGAAAGCGGCAAAAAAAGGTTTTGACTGGGACAACATCGAAGACGTAAAGGCAAAAATCACGGAAGAATTTGAAGAAGCCGAAGAAGCAAGGCTCAGCAACGACCAGAAGGCTCTCGAAAGCGAAATCGGAGATTTGCTTTTTGCCGTCGTAAATTATGCCCGCCACCTCGGAGTAAATCCTGACGTTGCACTTAATCTCACGAACGAAAAATTTTACAAACGCTTTTCTTACGTTCAGCAGAAAATGGAAGAAGCCGGCGAAGAAATGCTCCCCGGCAAACTTGAACTAATGGACAAATTCTGGAACGAAGCAACAAAGATATAAAAAAAGAAAGTCAGAAAAAGTCAGGGCCTTAATTTTTTGCCTGCACTTTTTTGCCGGCCGTAACTCTCGGCTGGCCTGACAAATCTTTTAAAGTTTCTGTTTCAGAAAATCCTGCATCACAAAAAAGCTTTCGTACATCTTCTGCCTGATACTCACCGCTTTCCATTAAAAAAACGCCGCCGTCATTGAGCGCGTTATATGCAAGCGGAACAAGCCGCCTTATGACTGCAAGTCCGTCGTCAGATTTTTGTTTTTCACTGCTGACAAAAAAATCAATGTCGCCGTCCAATGCAATGCGCGGCTCAGATCGTCCGTCGAGCAAAAGTTTTTCGACTTCGCAATGCGGAACGTACGGCGGATTTGAAAGAATAAAATCAAAACCAGCTTTTCCGCACAATAAATCGCCCTGCACAAATTCAATTTTGTTTTTCTCTTTAAAATCAGGAAAAATATTTCCTGCATTTTTTTCTGCGACAGAAAGAGCATCAGCGCTCAAATCAGTCATAACAAGATTTATTTTTTTTGCGATGTCTTTTGTGTTTCCCTGCACATTAAACAAAACACTAAGCCCTATGCAGCCGCTTCCGGTGCAGACATCGGCAATACAAATTTCATTTTTTTCAGAGTCAAGAATTTTTTTTACTGCATATTCAACGAGGATTTCAGTATCAGGTTTTGGAATTAAAACGTCAGGCGTTACAAAAAATTCAATGCCGAAAAATTCTTTTGTTCCCGTTATGTATGCAACAGGAAGCCCGGTCAACCTGCGTTCAATCAGACTGTTAAAATCAGAAAGCTCGCGTTCAGAAAGCGGAAGGTCGCGGTTTAAAAGAATGAACGTCTTGTCTTTTTTGAGAAGGTACTGCAAAAGGCAGTCTGCATCAAGATTTGGAGTTAAAAATCCTGCGCCGGCTAATTTTTTTACTGCCGATGATTTTGCTTCAAAGAGAGTCATTGTGCCTTGGTCTGTGTTCGAGCGGACAGCCGTATTCTTTTTGAATATACTGAACGCGCGCGTCAATGCCGCCCCAGGAAATTGATTTTGCGCGGACAAAATATCTCTGGTCATTCATTACGATTTCTGATTCAAGGAATTCTGCCGCAGGTTCAAAATCTTTCTGACAATGTTCGCACGGCGTTGTCCTGTTCCATAAAATTTCGTAGCACTTTTTGCCGATGCAGTCGCGCTTTTTTTTGCCTGCAATTTCGCAGGCATTTTTATTCACGTACAAAATTTCGTAAGTGTCTTTTGCAAAAACGATTACTGCATCAGAGAATTCGTCAAGAAGCCAGTCCATATTCCTGTAAAAAACGAATGACGGAAGGACAGACTGACCTGTGTAAATCTGATACTGGTTTTTGCCGTAGCGCTTGCTTGCGAGCAATGCCATATCTGCGTTGTTGTAAATCGTCTGGTAATCTTTTGCAAAATCAGGAGAAACGCACGCGCCGATTGAACACGTAACTTCAATCTGTTCCGTCATAAAATCAAGATTGTTGCGAAGGTCTTTTAACTTTTCTTCAAGTTCTGCCCTTGCGATTTTTTTCGGAATGAAAACTGCAAACTCATCTCCGCCCATACGACAGCAGACTTCGTCGCCTGTAAAAGCTGCCTGAATGACTTTTGCCACATGCTGAATCGTTTCGTCGCCTTTGATGTGTCCGTAGCTGTCGTTCACTTCCTTGAAGTTGTCGACGTCAATCATTATAAAGACAGAAGCCTTGTCAGATGAAATTGCAAAAAAGTCATTCACTTTTGACTCAAGAATTTTTCGCGTATAAAGTCCTGTAAGAAAATCCCTGTTTGAAGCAAGTTCGGCTTCGAGAAGTTCTTTTTCTATCTGACGTTCATGTTCAATTTTTTTGATTTTTGAATTTATAAAAGCATTCTTTACCCTGTGCTTTAAAACTGTCGTATTGAACGGCTTTGAAACAAAATCGTCCGCGCCAATCGAAAGCGCCCTTTCTTCTGAATTCTGGTCGCCCTGAGAAGTTACTACGACAGGAAGGTCTTTTGTCTTTTCGTTCTGCCTTATGCGTTTTAAAAGCTGGTAGCCGTCCATCACCGGCATGAGCAAGTCCATTAATATAATTGAAATCTCTTCGGAGTTTTCCTGAATGTACTGCCATGCCTGTTCGCCGTCGACAGTTTCGACTATGTCATATTCATCAAGGAACATTTCAACGATGATTTTACGGCTCAAATCAATGTCGTCTACGACAAGAAGCGTTCCGATTTTATTTCCCTTGGCCCGGGAAATTTCGATTGTATCGCGCTTTATGTAGTTGACGTTTGAACTTGTCAGATACATTTCTTTTATATTGCCCTTGCCGAGCAGTGCAAAAAATTCTTCCTTGCACAGGGGCTTTTCAAAATAAAATCCCTGCACGTAATTACATTCCATTGAATTAAGGATTTTTATCTGCTCGGGCGTTTCAACACCTTCTGCAACGACTGCAAGGTTGAGCCATTTTGCAAGGCTTATTACAAATGCAAGTATTCCCTTTCCGCTCGGTTTTTTAAGTTCATTTTTTACGAATCCCATATCAAGCTTTAAAATGTCAATCGGGATTTCTGCAAGCATATTAAGCGATGAATAGCCCGAACCAAAGTCGTCCATTTCGATCGGGAAGCCTTCGTTTCGCAGGCTTGTAACGACTTTTATAATCTGCTCGGGATTGTCCGTATAGGCGCTTTCCGTAATTTCAAGGTGAAGGAATTTTCTGTCGATGCCGTATCTGTCGCTCAAGTTCATCAGAATGTTCTGGAGGTTAGGATTAAAGATGTCTGCGCGCGAAACGTTCATCGAAACGGAAAAAGGCGGCTTGCCTTTGTCAATCCATTCGCGCATATCCTTGCAGACAGTTTCCCAGACGAACATATCAAGCTGCGTTATAAATCCGTTCTGTTCAAAAAGCGGAATAAAAGCGGAAGGCGACATAAAGCCGAGTTCCTGATTGTTCCAGCGGACTAAGGCTTCTGCACCGGCGACACACTCTGATGCAAGTTCATACTTTGGCTGGTAAAAAACCTGAAACTCGTTGTTCTTTATGGCGTGTTCCATTTTGTTTGTAATTGCAAGCGTGTTGTGCATCTGCTGTCGTATTTCGTCTTCGTAATACGCGATGTTCTTGCCGAACTGACCTTTGATGTTTTCCGTTGCAAGTTCTGCCCTGTCGCACATTGCCGCAACAGGAAGTTTTTTGTCGTGAATGTGATAAATGCCGCAGCAGATTTTTATCTTGATTTTTACGCCGATTTCCTGAAGGTATTTAAAAATTTCTGTGGTAAGCCTGTCTATGTAAATCTGATAGCTGTCTGTCTGATGAGGAAGCGTTACAAAAAAGATGTCGGCATTGAACCTTGCGATGACTGTATTGCTTTCTGAATTTTTTTCGAGGAGGTCGCCGATTTTATAAAGGATTCTGTCGCCAGTCGGAATTCCGTAAGAGTCGTTGACCATTTTAAACTGTTCGATGTCGAGGCAGATGATGTCAAATTCTTCGTCGGGATATTCTTTTAAAAGCTCGCGTGTCCTCGTCATAAAATACTGCTTGTTGTTGAGCGGCGTCAAATCGTCTTTTATGACAAGGTCAACTGTCTTTACGGCTTCCATAAGTTCTATTGTATTTGAAAGCCTGTGCTTTATAATCTGCGGATTGTACGGTCTTGAAATAAAATCGTGAGCGCCGAGGAAAAGGACTTTTTCTTCTTCTTTTTCGGAATATTTTTTGCTTGAAGCGATTACAGGAATTTTAGAATAAATCCTGTTTTCGTGAATTCGATTAAGGATTTCGTAACCATTTGACGACGTCATTTCAATATCAAGAATTATTGCAGAAATCCGCTCTGGATTTTTTTCAAGAATTTTAATTGCCTTTTCTGCGCTGTCTGCAATTTCAATAAGATACTGACCTTGAAGAATATTTACGAGAACTTTCTGATTTTCTTTGTCTTCGTCTATAATTAAAATGGTTCTTGTATTCATTAAAATCTATTAATCTATCGTACAGACTATTGTGCAGAAATTTCTGTTATGTCCGCCTTTAACTGTTCCTCTTTTGCATAGACATTAAGGGCATCAAGCATATCGTCCATATTTCCCATCATAAAGCCGGGAAGGTTATGCGCCGTATAATTAATCCTGTGGTCAGTTACCCTGTCCTGCGGATAATTGTAAGTCCTGATTTTTTCCGAGCGGTCGCCGTTTCCTACCATACTTTTGCGGGCTGCGGAACGTTCAGCATCTTTTTTGCTCTGTTCAAGGTCAAGAAGCCTCGTGCGCAAAACTGACCAGGCTTTTTCCTTGTTCTTAATCTGTGATTTCTGGTCCTGCTGAATTACTACGATTCCGGTCGGAATGTGAGTAAGGCGAACGGCAGAGTCAGTTGTATTTACGCACTGACCGCCCGGACCGCCTGCGCGCATTACGTCGACGCGGACATCATTCGGGTTAATCTGAATGTCAACTTCGTCAGCCTCAGGCAAAACGGCAACTGTCGCAGTTGAAGTCTGAAGCCTGCCCTGACTTTCTGTCTGCGGTACACGCTGAACACGATGCACGCCAGATTCCCATCGCAAAGTTCCGTAAACGAATTTACCTGAAATCGAAGTTACGATTTTGTTAAAACCGCCGACTTCAGTTTCCTGTGCTTCCATTGTTTCTGTCTTCCAGCCTTTGTGTTCTGCAAGATGGCAGTACATTTCCCAGAGGTCGCGGACAAAAAGGCTTGCTTCATCGCCACCTGCGGCACTGCGGATTTCGAGAATGATGTTTTTTTCATCGAGAGGGTCTGGCGGAATGAGTTTGAGTTTTATTTCTTCTTCGAGTTTTGGCTGGCGTTCTTCAAGTTCCTTGAGTTCTTCGCGCGCCATCTCTTTCATTTCGGGGTCGCTTTCTGTCGTGATGAGGACTTTTGTGTCTTCGATTCCAGAAAGAACTTTTTTATATTCTTCTGACAGAGCACAGATTTCAGTCAAATATCCGTGCTCGCGCATTGTGTCTTTGTATTTTTTCTGATCTTTGATTAAATCAGGCGATTGAACAAGCTCCGAAACTTCTTTAAAACGTGCTTCGCACTGTTCCAGTTTTTTAAGTAAATCCATAGGAATGTATTTTACTATAAAGGTCAGTAAAATTCAATTCCTTTAAAATGACATCGTACCTGATATGATTGCTGACTGCTGGTTACTGATTACGTCCGCAAGTTTATCGCGGTTTTATTCTGAAAGAAAAAATTTACAGAACAAAAATTACCAGCCGCCTGAAGCTCCGCCACCGCCAAAGCCTCCGCCCCTGCCGGAAAATCCTCCGCCAAAACTTCCGCCTCCGTGACCGCCACCGAATCCGCCGAAAAAGTCATTGTGATGGCTTGACCTTCGCCTTCCGTTTCCGCGGAATAAAAATGCCCAAGGCAGCCACCTCAATCCCGGGAACTTTGTCGAAAGCGCGCCTGAAATCATAATTATATAGAACACAATAAAGAATACTACAATCGGAAAGGCAGAAATGTCAGGCTCGTCGTCCTGCGAAAAAAGGTTTTCTGCGTATTTGACATCGCCTACGCCTGCGACAGATTCGATTGTACGTACGGCTTCTACGATTCCTTCGCCGTATTTTCCGTTCTGGAATTTTGGCGCCATGATGTTGCGGATTATCAAACCGCATTTTGCATCTGTCAGACTGCCTTCAAGTCCGTAGCCGACTTCAATTCTGATTTTCTTTTCTTTTAACGCAACGCACAGAATTACGCCGTCGTCATTTTCTGACGAACCGATTTTCCATTTTTCTGCGACTGCCATCGTATAAGTTTCGATGTCAAGCCCTTCAAGGGTCGGAATCGTAAGGACTGCAATCTGCGTTCCTGTTTCGCGGCTTATCGCACGGAGTTCAGAATCGAGGGCAGAAAACTGTTCTCTTGAAAGAAGTCCTGCCTTATCAACGACAGGACCTGTCAGTTCCGGGACTTTAATTGAAAACGACGAAAAAACTGAAAATGCACAAAGTAAAAATGCTGATATTGTTTTCTTTAATTTCATTCTGCACGCCGCCTTAGTTTTCCAGAATTAAAAGTCCGTCAGGCAGTTCATTTACGTCATCTTTTTGAATCGGGAAATGTTCTGCAAGAAGCTCGCCGCATTTTTCGATTGCATCGCAATAAGCAGAAACTGCATTGCCTTTTTCAAGTTCACTTGAAAGTGAATCTGCAATCAGCTGCCACAAATCTTCCGAGATTTTTTCGGAAATTCCCTTGTCAGCGATAATGCGCACCTGACGTTCAAGATACGAAACGTAAATTAAAATTCCGTTGTGGTGCTCCGTGCAGTAAACGCCTGTTTCTGCAAATGCGGCAAACGCACGTTTTGAAACTGTCTTTGCGCGGTAGTCACGCGGAATTATGAGCCTGTCGAAGCACGGAATGTTGAATATAAAAAAGAACACGAGGACTGTTATAAAAGACGAAATGCCGAACGTCGCAGGCAGATACCATTCAGGGCTGAGCCAGTTTATCTGTTCGTAAAAGCGCCGTATGTTTTCTGAAAACGGAAGCATTATCGCGTAACAGAAAACTGAACACACAAGGCTTGCAAACAGTTCCCAGGCAGAATAGTCTGAACTTTCTGCAGCAAGGCACACCGCAATTTCGCCGGAAGTTTTGCTTTCGGCATTTTTTACGGCATTCTGAATTTTTTCAAAACCGTTCTGGTCAAGTTTTAATTTTTTTATAACAGTCTTTGATTTCATATTTAGAATTCAACCTTTGGAGCACTCTGGGCTTCGTCTGAAGCCGTAAAATAAGATTTAGGTTTGTAGCCGTTCATATTTGCGATTATGTTTTTAGGAAATGAACGGATATATTTATTGTATTCGCCGACAGTTTCGTTGAAGCGTTTTCGTTCTGTGGAAATGCGGTTTTCAGTTCCTTCGAGCTGATCCTGCAATGCAAGGAAATTCTGGTCTGCTTTAAGTTCAGGATAATTTTCCGTTATCATTAAAAGCCGCTGAAGGCTTGAACCAAGTTCGCCCTGCACTTTCTGATATTTTGCAAATGCTTCAGGGTCATCAAGGATTGACGAGTCAACGCTTACAACTCCGCCGGCTTTTGAACGGGCATCCGCGATTTGCGTAAAAACATCAGATTCGTGTTTTGCATATCCTTTTACTGTGCTGACAAGATTCGGAATTAAATCAAGACGGCGCTGATACTGATTCTGAACCTGCGCCCACTGGCTTGAAACGCCTTCATCAAGTGAAACTATCGTGTTATAAGTTCCGCCGAAAAATTTGAAAATTCCAAAACAACAAACAAGAATGACTCCTGCAACAATCAGAGCCTTTTTTGTTCCTGACTTCATTATAAAGCCCTCCAGAATATTTTTATATTTTTTACTATATAAATAAGTTATATAAAAACATCTGAAGGGTCAAGAAAAAACGCAATTAATTAGTCACGCTGAACTTTGTCAGCCGGCATCCTGTTTATAAAAACACCGACCGACTGAATTTTATTTTTCGTGACGTGTTAACCTAGAACTGATAGCATGCGCCGATATTTACAAAGCTGTTGTTGCGCCACTCGTAAAACTCGCTGTCAGAATCTTTGCACCAGATATAAAGTCCGCTTGCATAGACAGAAAATCCGTCTGTTGCCTTGAACGACACTTTAGGAAGAATTACCAAGTCGGCAGTTTCGATTCCGTAGATTGCAGTCACTTCAGGAACGAGTTTGTCATTTATGAACGACGTCGTAATGTTCAGGACGATTTTATTTTTTGAGTAATTTCCTTTATTGTCGTAATCGACATCGCCTGATCTTTTCACGCACTGTTCGTGATTTAAAACATAGCTTCCCGTTTCCTGAATGTTGATGTTCATATTCCAGAAAGGCATATCAATGTCAAAGCCTGCAAGCCATGCAACTGAATTGTTGTGAACCCAAGGGTCAGTGCCGTCGATGTCTTCTGTCAGATTGTATGCAACTTCTGCACGGAGATTAAAGCGCCACACTGTTGCCGCCGCTTCAAGTCCGAAAGTCTGCTTTTTGTCATACGCAAGAAACTTGTCGCTTTCGCCTGCCGTTCCGTAAAGAGTTTTAGAAACCCAAGTTTGCATTTTGTCTGCGTTAAACGAAGGCTGTTTATAATAGCCGTTGTAATAGCTTACGCCAAAATCGACAGGGCCGGCAGTTCCCGTAAGGCGCGCACCGAACTGTCCGTATTTTAGCGTCATCATATCAGGATAAATTGAGTCAGGTGAAGCATTAAGTGAATTTGCATTCGTAAGCACCGTCATATAATTTGAAGCGGCCGCCGTAAGCTGCTGCTGTGCATAAGCCTTCTGCTGTTCAGTTGCACCCGCAGTGCCAGCTATGACAGAAGCCTGAATCAATGCGGCGTTGTAAGATGAAAAAGCGCTTTCGACTTGCGCCGTTGCAGAAGTTTTTACGTTCTTTTCAAGAGAAGAAAAAACTGCCGGAGTCCACACGCCTTTTCTTGCAAACCTGTCAGTCGGAAGAAGCGGCGTATAAATTCCTTCAAGGTGAAGGTTTGAAAAACCAAAGTCTACGCCGAGCTTTATCATCGGAGTTGCAATCCTGCGGTCGATGTATTCAGGCACGACAAAATCAGTATAATCGTCTGCGTTAAAATTATCGATTACGTGAAGCTTGTCGCCTTTGCCCCAGACTGTTTTTATTTTTCCGATTTCAACAGAAAAATTGCCGAAATATCCTGCGACAGAAACTTCGTCAATTACATCGACAGGATGATTTAAAATTATGTCCTCGTTCAACTTGATGTTGATTTTTGCATCAGTCATTTTTCCGTCATAAGAAAATCCGAGAGATGCTTCGGGGATTGCCTTTACTTCAACCTGTTCTGCATCACCGCCGTTATCGATGTACGCCCTCACGTCAACAGAAGCTTTGCCTGTAACGGAAACAGCGTTCTGACCTGCGCTTGAAAACGACTCTTCAAAACTTCCGAAGTCATCAAAATCATCTGCAAGACAAATTGAACTTACCAAAGCGCAGACTGCAATCAGACATGCGCTTTTTTTATTTAAAATTTTTTTCATTGTAAAACTCCGGCAAAAAAATTATTTTCCTGTCTTGAGGAATTCCTGCGTAAACACTCTGTCAGGAATCGGCTTGTCAACTGCAACTTTTAAAACCTGAATCGAAGTCGAATGTCCTGTCTGCGTATTTTTCAAAAGAGTTTCCATCGGAATGTCGTAGCCGTCCTGATTTTGAATTTTCAAAACTTCAAGAACTTTTAAAACTTTGTCATTCTTGTCGTACATTTCTGTGTAAACAGGGTACATCGTTTTTTTGTCAACCCAAGTTATGCGGTAATTATACTGCGAACTTTTTTTGTCAATCGGAATTTCTTTTACGACATGGCAGTCATATTTTGTTCCGTTTGAAACGGTGACAGTTTCGTCTTTTAAGTACTGATGTTCGTCCTCGTCAATTTCGCGGTCAGACATATCATCGTAAGTTGCATCAGTTCCCATAAAAGATTTTGAGCCTTCGCTTGAGTTTATGCGGCGCACGTTTTTAAGTGACGGCAGATAAATCCATTTGTCGTCTGCACTGCCTTCGTTTGTAATCTGCAAAAAGCGAGTGTCCTTTACGGAAGCCGGGCCTTTAAAATCCATTACGACGTAATCTTTGTTACCGCCGTCCTTTCCATACTGAATGACCTGACGCGTTTCTGAAAAACCTGACTTGTCTTTTAAAGTCATAACGACCATCGACTGCGAAAACTTTGGCTTTTTTCTGTCAATGACACTCTGCATTATCTGAGTTCCTTTTGCATCTGCAAAAACAGAACTCATTGTAATCAACGCCGTTACAGCAAAAGCAATCTGCCTGTAATTTTTTTTCATAATTTTCTCCTAATAAAAGATTTTTATTTAAAATATTTATTTACAAAAATGAACTTTAAATTCATTTTTTTGAACCTGTGTTTATAAACTTCGGATCAAAGATTTTCAAAATTCCCGGAATGACTGTCATCGCAAAGAAACTGCTCGTAAACATTACGACAGTTACAAGGACACCGAGGTAGCGCAGAATGATGAACTTTGAAAATACAAGAACAAAAAATCCGCATCCTACTGCTATTGCATTCGTAATGATTCCTTTTCCGCTCTTTGCAAAAGTCAGCTTGAGCGCTTCGTCAATACTTGCGCATGCAGGACGTTCAGCCTTGACGCCTTCCATAAAGTGAATCGTATAGTCAATGCCGACACCGACAGCAACGGAAGCAATTATGCTCGTAATCAAATCAAGCTTGATTCCCGTTATGCTCATCACCATATAATTGAGCAGGATTGTAAGCACAAGCGGAATTGCGCCGATGATTCCTGCAAGGCATGATTTAAATGAAATTGCAAGAATTACGAAAACGCTGACAATCGAAAGCAAAAGGCTTACGAGCTGACTTGAAATAATCAAGTCTGTCATTGCAAGTTCAACTTCTGCAGGACCTGTAAACTCGACAGTGTAGCCTTCCGGGAAATTGTTTTTGATAAATTCTTTTGAATCGTCGATTATCTTTTTTGTTTCTTTTGAACTGAACGAAGTAAGCTGAATCTGAACTCTTGACTGCGTCGGATTGAACGACCCTTTAGGCAGAACAAAACGCTCTGTCGTATCACCGCCAATCAGCATTAAATACTGCGAAATCAATTCACTGAAATTTTCAACTTCAGGATATTTTTCTTTTGAATTCGGAATTTCATAATATGCAGGGTCGTCAAAATCACTGCTGTTAAAAACCTGATTCATCCGTTTTATGAACGTCGGAAAGCTTACGACTTTTCCGATGACGTCATATTTTTCCTGAATGTATTTTGAATACCTGTCAACTGCAATTAAAATTTCAGGATTCGTCATATCAGGCAAAGAAGGCTGAGTGACCTGCACTTCTTCCGTGTTCCATTCAGAACCGAACGAATCAAAATCATCGTCACCAAAACCAAAGTCAGAATTTTCATCAAAGCTTTCAGCAAAATTTTCGCCAGAACTTTCTTCAAAATTCTCATCGCCAAAATCTGTCAGCGCAAAATCTGAACTGAACGAATCATCAGCAGACTGATTTTCCTGCGCAGGATTTTCAACGTAAGCCGGAGAAGTAATAATCATATAAAGAGAATTTGAACCGCAGAATTTTTCGTTTACGTAATCAACGTCTTTCCTAAGTTCAGAACTTTTCGGAAAATAATTTATCAGCGCCGTATCAACGACAAGATAGCGCATAAAGAAAACTGAACAGCAGACTACGAGCAAAGTTGAAACGCAGAGGCGGATTTTTGAGCCTGCAAAAAATGAGAACGTGCGGTAGAACAATCCTTCTTTTTTATTTCCAATGTGCGCTTTATTTTTTATTTCCTTTACGATTTTAGGAGCATGGGCGCGCGCTTTTATTTTGTCTGTCTTTTTTATAAGAAGCATTGCAGGAATAAAAGTTATCGACAGTACGAGCGAAATAAAAACACCGAGCGAATTGAAAACTGCAAAACTGTGCAATGGTTCAATCGGACTTGTTACGAGAGAAATAAAACCGACGATTGTCGTAAACCCTGCAAGCATTACGGGCACGAAAACTTCTTTTACGCCGTTCTGGATTATCTCGATGTGTTTTTCTCTTGTAATGTCACCGGGCACTTTTTTAAGTTCAGCATAATAATGCGTGAGGACGTGGATTCCATACGCCGAACCTATCGCAACCAGAACTACAGGTATTACGCTCGAAAGGATTGAAAACTTGACGTTCAGCAATGCCATAAAACCGCACGTCCAGATGCTTGCCATGACGACTGTAATGCACGGAAGCAGAGTTCCCGAAAGAGTTTTAAAAGACAGGAAAAGCGAAATCAAAACGACGAGCACTACAAGCGGAATAAGACACACTAAATCCGAAAGCATAAATTCTTTTGCACTGTCGCTTGTAACAGGATCGCCGTAAAACCTGCATGCAAGGTCTGTTCCCTTTGTGTTGCGTTCGACAACATCTTCTACGGCACGAAGCAAAGTTTCGCGTTCGGCAGTCGTAATCGGGTGGACAGTTCCGTCGTCTTCCGTTACGTCTGCATCAAATGTAATCATCACCTGCGCGGCATCGTTGTTTTCTGAAACGATGAAACGTTCGTACATTTCATTCCAGGATTTTATCTTGAGTTTGATTTCATCGATGTCTTTTTGAGTGCCGGAAAAAACCTGCCTGCCAGATTCGTCCTCCGTAAACAAATCAGAAGAAATCAGCTGGGCGGCAACAATGCTGTCGTCTTCCGCGCAGACATAATCAATGCTCGTAAGGGAATCAACATTCTGAACGTTCTGCAGGCCTTCAATTTCATCAGAAATATTTTTCAGGACTGACAGATTTTCAGGAGTAAAAATATTTCCGTCGGGGGCCTCAAGCGAAACTCCGATTGCGTTTGTACTTCCGAAAGTTCTGTTTGTTTCGTGAAACCTGATGTACGAAATGTTTTTATGATCAAGCCACTCTTTCAAGTCATTTTCGATTTTCAGTTTCGGAAGCTGAAACGAAAAGAAAACTGTGACGAGAGCACAGACTGCAATAATTAAAGACGGTCTCTTTAATATTTTTTTGAACATAGCTAAAACCTCCATTGTTCGCTGACTAAAATATATGTGGAAAAAGAGCGTTCAAAAATGGAATGTTTTTTATGTTTGTAGGAAATTCGGTACAAATCAGTTAAATTAGCCGTCATTTTTTTAGGACAACTGTCCGTATTTGCCTTACATTACCTAAATTTATATGATAAGATAAAAATATGAATATGAAAGAAAATACGAAAGAACGGATTACGACGATAAATACAAAGAGAATGTTTGCTGATGCGCTGACAGGTTTATTAAAACAGAAACCGCTGTCAAAAATCACGGTGACGGAATTAATAAATTTCTGCGGAGTAAATCACAAGACTTTTTATTATCATTTTTCCAACATTTACGATTTGATAAAATGGATGCTGGAATATGACATAATCAGGCTCATAAAAGGATATGACCTTTTAAAAGAATACAAAGAGGTAATTCACATCGTTTCGGATTATATGGAAAAAAACAAAGATATCCTGCACCAGATTTTAAAAGATGTCGGAAGGGAACAGCTGCGTATTTTGTTTTACGATGACTTTGCCTCGACGTTTGAGCCTGCCATTGCAGAAGAAATCAAAACAAAAAAATATACGATTTCAAAAAACTGCATTCAGTTTTTAATTTCTTCGTTTTCGGAACTGCTCGCAAACACGATTATTGACTGCATAAACGGAACTGTTACGATTCAAAAAGATGACCTTGTAAAATATATGGAAGTTTTTATTAAACCGCTTTTTCAGGCAGCGCTCAAAGAAGCAAATAAAAAATCCCTGTGATAAAAATTATTTTATCATTTCAAGATACTCTTTTATGTATATCGCAGTCTGAATCAAATAGCGCGTCTGTCCGTCCTGCAAATCAAGTCCGAGAATTTCAGAAAGCCTGTGAATCCTGTAATTGATTGTATTGCGGTGGTAAGAATTTTCGTCAGCGGTTTTCTGAACCCTGCCGTTTGCCTCGATGTACGATTTTAAAGTTTCAAGATAATTTTCTTTTTTCTGTTCGCTAAAATTATTCAGCTTTCCGAGCACGTCCTCGTACATTGATTCAAGAGTTGAAATATTTTTTACCTCTGCAAGAATTTTGAAAAATCCGAGAGTGTTGTAGTCTTTGTAAAAACCGTCGCAAAGTTTAAGTGCGATTTCTGCGTGATGATATTCCGTTTCAAGTTCATAAATCGAACGGCACGTTGCAGAAACAGAAACTTTTGAAGATTTAAAATATTTGTCTTTGCGTGCAAGCGAATCGATTTTTCTGGAAATTGCAACGCCGTCAGTTTTAAAAACGTAAATTATTTTTTTATCGCATGTGAACCAGCAGAAATCTGTTGAGTTCAATCCGATTTTTGAGTTGAACGAAAATTCAATGTAACGGCTGAGTTCGTCCTCGTCATTGTTAAAATTAAATTCCGGGTATTCCATCAGAATGATTGAATACTCGTCTGCATTTGCAAAACTTGTATTGTCAAGCTGGGCGGCATCAAATTTCTTTTTGTAAAAAATTGCGTCATACATACACTGTTCGACAGTACGGCGCTTTAAAGATTCCATTGCGATTTTATTTCCGACTTCCTGCATTATGTCAATCGTGTGGATTTCCCAGGACATCGTAAACAGCGGGAACTGAAGCTTGTCGCATAATTCGATTATTTCAGGCGGAATTGTTTCTATGTATTTTCCGACATTGACTATAAGACCGGATGAGTTTCTGTCTACAAAGGCATTAATAAGATTTGTCAAAAACGCTGCGATATAATTTGAGGACTTATCGCCGGTGTTCTGCTTGTAGCGTTCGACATTAAGTCCTGTCGTTATGGCAAGTTCACCACCGCGGATAAATTCTATCGTTTCCGGGTCTTCCGTGTAATAAACCCAGCTGACATATTTATAAAGTCCTTCTTTTCCTGCAACAAGTTTTAATCTGTATACGCTCAAAGAATTGTATATCGATTGAACAGTTAATGCCATTATATCTCCAGATAAAAAGTCAACGGGGAATTTGAATTTCCGGTTTGACTTTTAATGCACATTCGCACCTCAATGAGAAAGTGCACCAGATAAGGAAGTCTGCAACGCAAACTTGTGAACAAAAACTCCGCGCGTTATTTCTGACAAAGTTTTTATTACACTTTCCTGTATAAAAAAAATCTACGGACGTAATTTTTACTCCCGTAAAAAACAAGGCGGTGACAGGCAGAACGGAGGAAGAGGTTCTTGCCTGTCACCAAAATGTACAAATCTGTTATTTAGAAAATTAGAGGTAACAATTCTATTCTAACAAATTTAGTCATTATCAATTTTTAAAATCGTATTCAAAAGAACGTTTGCACCTTTCCAGCAATTTTCAACCGGAGTATATTCCAGTTCGCAATGACTGTGTCCGCCTTCACTCGGAACAAAAATCATTGTTGCAGGAACGATGTCGCACAGATACTGTGCATCGTGTCCCGGGCCTGAATACATGCGAAGGTTTGAATAACCGAGTTCCTTTGCAGACTCTTCAACATAATCAATGAACTTAGAATTATACTGAACAGTTTTTCTGCTCCAGGCTTCTTCGTAAGTCATTGAACAGCGTGCCCATTCTTTCGGCATATTCTTGATTATATCAAGGCACTGCTGGATTACTTTAGGGTCTTGATGACGTGCATCAAGAGTAAATTTTATTTCATAAGGAATAATCGTATGAATGTTCGGGTGACAGCTGATTTTTCCTGTAGTGTAGACAAGTTTTTTATCAAGGTTGTCAAACTGTTCGTGAAGATAAATCAATGCCTGTGATGCAGCATAGAGCGCATCCTTGCGGTACGGCATAGGGAAAGTTCCTGCGTGGTCTGCCTGACCGCGGAAAGTGAATTCGTAGTTAATCATTCCGCAGACACCTTCTACGACACCAATGTCGTATTTGCCGTCTTCAAGAACAGGACCTTGTTCAATATGAAGTTCAATCAATCCTGCCGTCTTGTCAGGGTTAATGCGGTTTTCCTTGCTGCCTTCAAAACCAGACTCTTTCAAAGCCTGACCGAAAGTGTAGCCGGGAATGTCTTTTGCTTCAGAAGCAAGCATTGCATCTTTGTCAAATTTTCCTGTTACGACACCAGAGCACATCATTGCAGGTTCAAATCGTGCACCTTCTTCGTTTGTCCATACGACAAGCTGAATCGGATGCTTGTGCGGAATTTTATTTACGACGATTGTTTCGATTGCTTCCATTGCAGTCATAACGCCGAGGATTCCGTCGTAGTTTCCGCCCTGACGTACAGAGTCACAATGGCTTCCTGACATAATTACTTTTGCATCAGGATCACTTCCCGGAAGCGTACAGTAAATGTCGCCCATATCGTCAGTTTTAAAATCAAGACCAAGTTTTGTCATTCTTGATTTTATTTCGTTGCGCGCCATTATTGCTTCCGGGGACAGAGAAAAACGAGTTACGCCTCCGTGTCCTGTATCACCAAATTTAGAAAAAGTCTTAATCTTGTCTTCCATTCGTTTAATATCACAAGTGTACATATCTGATCTCCTGTAAAACTTAAGCATCAAAAACTGGTGCTATTTTTTCTTTTCAACTCTCTTGCCGGGAACTATTGCACCGCCCGGACAGACTAAAACGCAAAGCTGACAGCCGACACAATTTTTGTTAAGTCGCGGCTTTCCGTTTTCATCAGGTTCAAGCGCCTGATGTCCGCCGTCAAAACACGAAGTAATGCAACGCTGACAGCCGACGCATTTTTCGCGAATGAACTGCGGAAATTCTTTTGACCGCCTGTCCAGATAATCTGTAGAAACAATCGAATGTAACGCCTGCCCTACAATCTGCGAAACAGAACTGTAATGATACTTGGCAAGGTAGCGTTTCATTCCGTCTATCATATCGTGAATGATTCCGTAACCGTATTGCATTACGGCAGTCGTAACCTGAACAGTTCCGCAGCCAAGCGTCATAAACTCTGCCGCATCGCGCCAGGATTCAATTCCGCCCATTCCGCTTACGGGAACAGAAGAAATTGCAAAGCATTTTTTCATATCATGAATAAAACGCAATGCAATCGGCTTTACTGCTTTTCCGGAATATCCGCCGATACTCGTATAATTTGAAACTTTCGGTTCAGAAACAAACGAGTCCAAATCTACATTCATCACTGACTTAATCGTGTTGATTGCAGCAAGACCGTCTGCGCCTGCATCTACAGCAGCCGTTGCAGGAATTTCCATATTGCCGATATTCGGAGTCATCTTTGCAAGAACAGGCAAAGTCGTTCCGCGTCTTACAGCTTTTGTATAAGACGAAACCAGTTCAGGATTTTGTCCTACGTCGCTTCCCAGACCATGAGCTGCCATGTGAGGACATGAAAAATTGCACTCGATTATATCTGCGCCGGCTTCCTGCATAAGACGAGCAAGAGTTTCCCATTCCCTTTCATTGCGACCCATAATGCTTGCGATAATTACTTTAGTAGGAAATTCTTTTTTAAGCCTTTTTATAAAACTGATATTTTCTTCCAAAGTGTGATCGCTTATCTGTTCAATATTTTTAAAACCGACAAATCCGTCAGCTTCTTTTTTCAGAGTTGCAAAGCGAGGCGAAACTTCTTCAGGAACAAACGCTCCGATTGTTTTAAAAGCAACGCCAGCCCAGCCTTCTTTAAAAGCCTTTGCAATCATTTCGTAATTGCTTGCAACAACTGATGAAGAAAGAAAAAATGGATTTTCACAACGCACGCCGCAAAACAAAGTGTCAAGAAAAACCTCATCGTCAGAATAATTCAGAGCGCCGTCTTTAAGTTCGGGCGAATCTTCTGTCAATGAGCACAAAGCAGAAATCGTTTTTTGAATCGGAATTGCAGAAGAAATTTTTTTCTTTAAGCAAACCTGTTCACATTCTCTTGAAGTACAGTCAAGGCATGCTGAATTTTTTACAGCCTCAGCATAAGCGCCGACAGTATTTTCAAATCGAAGTGAATATAAAATTTTTGCAGGGTCAACTCCATGACTGCACGCACGGGAACAGTTTTTCTGAGCGCAAAGCAGACACGCAGAAGAAGATTCTTTTAGCAAAACCGATGTGTATTGTAAATCCATTTTTCCCTCACTTTCAGAAACTGACAGGTGCGCATTTTACGAATTTTCCGACTCCTGCCTTTCCGACAAATTCGCCGTTATCATAAACAAGGTTTCCGCGGACATAAGTCTGAACCGGGTAGCCGTGCACTGTTACGCCTTCCCAAATCGTATGGTCGTAATCACTGTGCATATTGCTAACGCTGATTGTAAAATCTTTTTTCGGATCGTATACGACAATGTCAGCATCTTTTCCGACAGCAAGCGAACCTTTTTCCGTACAGCCAAAAATCCGCGCAGGATTTGTTGAACAGAGTTCGACCGCTCTTGAATATGAAATTTTGCCGTCTGTTGCCGCACCGAGCATATACGGATAAAGATTTTCAACGCCGGCACAACCATTCGGAATTTTCGTAAAGTCATTCAGACCCCAGTCTTTTTCGCTCTGCTGGAACGGACAGTGGTCAGTTGCAACTGTATCAATCGTTCCGTTCTGGATTGCTTTCCAGAGGGCTTCGCGGCTTTCTTCGTTTTTCATCGGAGGCGAGCATACAAAGTTCCGTCCGTCAGGCCGCTTGTAAACGTCGCATGTAAATTCAAGATACTGCGGACAAGTTTCTATAAAGATTTTTGCACCGCCAAGTTTTGCCTCGACTGCGGCTTCAAGTCCTTCTTTATCAGACATGTGAACGATGTACAAAGGCGCATCAGAATTTTTTGCCCATAGAACGGCGCGCTTGTCTGCTTCTGCGGCAACAAATTCAGGACGGCTCATATAATGATACCAGGCAGAAGTTTTTCCTTCTTTCA
Organism: Treponema sp.; assembly: GCA_051883255.1. GTDB lineage: Bacteria > Spirochaetota > Spirochaetia > Treponematales > Treponemataceae > Treponema_D. Next base: position 47,371 of record JBJETJ010000029.1, read on the forward strand.
AATACTGTGCAACGCGCATATCAATCATATCAGGATTTTCTGCGTGAAGGTTTGTAATTGCTCCGACTTCCTTTGCCTTTAAAAGAATTTTTACAAACGTAGCATCGTCTACCATCATTCCTTCTTTTTTGTAGACAAAGAAACATTTGAAACTTGAAACGCCGTAATCAACTGCGCTTTTAAATTCATCAAGGATTGCGCCGTCGTTCAAATCCGTAATACAGCAATGGAACGCAAAATCACAGCATGCTTCTTTTTCTGCAACCTTTCTTTTTGAATCAACAGTTTCGATAATGCCGTGACCTTTGCGCTGCATCGGATAATCAAAAACAGTCGTAACGCCACCGCATGCTGCTGCACGAGTTCCTGCTTCGTAGTTGTCAGCAGAAACAGTACCGCCAAAAGGCATTGCAAGATGAGTATGCGCATCAATCGCACCGGGAAGAACAAGCTTTCCTGCAACGTCAACGACTTTTGCATTTTCATCTTTTAAATCAGAACCGAGTGCGACAATCTTTCCGCCAGAAATGCCGATATCTGACTTGAACATTTCTTTTGCCGTTACTACAGTTCCATTTTTAATAATCAATTCCATAAAACATCGACCTCCAGAAGCCGTCCTTGTAAATTCAGTTCAACTTGAACTTAAAGGACAGCCTTACGGATTTTTTTTTAGTCTGCGTACTTGTAAACCAGAACAAGTCCTGAGCGCTGGAATACCTGTGCAACTTCAAGAAGATTCATTCCGCTTGCGTTTGCAACTGCAAGGTTTGTCATCCAGGTAACGCCAAAGTCAACCTGTCCTGTGTAAACGGCAGTTGTTTCTGCAATGTCACCGCCGCCCGGAATAATAGTTACGTCAAGTCCGACATCTTTGTAATAACCTTTTGCAAGTGCAACGTAGTAACCCATAAACTGTGCATCAGGAAGCCACTTTAACTGAATTTTTACCGAAGATTTTTCAGGAGCATCAAATGAACCTGCTTTTGCATCAGCAAGATAAGAAGCGTCCATAATGTCTGAAAGAGTAAACTTTGAAAGTTTGTCAGCAGCAGCTGAATCGCTAAGCTTAACGTATTTCTTTGCAATGTCGAGAGTCTGCTGCATTGCGTCCATATCAAATGCGCCGTAGTCTTTTACAGTCTGTCCTTTTGTATTTGTTTCGCAGAGCTTCTTTACTTCTTTTGCCATGTGGAGCTGGTGACCCTGTGAAACAGAAGAACCGTATTCATAACAGATTTGAGCAGCTTCTTCAGGATCAGCACATGCAGTTTCCCAGCCCTTTACGGAAGCAGCAAGGAAAGCCTTTACAGTGTTAGGATATTTTTCTGCAAATTCTTTTGTAGTAAAGATGTTGTCTTCCATCATTGCAACGCCTTCATCGTTCATATCAATCGTGCCGACTGTGTCACCATATTTGTAACCGCCGTCATAACTGTTCTGAACAAGTCCGAGTTCATTGTAAGTCATTGCAGAAGCAAGCGTGATTGTATTGTCATCAAATCCGTCCATATCAAATGCCTGACTGAGATAAGTTGTCGGCAAATTATATTTTGCTAAAAGAGCAAGAATTTCATATTCGTTTCCAAGTCCCCAGTTACCGACTTTGCCGGCATTAGCGGCTTCCGTAATAATCGTAGAAGAAGGCGTACCTTTTTTCCAACCCACAGATGAAGTTTCTTTTCCTTTGCAACTTGCGAAACCAAGAACCAATGCAGACACAGCTGCAGCAAAAGCGATTTTTCCAAAAACCTTTTTCATTTTAATACCTCCAGAGTATTTTATTTTTTAGCCCTGTGTCTAAGCACAAAACTCTCAACCATCAGTAAAATTCCATACATAATAATTCCAATCAGACATGCAACTACTATGTAAGCCCAAGCCGTAGCATACTGGGCAAGCACGATGCTTTCCCTGATTTGCCTTCCGACCCCGATTATGTATTCTGCAAAATATTCACTGACCATCGCGCTGATGACACAACCCGGTACACTTACGCGCAATGCCGTAAAAATATACGGAATACAATTCGGAAGCCTTAACCTGAAAAAAACCGTCATCGGCTTTGCCGCATAAGATTTAAATAAATCAAGGCTGAACGGTTTTAATTCCACAAATCCTCTGTAAGCATTAATCGCCATGCTCACAGTACACGTAATCATTACGACAAGAATCTTTGCCAGCATAGACCTCGTATTAGGGTCAGAGCTGAAATCCTTTGTAAGATTATTGAATATAGGCGCAATCGCGATAATCGGAATTGCATTGAACGCCGTAGCAAGCGACAGACCGCCCTTGCCCCAGTGCGAAAACATCGCCGCAATCATTGCAATTACAAATCCCAAAAGCGACCCCAGAACAAGACCGCCGAGTGCAACAAAAACAGTCGCCTTAATATCGCCGGTCATTTTTCCAAAGTTATCAACAAGAATATTTATAATCCTCGACGGCAACGGAAGCGTAAAAGTATCAGTTCCCAGAAGAGAATGAAGAATCTGAAACTGCCACAGCAAAATCAAAATCAGCCCGAACGCAACCGGATACAAAACAGACTTTACAGATTCTTTATTTCCAATTTTCTTCTGCATAAAATATCCTCCATTAAAAAATCCATTAAAAAAATCAATCCGATTTTCATTTTGACTTTTCCGCAAGCCTGCGCTGCTTTACGATTCTCTTTCCCGGTGAAAAAACCTTCTCCAGAAAAACCATAAGCCAGTAACTTAAAATTCCGACAAACGCACTGAAAAAAACTATCTGCCAGAAAACATAAATGCTCATCGCATGCTTTAACGACTGGCTCAACATACAGCCAAGTCCGCCGCCGCCCTGCAAAGTATCAACAAGAATTGAAGCAGTAACTGCCATTGGCGCTGCAATCTTCAATCCCGTAAACATCGACGGAATGCTCGCAGGAATCATAAGCTTCCAGTAAAACTGCGGACTGTTTGCCGCATACGAATAAAACAGTTCCAGCTTTTCTTTTTCAATCGCCTTCAACCCTGCAAGCGTATTTACCGCAACAGGATAAAAAGTCAGGATTGCGGCAATCACGACACGGCTCTTGTCAATGTCCTGCGTAATTGCAAGAACAATCGGCGCCATTCCCAAAATAGGAATAAGCTGAATAAGCATAAGATAAGGCGATGCAATTTTTTCTATCGCAGAAAAGCGCCTCATCAAAAGCGCAAGAACATAACCGACAAGCGCCCCGAACAGAAAACCGATTCCTGCACGACCAAGCGTAATTCCTGCATTAATAAGAACAACCTGCAGCGCAGTCTGACTTGCAGTAACTTTCTTCGTACTGAAAACAGACGCTATAATCTGATACAAATGCGGAAGGATATTTTCAGGCGTTCGTTTTGTTCCTGCAATCACAAAAGCACCGATTTCCCAAACAACGACAAGACCCAAAACCCAGACCAGCGTAACAGTTTTAGAACTTGCAAAAATCTTTTTAAGTTTCATTTTACACTCCTTCAAAACCGTTTCTTACTTTTGCAACAAGCTCAGTAAAATGCTGAGTATTCTTACATTCCTTGTCACGCGGGCGCGGAATATCAATGTCAACAACAGAAGTTACGCGACCCGGATGCGGAGAAAAAACTACGACCCTGTCACTCAAAAAGACAGCTTCCTGCAAACTGTGCGTAACAAAAATAATCGTCTTATGAGTCTGCCTCCATATCCTCAAAAGGTCCTCGTGAAGGCTCTCCTTCGTAAACTCATCAAGCGCACTGAACGGTTCGTCCATCAAAAGAATTTCCGGGTCAAGCGCCAGAGCCCTTGCAATGCCGACACGCTGCTGCATACCGCCAGAAAGTTCTCGCGGATAGTGATAGCCGAAATTCTGAAGTCCGACGATTTCAAGCATCTCTGTAACCTTTGCAGTACGTTCAGGCTTCGGCATTTTAAGAAGTTCAAGAGGCAGACATATATTCCGCCTGATTGTCCTCCAGTCCATCAAAACAGGACTCTGGAAAACGATTCCGAATTTTTTTGAAAGCCTTGCTTCCCTCGGAGTAAGACCGTCAACAAAAACTTCGCCGCTTGTCTTTGAAATCAAATCTGCAATTACACGAAGCAGAGTTGTCTTACCGCAGCCAGAAGGCCCGACAAGCGAAACAAATTCACCCTTCTTGATGTCAAGGCTTACATGCGAAAGCGCAGTCGTTCCTGCATCGCTTCCTTCATCTTTATAAATAACGCTTAAATCTTTTATCTCAATCTGAACCGGTGTATATTCCGAACTTTTCTCTTTTAATCCTGCCATTCTATTTTCCTCCAAAAACAAAAAAGGCGCAGAAACCAGTCGGGAAAATTCCCAGCTAATTTCTACGCCTTTGCAGTTCGTTTTATACTGAATATATAAGCACAAATATGTATAAAAAAATATTTCTTTTTTAACAAAAAAAACATTTTTTTTATGTACAATCTGCACAAAAACTTATTTTTACAATTCGTTTTTACTGCATTTGATTATCCATTTTTTTTGTGTTTTTTGCAACACATATCAGTAACTTTTATTTTAAAAACTCCTGTTTTCTCAAGCATCACGTCAGGATAGTCCCAGTCAGATTTTCCGGTCGCCTTTTTCATAATCAAATTCAACGCAGATTTTTTTTCGTTCAGCCCTGCGATTTCAGAAACAATCCCCTCGCCTATAATGCTTGCGTAATACGCTGAATAATCGCAAGCCGTTTTCCCTGCTTTTAATTCAAAATCAGTTTCACACTCAAAGCCTACGTTTCCTGCTGAACTTATCAAAGCGAATTTTCTTCCGTCACGTGCCCCGTGAAAATACAAAAAATAATTTCCGTCTTTTTCTTCATACCCGAAATTTACAGGAACAACATAAACCCGTGAATTGTCATTAAACCCGATGTGAAGTACAAAACTTTTTTCAAGAACTTCATTTATTTCCTGTGTGTCCGTAACCTCGCGCTCATGCCTTCTCATAAAAACTCCAGACTTAAACTAAACTTTCAAATTAAACATTCAAAATAAAAATGCCCGCACGTAAAACGAACGATACAGGACATTTTTTTGCGTAATTTTATTCTACATCAAACTGCGCCCTTACGCCAGCCGGAGCCTGTCGTAAATTGCAATTATGTCATCTTTTGAAACAGCCTTCCGCGTGTTTGCAGGACTTCCTGAGGCAAGCGCATCAGATGCCATTTTTTCTTCAGAGGCTTCAAACTTTTCAAGGTCAATTCCGTATTCGCGCAAAGAAGGAACTTCGAGCGTTTTTGTAAGCCGTTCAAGCGCGCCAAGAAATTTCTTTGATGCGCATGAAGGACTGTCCGTTTTTTCTGCCTCGCCGATTTCCTCTGCGATTTTTGCAAAGCGCTCTTCTGCGCCTTCTCCGTCAAGTGCAAAACGCAGACATTCTGTGATGAGCATTGCATTTGAAATTCCGTGCGGAACATGGAAAAGCGCGCCTATCGGACGGCTCATTCCGT
>JBJETJ010000030.1:0-11880 GCA_051883255.1 Treponema sp.
GCGAACGGCAGTATATTTTTTGTTTTTGCTTCCGCATGTAGGACAGTTGATATTTGCATCGATAAATGCTTTCATTTCATCGTGGGTCATTGTGTCGACAGGTTTTCCCGGATTTGTATCAGGATTTGCGGCAACAAAGTCTTCGATTAATTTATCGGCACGGTGGCGTGCATTACATTCAAGACAGTCAACCATAGGGTCAGAAAAGTGGTCAACGTGACCGGAAGCCTTCCAGGTTGTGTGGTGCTGGAAAATTGCAGAATCAAGGCCTACAACATCGTCATGGAGCTGTGTCATATAATGCCACCAGGCATTCTGAATGTTCCGTTTAAAATCTACGCCGAGCGGACCGTAATCCCAGGCACCTGCCTGACCGCCGTAAATTTCTGATGCCTGATAAACAAAGCCGCGTCTTTTGCAAAGACTGATAATTTTATCTAATGTACACGCATGTGTATCTTTTGTGTTTGCCATTTTTTACCTCACTTTCGACTCTGGCGCGGGCCGCTTTGATTTTTTCCGTTTCTGAAAATTCCGGTTTGAACAATTCAGAAACAGTGAAAATCATAATAGCACAAAAACAAAGTATTGTATAGACATATATTTTTTTGAATGATATATTAATGTTATGGCAATAATTGAATTGAACAACTTGTGCAAAATCTATCAGATGGGAAAAACTCAGGTTCATGCAGTAGAAAACGCAAGTTTCCAGATTGAACAGGGAGAATTCGCATCAATTTCCGGCCCTTCAGGAAGCGGAAAATCAACGCTGCTTAACCTTATGGGACTTATAGACTTGCCTACTTCGGGACAAATCATACTTAACGGAGTTGACGTTTACAAAGACCACAACCTTACGGAGTTAAAATCAATTCCTGCAAGTCTTGACAACCACATCACTCAATTACGCCGCCAGAACCTCGGATTTATCTTTCAGAATTTCAATTTAATACAAGTGCTCAATGTCTACGAAAACGTAGAACTTCCGCTTAAACTCGGAGAACTTCCGCAGGAACGCGCAATGACAAAAAGCCAGAGCGCAGAATGGGTCAACTTTTTGATAGAAACTGTCGGACTTACAGACTGGAAAAACCACAAGCCGTCAGAACTTTCAGGAGGACAGCGCCAGAGGGTTGCAATAGCAAGGGCACTGTCGACAAAAGCGCCTATAATTTTTGCAGACGAACCGACTGCAAACCTCGACTCAAAAAACGGCGACCAGATTCTTGACCTCATGAAAAAACTGAACAAAGAATTGAATACAACGTTCATCTTTTCTACTCACGATGCAAAAATCGTAAAAATGTCTGACCATGTAATTAAAATCAAAGACGGAATTATCCTGAAAAAATAAACGCTTTCTGCAAAACATTCTACAAAAAGCGCCTGTTTTATTGTTTATTGAATTTGACTGCCGAAATCTGACAGCAGAAATTTTATTTCTAGAAATTTATGTTCAATTTAAGCTGAATTGCAATGCCGATGTTGGAATCAGTACCATAATTAATCGGAATTCCAAAATCAAGGTCTGTACACGGCAATAAGTCATGTATTTTAAGTCCGGGTACAACAGTTCCTTTTTCTTCGTAAAAATTATGCAGTAATTTTACGACAAGAGAAAACTGACTGTCTGCAATTCTTCCCCAGACTCCTTCAAATGCAAGATACTGTTTAAAATACTCGCTCGGATCAAGCGGCTCTGTAGTTCCGTAGCCGTACCAGTCATAAACGCACTGATATTCAAGACAAAAACCGAGATTGACTTTTTGCTGAGTATACCACCATATACTTGCAGTTCCTTTTGTCCTCGGAAAAGTAATTTTTTCTGTGCGCGTATTAAAATGAGTAAAAAACTGCGTATAAAAATGGAAATCACCAAGCTGAAAATTCAAATCTGCACCTATTGCAGGATCAAATTTGTATTTGTCATTATTTGCCCAGTATTTCCAGAAAATGTCAAAAGAAAAATTCCAGAGATTTGCTTCAAATTTTGCAGCATAAGAAAGGTCATTTATAAAATCTGATGAAACAGAATAATCGCTCCAAGGGATGCCGCTGTAATTATAGTAAGTTACAAGCCCCATCAGATTAAATTTCCAGAAAGGAATGTTCAGCATGACAGAAAATTTTGATTTTTTAGGATCTGTCGGAGTATCATACAAAATATTTTCTGCACTATATACGTAGTTATTGGAATCATCAAGAATATTCGTATCAAACATTCTTGAATTTCCCCAGGAAATTTCTTTTTTTCCTGCCGTAATAAAAGCCATATTAAAAATTGAATATGTAAAATACAATTCATAAAGTCCGATTTCCATTTCAGGAAAAGAAACTAAAAGAGTTCCTTTTACGGAAAAAGTATCAATCGGACGGCTCGTAAAATAAACCTTTGTTTCAAAAATCGCAGCAGGAGAAACTGAATAAGGATTGAACCAGAAATATCCGCCAAGCCGCGAGTCAAGATTTCCCGTAAAAACGATGCCCCGTTTTTTGTCAGATTCACATTCAGGAGGTTTTTCTTCAGGCTTCGTTATAATGGCAGAAGTATCTGACGTATCGTCAAACAGACTGTCGATGTCCTCAGAAAAAGCATTGTCAGATTCCGATGTTTCACCGGCATCAGAATTTTTACTTTCTTTGCCGGCTGCAGCAGACAAAGTGCCTGCACATAAAAAGAAGCAGAACAGCAGAACTAATGATTTGCGTACATTTTTTTTCATTTAAATTTAATTACTCATTTCTTCAAGATATTGTTTTGAGTATATAACATTAGACTGCTTTTGAAAAGTGACATTTGAAATAGTTATCTGAGTTTTTTCATACTGCATTTTGCCGTCAATTTTTGTTCCGCGCAGATTGTCAACGACTAACATTCCGCCCGGGACTGAGTAATTTCCGATTTTCTGATAGCTTGGAATTGCAGTAGTACGAAGCAGCTGACCTGAAAGGCTGTAATCTTCTTTTTTGCGGATTAAGCCGTCGTCTTTGCTGACCCATAATTTTACTGTCGCATAATCAGTGTTTTTTGAAACCGCAGACAATTCGTAATATACGCAGTCAAATTTTCCGAGTTTTACTTCTTTGAATTGTTTTATTTTATAATCAACTGCAAGTGTCTGAGGAACAAGGTCTTTGTTATTAAGGTTCGTATTCTGAAACCTGTTGTTTGCGCTTGTATAAGTAAACTGCCTGTCTTTAGGGTCATAAAACCAGATTACCTTATCAAACTGAACGTAACCTTTACCGCGGTCAGATTCAGGCCCTGTTATCAAAATCGTAAACATTGAATTTGCATCCCTGCGGTACATTACGGCAGTCGTAACTGATTTTCCTGAACCGGGCTTGTCAGTTACAATCGTATAATCGGCTTTAAAATCTGTTCCTGCGTAACTTGTATTTTTATCTGCAAGTACAAGCAAAGACTTTGCTTTATCTTCCGTCATTTGCGCAAAACCGCATGCAAGACCTACAAAACAAAAAAGTGACAAAGCAATGATATTTTTCACATTAAATCTCATATTGAATTTCATATTATCTCCAAATAAAGTCAAAAATTAAGTTGTTGCAGTAATTGCCCCAACAGGACTTACGTGAACTAACTTTCTTAATGTAAACAACACAGAAAGCAGCGTGGTTACTATAATCACGGAAACAAAGCATACTATCTTGACGGCGTTTACTTCGGGAACAAGACAGCCTTTTGTCAAAAACAAGTCAAACCCGGAAATAAAAGAAAGGTTAAAGCAGGAAGCCGCATTTACGATTATAAGTGAAAAAACAAAACCTGTTACTGCACCGCCCAGCAAAAGCAGGAAAGCTTCCGTTATAAAAAGCTTCATAATGCCTGACGTTTTCATTCCGAGGGCGCGCAGAGTTCCGCTTTCTACATTCCGCTTTATTACGATGACACGGTATGTACTTGAAATTCCGACTGCGATGATTATTACAAGAAGAACGACTATCGCAAAGACGATTAACTTTAAAGCCTGTACAAGCATTTTCAAATCATAAACATTTGACTCAAGGGAAATCAAAGCGTATTTTTCTTCGTCACGGCTTTTGTAGTCATCGTAAAATTCATTTTTATCCATTCCAAGCGGATAAAGATTCAGTTTCTGTTCAAGCTTTTTCTGCAAGTCCATGCACTCGATTAAAGACGGACTGCCATCGATGTAATAAATGCCGATTCTGTTTACTTCTTTTGGCGAAAGGTTCAAAACTTTCATAAGGGAGTCATAATTTACGTAAGACGTATACATTCCGAAAACGCTCGAGTCCTGAAAAATTCCCGTTACGACAAGTCTGATTGTATTTTTATAGCCGTCGTCAGTCGTTATGTAAAGCGTAATTGAATCCCCTGCATGACAGCCCAATTTTTTTGCAATCGGCTGGGAAATCAAAACTGTGTCCTCGTAATCATTATTTAAAAAAGAGCCTTCCACAAAAGTGAACTTTTCAAAAAGCGGAAGTTCCTTTTGAAAGTCTACGCCAAAAATTACGCGCTGTCTTACTGTTGCGCCTTCAAAATAATAATTTTCGTTTCTGGCATCATAATTATATCGTTTTGAAACCATTACGTTTTTATCTTCAAGACATTCTTCGATTACTGCAATCACATGGTCTGCGTCCGGTTCAGCATTGCTGAGATGCTTTCCGCCTAAAAGCTGTAAATCGCCGGCATAATACTGGCGCGCTTTTTCATTCATCGAAGCGACCATTCCGTCCGTAACCATTATGGCGCTGAGCATAAGGCAGACACCGACTGCACAGACTGCAAAAAGCGACGTATACTGACGGCGGCGTTCAATGATTGATTTTATTGCAATTTTAAAATAGAACATTACGCAAAACTCCGTTATTATATATGTTCCATCGCAACAACAGGACTTGTGTCAAGTGCAATATGAACAGGATAAATCCAGCCGATTACGGCAAGCAAAAGCGACAGAGCCATTCCCGACAAAAGATTGCTGAATGTAACGGACGGCTTTAATTCTGTTCCGCCAAAAAGCTGAATTAAATACGTATTTGAAAAAGTTATGTGCGCATTGACAAGAATGTTGTTGCCGATAACTCCGATTATGCAGCCTAAAATTCCTGCACTGACAGTGAGCATTAACGTTTCAAAAAGATATTCTGCTGCGATAAAATGCCTGTCAGCGCCGATTGCCCTCAGTGCGCCTGTTTCTTTTGTCCTGTCCATTGCGGCAATTATGAGCGTATTGTTTACGACTATAAATCCCGTGCCGATTAACAAAAGCAGACCTATGTTAAAAATCAGCCGCATCCAGTAAACATACTGGGCTGCCATTCCTGCGGCGGCTTTCCAGGTAATTGCGGTAACTTTCATTTCATTTGCGGCAAAAAATTTATTTGCCTTTTTTACGAACTTAGCGGGATTTTCGCCTTCGTTCAGCTTGCAGATTATGTAATTCCAGCTCGTCTTTGAAAAATCTTCTTCTTCAATATTTTCTGCTGAACTTTGTGCAGGCGTTTTTTCAAAATCAGATTCCAGACTGTCGTCTTTTGCAAAAATATCTTCTTCGCCAAACAAGTCCTCGATATTATCAAAACTGTCAATCATTACGGATTCGCTTTTGTCGATTGCAACTGAAGTTGAAAGCGATTCGATTCCCAAAAGCGAGCGCACTGTTTCAGGGTCGCAAAGCAGAATGTTGTCCTGCAAATCATTATGAACTTCGTAGCGGTAAATTCCAGAAACGACCGCACTGCGCAATGTATAGGACGAACCGTTGCTTGATATAAGCTGAATTTCGTCACCGACACTGACAGTTTTACCAGATTTTTCTTCTATCGTAGATTTTAAATTTTCAGAAAGTAAAACGGCTTTTTCGTTTTCTGCATAAGCCCGCCCTTCTGAAAGTGTAATTCCTGTCATGATGTCAAGATAGCTTTCTGCATTGACGCCAAAGACTACGGCAGACACTGTCGCGCCATTCATTTTTAATGCGGCCTGCCCTGTCAGCTGAGGACACGTCTTTTGTACCTGACTCTGACTTTCTGCATACTCAATGACATTTTTATAAGGAACGATTCTAGGCAGTTCCGAAAGTTCACCTGTCACAGGCGTTTCGTCACCGAAAAGGCTCATCGGAAAATCAGTCACAGGCCTTATTACTACATCGCCTGTAAAACTTGTCGAAAAAACTTTTTCAATTCCGTTGCCGGTTCCGTCAAAGACTGCATTTGCCATGACAAGAATTCCGATGGAAAATGCAATGAACAGAACTATTACAAGAGAGCTTTTTCTTGAAACAATATTTTTAAACGCAAACCGCAGTGTAAACATTAAAAATTCCGTAAATTAAAATCGCTTTTTAAAATCTTCATAAGATTTTTCTATGCCAGTTTTAAAATCTGTCGTTGCTTTCCAGCCAAGTGCCGTAAGGCGTGATACATCGCACAGTTTTTTTGGAGTGCCGTTTGGCTTTGAAGTATCCCATTCCATTTTACAAGTACGGCCGGCGGCATCTGCATAAACGACGTCGCGCACGAGTTCTGCAACAGATTTTATCGTCTGGTCAACGCCTGTTCCGACGTTTACAAAATCACCTGTTTCAGTGCGCAAATCTTTTGCATCGCAGTGTTCCATAAGATAAACGACGGCAGAAGCAAGGTCTTCGCTGTATAAAAATTCCCTTTCAGGAGAACCGTCGCCCCAAAGATGAACGACGTCCTCACCGCTGACTTTTGCTTCGTGAAATTTTCTTATCAATGCAGGAAGAACATGAGAGCCCTGCAAGTCGTAATTGTCGCCCGGTCCGTAAAGGTTTGTCGGCATTACAGAAAGAAAATTTGTTCCGTATTCAAAATTATATTTCGTGCATAATTTTATGACAGAAATTTTTGCCATTGCATAAGCATCGTTTGTAGGTTCAAGCTGACCTGTCAAAAGATATTCTTCTTTTAACGGTTGAGGTGCCATTTTTGGATAAATACATGTTGAACCGAGGTTCATCAATTTTTTTACGTTGTTTTGACAGGCTGCTTCTACGATGTTAAAACCAATCATCATATTCTGATAAATGAAAGCAGCCGGATGTGTGGAATTAGCGCCGATTCCGCCTACATGGGCAGCGGCTAAAAAAACATATTCCGGTTTTTCTTTTGCAAAAAACTCGTTTACAGCGGCCTGATTTGTCAAATCAAGTTCACTGTGAGTCCGGGTAATTATATTTGTATATCCTTTTGACTGCAAATCACGGCAAATTGCACTTCCTACAAGTCCTCTGTGACCTGCAACATAAATTTTTGCATTTTTTTCCATAAAAACATACTTCCTTAAAACGATTGTCTAATTATAATCAAACAGTAAATAAAAAGCAATCAGAGTTTTACCGGCTCAGGAAGTGCTGATTAACACTTGAAGCGATTACTCAAGCACTTCCCGTCTGATTGTCCATAAGCCATTGACTTACGGATAATTAACTCATTAAGGGTTTAAAACAAACCCTTAAAATCAGCTCCATACGAACCAAAGCAGTAAAGCCGCCGCCGCTGTAGTAATGAACGTAAAAGGCGCACCGATTTTCAAAAATTTTCTGAACGAAATCGGATAGCCTTCTTTTTTTAATATTCCCATTGCAACGACATTTGCAGAAGCCCCGAACGGCGTTAAATTTCCGCCAAGACATGAACCTATAAGCAGTGCGAACATATAAAGTTCTTTTGCAATTCCAAGGTTTACGGCAAGAGTTCCTGCAACAGGAAGCATTACGATAATATACGGAACGTTATCTACAAATCCTGAAATTAAAATAGAAAAAAGCAGAATGAGTATAAAACCGAGAAGTTTTGAACCGCCCGTAATCTTTGCAAGGAAGCCTGCAAAATCGTCCAGAAGTCCCGTTTCTGAAACCGCACCGACTACGACAAAAATTCCGATTAAGAAAAAAATCGTTTCCCAGTCAAGTTCTTTAATCAGCGTCCACAATTCGCCGGCACTTTTTTTCTGGTGAAACTTATACCAGAGAAGTCCGATTACGCCAAGTGAAAAAACAAAAAGTCCCGAACTGTAGCCAAGTTCACTTGAAAAAAACGAAATGCCTGCAAGTCCGAAAATCAGCGCAAGAAGCAGAATAAGCGGAAAATACGAAATCACTTCGTCTTTTTCTACCTGAACTTTGTCCCTGACTTTTCCAAAGATAAAATAAAAGAAAAGACAGCCTGCAAGAAGTCCTGTCTGAATGAAAAAGAAAATTGAAATTTTGCCGTCTTTCATAAAAAAGTCATTGAAGTTGTAGCCTGCATAACTTGCAAAAATCATGCTCGGCGGATCACCTACCAAAGTTGCAGTGCCTTCAAGATTTGACATTACGGCAAGCCCGATTAAAAACGGCACAGGATTAAGCTTTAATTTTTTAGAAAGCGAAAGTGCTATCGGCGCCATTACCAAAACCGTTGCAACGTTTTCTACAAAAATAGAAATTATGCCTGTCATTGCAAGAATTAAAATTACTGCAATTCCCGTATTCGGAGATACGGCAACAAGCCTGTCTGCAATCCGTGACGGCACTTTTGAATAAATGAAAAGCGATGCAATTATCATGCTGCCGATATAAATCAACAGGACATTCCAGTTTATAAGTTCACCGAGCACATGAGTGCATATTGCAAAATAATTTTCCTGCGGATTAAAAATTGAATTTGGAAAAAGAAAAGTTCCCGAAATAAAAAGCAGGACTGCGGCAATGCTCGTAAACCAGACTTTTTTTTCCTGAAACAGAATTACAAAAAAATACATCAGTACGGCAACTGCCAGTACAATCCATTTTAAATGGGGAACGATACTTTGAAGCATAAACTAATCCTTTCCAAACAAATCTCGTGTATAAACTTTATCTTTTACGTCAGATAAATCTCCGCTCATTCTGTTGCAGATTATGACATCGCATTTTGCCTTAAAATCTGCCAGCGACTCAACGACAGGGTAACCTTCAAAGTCAGCGCTTTTCAAAGTCGGTTCATAAATTACGACGTGAATTCCACGGCTCTTTAATCTGTTCATTATTCCCTGAATTGCACTCTGGCGGAAATTATCACTGCCGGCTTTCATCGTAAGGCGGTAAATGCCGACACATTCAGGATTTTTTGAAGCAACCATATTCGTAATATGTTCTTTTCTTGTATCATTTGAAGATACAACGGCGCTTATCATATCCTGCGGAATTCCTGCAAAATTTGCCTTAAGCTGTTTTGTATCTTTAGGCAGGCAGTAACCGCCGTAACCAAAACTCGGATTGTTGTAAAAATCGCCGATTCTCGGGTCAAGGCTTATTCCTTTTATAATCTGACTTGCATCAAGATTATTCATTTCTGCATAAGTATCAAGTTCATTAAAATATGCAACACGGACAGCAAGATATGTATTTGCAAAAAGCTTGATTGCCTCAGCTTCCGTGCAATGCGGATAAAGGATTTCAATATTCTCTTTTATTGCGCCATGTTTTAAAAGTGAAGCAAACAGCTGAGCTTTTTCTTTTAGTTCTGGAGCATCTTTCGGGTAGCTTACGACAATGCGCGATGGATAAAGATTGTCATAGAGCGCATGACCTTCGCGCAAAAATTCAGGAGAAAAAAGAATGTTCGGATAATTCATTTCTTTTCTGATTCGTTCTGTATATCCTACCGGGATAGTAGACTTAATTACGATTACGGCATCAGGATTATATTTTTTTACAAGATTGATTACGGCTTCTATCGAACTCGTATCAAAAAAATTTTTTTCAACGTCATAATTTGTAGGAGTTGAAATAATTACAAAATCTGCATTTTTATATGCAGACTCAGCATCAGTCGTTGCAACAAGATTTAAATTTTTGCCTGCAAGGTATTCTTCAATTTCTTTGTCTGCAATCGGAGATTTTTTATTATTGATTAAATCAACTTTTTCCTGAATGACGTCAACCGCCTTTACTTCGTTATGCTGTGAAAGAAGAACCGCATTTGACAGTCCGACGTAGCCTGTTCCGGCAACAGCTATTTTCATTTGTTCCCCCAGTTGGTAGCTAAAAACTGCGCCATTTCAAGCGGTTTTTATCCTACGCTATAAAAACACGGACAGCAGTTTTTTTTCTGCCGTCCGTTTAAGTTAAAAATTATTTATGAAGCAGGAATTCAACACGGCGGTTTTTCCACCAGTTCTCCCTGTCGTTTAAAGCGGCAATGCGTTCACGTCCGCCCTTACCTTCTGTCTTCATACGGCGTTCGTCAATGCCGTACTCGACGAGCCTTGATTTTACAAAATCTGCCCTGTCTTTAGAAAGCGGAATCAGCGGAATGTTTCCGTTTGCAGTCGAAGTTTCTTCTGCTTCCGTTCCTGTCGTGTTGTTTGCATGACCGACAATCGTGATAGTGTAATCAGGGAATTTCTGAAGAACTTCTGCAACGCGCTTTAATACGCGTTCATTGTTCTGCGCCTGTTCAACCGTAATCTTGCTTCCCGGCGCTTCTTTTGCAGTTTTAAAATCTGCATAGTTTGCACGGAACAAAATCGCAGGAACAGCCATCTTCAAAACATTTCCGTCGCGGATTACAAGAATGTCGATTGAAATCTTGCCGCGGATTTTTGAAGTAAGTCCGAGACTGTCAGTAACAGTAAATTCCCACGGATAATCCATTGCAGACTGTACGCGTTCAGCCTGTCCGTTTTTCTCTTTTGAAACATTGCTCAAGCCGTTCCACAAAAGGGAATCAGAAATTTTATTCGTTCCAGAAACTTTCCAGAAAGGCTTGTCTTTTTTGCCCGATTCCTCAGGATTAAAAATCACGAACGACCAGCCTGCAAGTTTTCCAGAACACTGTGCCTGAAGGTTTATCGAAAGTTCATCGCCAGTGCCGTCATTGTCAGGGCTGAAAAATTCAGGAGACGTTTTTACGCTCAAGCGAGGCAGAACTGATGAACATACAAACAAAGGAGATTTTTCAAGAACTTTGTTTCCTTTTTCGTATTCCATCGAAAGCCGTCCGTAGAACATTCCTTCTGCGTAATTCTTGTCCTGTATTTTTCCGTCCCATAAAATTTCTTTAGGCGGAACTTTATTCTGGGCGTCACCAGAAACTGAATAAACGGCATTGCCTTTTTCGTCTGCAACGTCAAACTTCCAGAACTTGATTCCGTCCTGAACAGATGTCCTTATATTAAACTTCTGCGCTGTAAGGCCTGTCTGCGACAAAGGAGAAATTCCTTCAAATGCGGCAGTTATATATGCTTTTACAGGACGCGTGTCAAGAACAATTTTATCAATGACTTTGACAAATTTATTTCCTGCCTGATCTTCTGATTTTACTGATACAGAATACGTGCCGTCAGGAACTTTATTTCCTGCGTCGTCAGTTCCGTCCCAGACAAGACTTGCATTTACAGAGCCTGCAATAGTCTTGTTGAATTTATATTCCCTTACGACGCGTCCGTTTTTATTTTCGATTGATACTGTCCACAAATCTTCTTCCGAACAGTTTTTTGTCATAAGTACAAGTTCATCTTTATTGCCGTCGCCGTCAGGACTGAACACAAGATATTCTGCAGAAACATCAACAGAAGGTGCTTTCGTATCAAGTATGATTTCCGGCACTTCTACTTTTGCCTGCGAGCCGTTTGTCGAGTCAATCGTAAGGCTTGCAGAATATTTGCCGTCAGGAATAAATTTATTTGCGTTGTCCTTTCCGTTCCATACAATCTGCGCAGGAACTTTTGAAGAACCGGACATCTGATAAACGACAGTGCCGTTTTTGTTTTTAATTTCAAATTTATATTTTGCAACGCTCTGACTGTCTTTTATGACAGGCGTAAATGTAATTGAATCCTGAACGCCGTCATCATTCGGAGAAATAATCAAATCGCTTGAGGCAAGC
>JBJETJ010000031.1:0-51897 GCA_051883255.1 Treponema sp.
TTTACAGGGAATGCCTTTTTTTGTAAATTTATCTAAAACTCGAAATTTGACCTATATATATTATATCTTTGGATACTAATTGTCATAGGCTTATTGACTTTAAATAAAACTGCAGAAAATTCATAATCGTCTGCAGTTTGTACTGCCGGGTCAGTTTCATAAGCAAAAGTTGCGGTTTCGGTTTGAGAAACCACTCCAGAACCGAGTTCTTCTATGCCTCCGCCCAAAGTGTAGCGGTAAAAAGTTATGCTGACATTATCTTCAGTACTGTCAACGACTATTTCATACTTTGTACTGGCAGGATCAAATCCTACTAAACCTCCATACGCTGTCGTATCAGTAAACTCAAAAGTATGCACAGTAGAATCTATTATAGATAGTTTTACACCTTTTGTATCAGGTGGATAGCAGGTATAGCAAGCAGTATCAGAATCACCATATAAAATACTTGGATTTTTTATCGTTACAGTTCCGTTACCAGAAGTTACTACAGCCCGCAAAGTTCCGCTCCAGCCACTATCAGGAGCAGAAGTTCTGGCAGGAAGGCTCATCTCATACTCATTAAAGTCTGTTGTCAATTCTGCCTGAAAAACAACACCGACAGGTTCATGCTTTGTATCTTGAAAATAAAAATTGACAGTAGACGGAACAGATGCTTTTGCCGAAAAACTTATAGACGTTTTCTGAGCATACAAGTCAATTATATTATCTTTTGTATTAAGCGCATTTACATAAATATATGGTATATTTCCGTTCGTAAGCCTTACAGATGTTGAAGAACTTGTTGCGGCAGTATCTGACGTCTCTGCTGTAACAGAAAAATCAACATCGTTTCTATAACTTTTATAATTTGAATTTATAAAATAGTCTGCGTAATTATTAAGCCAGACACCGTCTGCACCGGAAATAAAAAAATCACTTTTATATAACAGGCTGGCAGGAATTGCCACGTTACACGTTTCGTTTTCTTTAACAGTTGCACTTGCAGAACCTCTTGCACCGGTATAACCTGACACGTCAAGTGCAAAAACGTCAACAGTATAATTTCCGGCTAAAACACGTTCAAAACTGACAGTTTCACCCGGCTTGCCTGTTTTTACAAAACTTTTATTGTATTCATTCGTAATGACAACTTCATATTGAGCAATATCGTCCGCCGTATATTGTACGGCAGTCTTAGCACTGTTTCCGGGAGGCAATGCAACTTTTAGCGAAGCACCCGACTCAGCAACATTCTGCATATTGCAAGAAGTAAATAAAACAGAAATCAAAAATAGAAAATTCAAACAACATTTTTTAATCATAATACCCCTCTCGTACTGCAAAAATCGTTTTCTCCGATTCTCTTACAACACAAAATTCCGTCCGTAAAACGCAATGACTTTACATCACGTTTACGGACGATACAAAAATTATGCGCCCATTCCGCCGTCTACGCCGATTACCTGACCTGTAACGTAAGTAGACAAATCGCTTGCAAGGAACAGACAAACGCCTGCAACTTCTTCTACAGTTCCTGCACGGTTCATAGGAATGATTTTTACCCATTCATTCCTGATGTTTTCAGGAACTGCATCTGTCATTTCTGTCGCAATAAATCCGGGAGCAACCGCATTTACGCGAACTTTTCTCTTACCGATTTCCTTTGCAAGAGCTTTTGTCATACCGATAAGACCTGCTTTTGATGCAGAATAATTTACCTGACCTGCTTCTCCGTGAACGCCGGAAATAGAAGCCATATTAATGATAGAACCCTTTTTCTTATGAATCATATCGTAAGACACAATCTGGTTAATTACAAACGGAGCAGTAAGATTTACGTTAATAACGTCCTGCCAGTTTTCCATCGGCATTGCAAAAGAAAGCCCGTCACGAGTAATTCCTGCATTGTTAACAAGAACGTCAAATCCGCCGGCTTCTTCAAGCGCAGCCTTTATGCAGACTTTCAGCGCTTCTGCATCACCGCAGTTACAGCAGATTTCATGGAACGCAACGCCGTTTTCGGCAGCAGTTTTTTCAAGTTCTTCTTTTGCGGCAGACGGTTTTGTACAAAGTCCCCAAACTTCACAGCCGTTTGCAAGGAACACTTCTACGATTTTTTTTCCGATTCCACGGCTTGAACCTGTAACAAGCGCTTTTTTATTTTCAAGCATTTTCATAATTTTTTCTCCCATTATACCATTATAATAATTACATTAAATTAAAGTGAATTTAAATTTTCAACTGAATTTATTGCAGACGCAGCATACTTTTCTTCAAGCCCTGACTTTGCCCAAAGCCCTGTCAAAACTTTTCCCGGTCCCGGTTCAAAAAGCTTCCATTCGCCGCCGTCAGATTCCATCATATCAAACAGTACTTTTTCTTCGTCAGTCCACAAAACAGGATGAGTCAGATGAAGGACTGCATTCTTTTTAATTTCTTCGCCGTTTTCTGCGCGCTTTCCTGTTACATTGCTGAACAGAGCAATTTCAGGATTGTTGAATTTTACGTCCGCGATTGCTTTTTCAAATTCATCAGCCGCACGCTGCATTAACGGACAATGGAACGGACCTGCAACTGCAAGGCGAAGTGCACGGCGCGCACCTGCTTCTTTTGCAAGGGCTTCTGCCTGAGTAAGGCCGTCAAAAGTTCCGCTTAAAACTGTCTGCACGGGACTGTTCATATTTGCGGCGTATACGTTTTCACATTTGCCGGCAATTTCTTTTACCTGTTCAGGAGAAAGTCCGATTACTGCCGACATTCCCGGCGCATGACCTGAGTTTTCGGCTGCAATCTGTTCGCACACTGCCTGCATTATAGAACCGCGCTTTGCAACTACTTTAATTACATCTTCAAAAGAAAGAACGCCTGCAGCATACAGAGCAGGAAACTCTCCAAGGCTGAATCCCATTGCGGCACTTGGTTTTATTCCCTTTATTTCAAGAGCTTTTACGACAGCGATACTTGCAGCAGTTATTGCCATCTGGCTGTTATCACTCCGGCTCAATTCGTCAGCTTCTGTTTCCCACATAAGTTTTGCAACGTCTTTTCCCCAGATTGCAGAAATGTCGTCCAGAACTTTGCGGCTTTCAGGCACCGCTTCACAAATATCTTTCATCATGCCGGGAGCCTGAGCGCCCTGACCCGGAAACAAAAAAGCATATTTAGCCATATATGTCCTCCAAATTTTCTTTTAAAAACAAAATTATTAATGATACTTTTTATAAAAATGTCATTAATAATGATAACAGAATACGGCATTTTTGACAACCAGCAGCGACACCATTATCAGACGCACGGACGACAACGAACTGTAGCGGACTACAGTCTTGCACCGACTGCAATCTGCGGAACGATAAGGCCTGAGTAATTGTCCTCGGCAAATAAATGGAAGTAGCTTGCTCCAAGTTCAACATAAAAATGTTTTGCAGGATACCAGATAAACGAAACGCCGTTTTTTAAAACAGGACACTGCGCAGACTCGCGCTCGCCGTCAGAAGAAGTGTGACCAAAAACAGAATAGCCGCCGCCAAGCGCAATCTGCACGCGCAGTTTTTCTTTTAAAAACGGCTTTTGATACAGGAGTTCAAAAATTCCAAGCCCGGAATAAATCGTACTTTCTTTTGAGCCGTCGTTCTTATTCCAGTACGACCCCATCACAGAAAGCCCGAATCCAAAATACCCGAACGCGTACTTCATCGGAATTACGGAAACCTGTCCCACCCCGCCGAGCGAAAAAGTTGAATGAGTGTAATCAGGCAAAACGTCGTTGTAAAGCAGGATTACAGTGCCGGAATAAACTCCAAGCCCGAGATTTAAATCAACTGCCTGCATTACAGAAAGCAAAAAGTTTCCTGCCGAATCTTTAAATCCGCCTGCATTTGAAATTTCAAGCGCATACTCAATAGAACTTAAAGAAGCCGCATTAAAATATGCAGTGTAATTTCCGCTTTCGTTTTTAACGAGTGATTTTGCCGTAACAGGTTTTTCCTTTGATTTTTCGCTTTCGTCTTTCGGAACAAGGCGCACGCAGGAACTTTCATCAATTCCGGTTGCGCCAAATTCAACGCTGAAATTTTTTATCGAACTTATATTAAAACTTCCGTCTTTGACGCTCGTGATTCTCGGCTGTACTGCATGATTTATTACAAAGCCTTCTGCCCTGTCAAAAAAGCGTTCGTCGTTTTCAACTTGAATTGCAAACTTTCCTGCCTCTGCCGTAGTGCACGATATCGTAACAAAAGAATTAAATTCATCTTTTGAAATTTCCTTTACCTCGCACTGCATTTTTTTTCCGGCTTCAGAAATTAAATAAAACTTTGCATTGCGTTCTAAGTTCTGGACTGTAAGTTTTAACTGAACGGAAGTTCCCTTGATTGCGTAGACAAAGCCCGGCTCAAAGTTGACGATTACAGGCCGGTTTATGAATTTTATTTTAAACTCTGCGCCTTCGTAAATCTGCTCGCCGGGATTTTCTGCCCTGAAAAAATATTTTTTATCAAGCAGTTCCGTCGTCTTGATTTTTACCTTGCAGATTGAATTTCCGGCAGACGAAAATTTATTTTTTTCAAGCGAAAGAATTTCTACGTCAAAAACTTTTTTTCTGTCGTACTGCATTAAATATAATTTCGTGTCCTCGTAAAATCCCGAAACAGAAAGCGAAAATTCCGGCTGAGTGCCCGGCTCTATAAAAAATTCGTTCTGTTCAAATTCGTAAAGCACAGGCTGAATTGCTTTTAGAATTTCAAATTCAATCCAGTCCGTACTTTGCGAGCGCTTGCCGAACAAATCAAAGACAAAAATCCTGTATCTGTACCAGCCGTGATTAAGCGAAAACGAAAGATGAGTTTCTTTTGTCCGCTTTGTCAAAATCGTTTCAAAATTTTCATCTTGAATTTCAACTTCGTATTCCGTGGCAAACTTGTCTTTTGTCCACTGGATTTCCTGCACGAATTCTTTTTTTTCAGGCTGTTTCTGCGGGCCTTCTTTTTCAGAAAAATTTTCTGCCGGCAAAATAAAATGCAATTCAAGAAGAGAAAGCAGAATTAAAATATTTCGTCTTTTACTCACCATATTGCGCTCCCACTTCTTTTATCTGTATTTTTCCCGGAAGCTGAACTTGTATGCTGAATTCACCTGTTGCAGGATTTCCGCTCTGAATTAAAAATCCGTCGTCGGCGCGGTTTTCTGCCGTAACGCTCCAGACAAAATTTCCGTTGCTCAAAAGCGCGATGTCGTCAAGCAGATAACTTTGTACGCCGGACGCAAAATTCTTTTTTACAACCGTAGAAAAATTATTGCCGTCTTTCTTTTGAATTAAAAACAGATATCCTGTCGCATCAGGAACTTTCTGCCATTCAAAAAGGACAGTAGAATTTGTTTTAAGATATTCAGTGTCAAAAACAGTTTTTTGTTTTGGCTCTAAAAGAACAGGAGCAGAAAGCCTTGCCGGCTGCAAGACTTCAAAACTTCGCTCCGAAGAAGAAATGTCTGTTCCGTCAGAGGCGGTTGCATTTATTTTCCAGATGTAACTGCCGCTTGTAAGTCGCACGACAGACTGCATTTTAGAAAGGGAATTGCGCGTTATAAAATTTTCAAACTGTCCTTTGTCGTTTTTCTTTTTTAAAACAAAGACCGCAGATTTTATTTTTTCGTTGCTCTGCCATTCAAACTCAACCGGAGTTTTTAAAACAGTTTCGCCCCTGAAAACAGATTTGTCTTTTGGCGTAACAAGTTCTACAGGAAGCGGAATGTGCGGCGGCTCGTCTACGACAAAGACACCTGTTTTTGTTGAGCGCTCTTTTTCGTTTCCGTCACGAACCCTCCAGTACCAGACGCCCGGCGGCAATGCAATGTCAGTAACAGATTCAATCTCCGTTTCTTTTTGAATTTCAGGAACTGCAAAAGTTTTGTCTTTGCAAATTTCAAAAATATAAAATTCTGCCTCGTCCATTTTCCACAGGAACTGAGAAGCTTTAATTTCGCTTTCTGAAAAATGCACGGCGTCAGGAGGGTAAAGCAGTTTTTCTTCGAGCACTTTATTTGAGTCAATCGAAAAAGTAAAAACGTTTGAGTCTTTTGTATTTTTTCCGTTTACAGTCTTTGCAGAAATTTTCCAGTAATACGTGATATCGTCAGGCAAGTCCGCAATCGGAATAAAATAAAAATTGTCTTTTAATTTTTCCTGCTTTACGACAGAAGCAAAGTCTTTGTCTTTTGCAAGAATAAAATCGTATTCAGAAAATCTGTTTTCGCTCTTCCAGGAAAAATAAACGTTTTCGCCTGCCGCATTTTTCTGCTTTGAAAATTTGCGCGGTCTGTAAAAAACGGAATTGCTGTCAGGCGCAAGAACGACAGGCGCAGACAATTCTTCTTTTGTCCTGATTTCAAATTTTGAAACATTGGAACTTTTACCGAATCCGTAATTGTTAAAACCGTAGAATGTCCTGACTGACCAGTAATAAATTCCTTCTTTTAAATTATACTGAACGTTTCCGTCAAAGACATTCTGCTGAACGACCGGCATAGAAAGTTCCGGGTTTTGTGCAATCGTAATTTCGTAGAACTCTGCAAAATATTTTTGTTCCCATTTAAAAGAAACAGGCAGATCATTCTGCGACCTGAAAATTTTTTCATCAAACGTCGGAGAAATCAGTTTTGGTTTTGTTCCGTCAAAAATATGAATTTTTCCGCTCTGAACGTTTTTTGACAAATCACTGCCTTTTTCGTTCTGTGCAGTAAGCCGCCAGTAATAAATTCCGTTCGGGAGCTCGATGAAAGTTTCTGCACTGTCGGCAGACCTTATGTATTCCTTCGGTTCAATTTTAAAATCTGAATCTTTTGCAATTTCAATTTTTACGTTTTCTATAGACGAATTGTTTTTACTCCAGCTGAACTGAACGCCGTAATCACCGCCTGCGGAATTCATCAGTTTTGAATTCTGAACGGGATTTAAAACGACAATCGGCTTGCGCTCCGTAGTTTCGTCCTCGTTGATGATAAGACCGCTTCCGTTTGTTGCAAAACTTTCAACGCCGTCTTTGTCTGTGTAAGATGCCCTTCCCTTCTGGACAGTCACGTCGATTTTTTCGGAAGAAGTTTCAAGAGAAATTACGGAGCCTGTTTCGATGTTTACTTTTTTGCCCTGCTCCGTAATCATAAAAAATTTTGAAGAACCGTTCGTAGAGTCTACGACAATTCCGCCGCCGTTGGAAAGCGTTGCGTAGTTTCCGTCCTCGTCAATGAAAATCTGTACGAGCGAATTTTCAGCAATCGAGACTTTTGTTCCGTCAGAAAATTCGATTTCAGAAAAAGAGTTAGGCTCGATTCTGATGTAGTCGCCGTTATATAACTGCGTTTGTGTTTTTATTCTTGTCCAGACAGTGCGGTTTACAAATTTGCGCTCGGCGTTTTTTTCCTGATTCGTAACTATGGCAATGCTCTGTTCATTTTCCTTTGACTGCTCGCGGTTAATGTCGCGGACAAAAAGGAATGTCCAGAAAGCACAGAGAGAAAGAGAAACTAAAACTGCAATAAAATCTTTAACCTTGAATCTTGAATTTCTTTTCTTCTTCATTTAAATCAACACCATCTAACTGAGGCTCGGCAAAGCCCAAAGCTTCCCTGACCTGCGCCATCGTTTTAAATCCAAGCGATCCTGCTCCCGGAATATCCTGTTCATCAGGCATATTGATTACGGCGTACATATCCATCGGGTTTTCTTTTCCCTTGACTTTTACAGGCCGCATTTTTTCTACAGTAACGACATCTTTTACAAGCTGATACGTATCTTCCGTAATCAGAATGTCAGTGCAGAACGGCTTGTTAAGGCTTTCCGTTCTGGAAGCAACGTTTACAGTGTCGCCGATACAAGTATATTCCATTCGCTCTGACGAACCAATCTGACCGGCAACGACATTTCCTGAATTGATACCGCAACCGATTTTGATAATCGGTTTGTCAGGCGTTCCTCTGTCCTTGTTAAATGCAATCAATTCAGAGCGCATCATAAGTGCACAGCGAATTGTATTAATCGCGTCCTGCTTAGGCGTGCCTGTAGAAATCGGAGTACCCCAGGTTGCCATGATTGCATCTCCGATATACTTGTCAATAAATCCGCCAGTTGCAGTAACGCACTTTACCATTCTCGTCATATATTCGTTCAAAAAATCTACGACTTGATTTGCACTCAGTTTGTCGCTTATCGCAGTAAAGCTTCTGATGTCACTGAAAAATATCGTAACGAATTTTGTCTCACCGCCAAGTGCAAGTTCACCGCGCATTGCTTTTTCTGCAACGGCTTTATTCGTAAAACGCCCGAACGAATCTTTTAACCGTTCGCGCTCTGCAAGTCCCTGGCTCATATCAACAAAGCTTGTCGTAAGCAATGCAAGTTCGTCGTGGGTATGCGGTTTTATGTTTATTTTATAGTCGCCGTTCTTAATCCGTAGCGAGGCTACACTTAACGCCTTTATCGGCGTACTGATTGACTTTGCAAAAAACCAGATTATGATTACAGTCAATGCAAGAACGGCAAGCGCAAGGTAAGCATTGCGGACAATCGTAATGAACACAGGCTCAAGAACAATCGAAGTCGGAACTAAAGTTATTACTCCGCAGTTTGCCGCGTCAAGCCTTTTAAATGCCCCGTAATAATCAGTGTCCTCATGAACAAACCTTATCTGCGCGTTGTTTGCAGAAGAATTTAAATACTGATGAACGACAGAATAATCTTCCGCACTCTGGCAGTTCATCACTTTTTCAGAATCAAGTCCTGCAACAAGACAGCCGTCTTTATCAACCATAAAATTCATATAAATTGAATTTGAACCGCACACCCCTTCAAAAAAATCTGTAGAAAAAATTACGACAATCGGTTCAAAATGAAGTTCCGGGTTTTCTGCCGTTTCAAATTCTACAGGAAAGAAAAGCGCCGCAGTCTTTGTCTTTAAAATGTGGCTGACGTTTTTTATTTCGCGCAAACCTTTTTTTGTGTTTTCAATCGAACTTTTATTTGCGCTGATTACATTTAAAATATTTTCTTTTGAAATTCCGTTCACGACAAGAAATTTATTATTTAGAATTTCGTTTTCTCCCGGCAGGAACAAAGCCGCAATATCCTGATTGCGCTCAAAGAAATTTGAAATTACGTTATTGCGCATTTTAGGATCGTCAATCGAAGAAAAATACAGACTCGAAAAAAGCAGTGCATTGTCGCTGATATTTTCGATTTTCTTTTGAATTGAATTTGAAGTCTGCTCGTTCACAGAAAAATTATTCATCTCTGCGTTTTTCAAAACGTCTTTTGAAACGTAATACGAAACAAGATACAAAACAGTACCGACGGCAACAAGCAGAATAAACGTAATCATCGCAATCAGTTTTCCGCCGATTGTAAATCTTGTTTTTGTCGCACTGTCTGCAAGTTCATAATATTCATCTTTTTCTGCATCGGCTTTTTTTGATTTTTTGTCAGGGCGCTTTTCGTCAGTTTCAATTTCGTGCTCTTTTAAAATCTGATTTCCGCCGGCAGTCAAATCTTCTTCCGGCAAAAGGAATCCTGAACTTGAACTGCATTTTACAAATTCACCGTAATCAAGCAGAGAATTTTCGCGTTCTTCAAATTCTTTTTTTGCAAGTTCTTCAAAAATATTTGCTTCATAAATTTTCAAAGGCTTAAAAACATAAAAATCGCCGATGTCAAGAGTTATTGCAAGTTCGCCTGACTCTGAAAGCGTAGAAATGATTTTAATTACCTTTTTATCTTCTCTGGTGTCCTGTTCATTCATCTTTAACTGTTCAAGATAGAAAGACGAAATTTTGAGTTCACCGATTTTATAAATTTTTTCAATGTCATTTTCAGATTTCATCTTGCAGATATACACAGGAATCTGAGACTTGTCAAAATCGTCTTTATAGGCAAAAACAGGTTTTGACAAATCCTTTTCAGCTGCACTGCAAAGCGGAACAAAATTTTTATCTTTTAACAAAACTCCAACTATATGCTGACTCATATTTTCTCCAGACTGCAAAAAAATCCCCTATCTTTATTTTATCGGCACGAATTTATGATTTCTTGAATTTTCTGTCTTGCACGTTTACAGGCTTTTGAGCCAGTCGCGCCAGTAGAAAAAAAAGCGCTGAACTGATATTATGCTTTTTATGGAACAGTACAAAAAAGATTTTATTGATTTTATGGTAAGCAGCAATGCTTTAAAATTCGGAAGCTTTACTTTAAAAAGCGGCAGACATTCACCGTTCTTTTTTAACGCAGGCTCTTTTGTTACGGGAAGCCAGCTTGCAAAACTCGGAACTTTTTATGCGCATGCAATTCATGATAATTTCGGCGATGACTTTGACGTTCTCTTCGGGCCGGCATACAAAGGAATTCCGCTCAGCGTTGCAACCTGCATAGCATACAGCAATCTCTACGGCAAAGAATTAAAATACTGCGCAGACAGAAAAGAGGACAAAGACCACGGCGCAGACAAAGGCGGGCTTTTGGGTTACTGCATAAAAGACGGCGACAGGGTCGTAATTATAGAGGACGTAACGACATCAGGAAAATCAATCGAAGAAACTTATCCAAAAATCAAGGCGCAGGAAACGCAGAACGGCGCAATAAAAATTGTCGGCGAAATGGTTTCGTTAAACAGAATGGAAAAGGCGCAGGATTCAGAAAAATCCGCACTTGATACAATCAGCGAAAAATACGGCTTTCCTGCAAAGGCAATCGTCACGATGAACGACGTAATCGAATATCTTTATAAAGACGACAATTCAGGCATTATCACTGCTGAACTTAAAAAAGAACTTGATTCGTACTATCAGCAGTGGGGCTGTAAATAAACCCTGATTACTAAACCACGAACGAACTCAAAAAAAAAGCTGCCCGTTTTTTGAAGGCAGCTTTTTTTATCACAAAGTCAGATTACTTTGTCTTAAATCTCCAGTAAAATCCGATAAGCAGGGAATCTACTACATCACGTTTGTAATCTGTCAAACTTTCAAACTCTGTAGTAACTGCAATCGTATGGTTTGCATTAATGTCAAATGCAAATTCCGGGCGGATATTAAAGATAAATCCTCCGAAATAATCATCGTAAGGCGAACCATCTTTGTGCCATGATGACTTTTCAGCACCCCAGGCAAATGATACCCAGCATCCTAAATGACATCTTTTTGCAAAGTCAAAGTTAAGTTTTGCACCTGTATAAACTGCAAGAGTATAATCGCTGTTAGCATATCCTGTAAAGCCTACTTCCGGTCTGATGTAAAGTCCGATTTTCGGGAAG
Source organism: Treponema sp. (assembly GCA_051883255.1). Lineage (GTDB taxonomy): Bacteria > Spirochaetota > Spirochaetia > Treponematales > Treponemataceae > Treponema_D. Next base: position 11,274 of record JBJETJ010000031.1, read on the forward strand.
CCGAGCATAAGGGCAGCTCCTGTTCCCCATTTTCCGGCATTTGAATAATTTGTACCGATGTCATTAAAAGCAAGATAAGCATCAAGCATTATTGAATCTGTAAAACGGAATGTAAGCCCTGTATACAAATTTGAATCGTTTATAAACAGTCCTTCATAAGCAAATGCCACAGTAATGAATTTTACAGGTGTCAGAGAAAAACCAAAGTTTGTCGTAAACAAATCAGAAGAACATCCGCTAGGCAATGCAAAACCAACTTCTACGATATCCTTGTATTTATATCTCAATGCAATGGCTTTCTGTGCATAAGTATTTGCATATTTTATATATCCTGCAACAGGTACTGATTCAGGATTTCCATCGCGCAAATCTCCCTGATGAACATGAGATTTATATTCCCAAGCGTAAGCACCGTAACTTGGAGCAGGACCTACGTCCCATTCAAGTCTTGTACCGATTCCGACATCAAAGCCTGTAAACGGATGCCATAAAAAGTTCAGATAATATGAATTATTGCCATAAGTCGGATCATTTTTGTTGTACGCATTTTGAATTCGTCCTTTATCAGGCTCAGCAACCAAAGTTCTTGCAAAGTTATGATAAAGAAAATCAACAGGTTTCATATCTGTATTTACAAAAGAAAAACCAGAAATGCTTGTATCAGTCCATTCTGTCAATGCACCCCAGGCAAGCATTCCGTCAATCGTAAATTTATAAACATCTACGCGGGCTTGAATAGTATCAATTAAACCAAACCATCTGAATCCTGAACGTTCTGCAGAATTAGGAGTTCCTGTAGGAAGTCCCATTCCTGTCCATAAATTATTCTGCACGCCGCTTTTTTCAAGTACCTGTGCAAAAGACATACTTCCTAAAACAGCTGCAAAAAGCAAAGCCATTAATTTTTTCTTCATTATTGAAAACCTCCTCAATGAATGTTTTATAATAGCATAAACATAATATACTAAAAGTTTTACTTAATTGAAAATAAAAACCAACTTCATAATATAAAAAAAAGACTGTAAAAACAAGAACTTTTTACAAACTTCTGTTTTTGAACAGTCTTTTAATTTTATTCAATAAAACTATTTTTTCTTAGTTTTTTCTGCAGGCGCTTTTTTTGCGGAAGTTTTAGACTGTGCCTTTGCCGGAGTTTTAGCAGGAGCTTTGCTCTGGGCTTTGGCAGGCGATTTTACCGCAGTTTTAGGCACAGTTTTTGCTTTTGCCTTAGCCTCAGTTTTAGCAGGTGTTTTTGCAGTGGCTTTGGAAGCAGTCTTTGCAGGCGCTTTTTTAACTTCTGCTTTTGAAGAAGTCTTTGCAGTTTTCTTTACGGCATCAGTCTTTTTTTCTGCGGCAGGTTTTGCCGTAGATTTTGAAGAAGTTTTTGAAGCCGCTTTCTTTGCAGGAGCTTTGGCAGTTGCAGTTATTTTTGCAGATGACGTTGTCTTGGCAGATGGTTTTGCAGTTTTTTTAGCAGGAGCTTTTTCTGTTTTTTCTGCTTTTGCCGTTTTTTCTGTCGTCAGCAGATTGCGCTTTACTTTTTTTGTCGTCGTCATTTCAAGCGGTTCCTGCAATACAGTGATTTTAGAAATCCTTGCGTACGGCTGTAAAGTTTTGTTCACCTTGTCGACGATTGCTTTAAGTTCAGCAAACACTGCATCACTTGTTACAGAATCCTTGCGTTCAACGCCGATTCTTGCAAGCATATCATCAGACGGATAAATCAGAGATTCAATTCCTTCTGATTTGTGCTCTGCGTCCATAATGTAACTTCGCACCATAATCTGTTCTATGTCATAATACAACTGGAACGAATCTTCAATTTCTTCAGGATAAACATTTTTTCCGCCGTCCGTAACGATTACGTTCTTTGCACGACCAGAAAGCATTATGTAATGTTCGCTGTCCATCCAGCCCAAGTCGCCTGTTTTAAAATATCCGTCGTCCGTAAATACGGCTTTCGTTTCGTCAGGCATATTGTAATAGCCCTGCATTACCATAGGACCTTTTATTACGATTTCACCGATTCCGTCTTCGTTAGGATTGATGATTTTAACTTCTTCCCAAGGACTAAAATCCTGTCCGACACTTTCAATTTTAAAGTGCTCAAGCGGATTCAATGCAACGATAGGCGAAGTTTCTGTCAGACCGTATCCCTGAATAAAATCAATTCCCATTGCGTTAAATCCTTTGAAAACGCTCGACGCAAGCGGACCGCCGCCGCAGATTGCAACGCGAATGGTCGTCAGGTTTGCTGCCTCAAGAACTGACTTTAACAGGAACTGACCGATGTTCTTCTTGAAAACTACTTTTACGAAAAAGCAGAAATTCATTATGAGCTTTATCAAAACAGAAACGGCTTTTCCCTTTGCGGCAACGCCTTTTAAAATGCCTGAATACAGTTTGTTATACAAAAGCGGAACGCCGAGCATAAGAGTTATTCCGCCTTCTTTAAGTTCCTTCATCAGACGGCTTACTGCCATGCTCTTGCCAAAAACAATCGAAGCACCGCAAGACACAGGACAAATCATTGCCGCCTGCATCGTGTAAGCATGATGAACAGGAAGAAGCGCATAGAATACGTCAGTTTCAAGAATTATCAAATTCTGCTGTGCAATAAAACAGTCAGAAACAAGATTTTCGTGGCTCAAAACAACGCCTTTTGGAATTCCTGTCGTGCCGGAAGTAAAGAGAATTGCGGCAGTATCTTTTTCTGATACAGAAGGCAGCCTTACTTTTTTTTCCGTCTTTAAGTTATAGACATAAAGTTTTTCGTATTTTGGAGAAAGTGAATAGATTTTTAAACCTTTTTTCTTTTTTGAAAAAACTTCGTATTTTTCTTCATCAACAAAAAACATTACAGGCTTTGAAGCATTCAAAAGATTTTCGATTTCGTTTTCGTGCAGTGCATAGTCAATCGGAACGATTATCGCGCCTGCATTCATTGCGGCAAAATAAACTGTTGCCCATTCAGGAGAGTTCTTCCCGGAAACGGCAACCCTGTCACCTTTCTTTATGCCGTTTGCCGCAAACCAGTTTGAAAGTTCAACGACTTTATTCCAAACCTGCGTATAAGTCAAAGAATTTTTTGCACCGGCAACGCCTTCAAAATCAACAAAACATGGTCTGTCAGGAAAACGGATTTGCGAAATATGCAAAACTTGAGGCAGTGTCGGCCAGGTAGTATCAAAAACTTTTCCGCGGAATTCATCAAGGAATTTCCAGGAAACTTCTTTGCGAATAGGTTTCATAATTTTTTTCAACCTCTCATTAATTTACTTTAATATTAATTCTATCACTAAAAAACCAAAAAGACAAAATTTTTCATAAAAAAGAATATAAATTCAACCGATAAAAAACCGTATGAACCTTAAAAAAATTTTCTGTTCGTTTTTCATTATATTCTCATTGAGCACGATTTTTTCAAAAGAATATTCTGCAGAAGAAGCAAAAAAATTACGCTCTGCCGTCTGCGCTCAGGCAAAAAGTTACATCGGCTGTCCTTACAGAACAGGCGCAACAGGCCCTGACGCGTTTGACTGCTCGGGACTTGTCTATACAGTCTTTCGAGAAGCCGCAGGGATTCAGCTTCCGCGCTCGGCTAAGGCAATTTATTCGGCAGTAAAAATCGTTTCTTCTACGCAACTTGAAACAGGCGACCTTGTATTTTTTAAGACGACAGGCGACGGCACGATTTCGCACGTCGGAATTTACATCGGGCGCAATCAGTTCATTCACGCGGCAAGCGATGGTTCAAACACGGGCGTCATTGCATCTTCGCTCACGGAAAAATATTACAAAAATACTTTTGCCGCAGTCGGAAAAGTCATAACCGCGCCGGCATCAGAAAAAGACTCTTCCGTTACGGCGCAAGCGCAGGAAGAACAAAAAAAAAATACGGACAGTACTTCGTCAAAACCTTCATCTTCGTCATCTGCACAGCAGGCTTCTTTGCAAGCATCGAATTCCTCGTTCGCTTCAAATCTTGCAGTTGACGCAACTCTGTCCTGCGACTGGAACTTATGGCTTCCAAATAAATTCATGATAAACTTCCGCGGCATCACTTTTACGGCGATGGCGCGCTACACTAAATGGGAAATCCAGCCCGGTGTCGGAACGACTTTCAGATGGAATTACGGCTGTGACTGTTTTCAGCTTCCGCTTTTGTTCAGCCTGACTTTTAACGACTATGTCGGAATTTATCTTGGCCCTGTCTTTACTTTCGGCAATGCAAAAATGCCTGACATAAAAAATCAGATTAACGGCTCTGTCTTTCCGGGGATAATCGGAGTTTCGCTGAATACGCCGTCAATAAAAATCGGAAAAACGTCTGTTTCAATTTCGCAGGATTTTGCCTATACTGTATTTAACGACACTGACGGCGGCGCGCTCAGATTTGCAGACGGACTGAATGCCGGCTTTATTTTTTCAACCGGGGTTCGCGTAACTTTGCCGTTAAAAAATGTTTTAAAATAGAAAATCAGATTAGGAGTTCACTAAATTAAAAATGAAAAATCCTTTTAAAACCGCCGGCAAAAAATTTCTTTTACTTGTCATCACTTTAATTCCATCACTTGCACTTTTTACAGGCTGTCCTGTTGCAGTCACGCTTTCAGAAAATCAAGACGGCACTCTGCTTTATGAATTTAAAACTTCCGCAGACGAAAAATTCACGAACCTCATTCTGTCGTTTGACGAAAATTCACAGAAAGACAAAACCGCCCTTCACATTTTTGACACGCTCGAAATAGAAAACGCGCTTTTACAGACAGGCTTTTCAAAAGCAAATGCGATTACGCAAAAAACAAATTCAGCAGGAGAGGCTCTTTTTGTAAACGCAGTTGCAAAGTCTGACAAGTTCAGCTTTATAAAAACTAAGGCAGGCTCTGACGGCAAATTAAAAAAAGTTGAACTTACGCTCTCGCCAGAAATTTTGCAGGAGCTCATTACAAACCAGAATTCAATCATTCAAAAATACGCAGACTTACTTATGGCGCCGTGCTTTACGGACGAAGTTCTTTCAAAAGAAGAATACAGGGAACTTGTAGCTTCCCTTTACGGAAGTGAAATCGCAGACGAACTGCTCGCAGGCGAAATTTCAATTTCTCTTAAAAGCAGTTTGTCAAAACAGAAAATGCCGTCAGTAAAAATTTCGCTAATCGAAATTCTTACTTTGACAGGCGAAAAAACTTTTACGCTCGAAATTTTATAAAAGACTTTTGCAGATTTTATAAATTTTTTTTCAACAGAAATTTTACGACAGGGCTTTTATAACCTGACAGAGTTTTTCTGCTGCAAGCCTGTGAGTTTTAGGGCCGGGGTGAGCGCGAGAGCCTTTGTCATCTTCTTCAACTTCGCAGTCCATCGATTCAAACTCAAGCGTAAAAATATTTTTATCGCCTGAAATAATCCTGTACTGTTCGATTCCCTTGTAAATAAATTCCATCACTTCGGGGATTTTCATAAAACCTGTTGCCCAGATGATTTTTGCATCGGGATTATTAATGCGGATTTCAGACAGAAAATTTTTTACCCCTGTCAAAATTTTTTCGCCGTCTTTTTTGCACGGTCTGCCCAAGCCGTCAAGGTTCATTTTATATTCGATTTCAGAAACATCGTCTTTCCAAGGAGGCATATAAAAACCGCCGCGGTCATTTGTCCCCAGATTGACAACGACAAAATGCGGCTGCCACAAAGAAAAATCGTATTCGTCGTTTCCGCCGAGTTTTTCGTAAAGCTGACCGCCTGCAACAGAACAGACATTTTTGTAATGCGGCGGAATTACTTTGTAAGGACAGTTGTCCCAGCCAGAAACAATTCCGTAACCGCCTTGACTCATTACGCGAAAATCCGCATTAAGTTTCTGCGCCGTCTGAAAAGCGTACGTTCCGCAAAAAGACATGTGAGATGAAATCCAGTCCATATCGTTTACGGCGCCTGCAAGCCCTTCGCCTGTCGTAATGCTGTCGCCGATAAATTCAATTTTTAAATTCCGCCCTGAGCATTTTTCAAAACTGCCGCCTTTGGAAAGTGCAAGCTTGTGAATTTTTAAAAAATGTTTTGGGTCGTCTGACATCGGCTGGGAATCTTTTATAAACAGAATGTCGCTCTGATAATTTTCGTCAAAACCGCGCGCAAGGCAAATCCAGTGCATACCCTTTGCAATCATCTGCCGTGAGTTTATCCGTCCGTTAAGAAAAACGGCAACCCATGGTTCAAGCGTTTCATAACCTGATTCAACGAGCGCCCAAAGTTCCTGCCCTTTAAAGTGAACTTCAAAGCCCGCACCGTTCCAGAACAGCGTCCTGAAATTTTTATTTTCTGCATCGCGTATATTCCGCCCGAAAAAATGAAGTTCGGGGATTTTGTTGACAGGATATGTTTTTAAGTTTTTCATTTTTGCTCCGGTTTAAAAGGCTTTTACTGCCTGTGAGTTGCAAGCCACCACTGCATATCTTCTCTTGCAGAAACAGACTCTCGCGAATTGAACTGTTCTACGAGGACTTCGATTTCAGGGCGAAGTTTTACGACAGTGTCGACGATACAGCGTTCGTATTTTTTGCCTGATTCAGATTCAAGGAATTTCATTGCTTCGACAACTGCGTTAAGCGGATTTTCAGATTTGAAAATAAAATTATCAAGTGAATCTGCAACTGCAAGAATTCTCGCGCACAAAGGAATTTCGCGCTCACGAAGTCCTTTAGGATAACCTGAGCCGTCCCAAGCCTCGTGATGAGAACCTGCCATCTGAATTGCAATTTCGTTAAAATGTCCGTTGTCAATCTGCGGCAAAAGTTCAAGGAGCTTTACGCCCTCGTCAGTGTGGCGCTTCATAATTTCGACTTCTTCGTCAGTCAGCGGTTCTTTTTTATTAAGAAGTTCACTCGGAATATGGACTTTACCGATGTCATGCAGAAAAGCCGCATTTGAATAAGTTTCGATTTCGTCATTGGAAAGAACTGCCGAATAAAATCCGAGCTTTCGCAGACTGTTTGCAATCAGTGCGACAAATTCCTGCGTATGAATTACGTGACGGCCCGTACCAAAATCGTGGCTTCCAAGACATTTTCCCGTAAACTGAATTATCTTGTACTGCGTGCTCTGCAAATCGTTGTTGCGGAGCTGGAGTTGTTCAAACAAATCCTTACGCTTTTGTGCAAGAAATAAAATCTGCATATAAGACTTGTGCGCGTTTTCAGAAACAAGATAAGTACAGAACGCCAGAAAGAAAAGTTCCATTGCAATTCCGATTGCGTACGGCAAAATACCTTTTACGGAATTATCAGCCTGCTCAAGAGTTCCGGCATCTACGCCCGGACTTGAAAACCTTATAAAGACTGCACAGCCGATAAAAAATATATTTACGATGTTTACAGTCAGCGTAAGTTTTTTGTCATAATAAAGGCAACTCAAAAACGGAACGATTGCAAGCGCGATTGACGGATTTACTTTTCTGTTTGCAAACAGAAGAAAAACAATTCCGCATAGAACTATAAGTCCGTAATACATCGTAAATCGCCACATCTTCTGATTGCCGTTAAGCCAGACTTCGACTGCGTAACAGCAGAAAATGTAAATAAAAAGCCCGAGCGAATAAACAGGCTCAATGTCCCACACTCCGAGTTTTGTAAAAGCAAAAAACAAAACCGGAACAACGCAAGTATAAAATAAAATCTTCTGGATTTTTTTATTAACGTTTACAATGTTTTCTGAAAAAAAGTCATCATCAAATTCTGTCATTTCCATTACCGTCTGCTTTTATTTTGCTGCATCACTCTTTCGGATATAAGTCAGATACTTATATTTTATGGAATCATTAAAAACCCCTTCCGTAATTATATCAAAATTTTCTTTATTGAACAGTGGAAAAAAAACATCTCCGTCAATTTTAAGGTCAATTTCAGTTATGTACATTTTTTTTACAACAGGAAGTGCCTGCTCGTAAAGCCGTGAACCGCCGCATATAAAAACTTTTTTTTGGGGAAATTTTACGGCAGAAAATTTGAGCGCCTCTTCAAGCGACAGAAAAGTCGGACAGCCTTTTTCTGCAAAATCCTTCGTAGAAGAAACGACAAGATTTATCCTGTCAGGAAGCGGCTTTTTTAATTTTTCAAAAATTTCTTCAAAAGTCTTTCGTCCCATTATTACGACATTTCCGCTTGTCAGCGCTTTAAACCGTTTCTGCTCAGCCGGAATGTTCCATGGGATATGTCCGTCTTTTCCGATTACGTTGTTACAGGCATACGCCGCAATGAGAGAAATTTCCTGCTCGTTTTTTTCTTTTGTCATACACATTCCAAAAAGTTCCCTAAACTTTTTAACAGTTCCTCAAAAACCTTAAAAAAAATTTTCGTGCAGATGAATAAAATATTTCTGAAATCATTTATTTTATCTGCAAAACTTTTTATTTACAGAACAAAACATTGACTTTGCTTTTCTTACATTAAATAATTTTTTTGTAAGCATTAATATTTAATTTACAAAAATTGCGATACCAGACATATCGGATTAATGCTTGCAGGGGTTGTCCTGTAAATTCCGTTCAAGAGCCCGCGCATTTAATTCCCCGTTAGTGTAATGCTTTTTCGGGAAGCCCCTTTTATTTTTTTCTCTATTTAACTTTTTTTTATCTTAATTTTTTTATCGAACTTTACTTTGACGAAAACCTTTTAAGAAAAATTTTCGTGCGTTCCTGCTTTGGGTTTTCAATTACGTCATCGGGTTTTCCCTGTTCAACAATTACGCCGGCATCCATAAAAATAACGTAATTGCACAAGTCCCGCGCAAAAGACATTTCGTGCGTTACGACGACCATCGTCATTTTTTCCTGTGCAAGCGCTTTTATTACTTCAAGGATTTCGCCTGTAAGTTCCGGGTCGAGGGCGCTTGTCGGCTCGTCAAAAAAAAGAACTTTTGGTTTCAGTGCAAGCGATCGCGCAATGGAAACCCGCTGCTGCTGACCGCCTGAAAGTTCGCACGGATAGCTGTTTTCTTTTGAAGAAAGATTCATCTTTGCAAGAAGCTGTCGGGCAGTTTCAAGCGCCTGTGCCTTTGATTTTTTTAATACGGTGACCTGCGGCTTTACGACATTTTCGAGCACGGAATAATGAGGAAACAGATTGAAATTCTGAAAGACAAGTCCGACGTCAAGCGCAATTTTTCTAAGTTCATCTTTAGAAGAATAGACGCCGTCTGTCACGAGAGGACGTCCGCAAATCGTAATCGTTCCGCCGGTAACTTCTTCAAGCTGAGTAATGCACCGCAAAATCGTCGACTTGCCCGAACCGCTAGGCCCGATAATTCCGAGCACCTGGCCTTTATGCACGGAAAACGAAATGTCCTTGATGACTTCAAGCGAAGAATAATTTTTTACAAGATTTTTTACGTCAACAATAATTTCATTTTCTGCCATAAAAATTCCTTCGTGCGCATTTTTGACTAAATCAATTTTTTCAATTTCCCTAAATCAATTTTTTAAATTTCTTTTCTACGTCTTTGATTAATTTGTACTCAAAGGAATCGACCAGAGCAAGCCAGGAAGCTTCGACAAGGTCACAGCTTACGCCCATCGTAGTCCAGCTTTCGTTGCCGTCGGAACTTTCGATTAAAACGCGGACACGGCTTGCAGTCGCACTCTTTCCGTCAAGAACGCGCACTTTATAATCGGTAAGCCTGAACTGCGAAACGGCAGGATAAAATCTTTCAAGTGCTTTGCGGAACGCAATGTCAAGCGCATTTACAGGACCAAAACCTTCGCCGGCAGTTACTTCTATAAGGCCGTCAACTTCGACTTTAACCTGAGCGCAGGCACAGACATTTTCTTCCGGGCGCGGATTGACTGAATTAACCTGATAATAATGCAGATTGAAAAACGGCTGGTATTTTCCCATTGCCTTGCGTACGAGAAGTTCAAAACTGCCTTCTGCACCTTCAAACTGATAGCCTTCAAATTCAAGCTGTTTTACGCGCTTCATAATTTCTGCAACGACAGGGTCATCTTTTTGAATTGACGGATCAAATTTCTTTATCTTTTCGATAATCATACTTCGGCCGGCAACTTCGCTCATCAGGAATACGCGTTCATTGCCGACAGTTTCAGGTTCAATGTGTTCATACGCAAACGGATTTTTTAAGACTGCGTCAATGTGCATTCCGGCTTTGTGCGCAAAGGCATTTGTTCCGACATACGGCATTCCCGAGTCAAGGTGAATGTTTGCAATTTCGGCAACGCGTTTTACGATGGAAGTCAGTTCTGCAAGTTTTTCCTGCGGAACGCAATCGTAACCCATCTTCAACTGCAAGTTAGGAATAATCGTACTCAAATTGGCATTGCCAGTCCGCTCGCCTATTCCCAAAAGACAGCCCTGAACATGGCGCGCTCCTGCATCAACAGAAGTCAGCGTATTTGCAACTGCAAGCCCCGAGTCGTTGTGCGTATGAATTCCGACGATTACTTTGTCGCCAAAAGCCTTTACGACTTCGCGCGTAGCAACGGCACATTCATCAAGCACACAGCCGCCTTTTGTTTCGCAAAGGGAGAGAACGCTTGCACCGCCGTCAACTGCCGCCTGCAAAGTTTTCATTGCGTATTCTTTATTTTTTGCAAATGCCGTAAAAAAATGTTCTGCATCATAAATTACATTGCGGCCGTTCTTTTTTAAAAAAGCTGCCGTGTCAAAAATCATTTCAAGATTTTCTTCGAGCGAAGTGCGGATAATATCCGTAACCTGAAAATCCCAGGACTTGCCAAAAAAAACAACGTCCTCAGTTTCTGCGGCAAGCAGGCTCTGCAAATTAGTGTCCTCGATGCACTGCATATCTTTTCTTCTGGTTGAACCAAACGCACACAGACGTGCCGTTTTTAAATTGAGCTTTTTTACCTGCTGGAAAAATTCCATATCTTTAGGATTTGACCCCGGATTTCCTGCTTCTACATATTTTACGCCAAGTTCATCAAGAGCTTCTACAATATGAATTTTATCCTGAATTGAAAAGCTGATTCCCTCGCCCTGAGCGCCGTCCCTTAAAGTCGAATCCAGAATGTCAATTTTTTTATTTTCGTTCACAGCAGTCCTCTTTGAAAATTTATTTTGCTAATTATGAATTAAATAGTTAAATTTTTCAATATATTTTAAAAGCGCGCAGAACGCGGAACTTAAAAAAGACAAACTTCCGCCTGTCATCAGCACACTCTTGAAGCGTATATTGACTTTGTACGCTCGCAGGTTTTTTCTAAAGTAATTTTTCCTGCAGAAAGTTCTTCTGCAACAAGCGAAAGTTTCTGGCTCATACGGCGCTTTGTTTTTTTTAAAATCTTTATGCCCTGCGATGACAGTTTCCACCCTAAAAACGGAACGCCGTTCCTGCACCTTCCAAAAACCGGCATTTTAAGCGAAAGCATAAGTTTCTCCGAACAGAAAATTTCTACACTCTTAAAAATCTGTTTAAGGCTTAAAAGACTGTCGCCAAAAATTACGATGTCGTCCATATAACGCACGTAGCCTCTGGGCTTCAGCTTTTCAAGGACAAAATGGTCTAGGGGCGAAAGATAATAATTTGCAAAAAACTGGCTTGTAAGGTTTCCGATTGGAAGTCCTTTTTCTCCGCAGGGAACTTTGTACGACTCTATCACGCAGAACAAAAGCGAAAGACACTGCCTGTCTTTTATAATCCTGCACAGCATCTGTTTTAAAACTGCGTGGTCAATAGAATCAAAATATTTTTTTACGTCAAGTTTTAAAAAATATGCGGAACGTCCTGCACACTTAAAGGCATAGCGTGCGGCGGCGTGCGTGCCCTTACCTTTACGACATGCGTAAGTATGAAAAATAAACTGCCTTTCAAAAACAGGCTCGAGGACGTTCATAATTGCGTGGTGAATTACACGGTCTGAAAAAGGCACAACGCTGATTATGCGTTCTTTTGGGTCAGAAATCTTGAACTGTACGTAGTCGCCCAAAACAGGCGGATTTGAAATTATTTTCTGCTGAATTAAAAAAAGATTTTCGTTTACGTTTTTTGAAAAATTCTGAACTGACTTTTTGGCGGTTTTGCCTTTGCGTGCCTTAAGCCAGGCAATGCGGAGATTTTCATAACAGGCAATCTGATTAAAAAGGGATTTCGCCCGTTTCATTTTTTTCGCCGTTATCTTGATTTGACGGCAAGTTGCCGTCTGAAAGGATTTTCTGAAACTCTGAATAAATTGCAGGAGCAAATTCTTTTAGCAGGATATTTGAAGAATGAGGAAGGTTTTTGATTTCTTCTATCGTGATTGCAGGGTTCTGCACGATTAGCGCAAGATGTTCGTCTTTGCAGACCATATATGCTGCGCCGAGTTTTTTTTCTTTTGCAAATTTTACGCGGAATTCCTTTAGCCTGTCAAAAAGCCCGCGCTGTTCGTCTGTTGCAAGGCTTGCGCGCCAGTCAATTTTCTGTCGTACGGACTTTTCTCCTGACTGCTGAATATCCCTGTATTCAATCAAAATCTGAATTCCGCAGTTTGTACCGCTATTGATTATGTTTTCTACAGTACGGACAACAATATGCGAACGCAAAAAATGATTTAGCTCGTCGCACTGACTTGAATTTCCATACGCGCTTATAAAAAAAGACTGATATTGAGACATTTTTTTCACAACCCTTTATAAATAAGTAGAAGAGAGAAAAAAATGACCGCCCAGTGTGACTCAAAACTTTGGACGGCTTTTAGCAAAAAAAAGTGGAGATGACCAAATGTTTGGGCATTCCCTTTCTTTTTAATATACCACCAATCTGTTTTTTCGTCAAATCCATATAGCAAATACGTCTGGTCAAGGCACGCTGTCGCTCAAGACCTTGACTCAGCCGTTTTTAAGATTTGTAGTAAACCTTAAATAAAAAGTCAGCCTTGAGCGTTCGCAAGGGGTTGCCTGTGTGCTACCGGCACAAGGCTGACAGAACCAATCGCATTGCGCGGACAAACCGCACTTTGCAGGCAAAATCCGGTTCTAAAAGTAATACGGCGGTTACGGAAATTTTCCTGCGCCTGTTTCTTATAGAGCTGGAACGCACAACGCGGAAACCAAGGCTGCGGCTGCGGTTATACGGGTCGTAGTTGTTCCGAAACGACACGGCACAGCTGGACGCATTGCTGCTCCAAGAGCCACCGCGCCAGACGCGGTAAGAGCCAGAATCCGAGCCGGTGGCAGGGGTATCAGCGGTTATGCTTTTATACCAGTCCCAGCACCATTCCCATACGTTTCCGCTCATATCGTATATGCCGAGCGAGTTTGGTGTCTTTTGCTTGACTTCGTGGCTTGTTGAACTGCTGTTACTTGTATACCATGCAACATCGCCTATTGTGCCGCTTCCGCTGTAGGTTGTGCTTGATGTATTTGCTTCCCTTGCTATGTATTCCCACTCTGCCTCTGTCGGAAGGCGGTAGCCGTTGGCATCAGTGTTGTAGGTAATGCTATTCCAAGTTGTGTTCGAACTTGTATAAGAACAACAATATTTTCCCTCTGTTTCACTAATCCCAGTCCAATTTTTTGGGTCGGTTTCTCCTGAGATTGCGTAGACCGGGGTCAGATTTTCTGCCATTGAACGCAGGTTGCAGTAAACGATTGCATCGTACCAGCTTACACGATATGCAGGATAGTTGTCGCCAAGACCGTATGATTCCTCTGGATTACTTCCGCCATACTTGCAGTATGTTTCATACTCTTTCTGCGTTACCTCGTGGTCGCTTACGTATAAATCTTTGATTTCTACAGTTCGTCCTGCTATAAATATGTAATCATCATCACTCGAAACATTATACTTTGCATCACCTGTAACAGTTCCGCCTTTTACATACACAAATCTGGCAGGAACAGAAGTCGGAGTTCCGCTAGGAGTAGTCCCATTGGGAGTAGTTCCGTTATTGCTTGCAGTATTGCCACCGCCTGAAGACGGCTGCTGACAGGCTGACAAAATCAGTGTCAGTGCATTGCGGAAAAAGCTCTAAAAAATTTGATTTTCTTCATCTTTTATTCTCCTTTTGTAATAAACCCTCATCTCACAGTCCGTAAGATAAGGTAAGTATAACACGATTTTACGTTTTTTAAAACAGAAAGTTTAAATTTTTTTTGCCACGCGGATTGGTTCAGACCTAACGGTCTTCACTTTTTTGAGAGTGAGCAACGTTAGTTGCGAAACAATCCGTGTGGCATTTTTTTTACTAGACAGATATATACAAAACAAAAGATATGTGTTATAATAATCTTTGGAAGTGCCTGAACTGGCGGTTATCTCCCAACTCTACCGGGTTACACCGGAATATGATTTTGGGAGGCTTGCGTATGACTTGTGATAGTATTATTGCACTGGTGACTTGTGTTGCCACAATAATTACGACAGTTATAGCAGTGCTCTCTTATTTTAAGAATAAAGATGAGTAGATAAATATAGCCGCCCAAGTTTGAACCACTGACGGCGGCTATTAACCTAACGTGGAGATAACCCGATGTTCGGGCACTTCCCCTACTCTGTTAAATAATAACACTTATAAAACTTTTCGTCAAATCCCAAAATAAAAATCAGCTTTTTTGCTTTCCCCAAGTTTTATATAACGTTTTTTCTTCTGTCTTTTTTTTGCCACGCGGATTGGTTCAGACCTAACGGTCTTCACTTTTTAAAGAGTGAGCAACGTTAGTTGCGAACCAATCCGTGTGGAAGTTTTTTTTACTACACGGAATAGAGTTTTGCCCCTTGCAAACTCGTGGCGCGAGGTAAACTAGTGGTGGTGAGCAATCTGAAATTTACGATTACGACAATCCACCCCACACAGAGAATTGCCCCTGTGCAAACTCGTGGCGCGAGATAAATCCGTGTTTGTAAGCCACCTGAAATTTACGACTACAACAATCTGACCCTTCATAGAGAATTGCCCCACGCAATTCTCGTAGCGCGAGCTATACCAGTGGTGGGAAGCCATCTGAAATTTACTCGCGCAACTTGACTTTCTCATACCTTTGAAAATATAATTTTACCTATGAAATTATCAAACAAATTCACTTTGACACGAATTGTTTTAGCTCCCGTTTTTCTTCTGCTGTATTTTCTTCCTGTATATATGAACAGCGCGATTTTTACTGCTGTTTCCGGCTGGGTATTGATTCCGCTTCTGGCATTTATGGAATTTACGGATTTCCTCGACGGATTTTTTGCGCGTAAAAAAAACGAAGTAAGTGATTTTGGCAAAATTTTTGATCCGTTTGCAGACGTTTTCCTTCACATTACGACACTCTGCGCATTTACCTTTGACGGATATTTTAACGTAATCTGTTTGATTTTGATTTTATACCGCGAATTTACGATGAATTTTCTGCGTATGGTTGCAAGCAAAAAAGGCGTTGCCATTGCTGCACGAAAAGGCGGAAAATTAAAAACATGCCTTTATATTCTGACAGGATTCGTAATCCTGCTCAAAGTCTGCGCAATAAGAACAGGCTGTCCGTTGTCTGCAAGTTTTTCTACAGTTCATTCTATTGTAGTACAAATTTTATGCTGGATTTGCGTTCTTGCAGCTTACATTTCATTTATCGATTACTTAAAAAATTTCGGCAGTCTGTTAAAATCAGAAGTCTGAAATTTCCTTAAAAAACAGGTAAATTTAAGTTCTATTCTCGTTTAATACGTCCGATTTTTCGTTACTTTTGACATTTTTTGTTGAAAAGTAATAAATTTGGATATATAATTATATTATCAGTCAAAGTCAATTTAAAATTATACATTTTACATACAAAATGGAGCCGTTATGAATGGAACTATAAAAAAGAAGGGTTTAGTTACAAGAATTTGTATTATAATCGGACTTGTCGTTATTGCAAACTTCACTTTTTTAACGATTTTTTCTGTCGTTAAGGCAAAGAAAATCATACTTGAAGATTCAACGCATCATATAGAAAAACTTTCTGAAAGTTACGCAGAAACACTTTCAAACTGGATTTCGACAGGTCTTTATTCACTTAATATGTATGCAGACAGTGACGTAATCTACAATCACGAATCCCCGGAAACAATCGGCGAATGGCTTACGCAGACAAAATCGCGTCGTCCTGATAATTTTGAATACGTCCTTTTCATAGATTCAAAAGGCAACAGTTTTTACGATTCCGGCAAAAGAGGAAATCACAGCGACAGAAATTATTTTAAAAAGATTTCTACAGGGCTTGCGACTTTTTCGATTGAAAATCCTACCGTAGCAAAAGCAACAGGCAAAGTTTCCGTGATGGTAGTCAAAGGCGCTTACGACAAAGCAGGCGCGCTCGTCGGAATGTTTGTAGGCGTTCATTCGCTTGCATATTTGCAGGAAACTGTCAGTCAGTTCACTTTGGGCGATATGGGTTATGCCTTCCTGCTTGACGGAAACGGAACAGTCGTAAGTCACAAAAAACTTGAATATGCAATCAACAAAAATTACATTTCTGATAACGATGTCCCGGAGGACTTAAAGGACATTGCAATAAAAATGGTATCAGGCAAAATCGATTCAGGTTATATCTACCAGAAAACTCCTGAAGAAACTTTTGTTTCTTTTGCACCTGTAAAAAATACCCCTTGGTCAATCGCCATTTGTACTCCGCGCAAACAGTTAATGCAAAGCCCGAATTATCTCCGCTCTTCATTGATAATCGGAAACGTTGCCATCGGAATAATCGTTCTGTTTGCACTGTCACTGCTTTTGACACAATCACTAAAACCGTTGAGCGTTGTCGTCGACATTATCGAAGGAATTGCAACAGGCAATGCAGACTTGACGCGCCGTATCGAAATTACGCACAACAACGAAATCGGTGCAGTCATAAACGGCTTTAATATGTTCGTCGAGAAAATTCAGAACATAATCATAAAAATAAAGGAATCAAAGACAAACCTTGATTCAATCGATTCAGACCTTGGAGCTGCAATCGAGGACACGGAAAGTTCAATTACGCAGATTCTTGCAAATATCGAAAGCGTAAAAACACACATCACAAAACAGGGCGCAAGCGTTCACGGAACTGCAAGTGCCGTAACTCAGATTACTTCAAACATTCAGTCGCTTGAACGTATGATTGAAAATCAGGCAAGCGGCGTAACACAGGCAAGTGCCGCCATTGAAGAAATGATAGGAAACATCGGTTCTGTAAATCAGTCTGTAGAAAAAATGGCAAACGCGTTTGAAGAATTGCAGTCAAATGCAACTTCCGGTTCTCAAAAACAGGTTATCGTAAACGAACGCATAGAACAGATTGAAAGCCAGTCAGTAATGCTTCAGGAAGCAAATGCCGCAATCGCCGCAATCGCAGAACAGACAAACCTCCTCGCAATGAACGCCGCAATCGAAGCCGCTCACGCAGGAGAAGCCGGAAAAGGTTTCTCTGTTGTTGCCGACGAAATCAGAAAGCTCTCGGAAACTTCTTCAACTCAATCTAAGACAATCGGCGAACAGCTTACAAAGATAAAAGAGTCAATCGAAGAAGTCGTAAACTCATCTTCTGAAAGTTCTTCTGCATTTGCCGCCGTTTCTGCCAACATCGAAACTACAGATGAACTTGTACGCCAGATTCGTTCTGCAATGCAGGAACAGCAGGAAGGCTCAAAGCAGGTTCTGGAGGCTTTGCAGATGATGAGCGACACTACACAGGAAGTACGCTCTGCCGCAGGCGAAATGTCGTCAGGCTCTCAGTCAATCCTGCACGAAGTAACGACACTGCGCGATTACACTGACGAAATGCAGACAAGTATGGTCGAAATGGACGCCGGCGCAAAAAAAATCAACGAAACAGGAACTGCACTTACAGACATTTCATCTCAAATGCGAAGTGCAATTTTCCTCATCGGCAACGAAATCGATCAGTTCAAAGTATAGAAAAGTATAAAAACAAAAAAGCAAAACAGGCAGAACATTCACAACCTGCCCCGCTACATAACTGATAACTGATAAGAGGAATATTTTTCATCAAACTCTGTAGTTTAAAAAAACTGCGGAGTTTGATGAATTGCCTGTTACGTATTCTCACTTTCTGTTTTTTATAAAATTTATAAAATCCTGAATAGAAAATACAATAAATACAATCGCAGCCAATATAAGAAAAATAATTTTAAAAATTTTTAAATATTCATTTGCTTCGTTTTTGTAAGTGAAAAAAATCCCGGCACATACCATAGCAGATGCAAATAAATATGCCAGACTTCTCATTATAAAAATCACGGTTATTCCACCACCTGTTTTGCATTTCCTGCAACAGAAGTCTGGATACAAAAAATATTTTTATCTGTCCAGCTTCTGCAGCGCTTTGTCAAATTCAATTCCGCTGACAGGATTATCAGGATTAAAATTTATTCCGTCAGACAATTCCATAATGTCAAATTCTACACAGCCTAAAATCGCATCAAAATCGTCGTCATCAAGCGGAACGTCTTTTACAGGCGACACTGCATTTAACTTTCGGTATGATGTTGAATACTTAGTCCGTAAATCGGGCTTATTTTTTTTGTCGCAAAAAATGTTCCAGAGAAAACGTGCCTGCATACTGCGCGTAAGTTTTGTGTATGAATAAGTCCGTTGCGGAGGCTGTGTCTGAACTGCAGAAGTTATCAATCCTTTTTGAACAAGTTTTTTAAACAAGGCAGATTCGCCAAAGCGGTTTCCTGCCGTGTAATAGTCAATGATGTTCGGATAATTCTGAGTCATCAGCATCATCTGCCCGATTGTAAGTTCTGATTTTTCAAGAAGGCTTGCAGTCTGGGAACTTTCCTGCATGGAGCGTTTGTTCCAGGCATCGTCACGGAGCACCCTGTACGCATCTTTGTAAAAGCTTTCGGAAGAAATAAACGCTTCGTCAAATTTTGCGACAGACGAAAGATAGTCTTTTGCTTTGTAAGCGTCGATTGCCTGTTCAATTAAAATCAAAGGCTTTTCCGAATTTGGAATCGTGCGCGAATTTAAATCTTTTATCAGCGCAAGCCTGTGCGCCAGAATAAAATTCTGAATGTCGCCTTTGTATTTTTCTTCTGCCAGCAGATAGCACTCTTTTGCTTTTGCCTCGTTATGAAGAATAAAATACGCCCTGCCTTTCAGCGCAATAAGCCGTGCCTGTGCCGCAAGAACTAAATCAGAATTTTTGAGCACGCCGTTAATTTCACTTATGAGCCTTTCGCACCCGGCGTTTTTTGCCTGCACGTCTGACGCGCCCGACTCCTGCGGATTTATGTCTGATGAATCAAGATACGCAAGGCGGAATTCAAAATTGCCGATTTCTTTTATTTCGTCTTTTTGAACGGAAGAAACTACGACATCCTGCTGCAGCGTAGTACACGAAGAAATCCCGGTCAGCAAAATGCCGGCAAGAACAATACTTGAAAATGCAAATATTTTTTTCCTGTTTTTCATTTCATTATTTTTAATCTTTCTAATCATTTTTATCCGCCTCGTTCCCCTATCTCAAATTCCATGCGTTAAGTTTATTGTCAACTGTAAGCGCAAAGCAGTCAGGCTTGTTGTCGCCGTTCACGTCTGCAAAGGCAGGAATTCCGTTGCCGGCAATCGGAAAGCCCGACACTAATTCAAGGTCCTCGTTAAAACAATAAATCAGATTTCCGTCAATTCCTGCGGTGACGTAATTTTCGCCTTTTACAGTCTGAACAGAAAGCCTGCCCTCTTTTGCAGTTACGTAATCTATCTGAACTGACGTTACGCTTTGTGTCGGAACGTTGATTTTAAAAATTTCGCCTGTCGTAGAAAGCGCAAAAAAGTTTTCTTTTGAAGGCACAAGATTTATGTTAAAAATTCCGTCAAGCTGAATTTCAAAATCCTGTTCGACAGTGTTATTGTCCGTAATCTTCCAGACGTAAACTTTTCCCGACTGCGAAACAAAGCCTATAGCCTTATTGTCCGCCGTAATCGCAGGACCTTCAAAACCGATTTTATCGAGCATAATCGGATCGTCCCTGTTAATGCACTCGCCGTTTTTAAGGACAAAAATTTTTCCTAAAAATCCGCGCTCATAAATCGTTCCAAGCGTTCCGTTGTAGTTGGCAACGAGTTTTGAATTGTCAAACTTTTCAAGCCCGAAATCCATCACGGAAATTTTCCTGTTCTTTATTTTATAAAACCTGCACGATTCAGCCGGAACAAAAGATTCTTCAAACGACAGATACGGCGTATCTATAAAATCGTCGGGAATAAAAACAGGATAGCCTTTTTCAACTTCAAGTTTTTCGTTGAACAAAAAAAGCTGGCTGTCTTTTGTCAGCGCCATGACCATTTCTTTTTCACCGCTGGAAGTCTGCCTTATGACAGATGCCGAAGGAAGTTCATAAGTATAGGCAAGTGTTTTCTTTACGTTCATCGCTTTTAAAGTCTGGGCGTTTTCAAGCCAGAAAATCGTCGACGGATTTTTTACATTGCACGTAAGGATTTTTGAATCGTGCCTTCCGTTCAACTCAACAGGAAAACCGGGAACGTTGCGCAATCCGCTTTTCCGCCTGCTTGCCGCATTCAGCGTAAAATTAATGCAGCCGTCATTTATGCTGATGTTTGCACGGCCTATAGAATACAGTTCAAGCACTTTTGAAATTTCAGAATTTGAATTTACAAAGAAAGGACGGCTTCGCTCCAGATCGTAGAACAGGCTGATTGAAGCAGGCTCATTGTTTTTTGAAACGGCTTTCCAGTTTTCGTTAAAAGAAATATTCGTACCGTTAGAAAAAGTTGAATAGATTGCAGACAGACTTTCTGCTGACTGCGAAAAATAAACGTAATTATTGAGGACAAGATAATACGGAGTTTTTAACGAAATATTGAACGCTTTTAAAAGTCCTTGTATAAAAGGCGGAAATTCCATTCTCGGAATTCTTACGCCATTTAAAATCAGGCTTTTGTTTTCGTTCAGCACAAATGAACTGAATATCGTATCAAAAATTTCTTTCCGTTTTTTTTCGTCAGAAATTTTTATTGCAAAAACAGGTTCGTTTAAATCTTCAATTCCAAGAACGGCAAATTCTTTTTCTGTCCAGGACGAAATAATTTCATCAAACGAAATCTTGAAAAAAGTTTTGCAAAGGCTGTTTGCCGTCTGCCATAATCCGCCGATATTTTTTTCTTCGGGAATAAACGGAAAAACCGCATCTTTCAATTCTTCAATCGTTCCTGCGTTTAAAATCGTATAATACTGAATTATGTTGCTGAGCCTTGTCGGAAGTTCAGGAACTGTCGAATTTTCTGAAAGAAGATTTGAAATATTTTCAAGACTTGTGCCCGTAAAATTTTCGTTTTCGCCGTTTACAGGAATTTCAATCTGCAATGCAATTTCACTGTCAGTTATCTGAAAAGAAACAAGGCTTAACGTCCTGTCGCTTATCAAAGACAATGCGCTTTTTACAGAGTCATTTTCCTGCAAAAAATTTGAAGCAAGTTCCTTTGCATTGATTATGAGCTTTATCGGATTGTCAGTTTTTTTATTGATTAATTCAAGCTGTTCCTGAGTATAAGACAAATCGTTATTGCCCTGAACAGACTGCGTAAAATAATTCATATCATTGCTGACAATCAAAAGATTTCTTACAGGCTTAAAATAAAAAACAGTATCGCCTGTCTGATAAGTAAAAAAATTCATTCTGCCGGTCTGAATTTTTGAAATGCCCTGCACGTTAAGATTCGGAACTATCAGACTTGCAAGACGGCTCACGCTTGAAAAAACTCCAAGTTCGATTGAAGCAACAAAACAGTCCGGGATTCCTTGAGTTGAATATAACGCAGCATCGATTTTCCGTGACAAAAGGAATTTTACAAACCTGTTGTTCCGCAGTTCCGATTCACGAAGGAGCATAAAAATTCCGCGTATGTCAGACATTTCATCAGACGACAAAAGAATGTCTGCTGCATGCAAATCAAGCAGAGGGTTTGCCGCTTCGTAAAAAGAATCAGTGTGAACATACGCAGAGTATTGCGGAGGAATCATTGAAAGCGGTTCTTTTCTGTCAAGGGCAGAAAAAGTGCACCACAAAGCAGCGACGGCAATTACGCCGGCAAAAATCCATAAAACAGTCAGCAAAAATTTTGCAAAAGGGTTAATGCGTTTTTTATATTTGTTTTTCATAGAATTATCCGAAACCTTCTTATTGTTGAAACTTATCATAAAATTCGATAATATGAAAGTATGAGTACTCAAAAAAACATTGATGAAACGACTTTGGAAAATTTATTATATCTTTCACGTCTTTCACCTGAAAGCACAAACCTTACGATTTTAAAAAAACAGGTTGATGAAATTGTCAGTTATTTTGAAACGCTTTCAAAATTTGATGACAGTCAGAATCCTTACGATGCCTATCCGTCGACAGATGTGTCAAAACTCCGCGATGATGAAATAGTAAACGGACTTGAAATTCCTGATGTAAAAAAAGTTTCTGAAAATTTTATGGACGGTTATTTCCAAGTCCCGAAAGTTTTAGGTGAAGGAGCTTAACGAACATGCCATTTTACAATATCAACGATGCAATAAAGGCTCTTAAAGACGGAACAGTTACAAGCGAAGAACTCGTAAAAAACTCAATAGAAGAATTTGAAAAAGACAAGACTTCTGCAATTCCGCTGAATGCTTTTCTTGAAATGTACGACGATGCAGTTTTAAAAGCACAGAACGCAGACAACGAAATTTCAGAAGCCCGCAAAAACGGCCCTGCCGCACTTGAACAGCTTTTTGAAAAGAAAGCGCTCCTTGGAATTCCATTTGCAGTAAAAGACAATATTTCCGTAAAAGGTCATAAACTGACATGCGGAAGTAAAATCCTTGAAGGCTATACCGCGCCTTACAACGCAACTGTCATAACACGCCTTGAAGCTTCCGGTGCAATACCATTGGGACGATGCAATCAGGACGAATTTGCGATGGGCTCTTCTACGGAATATTCATGCTACGGGCCTACAAGAAATCCTATAAACCGCGAATACGTTTCAGGCGGTTCTTCAGGCGGACCTGCCGCAGCCGTAAGCGCAAATCAGGCATTGTTCGCACTCGGAACAGAAACAGGCGGTTCTGTAAGGCTTCCTGCAAGTTACTGCGGCATTTACGGATTAAAGACGACTTACGGCGTTTTGAGCCGCTGGGGCGTTGTGGCTTACGGAAGTTCACTTGATCAGGTCGGACTTTTAGCTCACACTCCTGGTGACATTGCAAAGGCACTTTCTGTCCTCGCAGGAACTGATATGTACGATGACACAAGTGCAGATTTGCCGAATTCAAAAGAACTTTTAAATCTTTCGCCGTATTCTGACGAAGAAATTTCCAAATTAAAAATCGCAATTCCAAAACAGTTCCTCGAAAGCAAAGGCCTTTTACCTGATGTCGGAACTGTATTTACGCAGGTTCAGGACTGGCTCAAGTCAAAAGGCGCACAAATTGATACAGTCGATTTGCCTGTCCTCGATGCTTCGATTGCAAGTTATTATGTAATTGCCCTCTCCGAAGCCGCTTCAAACCTCAGCCGTTTTGACGGAATCCGTTACGGAAACCGCATTGACACAGGCGAAGGCTACGATGAACTTTACGTTCACACAAGGAGCGAAGGTTTCGGGCCGGAAGTAAAACGAAGGATTATAATCGGAAACTACGTTCTTTCTGAACAGTTCTCAGGCGACACTTACAAAAAGGGAATGACTGTCCGTGCAAAAATCCAGTCAGAAATGCAGAACTTATTTAAAGACTACGACATCGTAATCTGTCCGACATGTCCTACCCCGGCTTTTAAACTCGGTCAAAAAGTCGATAATCCGCTTGAAATGTATTTAAGCGATTTGTTCACGACATTCGTAAACCTTGCACGCATAACTTCAATTTCCGTTCCGGCAGGAATTACGTCAAAAGAAAACGGCTCTATGCCTGTAGGCATTCAGTTTGCCGGCGCAATGTTTGATGAAATGAAAATTCTAAAACTTGCACAGTCTTGGGAAAAAGACCACGAAGGCTGTGGTATTCCGTTAAGGTAAGATGTCCCTTATGTAAAAAAATCCACGTTTCAATCAAAGTGTTGAATCGTGGATTTTTTTTTATTCATTTACTTTTTTTAACAACTTATTTGAAATATGAATTTATAATGTCTTTTATTTTTACAGGCGAGTTTACGATTTCTGAAAATGCAGAAAAAGTATTAATCGGAATAGCAGGTTCCTCAACAGCACGCTCGTATGAAATTCTTGCAAAATATGAAACCGTAAGATAATTTTAATCCGTCGGACAATACAGACACTCTTTCAGGCGCGCGACGAACAGAAAAACAAATGAAGGCATAAAAAAAGACTTTCAGTAAATCTGAAAGCCTTTAGCGCCTGCTGCAGGTTTTGAACCTGCGACACATGGATTAACAGTCCATTGCTCTACCAGCTGAGCTAAGCAAGCATTTGTTCGTGTGAACAAAAACAACTATATATTAATTTAAATTTTGTGTCAATAGATTTTTTTTATTTTTTTTGGTACACTGACTTTATGTTAACAGCTTCCGTCGTAATCTATAATACAAAAGAAGAACAGCTCAATGCGCTTTTAAAATCTGTCATTGACAGTAATTGCGTTGACAGGCTTTTTGTAATTGACAACGCACCGTCAGAGGAGAACAGCGCCATCGCAAAAGTTTCTCCGATAATCGAATACATTGCGCACACAAACACAGGCTACGGAGATTCCCACAACATCGCGCTTAAAAAATCAATCGAACTTAACGCAGACTATCATGTCGTGCTTAATCCCGACATTCGGTTTGAAAAAGACGTCCTGCAAAAACTCGTTCAATTTATGGACGAAAATAAAGACGCCGTTTACGTTCTGCCAAAAGTAATTTATCCTGACGGAGAAATTCAATATCTGTGCAAGCTGCTGCCTGTTCCGAGTGATTTGTTTTTACGACGGTTTCTGCCAAAGACAAAATTCAGCATGAAGAAAAATGACAGGTATGTTTTAAAAAATTCCGGATATGATAAAATCATAAATCCGCCTTGCCTTTCGGGGTGCTTTATGTTTATGAGGTGCAGTGCGCTCAAAGAAAATGACATATTTTTTGACGAGCGGTTCTTTATGTATTTTGAGGACTTTGACTTGATACGAAGGCTTCACAGAATCGGAAAAACATATTTTTATCCGAATGTTTCTGTCATTCACGACCATGCAAGGGAATCTTACAAAAACAAAAAAATGCTTAAAATTCACATTCAGTCTGCGATAAAATATTTTAACAAATACGGCTGGTTTTTTGACAGAGAGCGGACTTTAATGAACAGTCAGATTTTAAAGGAAATCGAAGAACTGCAAAATTAAAAGCGCCGTTACTTTTTGACTTTTAGTATTTTATTTTTTCGGGAGGAATATATGAAAAAAATTATCTGTGCTTTTTTTACTATTATATCGGCTTTGTCCTGTTCATTCGGTCAGACAAAAGAAGAACTTGCAAAAGTTGATATGGTTCTTTCTAAAATGCCTTTGCGCGCGCAAAGAGAACTTTCGTTTAAGGACAAGGCTGAATTTGTAAGGGATTTAAAAACTGTTCTTGAAGAAGAAAAAAAATATACGCAGGACGACCTGCCGCTTTATTTTTTAATCGACAAAAA
This sequence comes from Treponema sp., assembly GCA_051883255.1. Lineage (GTDB taxonomy): Bacteria > Spirochaetota > Spirochaetia > Treponematales > Treponemataceae > Treponema_D. The sequence goes on from JBJETJ010000031.1 coordinate 36,877, forward strand.
ACATCATGCGCCAAAAAACTATGAGCCAAAGAATTTGAAAAAGCTCGTTCAGAATAATTACTATAATATCAATCGTTCTGATTTGTCACTGCGCCCCGACGTAGAAGAAAATTTAAAAATTATGGCAAAAGCCGCGCAGGCAGACGGGATTACGCTTCTGGTAAGTTCAACTTACAGGAGCTATGACTATCAGGCAAAACTTTTTCAGCGCTGGGTTGAAATTGACGGACTTGAAGAAGCCGAACGCGAAAGTGCACGTCCGGGAACAAGCCAGCACCAGCTCGGAAGCGCGATTGATTTTGGCTCGATTACGAATGATTTTATAAATACGAAACAGGGAAAATGGCTTCGTGACAATGCACACAAATACGGCTGGTCGCTTTCTTTTCCGCAGGAATACGAAGACATCACGGGATACCGCTACGAATGCTGGCACTACAGGTTCATCGGAATTCCGGCGTGCCAGCTGCAAAGAAAATATTTTAACAATGTCCAGCAGTATATGCTTGAATTCATTGACCTGTGGAAAAACAGTTAAATCAAAACGCTGAACGAAAAAAAGGCTGACTGTCTGACGACTGATTTTTTAACGACTGCTGTCCAACGGCAGAAAAATTTATTTGCAGAACGCTTTAATGCCGGACAGTGTAAACGCTGAACGCACGGCAGTCAGACTTTCTTTTTTGAATTAAGGTATTCGCAGAAAATTCCTGCGGCGTCTGCGCAAAGTTCCTGACAGGGGCGCTTTTTGTAGTATTCTTCCGTGCGCTCGGAACTTACGCTTGACTCGACTTTATGCTCGACAGGGATTTTGTTTTGCAATGCTGCCTCGCTTTGCCCCATCGGAACAAGACCGAGAAGTTCCCGGCATACGACAGAGCCGTTTTTTTCGCGGAATTTCTGGCTGAGCTGCTGACCGGTTTTGTAACATTCATCTTTTGCATTTTTGTCTGACGGGTCAGCGCTTCCTGTTACAAGAGAAGATGCCATTATCATTCCGCTGACACAGCCGCAGACTTCGCGCATACGGCACATTCCGCCGCCAAACCCCTGCGACACTTTTAATGCCGTTTCAAGATTCATTCCGAGTTCTTCTGCAAAAACTGAAAAAACTGCCTGCGCACAGTTCATTCCGTTTTTAAAATTATTTCGTGCTTTGTCCTGAGCTTCTTCTGGTGTCATATTAACCTTCCGTAAAAATAAAATTTTATTTTAGATTATGGATTTTCAAATTTCATTCCATTCATTCTTTTTTAATTCATATTTAAATTTAAAACCTTGAACACGAAAATTCAAAGTTCAGCTTTTTAAATTATTTTGTAGTGCAGAATCTGAATCCAAGGTAGTTATAAAATTCATTGGGGTCATAGCCGTATCTGTCGCCGGCATAAATAAAGCCAGTGTAAGACGACCAGGAACCGCCGCGGCATACGCGTTCCGAGCCGTAAAGAGGACCTGTAGCACGCTCCCCCGGAACGACATCAGAATAAACGTCAAGCCAGTCCCAGCAGTACTCAAGGACATTTCCGCTCATATCAAAAAGTCCTGCGCCGTTACTGTTTCCGCTTCCTGCGGCGGCAATGCCAGACTTTCCGTTAAATATAGTTCCGGCAGTTCCGACGATGTGAGTCGTATCTGTATTTGCATCGCACCAGGCAATCGAAGTTTCTTTTTCGTCAGGGTTGTCAAGCCCGAGTGAATTAATCTGCCCCGAAGCAAGCGCGCCGCTCTGGAAGCCAGCCTTTGTCACTCTGGCAGCGTATTCCCACTCTGCTTCAGTCGGAAGCCTGTAGCCGTCGTTCTGCCATTTACATTCTGCCATATCGCACGAAGCAGTATCTGTCGCATCACGGAGAATTTCCTGATTGTAATAATAACACGGAGTGCGGCCCATCATCTCGCTCAAGGCATTGCACCAGACTACGATGTCGTACCAGCTTACCATTGTCACCGGCTGATATGCGCCCTCTTTTGTCGGAGCTTTTCCGCGCCGTCCGTAAGCGCCTTCCTGTCCGGGATTCTGAAAAACATAGCCGCGTTCTTCTGCATAATTGCGGACGATATACCATAAATTATAAGTCGTTTCGTACTTGTTCATTTTAAAAGAAGTAATCCATCTTGTCGCAGTAATCGATTCTGAATTTTCGCCGATTACAAAAGTGTCAAACAAAACGCCTTCCTGAGGTCCAAGCTGAACAAGATTAATGTCGCTGAAAGAATTTTTCTGCCTGTCGTCTTTTTTTACTTCCGCAGAAAATAAGAATGCCTGTAAAAATAAAATCAGACTGACTGTCACAAAAGTTTTTTTAGTAAAATTCACTTTATACCACCTCAACTTATTTTTTAATTTCTATTTTTACCGTCACCGAATTCTACCACATTTTTGTATTAGTGGATAGTTGAAAATTCAATTTAAAATTCAGATTTATTTTTATTTTGGTGAAAATCCTGCAAATGCAAAAGTATGATAACAAGGAGGTGTAATAAAAACTTTGCCTGAATAGCATCAAAGTTTTTATTCACAAATTCGCGTTGCGAACTTTCTTATCAACTGCTACCCCTCATTGCATTACGGAGCAGCGTAAAAAGTCAATCAACTGTTGAAACAATCTTCTTGACTTTTTATGGGAGGATTTTATGAAAAGACTGTTTTTAAAATTTTGTTTTTCGCTTTTGGTTTTGTTTTTGTTTGCAGGGTGCGTTTCGGGGAACGGGTCGGGGTTTGTCTATTCGATTAAAAATTGCGAAATAAAAAACTGCGGCATTGAATTCAGCGTAAAAAATATGTCGTTAAAAAAAATCAAGTCTTTCAAAGTTCATGCTGAACTTAACGCAGACGATTTTTCTGATGAGTTTTCAGCCCGTCATCAAATCGAAAAAGAATTTTCCTCAGAAATCGAATCAAAAGAAACGGCAGATTTTTCCATTGACATAACGGAACTCGCCGCGCAAATCACCACCCTGCTTGAAAACTCCGACGACTTTGATTTAGAAACAGGCATTTATGTAAACCGCATTTTCCTGACGGAAATAAAATACGAAGACAATCAGGTGTGGACAGACAAATACGGGACGTTTTGTTTTTAGGGAGAAATCAAGAAATATGACCTTACGTTATTTCAGTTTTTTATATCTTTCAGTCATCTCTTTTTTTGATGCAAAAAGCGGACGGATTCCGAATTCAATTACGGCAGGATTTTTTGCAGCCGCAGTTCTTACCGACATTTTTACGAATCCTGCAAAGATTCCGCATCACCTGAACTGTGCAGTTTTCTTTTTTGCAGTGTTTTATCTTGCGCAGGCCGTTACCAAAGGGCTCGGGTTCGGTGACGTAAAATCTGCATCAGTCATCGGCTACAGCCTCGGATTTTTCAGGGCATGTACGGCATTCATTTCTGCAAGCATTGCAGGAATCTTGTTTTTTGCCGTCCTGCGCATTTTAAAAAGAAATGATGCAAAAGTTCCGTTTGCGCCTTTCATGCTGGCAGGCTTTGCAGTGTCGGAACTTGCATGCAGGAGGTTTTCATGAAAAAAGTTCCTGCAGGATTGTTTCTTATGATTCTTCTTGCATTTTCTTTACGTGCGCAGGAAGAAAGCTCTTCCATATACATGGATTTCAGAAACCAGAAAATTTCAGACATCATATATTCGGTTGCCGATGTATGCGGTGCATCAGTCATCATTGACGAAACAGTATCAGGCAGTGCAACGTTCCGCTTTGAAGACAAGGATTTTAAAAGTGCACTGGAGCGCTTTGCAAGGCACTGCAGGCTTTACGTTGAAGAAAACGACGGCATTTATTTCATTACGAAAGTACAGGTCAAAACGAACGAAAGCGGCAGGCTTTCCGTAAATACGGAGAACGTACGCATAGAACCGTTTTTAAACATGCTTTCGCGCCATACGAACAGGACGATTCTCTTTGACAGTCTTCCTGACATGACCGTAACGATACGTGTGACAGATGCGGCTCTTGAAGACGTCCTGAACCTTGCCGCAGTAAAGCTTCATGGATTCGGACTTGAGAGGATAGCAGACGGCTTTTACATTACAAAAAGTGCAGGAACGGCAAACAGGCGCAGCATCGATATATTTACGATGTCAGAAGACGGCGGAAAGTTTTCCTGCAGCATTCAGAAAGCGGCTTTTGCAAACGTAATCGAAACGCTGTTTAAAAAAGGAAACAGGGAGTTTTCGCTGCTGTCAAAACCGAACGCAACGCTTGAAAACATATCATATACGGACAAGGAATTTGACGGACTTCTTTCACTTCTCCTGAATCAGTGCAGCTGTGATTTTTCCGTAAGCGGCAATGTCTATTACATTTACGAAATACAGAAAAAGGACGTAATAAAAAAGTTCAAGGAAACAAGGATTGTCAGGGTAAGGAACATCAGCATAGAAAACATCGTTTCAATGCTTCCGAACGAACTGAACGCGCAGGGATTTGTAAAGCAGGACAAGAATTCAAACTCGCTCATACTTACGGGAAGTCCTTCGGAAATCAATCCGATAGAAGAGTTCATCAGGAAGGCAGACGTTCCGCTTGAGGACAGGAATTACAGAAGCTTTTATTTTGAAAACGCAGATGCAAAAGAAGCAGCCGCACTCATTCCGAAAACGCTCCTCCTGACAGACATCATAATGCTGCCTTCCGGCAACGGCTTTATAACGCAGGTAACGAAAGAATGTGAAGAAAAAATCAATGAGTTCATCTCAATGCTTGACGGCAAAAAACAGGTCAGGGCTGTCCGGCTCAAATACATAAAGAGTGACGAACTCATAAAGTCGCTTCCTGCAGGAGCAGGCAGGGACGGCATAACGGAAACTTCCGAGCCTGCATTAGTTTTCTTTTCAGGAACGGACAGGCAGTTTGAAGACTTTTCAAAAAACCTTGAAGAAATCGACAGGCCTAAACAGCAGATAAAATACCAGCTGCTTGTAGTCCAGAGGCAGAAGACAGGCGGACTTAACGCAGGCGCATCGTTCAGCGCAGGAAACACGGATACGGGTACGGGATATTCCTGGAGCGGAACGCTCTCAAACATATTCAACATAAACTTTGACATAATTTCAAAGTTCGGAGTTCAGTTTGCAGGAAGCCTCAATGCAGAACTCTCGGAAGGAAAATCGCGCGTGCTTGCCGACACTACGCTGAACGGAATAAGCGGCGAATCCCTGAGTTTTTCCAATACGAACACGACGCGCTACCGCGACATAATCGTAGATACAAAGGGCGACCTTTACACAAGCACTACGCGCGAGATTTCAAGCGGACTTACGCTCTGCGTAAACGGCTGGGCAAGCGGCGACGGAATGGTAACGGTAAAAGTCGATGCACAGGTTTCAAAACAGGGAAGCTCGGAGTCATCATCGTCCGGCAGCAGCGGAGCTGATACGACGATGCCGCCGTCTACGACGGAAAAAAAAGTAAGCACGAACGTAAGGACAAAAAGCGGAGAGCCTGTCGTAATAGGCGGACTTTTCCAGACGGAAGAAGAGGTTTCAGAAAAGCGCATTCCGCTGCTCGGAAAGATTCCGTTTATCGGATGTCTTTTCAAAAAGAAAGTCGTGTCGGCAGTAGAAACGGAGTTCGTAATATATCTGGTTCCGTCAGTCGAAAAACCGCAGGAAAAAGTTCCGGGAGAAAACGAGAACCTTTTGAGGCTTAAAGAAAAATACGGGGAGAGGATGAGCCGTGAAAAATTTTGACATACTTGAATTTTCGGGCTTTCGTGAAATAAAGGGACAATATACCCGGGAGTTCATAAAAAGTTCCCGGTGCGTAAAAATCAGCGAGACGGAAAGCGAAGTAACGGCAGCAGTTTCGCAAAGCCAGGCAGACGTCATAAAAGTACTTGAAAAGGCACATGAACCGAAAAAGGTTAAGGCAGTTTTTGTAAAGGATCCTGACTTTGCAGAGTTCATCGGAAACTTTGTGGACAGCCGCAGAGAAAACAGTCCTTCAAAAAAAGAATCAGAAAGCGGATACCGCCTTGAAGAAATAAGTTCTGATGCTCCTGCAGTAAACATAATAAATGCAGTCTGCCTCGAAGCCATAAGGCGAAACGCAAGCGACATACACATACAGGGAACAAAGGAATCCGTAAAAGTCCGCATGAGGATTGACGGAGTATTACAGACGGTGCGCGTTTTTGAAAAGACAGTTTTTGATTCCCTTGCAAGCCGCGTAAAAATAATGTCGGGCCTTAACGTAATGGAAAGCAGGCTGTGCCAGGACGGAAGGATGAGCGTTATGACCGGAACGAAAAAACTTGACTTCCGTGTTTCAGTCGTTCCGTCAGCTGCAGGACAGAACATAGTCCTCCGCCTTTTTAAAAGCGAAGGCGAAGAACTTTCCCTTGAAGAACTCGGTTTTTCAGAAGGGAACTTGAAAAAAATAAAAGCTGCATTGAAAAATCCGTACGGAATGATTCTTGCAACAGGCCCTACCGGAAGCGGAAAGACGACTACGCTGCATGCAATGCTCAGGGAAATGGATACGGAGCATTTAAAGATAGTGACGATAGAAGACCCTGTTGAAAAAATCATTGACGGCATAGAACAGATACAGGTAAACGATGAAATCGGACTTACGTTTGAAAGCATCCTGCGCAGGATATTGAGGCATGACCCCGACGTCATAATGGTCGGAGAAATCCGCGACAGGCAGACTGCAGAACTTGCAGTCAGGGCATCACTTACGGGACACCTGATTCTTTCTACGGTTCACACGAATGACAGCGTATCTGCAGTTGCAAGGCTCAAGAACCTCGGGATAGAACCGTACCTGATTGCAGGAACCCTCAGGACAGTCGTTGCACAGCGCCTTGTCAGGAAGCCCTGTCCTGACTGCATGGGAAAAGGCTGCGCGTCATGCAGCATGACAGGATGCAGGGGAAGGACTGCCGTAAGCGAAGTATTTGACGTCGACGAAAAATGCCGCGCGATGATTGAAAAAAACGAAAGCGAAAGTGAAATCAGAAAACATATCGCAAGGCACGGCTTCAGGACATTAAGGGAAGATGCGGCATTAAAAATACGGTGCGGCATGTCAACGGAAAAAGAAATCATGAGGGAAGGACTTTTATGAAAACAGACATACTTTTGTTTACGCAGACGATACATTCACTGCTTTCGTCCTGTCTGCCGCTGCAGAGTTCGCTTGCAGTATGCAGGGAAATCCTTACGGAAAAATCAGGAAAGAAATTTGTTTCAGGAATTTTAAAGAAAGTAAGCGAAGGCAAAAAACTTTCAGAAGCACTTAAAGAGGAAAAACTTTTTCCGCCGCTTTACGTATCACTTGTTTCAATCGGCGAAGAAAGCGGAACTCTTGCAGATGTATTCGGGCATCTTGCCTTTTATCTTCGTGACAGGAAAAACATGAGGCAAAAGACAGTGCAGGCGCTGCTTTATCCGTCGCTTGTCCTTGTGACGGCGGCGGCAGTTGCAGTCATACTTGCCGTCTTTGTAATGCCGCATCTTGAACTCATCTTTTCGGCATTTGCAAATTCTTCTGAAAGCACCGGAATGTACCAGAAGAAAATCAGTTCAGGCTGGCGGACGTCAGCAGTCATTTTATCGTCCGTCACGGCAGCAGCCGTCATACTGCCTCTGGTACGGAGTTCAGGAAGAAAGGCAGCGCTCGTCATTGATACGGTCATTTTAAAAATTCCTTTCATAAAGAATCTGGTGATGACGATGCAGATGCACGATTTTTCATTTGCGATGATGCTGCTTACCCGGGCGCATTTTCCGCTCGTTCAAAGCCTTGAGCATGCAAAGGAAGTCCTGAGCAATGCACGGCTGAAAAAAGCAGTTGAAGGTGCATGCAAAAAGACGGCATGCGGCAGTCCTGCCGGAGAAGCCTTTGAAAGCGAAAGGATTTTTCCGGGATACATTACGGTCTGGATAAAGATTGCAGAAGAAAACGGAAGGACGTCGGAGTCATTCAGCCAGATATTCAGCTATTACCAGAGCGAAAGTGAGGGAATGCTGTCCTGCATTGCACAGGCAGCAGAGCCTGTCTTTACCATCGTAACAGGGCTGATAATCATTGCAGTCATCGCACAGTTTGTGATTCCTGCATTCAATCTTCTGGGGGCATTATGAAAAAACAGAAACTGACTGAAATCATCAGTAACGAAGAAGGATGGACTTTTATGGAAACGCTGATTGTCATTGCGGTAATACTTATCCTTACTGCGACGGCAGGATTCGTTTCCGTAAACAGCCTCGAAAAAGCAAGGAGTGCCGCGGCAAAAACTCAGATAGAAAGCCTTGCCACGGCGCTTGAGGCATATTACATCGACTGCGGAAACTATCCGACTGCGGAACAGGGGCTTGCAGCCTTAAGGAAAAAGCCCGAAACATCTCCTGTCTCCGACGGATGGAGCGGTCCGTACCTTTACAAGGATGCGCCGAAAGATCCGTGGGGATTTGACTATGAATACACAAGCCCTGCCCCTGACGGCTCGGCATACGGAATAAGGAGCTTCGGCGCTGACGGACTTGAAGGCGGCGAAGACAGGAACGCAGACATAAAAAGCTGGGAGTAAAAAAAATGATTCGGGAAATATTCGTAACGGCAGCATTCCTGCTTGTCCTTGCAGGGATTACGGCAGGAATTGTAAGCGTACAGAAAATTTCTGACGTCCAGATGACAAAGGCAGCTCGTATCATGGAGGCGGCAAATGAACCTGACTGAAATCCTTGCAGCTACGGCGGTTTCCGTGACGGCGGTTTCAGCCTTTACGGGAAGTTTAATCAGCGTAAGGCAGGGCATCGCAAGGTCAGAAAGAAAATCAGAAAGCGCAGTCCTGCTTCTTGAAACGGATTCAGCATTGAGAAAAAAAATGCGCAGCATTGAAATTCCTTACTGGAAAAACTTTGATGCTGAGTTCAAGTCAGCAAAAGAAAGCCTTGAACTTTTCTGTGCAGAAAAAGGAATTGAAGGAGTTTTTATTTCTCAGGTGTATGACAGAAAGCACAGGGCAGAAGGAATAAAAATAGAATGGAATCATGACGGAAAGAAACATGAAACTCAGGAATTCATAAAACAGAGGATTACGGATGAATAATAATGACGAAGGCTTTTCTACACCCGTTGCACTGACTGCCGTTTTTTCGCTCGGCATCCTTTCGCTGTCGCTCTGCATGATTACGGCAGCAGGAGAAAAATACATCAGTTCTTGTGCAGCGGCAGTCAGCGAGAGAAAAAAAATTGATTCAATCATTTACCGGACGGAAGAAAGAATCCAGGCGTTAAAGGAACTTCCGTCAGATTCAGGCGGAAATGAAATCCTGTCTTTGACAGATTCAGCCTGTACCTGTGATTTTAAAGTTACGGACGTTTCGACAGGCATAAACAGAAATTTTGCATCAGAAAAATTTTTAAAAGACAGAACCATAGATGAATACGTCACGACAGGCGGCGGCGATGTTTTTGTCAGTTACGGCTGGATTAATCCAGAATTTTCTGACAGGACAGTTCTTGAAAACGCCGCAAAAGATTTTGAAGGCAAAGACATGTTTCCGCTCGTAAACAGCCTTCCGCCGCTTAACGTTCATTATATGAGCGAAAGTTTCATAAAGGCAGTACTTGAGTTTTGCGGCATAAAGGAAGCACAGAAAAAGGCAGAACTCGTAAAGGACAGGATTTCTTCTGATACGACGGTAAAGGAACTTTCTGAAATCCTCGGGGTTGCAGAAAGCCACGGCGTCTTTGACCTGATCGGAACAAAAACGGCATTCTGGCAGGTTGACATTGAAACGGAAAAAGTAAAAGGCATTGCAGTATTCGCTGCAGTTCCTCAAAAAGAAAACATGAGAAAAATAGAAAAATACATTCTTGCAGAGAAGAAGATTTATTTGAAAGGGGGAAATCATGACGGCAGGAACGGCACCTGAAAACTGTCCTAAGTTTACCCTTGATTTAAAATCGCGGACACCTGAAAAGAAAATCCGCGAGGCAAGGCAGAAACTTGAAGGACTTTACCCTTTTGAAGTGAACGCAAAAAACATCCTCATGCTTAAGACAGGCATAAAAGGACGGTACGACGTTTACCTTTCAAAAGAAGAAATCAAAAGGACATTGAACGCAGGGAAAATATGTCCTGCAGTCATTGCAGTTCTTTTCATTCTTGCAGCAGCGGCATCCGCTTTTCATCATGCCTCCTTAAAAAGAGCAGAAACCCTGCGTACGCAGAAAGAAACTGAAATGCAGGAACGGCAGGAAGAAGCAGCCCGGAAGCAGAAGGAAGAAAAACTTTCTGCGCTCAAAAAAGAATATTACGGAAAGAAAAGCCTTGAATACGAAAAAATATATCCGTGCATGGAGCGCATATATTCGGTAATGACAGAAAAAGCAGCGGTAGAAAACATCTTGATTCAGAAAAACAGCTTTACGGTTGAAGTTACTGCAGATGATGCCGTAACGATACTTTCAAATTTTGAAGGAAGCAGCGCATTCAAGGCAGTAAGGATGAACAGGACTACGGTAAAGGACGGAGGAGAAACGGTGACTTACAGCGGAGAGTTTTCAAGATTCATAAACGGGCCGGATGAAAAATCCGGCATTGACGGAAAAATCAGTTTTTATGAAACGGAACTTTTAAAAATGCAGGCACGGCTTGAAGCAAGGCAGAACATGACTGTTTCCGAATGTATAAAAAAAATACGGAGCGTACTTCATAAAAACTCATGCAGCGAGCAGTACATACAGCTTAAGGGAAACGGCAGAAATGCGGAAATAGAGTTCCTTATGCTTTCAGGCAGTATGGACATGCTGAACTTTATAAAGGAAATCCAGCAGGGAGAAGAAAACCTCATTGACATAAAAAGCTTTGCCGTCCGCAACGGCGGAAACAGAAACAGGATTCAGACGACGGTCTGCCTTGACACGGGAACGGAATTAAAACAGGACGACCCCGTACTGCATGAATACATCTGCAGGGAAACGGAACTTTCAGAAATGGACAGGCTATTTAAAAAGCCGGCTCCTGAAAAAAAACAGGCGGCAAAAACTGAATCCGTAAGGAATGGCGGCGTGACTGCAAAAGCCGGAGAAAACTTTACTCAAATCAAGCTGAAAAAACTTTCTTACGTAGGACTTGCAAAATCAGGCGGAAAAAATTTCGTAATTGCAAAGGATGAAAAAACGGGAAGCATTTATAAGCTTGTCCTGTCTGACACGGAAACTGACGGAAACTCCTGCGTTCAGTCTGACGGCGGTTACAGGGCAAAAATCCGCGGCGAATACTATGAGGTAAAAAAATGAAGCACTGCAGGAACTTTTTAAAGGCACTGGCAGCACTGGTTTTACTGCCGTTTTTCTCGTGTGCAGGAATGCCTGAAAATAAAATTGATTCAGTATACGTGATGGTCTATGACCAGGACGGCATGCCGGTCATGAACGCTTCCGTTTTCATTGACGGAAAGAAAGCAGGACAGACTGACATTTACGGCAGGCTTTCGTTTCCGTTCGGTTCAGAAAAGGAAACGGAAGTCCGCGCAGAAAAACCGGGATATGAAACGGTATCAAGAAAAACCGTCGTAAAGCCCGGTACAGTACTGTACTTCAAGACCGGAAGCGGCACGTACTACGCAGAAAAGGCAGAAAGCCTTCTGGACAAAGGCAATGCTGACGATGCGCTTAAAATGGCAGACACTGCCCTGCAAATCGAAGAAAGAAAGGACTGGCTTTTTTTAAGGGAAGTTATTTTAGAAAGCAAAAAACGGAGGACTGAAAATGACTGACAGAAAATTCATGTTCCTGTCATCAGCAGTTTTTCTGCTGACAGTTTCAAATGTTTTAACCGTGTTTCAAGTCAGTGCACTAAAAAAATCAGTTTTGCTTCTTGAAACGGCAGTTACGTCTTTTGGCATGGAACTTTCAGATTTTGAAGTACGGCAGAAAAAGCTCGCGGAAGGCATTGAACTTTCAGTAAGGCAGATTTCTGACAGTCAGGAAGAAAATCAGAAGGAAATGAAAGGAGAACTTTCACTCATCAGGCAGAAGTCAGAAAGCCAGTTTTCAAGGACAGTCAGAATGGCAGGGACTTACGATGCAATTCTTGAAGAGCAGAAAAAGAAAACTGTTGACACTGCAGAAAAAGACAGTGCGTTTCTTGAAGCAAAAAAGCATGCTTCTGAACTGTACGGCAAAAAAGAATTTGAGAAGGCATACGCTGAATTCAACAGGCTTTCAAAGGAACGGTACGAAGACATGGAATGCCTTTCCTTCAAAACGAAAAGCCTTTTCTATATGAACATGGCAGACAGCTCAAAATACAAAGAAATTTTAAGCGGCATAAAAATCCTCAGGCAGAATGCCGCAGCAGATGATGAATGTCTTGAAATTGAAAGGGCTGTCCTTGCAGAAACGGAGGGACTTGATGAATAAAAAAATCATGCTCATCATCGCTGCTTCATCGTTTTTATCTGCCTGCTACGCTGACGTGATAAAGGTCGCGCCGCTTGCAGTCTATGACTCAGACGGAAAAAAGACGGCAGTGCCTTTCAATCCTGCAAAGGCAATTCATTCAGAACTTGAAAAGCACTGGTTTGAAGGGCTTGTAAATTTCTTTCTGATTTCAGAAAGCAGTCACGGCATTCCCGTCACGGTCAGCGATGCAAACAGAATCTGCATGTCTGAAAACGCAGACTATTTAATCTACGGCTACATAAAGAAAAACGAAACGAACTGGCTTGCCGAAGTAAAGCTCTATTCAGCTTCTGAAAAAAAAACGGTAAGGGAATTCTTTGCATGCGACGGCATCGGACATTATGACAGGCTCATCGACGTCCTCTGCAGGAACATTCTCCATGGCACAGAAGAAATCACGGGACTTAATCAGGACGAACTGAAAAAGCAGAAAATGCGCCCGATGGAACTGAGGATTCCGTCATCCGTCTTTTACTGGAGTCCTGCAGATGCCCGATGGGGAAACAAAATCCTCGGAATTGCAGGAATCAGCACAGGACTTGAGTTTTATCCTGAACTGCCTGTAACGGCGGCAGGCGGAAAACTTGTCGATTTTTCCCTGAGGCTGAATCTTTCATGGGATATCGGCATGAACAGGAAAGACTGCTATCCGTTAATCCTCAACACAATGGCAGTCAGCCTTCCGGCACTGGTTCACGTTCATTTTAACGAAGCACATTCACTGCATGCAGGATTTGGACTTGCATACGGCATTGAGTTTATGAACATAAGGCCTAAGTATGAAGATGAAAAATTTTTATATCAGAATGTCTTTTCGCTTGAAGCAGTTGCAGGGTATGAGTTCAGGATAAACAGGTCAGCCGGAATTTTTACGGAGCTTGTCTTTGACTGGCACCTGATGAGCGACGGCTTTGTTTCGGTAAAGCCGTGCATCGGAGCATCATTCAGTATTTTTAAGGAGAACAGATGAAACTGATAAAAAAACTTTTTTTCCCGTTCCTTACAGTTCCGCTGCTTTTTCCGTGCTGCAGAAGCGAATTTGACGAAGCGGTTTTCAGGAATATGAGCGATCCGTTTTATGACAGTCCGCAGGCAGACTCTCTTGTAACGGAGCATACGGTGTATCTTTCCTGGAAAGAAGACGATGCAGCAGACAGGTTTTACCTCATGCGTTCGCCTGACACAGTTCCGCTTTTCTGGAGCTGCATTTACGAAGGAAGCGGAACTGGCTTTACGGACACAAATCTTTCTGACAATGAAAGATACGTTTACCGTCTGGACAAGGCGCGCGGACAGAAATATTTTGCAGGAAAAGAATACGGCTACGGCTGGTCATCAGGAACGAGGAAGGACTTCTGCGAACCGAACGATACTGAACAGACGGCAGTCTTCCTTGAATACGACAGAATCTGCAGCCTGACATGTGCAGGATTCGTAACTGATAAAAAAGAATTCCTTGACGAGGACTGGTTTTACGTAACCGTTCCGCCTATGCGCCAGGCAGACATCGTAATAGGACAGCACAACCTTGACAACGCTACTGCCGGTGCAGGAACGAACCTCAGGATACAGGTCTCGGGATTTGAAAGCCAGAGCGTAAGGCATCTGGTTGCCTGCCCCATAAAGAACACAGGCTACGAAACGAAAAATTTTTATTTCAGGATTTTTCCGGAGAGGACTTCGCTTTCTTCGGGAAACACTTTCTGCACGGTTATTGAATATACCGTTTCACTGAATCAGATAATTAAATACTGATGAAAAATAAGGACGTTACGATGAAACATGAAAAACCATTGATTTACCTTTCTGCCATGCTGCTGCTTGCCTCCTGCAGCCTTGACCCGGTTGAAGGAGAAAAAAATCCGATGCCGCCTGAACAGACTGCCATAAAGGAAGAAAGTTCCCTTTTCGTGCAGGACAGACAGAACGGACTTTTTACGTTTGAAACATGCGATGAAAGATACCTGAACGAAAACGGCTGGACTATATGGAGCGTTCCTTACGTCAATGAAGGCGAAAGCTTTGAGGTTTTATCAGTTGAAATGATAAAGGAAAGCGGAAGGACAGAAGCAGGATTCGGCATCGTGTTCTGCGCACAGGAAACCGGCGGAAAGCCTTTCATGCTTACAGTCCTCATAAATGCCGGCGGCTGTTATACAGTCGGAAAAGTCTGTGACGGAGTTTTCAGCCACGTCAACGGCGGCTGGAAAAATTCCGGTTATATAAACAGAGGCTTCGGAATAAAAAACAATGCTGAAGTTTCCTATGACACCGGCAAAAAGAATTTCCTTCTTAAAATCAACGGCTATGAAATAACGGAGTTCACCGTGCCTGAAGAAATTGCATTTAAAGACAGCAAATCAGGATTTGCCGCCGTCATCGCAAGCAATGAAAATTTTCCGGCAAGCCCTGTAAAAATTACGTTTGAGAAAAAGTAAAACCGGACAAGGAGATAACGGACATGAAAAAAAACTCTGAAAAAATAAGCGAAGTAAAACTGAACAGAAAAATCATTGCAGCAGTAATGACTGTCTTATACATTGCCGCTTTAAGCCCGACTGCTGCATTTGCAGAAG
>JBJETJ010000032.1:0-137095 GCA_051883255.1 Treponema sp.
CTTCTGCAAATGCAGCAGTCGGGCTTAAAGCGGCAATGTATAAGACAGTCATTACCGCTGCAATGATTTTTCTGCCTGAGCCTGCTCCGTTTGTTTTTTCAGATTTTTTCATTTTTCTCCTGCAAACAAAAAAGGGAATTACAAGTCATTCTTTGATTTGCAATTCCCTTTGATAAAGTGTTAAGATTTTTCACTTATTATCATACTTTTAGTTTTGAAAAGTTCTATCAAAAAAAATTTATTAATTGGTTTTACTAAAAAATACAGTAAATAATTCTGCGTCATTTGACAAACGGCACAATCTGATTGATAATGTCTTGAGAGGAATTTATGAAAAAAGTATTTAAATCTGCTGTCTGCCTTTTATCAGTTTCATACATTTGTTTTTGCATCTGTTCATGCGGCTCTTCAAAAGACAAACTGCCGGAATTTGTAAAGACTGATATGAAGCTTGTCTGGTCTGACGAGTTCAATGACAGTTCAGATGAACCTAATGCGCTTTACTGGGATTTTAAGGAAGGCGCTCACGGCTGGGGCAACGGCGAAATTCAAAACTACACAAAGAACCGCGAAAACTCTTACGTTTCAAACGGAACTTTGAAAATCGTTGCAAAAAAAGAATCAAACGGAAAATGGACGAGTGCAAGGCTCGTGTCGCAATACAAAAAAACGATGACTTACGGCTATATAGAATTCCGTGCAAAAGTTCCCAAAGAAAAAGGCTGCTGGCCTGCACTGTGGCTCTTGCCTGAAAAAAATACATACGGAAGCTGGCCAAGAAGCGGCGAAATTGACGTAATGGAAGCGTCGCAGAATGTCTGGGGTTCTGTCGTTTACGGAACGGCGCACTGTAAGTCAGGCTACGGCGCAAATCCGATTGTAAGCTCCGGCAGGGAAATTAAAAACCGCGAAAAATGGCATACGTACGCAGTCAACTGGACGCCGGAAGGGCTGACCTGGTATTACGACGGAACGATTCTTGCCGAATACAGAAATCCGCATACTTCAGAGGACTACTGGACATACTGGCCTTTTGACCAGCCGTTCTACATTTTGATGAACGTTGCAATGGGCGGAAATCTCGGAGGTGACATCGACAAAAAAATCGAAAAATGCGTAATGGAAATTGATTACGTCAGATTGTATCAGTAAAAAAAACGCCTTTCATTTGTCATTCAATATATTTTGTGATACACTAAGTTAGCAGAAACTAACAAAAGGTGGTGTGTGATGGCAAATTCAAATAAAGAATACTGGCAGAAAATGGCGGGGTTTTATACTCCGTTTATGAAGAACAACAACAAAATATACGAAGCAATCTGCAAGCAAGTTGAACCTGAACTGAACCGCAAAATGACAGTTCTTGAACTTGCTTGCGGAACAGGTCAGCTGTCTTTTCCGCTCGCGCCAAAAACTGCTCACTGGGAAGCAACTGACTTTTCCGAGCAGATGATTAAAGAAGCAAGGAAAAGGGCAAAATCAAACAGGCTGTATTTTTCAGTGCAGGACGCGACAAACCTTCCTTATGCGGACAAAAGTTTTGATGCGGTTATGATTGCAAATGCCCTGCACATTATGCCCGAACCAGAAAAAGCACTGGGCGAAATCCGCAGGGTTTTAAAAGACAACGGACTTCTTTTTGCGCCGACTTTTGTTCAGCAGAGCGACAGGAAAATGAGCCTTCGCATGCGGTTTTTAAAACTTACGGGATTTAAAACATATCACAAATGGAATGACGAAGAACTGCTTTCGTTCATTTGTGAAAACGGTTTTTCAATTCAAAAACATTCTTTGATTGCAGAAGGTTTCCAGCCGTTGTGCAATGTGATAGCGCAAAAAAAATAATTTTTTTAGGTTTTGCAATTTTGCGGTTTTCGGTTTTATTATTTTTCGATTTAAAATCCGAGCGCTCTTTTTACGGAAATCGCCTTGAGCGGACACATCTCCTGACAGCAGAAACAGGAAATGCACCCGCGTTTTTTAAAGACCGCTTTCTTGTTTTTGATTTTTATAATATCCTGCGGACAGCTTTCCTGACATTTTCCGCAGCCGACGCATTTTGATTTTTCAACTTTAGGATATGACTTTAAAACCTTTGAAGCAAATTTTGCAAACGCCTTTCCAAAAACGCCCGGCATAAAATTTGAAAAATCAAGTTTGCGCGCATCAGGGATTTTAAACGGAGTCAAATCTTCAGGAACAGAATCTCCGCGAAGTTCAATTTCATTCTGCTTTACAAGTCCTTTTTCAACTGCCTGACGGAGCATTACGATATTTTCCGGTTCGATTTTCATCAAAGTGCAGGCAAAATAATCCTGAGTGTAAAAATCTTTTGAACCGAGCAAAAGCCCGAGCGGATGAGAAGTTCCGCCTGTCGGGCCGTTGCCTTCCATCGCATTGACTGCATCAATGATTGTAAGACCGGGATTGACAGTCTGCGCAAGTTCAAGAAGCATATTTGAAAAATCTTCGATGTCAGGCCAGAGATAATGCAGCTGCGGTTTTTCAAGCCCCGGAATTACGCCGAAAAGATTTTTTATTCCTGCGCTCAAACCTGTCATGGAGTGAGTTTTGAGTTTGCAGATGTTGATTACATAGTCAGCCTGAACAATCGGCGTAATTATATTGAACGAATGATTTTTAAAACCGGCAGGACAGCTGACAGTCGTCGAAGTAAAATCCATATTCAGTTTTAAAACGTCGCTGAGAGATGAAACGCCGCAGACTTTGTAAACGTTCTTCATATATTCAGCAAGGTAAGGACCGCCGGAACTTTCTGCAAGCGTGATGTCAGTGATGCCGTGATTTTTGAGCCAGAGCGCGACTGCGCGGATTACCGCAGGATGAGTTGTCGCAGGAATGTCGACAGGTTTTGCCATAATCAGATTGGGCTTGATTACGATTTTCATTTTGGGCGACAAATCTTTTTCGACGTTTAAATCGTCCATTATCTTTGCGACTGCCTCGTTGACTTTTTCCTGTTCGTACGACGGAACTTTGTAAAGAGATTGAATCATTTTTTTTCCTGCCATAATTTTAAAACTGATTTTCTTGTGTCGCGCTCATTATAACACAAAATGACACAGGCAAACTAGTAAACTAGTAAAAACCATCGCGCTTTATTTTCTGATTGAAATCGCCCTCGCCATATTGTACGCCTTTTTCATTCCGACAGAAAACAAAACAGGCAGAAGCGCAAGATACATTTTTACGGAGTTTTTGCCTCCGCGCGCAAGCCAGGCTTTTTTTGACTGCTCCCAGATTTTTGACACAAGCGGAATGAAATTTAAAAACATCGAAATCGTGTCAGTAAAAGTTGACTTGTTTTTTAAATGAAGAATTTTGCGCACCGTTTTTTCGATTTTAAAAATGCCTTCCCTAAGTTCAAGCGAAGTCGAAGTTTTAAAAACAAGCGAGGCGCTCTGCATAATGCAGAAAAGTTTTAAAAGCAGAAAAACAGTTTCCCTCTGGTTTTCAAAGCTGAACGTCTGCAAGAAATTTTTTTCACTGCTAAAAACGCACGTGAGGACTTGCGCAAAAAAAAGAAGTACTGCGTAAAAAATTATAGGCTTTAAATCTTTGAGCTGTTCCCTGACAGAAAATTTTAAATAGAATGCCACGCAAAATTGAACAAAAATAAGGCCTGCGGTAAATTCGACAGGAAGGCACAAAAACAAAATATTGATGACGGGAATAAAAATCAGTTTTGCCCAAGACGGACATCTGTGCAAAAAAGAGTTTCCTTTTTTATAAGAAAATGCAGAATATTTTTGAGCCATTTTACCAGACCAGATCTTTTACCGCTGAATAATTTGCAAACGGATTTTTTATGTTCCATTTTTCAAGGTCAAGATTGACACATTCGTCAGGCGAACCGTCAAAGACTTTTTTTCCGCGAAACAAAACGATGAACTTTTCGGCAAGCGCGAGACATTTTTCAATTTCGTGCGTAAGGATGATTACTGTCCTGCCCTGCTCCTTTAAGGATTTTACGAGGGCGTTCACCTGCTTTACTCCTGTAAAATCAAGGTTTGCGTACGGTTCATCTAAAATTATTACAGGAAGATTCATCGCAATCATACACGCAACCGCAAGCCGTCGTTTTTCGCCTCCAGACAAAAACCGCGCCGGAAAGTCAGCCTTTGCCGTAAGCCCCGTTTTTTGCAGTGCATCGTTTACTGCCCTTTCCGTCTGCTCCTTTGTAAACCCGAGATTTTTCGGCCCGAACGCAATGTCCTCGCGCGGAGTTTCGCCCAAAATCTGCGTTTCTGCCTCCTGAAAGACAAGCCCTGCCCTGCCCGAATTTTCTATTGTTCCTGAGTCTGCTTCTTCAAGACCTGCGATAATCGACATAAGGACACTTTTGCCCGAGCCGTTTTCACCGCCGATGACAGTGCACGTTCCGTCCGGTATTTCAAACGAAACGTTTTGCAGTGCGTAATTCGTGCCTTCGGAAGTTTCAAACGATTTGCAGATGGCGTTGATTTTCAGCAACTTTACTTTCCGCCTTCGTTTTGTTCAGCAGAATTTACAGCGCCTTTCTTTTTTGAACCTGAATAAAGGTACTGCGCAAGGACAGGACGAATTTTTAATGCGACAGGAATTGCAACTACGATTTTCAAGATGTCGCCCGGAATGTACGGAAGTACGCACGCGCCCATCGTAAACGCAAATGCCGTTTTGTCAGCAGGAACTTTGCCTGCGCCAGCTGCCCACTTTGCAAAGTGCATTACCCCCGGAACATAAAGCAAAACCATTCCTGCGATAATGCCAAGACTTACGCGCAATACCGTTTTTATGCTGAACTTCTTTTCTGCAACAGACGGACGGCCTGTAATAAAGCCCGTTACGATTGCGCCCAAAAGATAGCCCGGAAGAAATCCGCCTGTAGGCCCTGCCCACACGGCAATTCCGCTCGTTCCGCCTGAATATACAGGAAGTCCGATTAAACCCGCCGCAAGAAAAAGCGCCGTCGGAGCACCGCCAAGACAGCTTCCGAGAATTGCCGATGTCAGAATACAAAGTACGTTCTGCAATACAATCGGAACTGCGCCGACAGGAATTTTTAAAAAGCAGCCGATACAGATGATTGCCGCAAACAATGCGATAAATGATAACGTTAAAAGTGTCTTGTTTTTCATAGCGGCAGTATACAGTATTGTAAACTAAAATTCAATACAAAGGTTTACAATAAGTTTGCGAAAATGAGTGCTCTGTCTGCGCTGACCGCTTTGACTGAGTTTGACCGCGTCTGGCTGACTGTGTCTGATTGAGTTTTCTGACTTTCGTCCTAGCCTAAGAGTTTGTCGCTTACTTCTCCGCTTACGCTGAATTTTGCAAGCAGGTCTTCTACTGTAAGGTTTTTCTTTTCTTCTCCGCGGACGTCGTAAATGATTTTTCCGTCCATCATCATAATGAGGCGGTTTCCGTAGCGGATTGCATCTTTCATATTATGAGTTACCATAAATGTCGTAAGATGGTCTTGGTTTACGAATTCTTCCGTGAGCTCAAGGACTTTTCTGGCTGTCTTAGGATCAAGGGCAGCTGTGTGTTCGTCAAGGAGAAGAAGTTTTGGTTTTTGCAGGCACGACATAAGAAGCGTGAGCGCCTGACGCTGCCCGCCAGAAAGAAGTCCAACTTTTGCCTGCATGCGGTTTTCAAGCCCGAGGTCAAGCAGGGCAAGTTTTTCGCGGTAAAGGTCGCGTTCTTCGCTTTTTATGTACCAGGAAAGTCCGCGCTTTTTTCCGCGCCGGTATGCCATTGCAAGGTTTTCTTCAATTCCCATATTGGCGGCAGTGCCCATCATCGGATCTTGGAAAACACGGCCAAGATATTTTGCACGTATATATTCGGGCTTACCCGTAAGGTTCATATTATCTAGAACAATAGAACCAGTGTCTGCATAGTGAACGCCTGCGATGAGGTTAAGGAGCGTAGATTTGCCTGCTCCGTTTCCGCCAATTACGGTTACAAAATCGCCGTCCTCAAGCTTCAGGTCAATTCCGCGGAGGGCTTTTTTTTCGGTGATTGTTCCGGGATTAAAAGTCTTTGTAATATTCGTCAGTTCAAGCATTTTGTTCCTCCGTTTTAATCAGCGCTGTGTTTGAATTTGTCGTCAATGTGGCGCGTGTCAGTTTCGTTTGCAGGGCCTTTGTAAGCGCGCCGTCGTTTGTCAATTTTCTGTTTTAAAACCGGAACTGAAAGTGAAATTGCAACGATTAAAGCCGTAAGAAGTTTTAAGTCAGTAGATTTTAGTCCGAGCTGGAGAACGATGGCGATAACTATTCTGTAAATTATTGAACCGAAAATTACGGAAAGCAACGTGTACCACAATCCAAAATGCGAGCCGAAAATTACTTCGCCGATAATGATGGAAGCAAGACCGACAACGATAGTTCCCGTTCCCATTCCGACGTCGGCATAACCCTGACTCTGTGCAACAAGCGCACCGGAAACTGCAACCATTCCGTTTGAAATCATAAGCCCTACAATTTTTGTAGTGTCAGTGTTTACGCCGAGCGCGCGCACCATGTGTTCGTTGCTTCCTGTCGCACGGATTGCGCTTCCGTATTCAGTTCCCAAAAACCAGTACATAATGCAGATGATTACTGTAATGACGACAGCGCCGATGATGAGCGAACAAGTCGTAGTCGAAAGTCTGTTTCCTGTCAGTTCCTTCAAAATCGACATCATCGTAGGACTGCCCAGAAGAGGAGTATTTGCGCGCCCCATAATCCTAATGTTAATGGAATAAAGCGCAATCTGTGTCAGAATACTTGCAAGAAGAATGTTGATTTTAAGTTTTGTATTCATAAAACCTGTAACAAGGCCGCACAAAGTTCCGAGGATAAAAACAAAGAACAAAGAAAAGAGCGGATCAAAACCTTTTACGATAAGAACTGCAGAAAGTGCACCGCCAGCTGCAAAACTTCCGTCGACTGTCATATCTGCAACATTCAGAATTCTGAACGTCAGGTAAACTCCCAATGTCATCAATCCCCAGAGAATGCCCTGAGAAACGGCACCTTCAACTGCATATAAAACTGGCATCTGTTACTCCCGTTTTTTGTAAATACGCCGGTCAAGGCACGCTGAACTTGAAAGCCCTGACTTTGCGTTTTTAAGGTTTAAATCAAACCCTAAAACAAACTGCCTGAAAAAAACTTCTCAGGCAGTTTTTATTTTTTAAGGCGCATTGCCTTTTGAATTTTATTTAAGGTCAGCAGGAATTGTAATGCCGAGTTTTTTTGCCGTTTCAGCATTTACTCTTAAATCGCAAGTATCAAGATACTGAATAGGCATTTCGGCAGGTTTCTTTCCGTTTTTAAGAATGTCAACTGCCATTTTTGCAGTCTGTTTTCCAAGTTCATAATAGTTGATTCCGTAAGTTGCAAGACCGCCGGCATTTACCATTCCTTCTTCACCGCAGATTGTAGGAATACCGTTTTCTGTAGCAACCTGAGAAACAAGTGCCATTCCGGCAGCAATCATATTGTCAGTCGGAGAATAGATTACGTCAACTTTTCCGCACAAACTCTGAACTACCTGCTGGATTTCGTTTGAGTTTGAAACAGTAGCTTCGATATATTTTAAACCGAGTTCATCACATGCTTTTTCTGCAAGTGCAACCTGAAAATATGAGTTCTGTTCGCTTGAGCAGAAAAGCATACCTACAGTTTTTGCATTCGGGACAAGTTTTTTCAAAAGTGACATCTGTGCTGCGCAAGGTGTAAGGTCAGATGTTCCCGTTACGTTTGTGCCCGGTAAATCATTTGAAACTACGAGTTTTGCAGATTCAGGATCAGTAACTGAAGAAATAACGATAGGAATGTCTTTTGTAAGGTTTGCAACTGCCTGTGCTGCCGGAGTTGCGATGGCAAAAATCAAATCATCGCGGTCATTGATGAGTTTTTCTGCGATTGTAACGCAGTTTGCCTGTTCACCCTGTGCATTCTGATAATCGATTTTAATGTTTTTTCCGTCAACATAACCTGCTTCGGCAAGACCGTCGACAAAGCCTTTGTAATTTGCATCAAGTGCAGAATGTTCTACAAGCTGAATAACGCCGATTTTAGTAACTTTTTCCTTTTTTTCTCCGCAACCTGTAAAGCAAAGTGCAATAATTGAAGCCATAATTAAAGCCGAAATTGACTTTTTCATTTTTTAAACCTCCGTTAAATGTAAAAACAATACAAAATATTATAAAGATGAATTTGATACACTTCAAGAGTTTTTTACGGGAAAATAGAAAATAGATTTTAGCGGAATACCGAAAGAAGCGTGCACTCAGAGAACTAGACGAGCAGACAGGAGTTTTATTATTATGGAGCGAGGAGTTGAATGAACAATACGCAGACAAACTTTGTGCTGAAAAAACTGAAGAGATAAAATACATTTCAACTACAGGAGAAACAGATTGAAAAAACTTATTCTAACCTTTATTTTTATTTTTCAATTTTTATTGAGCTATGCACAAAATATCAATTATTTCTCATTCCCGGAGTTAACTTATCCTTTTGATTTATCAACAGGGAATAATATGGAATCTCCTGAGAGCCCTTTTAATTTCAATTCAAAAAAGGATATAAACAGGGCTGTTATAAATGTTGTTACTGATGATTTAGATGTATATTATGAAGAGTTTTATAAAGACGGACTTTTAATCAAAGAGATTTCTCATTGTTATGAACTGGACATAACCAATAAAACTTATAATGATAAATTTCAGATTTTATCATCAAATGATGATTTTTCGTTTGTTTATACAGGTGAAAATGGAAGGCAGACTTTTTATTTGAACGAACTCAGAAGCGAAGAATATATATTTATTGAGGACGATTCTATACAGGTCTTAAAAAATGATTTTACATATACCCTTCAAGATCGAAAAATAGTTCCTTCCGGCAAAACAGAAAGAAAATTTTTTTATGATAAAAACGGAAATTTATTAAAATTCACAGAACAAGTCTGGAATTCAAAGGGCAATAAAGTAGGTCTTTGTAGAGAAGATTCATTTGAATATAATGCTGACAATAAATTAGAAAAAATCATCACCAGATACAGAAATGGTAATATCCGGCGCATTTCTGAGATTGTATATGAAAACAACGTTATGACTGAAGTGAGAGTAAAAAATGACAAAAATGAAGTTTCATTTTATGTAAAATTTTCTGATTATGATTTCTATGGCAACTGGCATATAAGCCGGACATATTACGGTGACAGATTACAAGAAACAGTAACAAGGGAAATATTTTACTATTGATTTATACCTGTTTAAATTTTTAAAAAATAAAGAAAACTGTAAAGGAAATGCCATTTAAAACTGCTGAAAGATTTTTTAAATAGAATTGATTATTACAATCCGTTCTTTCGTGCTATAATCAGGCAGAAGAGGGGGGCAAAGCTATGAAATATGATAGAATTTTAATTTTACTTGCAGGGCTCTTTTTCATAATCTTTTCTTTTGTTATAAGGTTCTTAATTATAGGTGTCATTAAAAACTCTGATAAAAAAACAGAAGAGAATAAGAAAAAAGAAACAAAAAAAGGGAAAATTATTTCCATCTTTTTGTTATTAATAGCTATATATTGGCTGGCACTTTTTATATTTTATGACAGGTTGTTTTGATACGTTGCATAGTCTTTGTCGCCTCGCCGTGTATAGCAGAATTTCTGTTCGTCTTTTCCGTTCTTTCGTGCTATAATCAGGCAGAAAGGGGCATTAAAATAATGAATTATCTGCCAAATTTTTAAGATTTGATTAATATAGCAAATGTTTTTTTTGCAACACTTACAATAAACTGGAGTAAATATGTTGAAATATATAAACACAACAGAATTTGAAAGTATTGTAAAAACAAATCCTGAAAATTTATTTATCCTTGAAGGGAAAAGTATGAAAACAAGAACTGATTTATTTTCTCAAATAGCAAGGGTATTATATTTTCCAAATTATTTTGGAAATAACTGGAATGCCCTTGATGACTGCCTTCAGGACTTGGATTGGATACATTCTGATGCTATAAAAATTTTAATTAGAGATTTTGATGAAATTTTATCAGAAGAAAATAAGAAAGAAAAAACTATTTTTCTTGATTGTGTAAAAACTGCGAATAATTTTTGGGAAGAGGAACAAGAAAAAAAAGTGGATTTTTATATTCAAAACTAAATATCAAAATACCACTACATCTAGCGTTTTCAACCACTCTGAAAACGCGGTATTTTACTTACACAAATAACAATTAATTGGAGTTCAGGAATGGCAAAAGTATATGCTGAATTTGGAATAGAAATTTTTGATAATAGTATTGTCGATGATTGTTTTAAAATTATGCACATTTTAGGAGAAGTTAAAAAATCTGAAACAAAACGAAAAAGTGTTGTCATTGATTATTGCACATCAGTGGAAAATATAGTGGAGCTGGAAAATCTTTCAGATTCTCTATGTGATGTTATTGAACCGCATATAAAAGTAATAAAATCTTTATTAGATAAAAACTCTGATAAATTATATACAAGTATTTGTTTTGTAAAAACCAGTGATGATATAAATGACATAGCCCTGAAAATCAATATGCGTTTAATAAGTCTGGCAAATACCCTGAATATTGAAATTCATTTTGATGGCTTTTAATGGTTTGCATAGCAACCCCAGCCTTGATTATAAAACTACAAAAGAAGAATTTTATAACCTGCTTAAAACCACCAAATACAAAAAAGGCTGTCCAGCGTAAAACTTACACTGAACAGCCCCGCACTTTTTTTAAATGATTATATAAGGATAGAGAGTAAATAAAAAAAGGTTATTTTCTTGTAAACTGCAATTCCAGATTGTTTCTGGAGTTTTTTATGGAAAGCGTGCCGTCCAAAATTTCATAAGACTCTGCGTTTATGAGCGTTTCGATGAACATATCTTCAAATTCCATTTCTTCGGGACTTCCCATTTTTTTTGTCGAGGCGAACTTATCGCTGACCTTGATTTTTCCGTTTTTTGCAGAAACCTCTGCGATAAAATTATTTACGCCTGAGTTCCCTGCGGCAGTGAGCCTGTCATTTTCTGTTTTAAACGAAATGCCCGACTCAACGAGAGCCTGTTCCGTGCCGTCTTTAAAAAGCGCAGAAGTCTGCCATTCACCTGTAAGTTTTTCTGATTCGTTGCAGGCAGTAAAAAACAGCGCCGCAGCAGCAAGAACCGCAAAAATAATTTTCTTCATTATTAAATCTCCGTATTTTTTATATATATTAAACTCCCCTACAGGAATTCTGGTTACAAAATATTTAAATCTATATGTTAAATTTTTTCAAATCAGTTGAATTTCAATCTTTTCTACTATAAAATTGAACTTAATCAAGACTGCTTGTCCGGCTATGACAACAGACACAAATTTTAAAACTGAATTCTAAAAAAAGATAAAAACGGAGTAAATAAATCATGGATAAATTAAAAGTTCTCTTAGCAAAGGGAAGAATTTACGAATCTGTCTATTCACTGCTGAACGATGTCGGCATTTCGATTTACCTGCCCGACAGAACTTATTTTCCTACGACAAACCAGAAAGACCTTGCTTTTCAAGTCGTAAAACCGCAGATTACAAGCCTTTTGCTTTCGCAGAATAAAGCAGACGTCGGTTTTTCCGGCAAAGACTGGGTTTACGAAAACGGCGTAGAAGACAAAGTCGAAGAAATTATGGACTTAGGTTTTGACCCTGTCCGCATTGTAGCGGCAATTCCAGAAACAAAAGACTTTGACGCGCTTTTAAAAAATCCCGTTACGATTGCAACTGAATATCAGTCGCTCAGCAAAAAATGGGTTGAAGAAAAGAAAATTGACGGCACGATTTTCAGAACCTGGGGAACAAGCGAAGGCTTTGTGCAGGATAACGAAGATGCCCTTGCGCAGATTTTGATTGACAACACTTCGACAGGTTCATCGTTAAAAGCCAACAGATTAAAAATCGTCGACACCCTGATGGAATCTTCGACAAGAATGTATGCTTCAAAAGAGGCGATGAAAGATTCTGAAAAACGTCAGAAAATTATGGAACTCAAAATGCTCTTTGAAGCCGTCCTCAACGCACGCACCCGAGTAATGCTTGAGATGAACGTTTCAAAGGCAAATTTTGATTCGCTCATAAAAGGAATTCCGTCGATGAAAAGTCCGACTGTAAGCCCACTTTTTGCTGACAACGGATATGCAGTAAAAATCGCCGTAAAGAAAAGCGAAGTTCCGACACTGCTTCCAAAATTGCAGAGCCTTGGTGCGACTGACATTCTGGAATATGAACTGCGCAAAGTTATGTGCTAGTTTTGGGAGGTTGTGTTTATGAGAATTGCAACTGTAGAACGAAATACAAAAGAAACTCAGATTAAGTTGACGTTAAACCTTGACGGAACAGGCAAATGCAATGTAAAAAATCCGGTCGGTTTTTTTAACCATCTGCTTGAATCATTCTGCAAGCACGGACTGTTCGATTTGGAAGGCAGCCTTTCAGGCGACTTGGAAGTAGACCAGCACCATTTAATAGAAGATACAGGTATCGTACTCGGTCAGTGCTTTGAAAAGGCGCTCGGCAACTGCGCAGGAATTTACCGCAGCGGCTGTTTTTTGTATCCGATGGACGAATCCCTTTGCAGGGCTGCCGTTGATTTTGGCGGACGCCCTTACCTTGTCTGCGAAGCCGGGCTTACGGGAGTTCCGCTTGTATCAATCGGTCAGAACGGAAAAGAGGCAAGTTTTCAGACTGACTGCTTTGAGGACTTCTGGCAGGCTTTTACGGCAAATGCAAAATGCAACTTACATCTTGACGTTCTCCGAGGCAGAAGCGACCATCACAAAATGGAAGGTCTTTTCAAAGCCTGCGCCCGTGCAATCCGTCAGGCAGTAGAACCAGACCTGCGCCGCAACGGTGAAATCCCAAGCACAAAAGGCATAATCGTATAAGTTCCCCCTTCTCCTGTCTGCCGTTCAGAAGTTCAGCGTTTCAGTTCATCCTTTTTTTACGGAGCGGAATTATTATGAAAAATGAGTTTCGTATACTATCCGGGGAAAAGAAAAAAAATATTCTGATTTTCCCTGGTATATGGGCTCGGTATTAATTCTTCGTGAAAATGTCGTTTCAAAAATGAAATCTTTTTTTGAAGCAAACGGTGAATTATTACCGATCCATTCTGTTGACAATCAAAAACTATATGCCTTTAATTGCAACGTAATAGATGCCTTAGACGAAGAAAAATCTGCCATAATCCGTTTCAAATCCGGGGAGATTTTTTTGATATGTTTTTATAAATTGTGGTATAATGAGTATCTATAATTTTACTTAAACTTTAAGTAAAATTATAGAAAACTTTGGATATGTCTGGTTGAAAAAAGGCATAAGAAAACAAAACCGATTTAATTCCTCTTGCGCCTGCAGAAGATGTTTGTAGCTTTGGAATGTGATATTGGCGATATAGTTTCTTTTGAAGGAAAGTATTGCCGTGTCGTTTAATGACGCTTATGTATGATAGAATTAACACAGAAAAGGATGCGATGTATATATGTTTATTTCAGAGATTAAACAGAACACTACAATTGTTGGACTAGAACTAGATACTCTTGTTACGATTCAGGCAGTTGCGCCGATTAATGAATCTTCTGTTACTGTTTTTTATACTCTTTCTGATGGAACTGTAAAATCACGCCTTATATCCAAAATCGATGCCGAGAACCTGTCTCTGGCCGAAATCGAATTACCATATTCATTTGATGGAAACGCAGAAGAATTCAAACTTGCACTTGAAGCAAAACGTATTGAATTTGCATATCTTTTTGACCCAATGATGGCAGTACATTCTTCAAACATTGAACCACTTCCACATCAGATTAGTGCTGTTTATGAAGCAATGCTTCCAAAAAGACCTTTGCGATTTGTTCTTGCTGATGACCCTGGTGCTGGTAAGACTATTATGGCAGGTCTTTTAATTCGTGAACTTCTTATTCGTGCAGATTCACACAGAGTACTTGTTGTAGCACCGGGAAGTCTTGTTGAACAATGGCGCGAAGAATTATGGGAAAAGTTTAATCTTGATTTTACTGTTTATACTCGAGCATTATCTGGAACAACACAAACAGGAAATCCTTATAACGATTTTGACAGACTTATTGTTCGCCTTGATCAATTTTCTAGAAACGAAGAAGAACAAGCAAAACTTGCAACTGCCGGTTGGGATTTAGTTATTTTTGATGAAGCGCACAAACTGGCAGCACAGGCTTATGGAGAAAAAATAAATAAAACTCAGAGATTCCGTTTTGCTGAGAAAATGCGTGACAATACAAAGCATCTTCTTTTAATGACAGCAACTCCGCATAATGGAAAAGAAGAAGACTTTCAGCTTTTTATGTCTTTACTTGATGCTGAACGCTTTGCCGGAAAATTCCGTAATGGTGTACATAAAGTTGAAACATCTGATTTAATGCGTCGAATGGTAAAGGAAGATTTGAGACGTTTTGACGGAACTCCACTTTTTCCTGAACGGAAAGCATATACTGTTGAATATCAGCTTTCTGAAAAAGAAATGGAGCTTTACGAACAAGTAACTGCTTATGTAAAAGAACAGATGGGAAAAGCTCAGCAGATTCTTGAAGGAAAGAAAAAAGCTTCTGTTGGATTTGCTCTTACTTCTTTGCAACGACGCTTAGCTTCCAGCCCAGAAGCAATTTACATGTCTCTTGAGCGTCGCCTTGCCAGAATGAATAAACTTCTTGATGAATTGGAAAATGGCAAAAAAGAAGATGAGGCAAGAACTTTACAAGGGACACTCGATAATTTCAATTTTGATAATAATAGTGACGAAGACTGCTATGATGAGGATGATTACACTGGAGAAGAACAGGAAGAAATCGAAGACCAGGTAGCAGATGAAGCAACTGTAGCCCGCTCAAAAGAAGAATTGCAAGCAGAAATCCTTACACTGGAAATTCTACTTGATTTAGCAAAAGGCGTAGTTGCCAGTCAGCAAGATAGCAAGTGGACGAAACTTAAAGAAGTAATTCTTGGAACTCACGAAAAATCTGAAAAGAATCTGCTTTTAGCACCAAACGGAAAAATGCGAAAGTTGATAATTTTTACAGAATATAAAGATACACTTTTATATTTACAGAAGCGTATTGAAAATCTCTTGGGAACAACGGATTCTACAAGTCAGGTTGTTACAATTAGCGGTTCTACAAATCGTGATGACAGAAAAGATATTCAGGCAAGATTTAGAACTGATGAAAATGTTCGTATTCTTATTGCAACAGATGCAGCTGGCGAAGGTGTAAACTTACAGAATGCACATCTGATGATTAATTATGACTTACCATGGAATCCAAACAGACTGGAACAGAGATTTGGTCGTATTCATCGTATCGGTCAAACAGAAGTTTGTCATTTGTGGAGTCTTGTTGCTGCTGAAACTCGTGAAGGTGCTGTTTATAAACGCTTGCTTGAAAAGATTGAAGTAGAAAATGAAGCTCTTGAAGGAAAAGTCTTCAAGATTCTTGGCGATGTTTTCCAGGAAAGAAGCTTAAAAGACATGCTTATTGAAGCAATTCAATATGGTGATCAACCCGAAGTAAAAGCTCGTCTTGAAAAAGATATAGATTTAAGTTTTGATCCAGAACATTTAAAAGAACTTATTGAACAGAATGCTTTGGCTAGTCAGGCTTTAACAAATACAGATATTTATAAAATAAAAGAAGAAATGGATAAGGCAGAAGCTCGTAAATTACAGCCTTATTATATCAGAGACTTCTTTGTAAATGCATTTAATTATTTGAATGGTTCTTATAGACAAGTTCATTCTGAACCAGGACGTTATGAAATTAAACATGTTCCGGCTATTATAATTGAAACTTATCGTCAATTAAAAGAACAGAATAAAAGACATGTTGATTCAAACCCTGTTCAGCAGAAATATGAACGCGTTTGCTTTGAAAAAAATGGAATCCGTATAAAGAATAATCCTGATGCTGCTGTTGCAGAGTTGCTCCATCCTGATCATCCGCTTATGTACAGTTTAACTCAAACAATTGAACATAAATTTGAAAATCTTTTAAAACAAGGAACTGTTTTCTTGACAAAGAATGAATATACAGAAACACCTTATGTTCTTTATATGTTTACTCATGAAATTAAGGACGGAACAGGTGCTGTAATTTCTAAAAGATTCCAGTTTGTACGAATGAATCCAGATGGAACAACGGCAGATGCCGGGTATGCTCCTCATTTGGATTTGTTGCCATACCCAGAAGACAAACAGTATTTACTTAAGAATATACTTGCAGAAGACTGGCTTAAAAATAATTTTGGTGACAGAGCAATTCAGACAGCAGTAGAAAAATCTGTTCCAGAACACTATGAAGAAGTTGCGAAACAAAAGAAAGAATACATTAAAAAAGTAAAAGCCCTTGTCCATGAACGCCTTACAACTGAAATTAATTATCAGAATAAGATGTATCAGGAACAATATAAAAAAGGTGACAAAGGAAATGCTGCACAAACAGAACGTCGTATAGAAGAACTTAACGCCCGCCTTGAAGGTCGTAAGAAGCTTTTAGATAAACAGGCTGATATTGTAAACCAACAGCCAGTTTTAATTGGAGCGGCATTAGTTGTTACACAACAACAGATAGATATTCTTGAGCATGGAATGAATGGTGCAAATGACGTACCAAAAGACTATGGCGTAGATGCAAAAACAAGAAAAGAAATTGAACTTATAGGAATGAAAGCCGTAAACGATATTGAAATAAAATCCGGAAATATAGTTCATGATGTATCAAAAAATAACTGTGGTTGGGATATTACTTCAACTCCAGCATCGAATGGAAAAAATGTTCCAGACAATATGCTTATAGAAGTAAAAGCTCGAGTAAGTTCAAATGATGTAATTACAGTCACACACAATGAATATCTTGCAGGATTGAACAAAGGAAAACAGTACACACTTGCAATGGTTCTTGTTAATGGAAATGACAAACATATAGAAGAAGTTTGGTATTGGAACAATCCATTTACAACTGAACTGCCAAGTGCAATGGATCATGCTGAATTTAGTATAGAAGAAATAAAGAAATTAGGAATAAGGAAGATTTAAATATGAATAATTCATTATTTGATGAAAATGAACTTTTATTTGATGGTATTAAATCAGGAGTTTCTGAAGAATATGAAGATACAACTGATATAGAACCATTTGATCCTAAGAAAATTTCTATAACAAAAAAGAATATCGCTCTTGATGTTGTTATTAGACGAATGAAACGCGGAACTATAAGACTTACACCAGATTTTCAAAGAAATGCTGTTTGGTCTGATAAACAAAAAAGTCTTTTAATAGAATCTCTCATGTTAAATATTCCTATTCCTATGTTTTATGTTGCAGCAGATGAAGAAGGAAATTGGGATGTGGTTGATGGTCTTCAGCGACTAACATCATTGAAAGAATATTTAATAGATAACTCACTTAAAATAAATAATCTTGAGTTCTGGAAAGAATATAAAGACAAAACCATAGATGATTTACCTCCTGTTATCTATAACAGAATTTATGAAACAGAATTTACTTTTGTAATAATAGAGCCAAATACTCCAGAAAATGTAAAATATAATATTTTTAAACGCATTAACACAGGCGGAAAACCTTTAAGTCCTCAGGAAATTCGCAATGCACTTTATAATGGTAAAGGAACAAAACTATTACAAACTCTGGCTCATTCATATACCTTCCGCATTGCTACGGATAACAGCATAAATGATTTGCGAATGACAGCTCAGGAATGTGTGTTACGATATTTATCTTATCTCTTAGTGGGTACTGATGGATATTTTGAAAAAGATTTCGCAGATTCATTTTTAATTAGGAATCTTAGAATTCTGAATAATTTGGATAACATAAAGGATAAATCTAATTATGTTATGTTCAAAGATGGAAAAAATCCAAAGATTCTTGTGAATTCTTACGATGAGCTTATAGATCTGTTTAATAAAGGTCTAAAGAGAAATAAAGACTTTTTTGAAAAAGATGCATTCCGCTTAATGTCTATAAAAACAAAGAAAAGAACTCCAATTAACAGGGCTTTACTTGAAACATTAGGAACTTTATTTGCAAGATTGAGCGATGATGACTTTAAAAAACTCTTAACGCTAAAAGAAGCCTTCTTGGAAAAATATGAGAAAGTAAGAATAACAAATGAATTCTATAGAGCTGTTTCAAGAGATCCTTGGACGAAAGAAAATGTAGACTATAGATTCAAAGTATTTGAGAAAATAATTCAGGAGACAATACAATGATAACCAAATTAACACTTAAGAACTTCAAATCTTTCTTAGAAAGAACGATAGATTTTTCTCCTCTAACTGTCCTTACTGGTATGAATGGCGCTGGAAAAAGTTCTGTTATCCAAGCAATTCGAATGATTCAGAAAAGCTGTGGCGATGGACAAGGAAATCCAATTCTTGATGATCATGTTATGCCTAATCAGTTAAAAACAAAACTTACAAAAGATGACTTTTACTTACTTTCATTTATTAAAGATGGAAATACATATACAACAGAAGTAAATGAAATAGAATCTGATTCTTATGGTTTTGCAGCTGATGATGGTCACAGAAAAAATGAACTTACTTGTATTTCTTATCTTTCTGCAGACAGATATGGTCCAAAAAATCAGCTTCCTGCTGGAAATACGAAAGAAATAAGTGATGTTGGAAATCTGGGTGAATTTGTAATTTCTTTTCTCGATAAATTCCAATATTCAAAGGTTCCTGAAAAATTACGTCTAAATTCAGATGATGAAAACCTTTTGGACAATACTAATTCATGGCTCAAGGTTATTTCGAAAGACTCTCTTTTAACTTACGAAAAAAATCAATCACAAAACGTTTACTATCCATTTTATAATGGAATTGTACCTAGTGAAACTGGCTATGGTTTAAGTTTTACGCTCCCTGTTATTGTTTCACTTTTGTTTACAGATGATAAAAATGTTGAACGCATTTTGTTGATTGAAAATCCAGAAGCACATCTTCATCCAGCAGCACAAACTGCTTTAGGAAAATTAATTGCTTTGGCCGCAGCAAATGGGAAACAAGTGATTATAGAAACTCATAGTAACCACATAATAGATGGAATTCGTATTGCTGCTAAACAAGGAAATATAAAAGCTTCGGATGTAAAATTCCATTTCTTCCGTCGAGATAGTTTTGAAGAAGAATCTACTGTAGAAACACCAGAATTGTATCAAGATGGAAAACTTTCTTTCTGGCCAGAAGGCTTTTTTGACCAGGGATTAAAAGACAAAGCTTTGCTTGCGAGGAAAATGTAATGACTGATTTTGTTTTTAATTCGGCATCCATACCTCTGACAGATAAAACTTTGGCTCAGAGTACAACTGACGACGTTTTTCTTGCACTAACAAATTATATTGGAGATAATGCCAAGCCTAAACTCTTTTTTGCTTCTGAACTAGATGATATTTTTCTTGCAGAAAACTTTTCATTTCAGAATTATAGTGATGATTTAATTACTCGAAACAGAGAACTAGCAGACTTTATATCAGAGTTTGGAGAATATTTTTCGACTTTTAAGACTAGTACAGTTTTTCAACAAAAAACAGTAAAAGTTGGCGATGATACTAGATTTTCCGATGATGACTCTTTGAAATATGCATGTTTGAACAACAATATTCTTGTAAGTGTTTCTGAAGAGCATATTTGGCAAAGAAACAGAATAAAGTTTTGTTTAATTGATAATGTCAAAATCGAGTATGAACTTTACAACTTGTTTTCCTCAGATTTTTCATATTTACCTATTGAGTTACCACCATTTTCACTTTCAGATAAAACTCGATTTAGAAAAACAAATTTTTTTCATGAAAAACAAGCGATTTATCAAGATCTGCAAACAGGATATTACTGGTATAACGACTATTTTCACAAAGATAATAAGGCTCACTTTGAAGTCTTTGACAAAACAGGTAATCACATAGCAGAAGCAAGTATGTCTGGAACAATAGATTATTCCAAAGCCGACAGCAACAAACATATTCAAGTAAATTAGATTATAGGAGCCACAACAATGCCAGAATATCAAATAAAATCACCAAAAAAACTTATAGAAGTTGCATTGCCTCTTGATGATATAAATGAAGCAAGTGCTCGTGAGAAATCTATTCGACACGGACATCCAAGTACTTTGCACTTGTGGTGGGCACGTCGTCCTCTTGCAAGTGCGAGAGCTGTAATTTTTGCACAGATGGTAAATGACCCGCTATGGCGTTTTGAAATGGAAGGTAAAACACCTAGTCCGCAGGAAAAATCTGCTGCAACAAAAAAGCGTGAGAAGCTTTTTAAGATAATACGTGAACTTGTAAAATGGGAAAATACGACTAATGAAGATGTCCTAAATGAAGCTCGAGAAGAAATAAGAGCCAGTTGGAAAGAAACATGTGAATTAAACAAAGACCATCCAGAAGCAAAAACGCTTTTTAATCCTGATGTATTACCGGCTTTTCATGACCCGTTTGCTGGTGGCGGTGCTTTACCGCTTGAGGCTCAAAGACTTGGGCTTGAAAGTTATGCAAGCGATTTGAATCCTGTGCCTGTTATGATTAACAAGGCTATGATAGAAATACCACCTCTATTTGCTAATCAAAGACCTGTTCATCCAATAGCAGAAGATACTGTCTGGTATGAAGAAAAAAGAGATTACAAAGGTGCACAAGGTTTAGCAGAAGATGTTGCCTATTATGGAAAATGGATGCGTGATGAAGCAGAAAAGAAAATAGGACATCTTTATCCAAAAGTAAAAATAACACAAAAAATGGTTGATGAGAGACCAGATTTAAGACAATACTTGAATAAAGAATTAACAGTAATTGCATATATCTGGGCTAGAACTGTCAAAAGTCCAAATCCTGCATTTAAGGAAGTAGATGTTCCTCTTTCTAGTTCATTTGTATTGAGTAAGAAAAAAGATAAAGAAGCTTGGATAGAGCCTGTCGTAAATGGCAAAAAGTACACATTTAAAGTTCATTCAGGAATGTATCCTAAAAAAGCAGAAAATGGAACAAAAGCAGGAGGTCGCGGAGCAGATTTTACATGTATTGTTTCGGGTACACCTATATCTGGAAATTATATAAAATCAGAAGGTTGTGCAGGAAAAATGGGAGCTGTATTATTAGCTGCCGTCTGTGAGGGTACGAATGGACGAGTGTATATTTCACCCGACAATGTTCCTTTACCAAGTTCAGCTGAATACAAAATTACATGGAAGCCTGAAGGAAAAATACCTGCAAGACTTACAGGCGGAACATGTGTCCCATATGGTTTAGATGAATGGTATAAAATTTTTACAAATAGACAACTTACTACTCTCGATACATTCTCAGATTTAATTCCAATCTTGATTTCAAAAATAAAGAGTGATGCAGTTAAACATGGACTTTTAGATGATAATAAAGGAATTGAACAATTAGGAAAAGGAGCAACAGCTTATGCACAAGCTTTGGCAGTTTATTTGAGTTTTGCTATTGATAAATTATCAGACTCTAATTCAGCTTTAGCAAGCTGGACTCCATTGCGTGATACAATGAGAAATACTTTTGGAAGACAAGCATTGCCAATGGTTTGGGATTTTGCAGAAGTAAATCCTTTTTCTGAATCAACAGGAAACTTTTCAAATTGTCTAGATTGGATTGAAAAGTGTTTTGCTTCATTTTATACCTCTTCATTAGGCTCTGTAAAACAAGCTCCGGCACAAACCCAAACAATTTCAACTAATAAAGTAATTTCGACAGATCCTCCGTATTATGATAATATAGAATATAGTTCTCTTTCTGATTTTTTCTATGTTTGGATGAGGCATAATTTAAGAAATATTTATCCTGCATTATTTTCAACAATTGCAACTCCAAAAAAAGAAGAACTCATAGCAGTTTCGTATCGTCATGATTCTAAAGAATCTGCAGAATTGTTTTTCTTAAATGGTATGACGGAAGTAATGGCAAATCTAGCAAATATTAGTAATTCAGCTTTTCCTGTAACTATATATTATGCATTCAAACAATCAGAAACTTCTGACAGTGGAGCAACATCAAGTACGGGTTGGGAAACATTTTTACAAGCCGTAATAAATGCAGGTTTTTCAGTAAACGGAACTTGGCCAATGAGAACAGAACGTGAAGGAAGAATGATTGGAGTTGGAACAAATGCTCTCGCATCCTCAATCGTCCTCGTATGCCGTCGTCGTTCAGAAAATGCAATAGAAGTCAGTCGTCGTTACTTCCTTCGTGAACTCAAAAAAGTAATGGACGAAGCAAAAGAAGTAATGACACAAGGAGATGAAACAACATCTCCTGTTGCACCAGTAGACTTGAGTCAGGCAATTATAGGTCCAGGTATGGCCGTATTCAGCAAATATAAAGCCGTCCTCGAAGCAGATGGTTCTGCAATGAATGTAAAAGAAGCCTTAAAACTCATTAACCGTTATATGGAAGAAGACGACTTTGATGCTAATACGCTGTTCTGCAAAGATTGGTATGCACAATATGGCTGGAATGAAGGCTTATATGGCGAAGCGGATGTTCTTGCTCGAGCTAAAAATGCAAGCATTCAGATACTTCAGGCAAATGGAACAATAATAAGTGGACAAGGAAAAGTTCAGCTTACATCTTGGAAAGACTACAAGAATACAAATGAAATACTTGTAAACTCAACACTTAGTACCTGGAATCTGCTTCATCAGTTTATTCACGAGCTTAATTTGCATGGCACTGAAGGTGCAGCTGAAGTTTACGTCCGTTATAATAACAGAACAGCAGATGTAAGAAGTCTTGCTTATACAATGTACACACTCTGCGAGCGCAGCGACCGTGCTGAAGATGCCCGAGTTTATAATGAACTTATTATTGCCTGGGATGATATTGAAGCGGCAAGTTCTAGCGTAGTTGTTAATAATCAGCCGACATTGTTTGATTAAACTGTAAATAAGGAGAAAAAAAATATGTTACCTAGCTATATTGAAGAAGAAAGGAAAAATTACAGAATGACTCCAAATGCTTTTCAAAAAAGCCACAAAATAATTCATTTTACAATTACAATAATGAAATACATTACGATTTATACGTATTTCAAACTTGTTGATGAAGATTCTCCTAAATTGAAAAATATTAAAAAACTTATTTGTGATATTTTTCTTAGACCAACTGAAGGACAATGGATTAATTTATTTGAACAGGTAATTCTTGCAGATAATGAAGTAAAGAAAAATATAAAAACGACTTTATCCAAAGATAATGATACTTTACTTAATAAGCTCTGTTATACTTTTATTTCTAAGGATATAAGACCAAATCAAAATAATATACAAGATTTTTTCCAAAGAATTATAAAAATAAAAAATGGATTTGTATCCCATGGAATACTAACTGAAGATAATTCAGATTTCTTTGTAGAAAATATTGAACCTATATTAGATGAAGTATTAAGTAAAACAGAATGCTTATTAAATCCTGAATTATTTATGGTTAATTCATCTTCCAATGAAATCATACCATACAATGATATTGAAATTGATGAAAGTAAATATAATTTCGATGATGTTGAAGATGATGGCCTTTATCTATCTATTAAACATAGACTTTTATATGCAAGTCCTTTTTTAATTTGTCGTGATGGTGATATTCTCATATACGATAGTTTTGATAATAGAACGCACAAAGTTAATTATATTCGTGGTGCACAAAAAACTTATATTCATACTGATGTTGATACTTTACCTGAACTTTTTAGAATTGATTACAATTATTTAAATGCTAAACCTCTAGATATTCAAGTAAAATGTACAAATGGAGTTTCTCATAACTTACCAAATGCTGAATATGAAAAATTTGTTGGCCGTAGAAAAGAAATTGAAGAATTATCAACAGCATTAAAACATAGACGCCATTTTATTACAGCACTTGATGGGATTGGTGGTGTAGGAAAAACAGCTATTGCTGTACATTGTTGTGAAGAATTATTGGAACATAATCAGGAAGATCCTTTTGAATACATCGTATGGCTTTCTGCAAAAAATACCCGTTTACAAAATGGTAAAATTATTCAACTTGAGCAATCATTTGAGCATTTAGGGCAATTGCTTGATACAATCTTAATTGTACTTGGATTCAATGAATATATTTCAATGGATAATTTGAGAGAAAAAATTAAGACTGTAAATGAATTACTAGAACAAACCAAAATACTTTTAGTTTTGGATAACTTGGAAACAATTAAAACTGATAAACTGGAAGCAATATGGGACTTTATTAATAATATTCCTGATCCATCAAAAGTATTGCTCACTAGCCGTGAGTTTCCACAGAGCGTTCCTCAGACAATACGAATTGAGAACCTATCTGAAGAAGATTCTTATCAGTTAATTGAACAATTTTCATCAGAAATTAATATTAGCCCTTCTTATTTGCAAGGAATAAAAAAGGATGTTTACAAACTTTCTTCAGGATTACCAATTGTTATAAAAAGTATTCTAGGTCAAATTAAACTTGAGAAAAATATTGGCATTATTAAGAGAGAAATCGAAAATAATACAGAGAATATTTCAAAATTCTGTTTTGAACAGCAACTCCGTATGTTGGATAAAGATCA
The DNA here is from genome assembly GCA_051883255.1 of Treponema sp. Taxonomy (GTDB): domain Bacteria; phylum Spirochaetota; class Spirochaetia; order Treponematales; family Treponemataceae; genus Treponema_D. The sequence continues at coordinate 24,674 of JBJETJ010000032.1, forward strand.
AAAAACTGTAATTATTGCACTTTGTTTATCAACAGAAATATTGAATCATGACGCACTTCAATTAGTTGTTGGTGATTTGATTACTAATAATTTGGTTGATGTAGTTCAAAATCTTAGAAACTTCTCAATTATTAAAATTAGTAATACTTTGGAGCAAACTGAATATACAATCCTTTCTATTATTAAAAACTATGCTTTAAATTTTTTTAAAGAGAGTGAACTTATTAATGAAGTTCAAAAGAGATTAACCGAATACTACGAACTTAAAGAAGTTGAAAACTATGCATTGTTACCCATTGAAGCTGAGCACATTTCTTGTGAGGCATTGATACCAAGAAAGATTGTCGATAAAGCTATGAACTATGCAAATTCTGGAGAACTTGAACAAGCTGATTTAATGTTTAAAAAAGCAACAAAAGAGTATTCTTTAGAACCATATACTTGGTATATGTATGCACAGTTTAATGCACAATACGAAGGTAAATATAAAGATGCAATCAATGCTCTTAAGAAAGCAAGTTCTCTTGAAAGTAATTATCTTTATTTAAAGAAAATGGGTGATTATTATTTAAAACTTGCAAATCAACTTGAATCGATAAAATGTTATGAAGAAGCTTATAACATTGCAAAAGAAGAAAGAAATAAATCCGAAATGCTATATCTTCTTTCTACAGCACAATTTAATTATGTAAAAGTTTTACGTAAGCGTATGAAAAATCAGAGTTTTGATAATGAAGGAATTAAACAAGAACGTAATTCTTTGTATCAGCAGATTATTAATAATCTTGAAAAGTATATTTCAATACAACCACATATCTATGATGGTAAAAAGGAGAAAATCTATCGTATACTTGCAGAATCATATTTTGGTTTGAAAACATACGATGATGCTTTAAGAAATATAGAAATGGCTATTGAAATCTCAAATAATAATCCTTATCAAATTAGATATAGAGATTTTATTAAAGAAACACTTATAAATGGTAATTTCTAGATAAGGTAAGGTTCATATGGAATCTATTGAGGCTAAAATCAAAGAACTTAATGCTTACCCGACTGAACGAGAATGGTTTGAGTTCAAGCAAAACTGGTTTGACAAAGACCAGTTGGGACAATATATTTCAGCACTTTCAAATAGTGCTGCATTTGAAGGAAGAAGAGAGGCATATTTTGTTTGGGGAATACACAACAAAAGTCATGATATCGTTGGAACAAATTTTGATCCAAATTGTGATATTGATAATGAGCCGCTAAAACATTACCTTTCACGGCAACTGGAACCTAAGATTAATTTTTCTTTTGAAGAAGAAGTAATTGAAGGAAAGAAAGTTGTTCTTCTTACTATACCTGCTGCAAAGACTGTCCCTGTTGCCTTTGCAAATGAACGCTTTATAAGAATTGGAAGCAGTAAGGAGAACCTTAGAAAATATCCAGAAAAGGAATCATATTTGTTTGATGTTTTAAGGCATGGACTTCCGACTATAGAGAACACACCATCACAGTATCAGGATTTAACCTTTGAAAAATTACTTATTTATTATGGTGCAAAAGGAATCAGACTGAACGAGGAAACATTTAAAAAGAATCTAGGTTTTTACACCTACGACGGAAAGTATAATATTCTTGCTCAACTGCTTTCTGATAACTCACATTTTGTGCAAAGAGTTGCTATTTTTGGTGGAAAAACAAAAACAGCGCCTTTGATTTCTGTCCGTGAATTTGGTTTACAATGTATTCTTTATACGCTTGATGAAGTGCTTCGTTATGGGGATGTGTTAAATATTATTCAGGCAGATGAGCGAAACAGGATTGTTGAACGAAAAGAAGTCGCGCTTTTTGAAAATGATGCATTCCGTGAAGCTGTGATAAACGCTTTTGTACATAACCGGTGGGTTGATGGAAATGAACCTATGATAAGTGTATTTTCTGACCGAATAGAAATTTTATCACATGGTCCCATTCCACCAGAGCAAACAATTGAAGGCTTTTTTGCCGGGGTCTCAATTCCTGTAAACAAAAAACTGTCAGAAATATTTTTACAATTGCATATAAGTGAAAAAACTGGTCGTGGTGTTCCAAAGATTGTAGAAAAATATAACAAGGGAGCATATTCTTTTACAGATAATTATATAGTCGTTACAATTCCTTTTAAATGGATTAATTCTGTGGGCTGGAATGTCGAACCAGTTGGCGGTGTTGTTTCAGGTGGAAATTATACACCAAAAATTAGGGAAACCCCAGATAAGTTCGATAAAAATACAGAAAGTTCGATGAAAAGTTCGATGAAAAGTTCGATGAAAATCATCGAACTTATGAGGTTAAATTCGATGATAACGGCTGTAGAACTTTCGTCAATATTAAAAATTTCTAAACGTGCAGTTGATAAGCAGATCCAAAATTTACGAGAATCAGGTAAACTTCGTCGTATCGGTCCAGATAAGGGCGGATATTGGGAAATAATAGATACAGATGAAATTTCGGAGGAAAAATAAATGAGCGCAAACAATAGTATTTGCTTAAAATCAGTCTATGACCTGCTTGATATGAATTTTTTTATTCCTGATTATCAACGAGGGTACCGCTGGTCTCAAAATCAGGTAACCGACTTATTAAATGATATTTATTCCTTCGCTTCCAAAAAAGGAAAATCAGATGAAGAGTTTTATTGTCTCCAGCCTATTGTTGTAAAAAAATGCAATCAAGAAACCATGGATAAATATAATTTAGTTGATGGATTTGGAGACAATACTTGGTACGAAGTTGTTGACGGGCAGCAACGATTAACTACTATAAAAATCCTTTTTTTATATCTTCTGAAGTATCATTTAAAAACTGATTCATTAAAGCAAGATTATAGAAAAGAACTGTTTAAAATAAAGTATGCAACTAGACCAAATTCAGAAGAATTTTTAAATTCACTAATTAAATCTGACCATCAGAAAAATTCTGAATATATAGATTATGATTATATAGATAATGCATATTCATATATTGATAACTGGATAAATACAAATACAAAAGATTTACCAGGAAAAGTACGAGCTACACTTTTTGATCCTTTAGTAAACACTAAAGATAATCAAACAGAAAGAGGAACAATTCAAGTAATCTGGTACGAACTTGAAGAATCAGAAAACTCAATTGATACTTTTACTCGTCTTAATATTGGAAAAATTCCTCTTACAAATGCTGAACTTATAAAAGCCTTATTTCTTCAAAAAAGTAATTTTACAGAAGCAGAAGTGGAACCACGACAGAGTGAAATTGCTTTGGAATGGGATAGAATTGAATACGCATTGCAAAATGATGAATTCTGGTATTTCTTGAATGAAGAAATAAATGATACACCAGCAAGAATTGAGTTCATTTTTGATGTAATGTATAAAATTGCTTGTAAAAAAGCCCCTGGACTTCTTGATAAATTTGGAACCGATAACGATAGAACTTTCAGATATTTTGCTTACAGAATATTGGAAGAAAAAGGTAAAGTTACAGAAATTTGGGCAAAAGAAGTAAAAGCCTTTTTTAATACATTTGAAGAATGGTTTACTGATTCAGTTTGGTATCACTATATAGGGTTCTTAATTTATTGTGGTGTTGATATTGTTACTATTTATGATTTTTATAAAGATAAACCAAAAGATGAATTTTTGGCAAAGATTAAGGAAAAGATAAGAGAAAATGTACCTGTTAAATATAAGATTTTGAAAACACCTGATAACACAAAAGAATATGATGTAAAACTTAGTTATGATAACAACAAAACTCTTTTAAGAAAAGTTTTATTACTATTAAATATTGAATACATCGTAAAACAGGAAGAAAAGACTTATATAAGATTTCCTTTTGACCGTTTCAAAAAAGAATCTTGGGATATAGAACACATTGACTCTTTTACAGAAAACGATATGAATGATAGAGCATAACAAAAAATGTGGCTAACAGATTCTGTTTCTGTATTAGAAGATGACGAAAAATGTAAGGATTTAGTAAAACAAATCAATGAGTTCCTTGAATCTTTTGATGAAGCAAAAAATGCAAAAGATAAATTCTTAGAATTCAGGACTTCTATATTACAAGCTGTAGGAGAACAAGTTTCTGAAAATTCTGAAGATGAAAAAAAATCTATTGGAAATCTAACTTTACTTGATGCAGGAACAAATAGAAGTTACGGAAATGCTTTGTTCCCTGTAAAACGAAAGACAATAATAGAAAAAGATTCTCACGGACAGTTTATTCCAATATGTACTAAGTATGTATTTTTAAAGTACTTTAACAAAGGTGGAGCTTCAATTTCCAGATGGAATAACACGGACATAAAATCATACAGAAACTTTGTTGTAGAGACTCTCGCTAACTTCTTTATTTTAGAAGGAGGAAATAACTAATGAATAAAAAATATAGCTTTTATGATTTGCTTACACAAACAATACTTATAGAAGAAAACAACACAGAAAAGGAAATTACAATAAACAAACTTGAAATTCCAAGGATTCAACGAGATTATGCCCAAGGAAGAAGAATTAATGATAAACTCCTATCTGGTACAAGTTTTTTAACAGCTATTTTTGATCATTTAGAAAACGATACAGAAATGGAAATGGACTTTATTTACGGAGCTGTACATCTTGGAAAATTTGAACCATTGGATGGACAGCAAAGACTTACAACTTTATTTTTGCTCCATTGGTATTTCGCAACAAGAGAATTTGAAAAGGAAGATTTTGAAATCTTTGCCAAAAAGCTTAAGAAATTTACTTATGAAACCCGAGCTTCTTCACGTATGTTCTGTGAAAATCTTTGTGAACAACAATTGAATATTCGAACTCAACTACCTGTTGATGTTATTACTAATGCTCACTGGTTTTATAAATCTTATCATAAAGATCCAACAATTCAGGCAATGTTGAATATGATTGAGCAAATTGATGAATTGTATAAAAAGCTTGATGATAGTATTTCATATTTTCCACGATTAAATAAATTGCATTTTTATATTTTACCCCTTAATAATTTTAATCTTACAGATGAGCTTTATGTGAAAATGAATGCTCGTGGTAAACCACTTACACATTTTGAAAATTTCAAAGCTGACCTAACAAAATGGATGAAAGCTGGAGATAACCCTTACTGTGCAGATTATTATGCAAAAGTTAAATACGGTGAAAGCAAAACAGAAATTGAACATTTTTCAAAAATAAGTTTAGAGCTGGATAACAAATGGACAGATACAATTTGGAATCTTGTAAAAGATTCTGATAAAAAAGTTGATAAACGTTTTATGATGCTGTTCAAAAGATATTGCCTTGGGAAATATCTTGCTTATACAGACATAGAAGGAAAATCTTTGACATCCGACCCTGTATATAAATATTTCACTGGCAAAGAAGACACTTATTCTGTCTTTAATGAATTTAAATCTATCTTTGATAATTCTGAAGAGAATGTACTTTTTTCTTTTGAGCGTTTTTTCAACCAATACTCTGAGAATGTTGAAGTAATAACAAAGGATATACAACCAAACTGGCAATATTGGCAGGAAAAGAAAGGTGGAGAAAAGATGGAATATTCAATCTTTTCTCCAAAATTCACTTCAAAAGATAGAATTGTATTTTTTGCAATGGCACGTTATCTGGAATTATTTGATTATAATCAAAAACAATTCAAAGAGTGGATGAGAATAGTTTGGAATATTACACTTAATACAGATATTAATGATGCGGCAGCTTTTGGTCGTGCAATTAAATTAATAAATGAATTATCTGTAAAAGGTGATAAAATTTATTCTTTCTTAGCAGATGAGAATTCTGTTATTGTTCTTCATTCATCTGAAAAAGCCATAAGAGAAGAAAGAATAAAAGCTTCATATATTTGCAAAGATAATACTTGGGAAAATATTTTCATTAATGCAGAAAAACATCCTTTCTTTGAAGGCTCAATTACTTTCCTGCTTACAGAAAATATGACACAAGAAGAGTTTAATCATAGATTTGATATGGCTTCATTTATCTTTGATGATAACGGAATTTCATCAAATTACAGAAGGAATGGTCACATCCTTTTACGAGCTCTAATTAGTAATTATGATTCTTTTGAAAAGTTTAAAAATGGAAATGGAAAAGGTAGAAGTTTTTACACAGATAAAGATGAAAAAGAGCATTATTTGAAAAAAATGCTTGTTAATGACCAGTATGTAATCGATGCTCTTATTCGATATTGCAATCAGCCTTCTCAAGATAAAATTCTTGAAATGTTAAAAGCTGATATACAACGACCTTCTTTGATTGCAAAAAAAGCAAAGGAAACTGGTTCTACTGAACTTGAAATAAGAAAAAAAGCCTTTGCACATGAAGCCTTATATAAGACAGAAACACTCCAGAATTGGATGCAAGAAGAATCAAGGCAGGCAACAAGATTCCAACATTCATATAACAGCTTAAATGTTTCAAGACCTATGGCACATTATGATTGGGTAATGTTAGATCCAATACGCAGTGATGTTTGTAAATTTTTAATTGAAAATGGATATGAAACAACACAACGGTTAGATGATTCTGATTACTTCTGGGGATTCGATATTGAACTGGTCAATTCTAAAAAGAAATTGACAATTGAAGTAAAATGGGAAGGCACGTTTGAAGTTTATAAAGATAATAAAATTAATAATCTTTTAGACGGATTAAATTACCTTAATAACGAAAAAATTATTGATGAATTAAAAGCTAAATTAGCATAAAGAGGAAATATTATGGCACTTAAAGCATGGCGAGAAATTGTAATTCCACACGATGATGTTTTGAATGGTACTTCAACTCAGTCAGAATTTGCAGCTGATTTGAATTCTGTTGCTTCTGGAAAAGCAAGCGTAGAATATCAGGATGCAGAAACCTTTTATAGCAGAACTTACATTACAGCAGGTATGTCTCTTTTGCTTAAGAATGTAATTATGCGTCTTAATGAAAAAGGTGGTGAGCCTGTTATCCAATTAAAAACTTCTTTTGGTGGTGGTAAAACACATTCTATGATTGCTGTATATCACTTGGCTAAAAGAATTTGTCCTCTAAATAATTTACAAGGAATTCCTGCGTTAATTGATACTTTGGAATTCAGTGATATACCACAGGCAAATGTTGCGGTAATTGACGGAAATAATTTAAGTCCAGGGCAACCTTGGATACGTGGAAAATACCAGATTCAAACTTTGTGGGGTGAACTTGCCTGGCAGCTTGGTGGAGAAGAAGGATATAAACTTTTAGAGGAATCTGATAAGAACAAAACTTCTCCTGGAAAAGATTTGCTTGCATCTATTTTCACAAAATATGGGCCATGTGTTATTTTGGTGGATGAGTTATTGGCTTTTATTCGCCAGCTTATTGGTAATGATAATCTTCCAGCAGGAACTTTTAATAGTAATATTTCCTTTGTACAGGCATTAACTGAAGCTTGTAAGGTTGTTCCGAATTGTATTTTACTTGCTTCATTGCCGGAGTCTGAAGCAGAAGTTGGAAACGATGAAGCAAAAGAAGCATTAGTCGCACTTGAAAAATATTTCGGTCGTGTACAAGCCATTTGGAAACCTGTTGGCACTGAAGAATCTTTCGAAATTGTAAGAAGACGTTTATTTAAGGAAATAACTGACGAAAAAGCAAAAAAAGAAGTATGTAGAGCTTTCTTTGATATGTATCGTTCTGAAAATAAAATGCTACCTTCAGAAACTCAGGAATCGGCATATCTTGAAAGATTAGAACGTGCATATCCAATACATCCACAGTTGTTTGACTGTTTATATGAAGAATGGGCAACTCTTGAAAAATTCCAGAAAACAAGAGGAACGCTTAAATTGCTTTCTACAGTCATTGCTTCTTTGTGGAAACAGAATAATACAGATTTATTTATTCTCCCTTCAAGCATTCCTGTTTCAGACGGAAAAGTTGCTACAGAATTATGTGCTGTACTTAATGGTAATGGTTGGGAACAGGTTATTACAAAAGATATTGATGGCGATAATTCAGAAAGTTCAAAAATAGATATGGGAGATCCAAGAATTGGAAAATATCTTTGCGCTAAAAAAGTATCTCGTTCTATCTTTATGAAAACATCTCCAATTGCAAATGAAATTAGAACAAATTCTCATTCTGCACAAACAGCTAAGGGAGTTGCTTCTGATTATATTTTGCTTTGCTGTTTACAGCCAGAACAGAATTCAGCTTTGTATATTGATGCCATCAAAAAGATAGCAGATAAATTACACTATTTGAATATTAGCGGAAGTGACGAAGGGGCTGATAAACGCTATTACCGTTTTGCAACCACTGCAAATATGCGTAAAGAACTGGAAGATAGATGTAATCGAATTAAAGATAACGACCCTAAACTTTTAGAATTATTAAAAGATATTTTACAAAAACTTTCTGATCAGAAAACATTGTTTGATTACATTCATCGTTTCCCAGACAGCTCTGAAATTCCTGATGATGAATCTTTGAGATTAATTTACTTGAGTCCATCACAATTTTATAGTTCAACGGAAAACTTTGAATATGCTGAGAAAGCTGTAACTAATTTTGTTAAGAATTGTGGTTCAAATTTACGAATACATCAAAATAGACTTATATTTGTTGCACCTGAAAGTAAAACTTTAAACGCTGTTGAACAAGCAGCTAAAAAATACATAGCTTGGGAATCTATCATAGATGATGCAAAAAGTGGTTGCATAAACCTTGATATGTATAATATGAAAAATGTTCAAAATGATTTTGATGCAGTGAAAAAAGCATTATCAAGTCAGGTACAGAATTGCTGGAAACATTTATTTGTACCATTTCAGTTACCAGGTGAAACGGATTTTACTATTGAGCATCTTTCTATCAACAATAATGATCTATTCATTAAATCAATTGAAACAGCTTGTAAAGAAAATGAATATGTTATTCAAAAATGGGGACCAATACATTTAAATAACATATTAAAAACTGTTTATTGGAATAACAGTAATGAACCTGTGGCTATTTCAAAATTCTGGGAAGATTCAACAAGATACATTTATTTTTCACGTTTACAAAAAAAACATGTTCTTTATGCAACTGTAACACAAGCTTCTAGCGCTTCTGATTATTTTGGTCTTTCTGATGGTATTGGAAATAATGGAAAATTGACGGGATTGTCTGTTGGTAAACAAGTTGATTTTATTACAGATGAAACATTGATTGTTCCATTAGATGTTGCTAAAGCAGTAATTGATGCTGAAAAAGCAGCACATCAAACTCCAACAGCTACAACTACAGGTGATACTGTAAAACCTCCAACAATTGGTTCTGGAGTACAAACAGGAGGAACAGCACCAAGCCCAATATCAACTCCTAAAAAGAGTCATTTTTATTTTAATCAGAAAATCCAATTCGGTGAATTGGCAATTAAGGCTAACAAAATTTACGATGAAATTATTTCAGTTTTGAATCAATCTCCTGATGTAAATTTAGATGTTCATATTTCTATTGATGCGCATTTTTCTGACGGAGCTGACGAAAAAATTGTACGAGATGTTTCTGAGAATTTAAGAACTCTCAATATGAATCCTGGAGAATGGAGTTAAAGCAATTTAAAAAATTGTTTTTGTGGAGACAGACATTATGACATTTGAACAAGTTGAATTGGAATTAAAGAAGATTTTTGATAAAGCTACTGCAGCTGGCAAAACTGAAATTATTCTTGTTTCTAAAGAATTCTTTGACCAGATGGAAATAAAACCGGAATACCGTGATTGCATTCCGATGTGTTGCCGCGTTATGAAAAATAATATAAAAGAAGGTATTGATGAAGTTCTTTATCATACTCCTTCATGGCAGAGTCATACTTTGAAAATTAAGTATAAGTTACCAAGGAAAACTTGATAATACCGGTAATTCTTGGTTTCTTTATTTTTTTTGATTTCACAATCCAGTTTTGACGGATATAATTATCACAAAAAAGAAACAAAGCAGGCTGAACATGATAAAAAGAAAAATGAAATCTTCGATATAATTGGATTGACGCTTCTTCGTTTAAGTACAAACGGCTCTGGGAAAGAGAAAAAAATTAAAGAACAACTGGATAAGTATTTCCCTCTCTAGTCCCCATTAAAAGAACAAAAAGAAATTGTGGCTCGAGTGGAAAAACAATTACAAAAAATCTCTGAACTTGAAGCACAAATCACCGACCAAGAAAAACTGGCAAATTTGCTTTTTCAGTGTATAATGAAAAATAATTTTAATGATAATGTGAGATGTTGATTTATGGAAATTATTATGACAAGTTTATTTAAAATTGATTTAGAATCGGAACAGTGTAATGAAGAGGATTTTTCAGATAAGCAAAATATTCAAAACTATCTTGATGAGTTGCTAGATACAATAGTTTCTAGTTCGTGTGATAGAGAATATGAATTTGATGAAACTTTGATAACAACAAAAAGCAAAATACTTTCAATATTAAAAAATCTTAATGAACAGACTAAACAAAATGAATGTATGTTTCTTGCACAGAAATTGTTGTCTATAGAATTAGATGTTCAAAAGAAAATTCAGAAATTAAATGTCGAGATTCAAAAAGGCATATTGGTAATTGCAGCCCTAAAGATAACTGATACAGATTATAAGTTCATCATTACAAAAGCAGATTATGCGGAATTTGTCGAAGAAATAACAGGAAATACAAAGAGCGGATTGCCATTAAAAAAGAAAATATTTAAATCTTTTATCGCCGATATTAAGTATATAAACAATGATTATACATTCCAAAGAGTAGTAACTTATGATTCCAACATAAATCATTCTGTATATTGGTGGAAATCTTTTCTTGAGTTAAAAGAATTAAGAGATAATACAACAAATACAAGAAATGCTTTTGAATTAATAAATAACAATGTTTTGGCACCCTTACAGAAAGATTATAAATCTGATTATATAAAACTTTGGAATTCAACAGTTGCTTACTTTCGAATGAAAGGTGAATTTGACATTAACTATTATGCAGAAAACGTAATAGGAAATTACACACCATATGATGTCTCATTAGAAATGGAGCAGCTTAAAAGTAAAATAAATGGTTTAAAAGAGAGAAATAAGTTTGATAATAAATTTGAGAAAGATCCTTCATCTATAACAAAAAAAATGAAAAAAGAATTGAAATTGACAAATGAAATTGATTTGATTATAAAACAAGATATTCCAAATTTATCTTCAATAATCAAACCAAAAGAAGAAGATGGAAAAAAGTATATTATGGTATTAAGTACAGAGGGGTATGACTATGCCAAAGGACTGTGAAACCTATATACATCCTATTTGTGACTATTTTATCCATCTTTTTTCAGATACTTCCCATCCTATATCTATTGAAGAAGATTTTGATTCTGTAAAATATAAATGGGATTTTATTAAGAGTGAAAAAATATTACCACAACAACTAACATGCCCCAAAATTGTCTCTAGAGATTCAATTTATTTAAGTTTAATTTATGATGATAATCTTATTACTTCATATAATTCTCAAAGTGAAGATGCAATTTGGGAAAATATAATTAATGCGTATGATTCTTATGATATTGGTACTAATTTTAGTATTGAATTATCTATTTCAAAAAAACTTGAAAACAATCATATTTCTATATATCAGATAGATTCATTTATAAACTACTTAGCAAAATGTGCATTATTGGATTTTCTTTCGATGTTTAGTAAAAAACTTAAGCCATATATTATTTTTGAATTGCAAAATATTGAACCGTTTTTTTTCTATTCACAAAGTATCTTCTTTCTATCACAAAATATAGATATTTCACAAGTAAAAATATTTGATAATAAAAAAAAAGAAAAAATTCTTAAGCAAGAGAAGGATTTGTGCTGTCATGATTGCCCTAAATTTGAATTAATCCCTGATGATTTCTATTTTTTTAATTGTAATAATACTAAAATAAAACAGTTGTTTGATAAAATTTTGATATTTTTATGTTTTTTATCGATTTTTGATTATATAAAACTTGATAAAAAGTTATTCTCATTTCGATTAAATGGTTTTAAACTTTTAAAAAATGATTTTAATACAGACACAATTGAAAATTTCTCTATAGATACTCAAAATAACCATGAATTATACGAAATATATAGATGGATTTATACAGATGGAAATGCTTCTGATAAACTTGATATCTCAAGAAATATTCTTTCAATAAATTTAAATCAAAATTTATTGAAACCAGAGCCGAATATATTTGAGGCAATAAAATCAAATTATAGAATTTTTCAAAAAGAAAATGCTGAAAGATATCTTTCCGTAAGAAAAGAGATATCTGAATTACTTATAACTTTGCAAGGAGAAATAAATTCTATTGTCAGTAATTTTATAGATGACTTTAAGAAAAATATTGTTACAGTTCTTTCTTTGTTTATATCTGTAATTGTAATAAATGTTATTTCAAATGGTAATTTTATAAAAGGTTTTAATAACGATATTATTTTATTGATTTTTGCTTTTTTGTTAATTTCTCTAGGATATTTATTTTATTCAAGATGGGAGTTGACTCAAAAAACAAAGTTATATGAAAAACATTATAATCAAATAAAACAAAGATATAGTAATATTCTGTCGGAAATAGAATTGCAGGGAATATTTGATGACTGCAATCCTGATAGCGATGGTACTCATGCATCTTTTAGTAATAAACAACGACAATTTTACAGTGTTTTATGGTTTCTATCCTTGCTTATATTATTTTTTACTACATTGGAAATATATAACTACAACAATGGATATGGTTCATATATTTTAAATTTATTTAGATATAGATTTTCTAATCATTGTTAAGGATTGTAGGGGCGCAAAGCGTTCCAAAACGAAGTGTAGGAATGGAGCGATAGCGAAACCCCGAAAAGCCCGACCCGAACGAAGTGAGGGGAACACCAAAAAAAATACAGATAAAAACACAAATCTCAATCCGTAGTTCTGCTGCGGAGTACCTTACTTTTGTTGCGGCTACAGGAGATGACAAGAACTGTATTGAAGTTCGTTATGAGGACGAAAATATCTGGATTACGCAGAAGAGGCAACTATTCAAAATTTTCGAATAGTTCAAACCGAAGGAACAAGGCAAGTTTCCCGGGATGTGGAACATTATAATCTTCAGATGATTATCGCAGATGGCTTTACGGTGAACTCGGAAGGCGCTGTCCAGTTCATCATCAGTATAGCCTGAACTCAAACTCCCCCCCCCCTCACACCCCCGTCAAATCCTCCTCCAGCAAACTCAAATCCGTAACCGCATTCCGCCTGAACCTCGTCACGTGCTCTTCAAGGTTCTTCATCACAGTTTCAGAATCTGCGCCTGTCGTATGGTACATAAAAAACGGCGCGTACAAATCCATTGCGTAGACCTCAGGCGTTCCTGCTTTCATATAGCCGAGTGCAATCAGCTGTTCAAACATTGCCGACATCGACTGAACAGGGCCGTCAATAAAAATCTGCCTGTATATTTTTTTCATCTCCGGGTTTTTAAACTGTTCAATCAAAAGCAGCTGGCGGAATTTTGTAATCCATTCATCTGTAGTCTGATACACAAACATTCCCATACAGATTTTTTCGACGTCTTTCCATCGGAGCGTTTCAAGCTTTACTTCCGACTGTTTGTCCTGCAACCGCGTCATGCACACATTTACAATGCAGTCTAAAATTTCCTGCTTGCTTTTAAAATGCTTGTAAATCACCGCATCAGACGCGTTTATGCTTCTTGCAATCATTCGCGTAGACACGGCATCAAAACCGTTGACCGAAAAAAGTTTCAGCGATTCAAAAATAATATTTTCTTTCGTCGTCATACCAATTCTTTTGAACCCATAATTATTTTTCTTGTGTCTTTGCCTGCCATACAGCCGTAAGTACACGCACCGCAGCCGATACATTCATTCACGTTGAGCGCTTTTGCCGCTTGCGCCGTCAGTTCATTTTTTTCTGCAAGCCCGACTACTTTACAAACTTCAACTTTTGCAGGACAGTTTCTGCTGCAAGCTCCGCATCCCCTGCACTTTGAAGCGCCCTCGTAATCTGGCGCGTTGCCGAGTGCAATGTAGCCTGTTTCTTCGGTGACAGTTTCGCCGTTTTCTGCCTTGTGACTAAAAAGTGCGCCCGAGCCTGTGTAAAGCGTTTTGCCTTTGCGCTGTTCAATGCTGAACAACTCAGACGCGATTTCTTCAACAGAGTCCCCCACTGTCACTCTGGTAACTTTTGCCTCCCCTTCCGTGATGTCTGCGACCGTAATGTATTTTTTGCGGCACGAGAACTCGTCGTCAAACGCTTCCCTTATTGCAAGCACTGTCTGAATATTCAAAACAAGAATTCCACATTCAGACGGAAGCTTTGACTTTGGGATTTCTTTTCCTGTTACGGCTTTAATGAGGAAGTTTTCGTAGCCGACAGGAAAGCGGTCTGCAACTTTTATCTGGGTGACGTTCAGGGTTGTGTCGAGAGGTTCTTTTGTTGCAAGGATTACATGCTGAATTTTGAGCGCCTGTTTTACAAGTTCAATTCCTTCAATGACTGTATCAATGCGGTTTCTGTAAATCCAGCCGTCGTGGACAAGACCCGGATCACATTCTGCGCCGTTTACGATAAGAAGCCCGTCCTCTGAATTAAAGCTTTCAAGTTTTTTGTACGTTAAAAATCCGTTGCCGCTTTTTCCGGTGAGAGCCGTTTTTTTGCAAAGTTCAATTAACTGCCCGCGCGTAACTCCGCCAGGTGAACTTATCAAAGGCGCTTTGTCCTCTGTCCTAAACTCCTGAAACGCAATGTCGTCAAGACGTGCAATTTTTTTAATCCGCGCTTTCGGGCAATTCTTTGCGCGTTCAAACAATTTTGTCTGAAAATGCTTTCCTGCTTTTTTCTGTGCAAGCTTGAGTTTCTTATTTGAAGAAACCATTTTTTTGTTTATGAGGCTTATATTTTCCATAAAATCCCTTCCCTGTTGGTAATCAATCGCTTACCAACACAGACGATTATAGTAATCAACTGCTTACCTGTCAAGAACCTTTTTATAAATTTGTTCATTTTGCAACAAAAATAAGTTGACCATAATAAATAAAATTGATATTATTAACTCACTGGCGGCAAAGAGGTCGCAGATAAGTTTTTATGCAATGTGCATAAAGAATTGTCTGCGGCTTCTTTTTTTTTGCTCAAAAAATTTGCAGAACGTCCGCAAGAACAAAATTTCGGTATGTGCAGAAAAATTCCTGTGCCGTTACCGATGTATGTTTATCAGGAGGGTGTAATAAAAACTTTGCCTGAAATAGCGTCAAAGTTTTTATTCACAAGTTTGCGTTGCAGACTTCCTTATCAACAACTGTTCCCCATTGCGTTGCGGAACAGCGTAAAAAGCCAGCCGATTGTTGAAACAATCTTTTTGACTTTTTACGGGAGAATTCAAAAAAAATGAAGACATTATACGAACCAAGTTTTGAACATGATAACTGCGGAATTGGTGCTGTCGTAAGCATCGACGGAATAAAAAGTCATCGTGTCGTAGAAAATGCACTTTCGATTGTAGAAAAACTTGAACATCGTGCAGGAAAAGATGCCAGCGGAGAAACTGGTGATGGTGTTGGAATTTTACTTCAAATAAGCCACAACTTTTTTAAAGAACTCGAAAAACAAATCGTTCCGTCTGGCGGACAGCCCGGACAAGTTGAACTTGGTTATGAACGCGATTACGGAATAGGAATGTTTTTCTTTCCTGCTGACAATTTTGAATTTGAAAAAAAACGTTTTGAAGACTCTTGCAAAAAAGGCAGTCTTGAATTTTTAGGCTGGCGCAAAGTTCCTGTAAATGAAAACGTACTCGGAAAAAAAGCGCGCGACTGTATGCCTTCAATCTGGCAGGGATTTATCAAGCGCCCTGATAACTGCGAAAAAGGTCTTGAGTTTGACAAGCTTCTTTATAAAGTCCGCCTTGAATTTGAAAAAGCACAAAATCAGAATGACTCAAAAACTTACGTCTGTTCACTTTCTTCAAGAACTGTCGTTTACAAAGGAATGTTCCTTGTACAGCAGCTGCGCACTTTTTACAGCGACTTGCAGTCCCCTGAATACGAATCTGCGCTTGCCATAGTTCACTCACGATTCAGTACAAACACAAACCCGAGCTGGCAGCGCGCCCACCCGAACAGATTTATCGCACACAACGGAGAAATAAACACAATCCGCGGAAACGTCGACAGAATGATTGCACGTCTTGGCGAAGTCGACACGACAGGAAGCGACAGTGCAATGCTCGACAATACACTTGAATATTTTGTAATGAACGGAATGTCACTTCCGCTTGCCGTAATGGTCTGTATTCCTGAACCATGGAAGCACGACGAATCTTTGTCAGAAAGCAAAAAAGATTTTTATCATTACTGGGCAACAATGATGGAACCTTGGGACGGCCCTGCCGCAATTTTATACAGCGACGGCGATGTTGTCGGAGCAACGCTTGACCGCAACGGACTGCGCCCGAGCCGCTACTTTATCACAAAAGACAATATGCTCATTCTTTCAAGCGAAGTCGGCGTACTCGACATTCCAGAAAGCGAAATCGTTTCTAAATCACGATTACAGCCGGGAAAAATGCTCCTCGTAGATACAGTGCGCGCAAGATTAATCAGCGACAAGGAAATAAAAGAAACTTATTCATCAGAGCACCCTTACGGTGAATGGCTCAGCCAGAATCTGCTTCACCTTGCAGACTTGAAAATTCCGAATAAAAAAATTCCTGTTTCAACTCTGGAAGAACGCAACAGGCTTTACAGGGCGTTCGGCTGGAATTACGAGGACGTAAACGAAATGGTTTTGCCGATGGCGCGCAATGGAGTTGAACCGACAGGAGCAATGGGCGTAGATACGCCGCTTGCCTGTATGTCAGACAAGCATCCGTCACTGTTCAGTTATTTTAAGCAGCTGTTTGCACAGGTTACAAATCCGCCGATTGACAGCCTTCGCGAAAAAATCGTAACTGACACGACAGTCTTTGTCGGAAGCGACGGCGACTTGCTCAAGGCAGACAGAAACAACTGCCGCGTTCTTGAAATCAACAATCCGATTTTAACCGGCGTCGATTTGCTCAAGATTGCAAATTTAAATCAGCCGGGATTAAAAGCAAAAAAAGTTTCGCTTCTCATAAACCGCATTGAAGAACCTGCAACAGGCAAAGTTCTTGAAAAAGCGCTCGACAATCTTTTTGAACAAATCGACCTTGCTTACAACGACGGCTACAACATCATAATTCTGTCTGACCGCGGAGTTGACAAAGACAACGCTGCAATTCCTTCTTTGCTTGCGGTAAGTTCAGTTGAACAGTATCTAATCCGGACAAAAAAGCGTACAAAGATTTCGATTATCCTCGAAAGTGCCGAAGTCCGCGACGTTCATCAGGCTGCAATGTGTCTTGGCTACGGAGCGCGCGCAATAAATCCGTACCTCGCTCACGAAGCAATCACGGAATTAATTGACCAGAAACTTCTGGACAAAGACTATCACACTGCAATAAACGATTACAACAAAGGCGTAATAAACGGAATCGTAAAGATTGCCGCAAAGATGGGAATCAGTGCAATTCAGTCATATCAGTCTGCGCAGATTTTTGAAGCAGTCGGAATATCGTCAGAAGTAATCAACAAATATTTTACAAATACAATCAGCCGTGTCGAAGGCATCGGTCTTAAAGAAATCGAAGAGGACATAATCTATCATCACAAGCAGGCATGGAATCCGCAGGGACTTACAGTGAACACTCATCTCGACAGTGTCGGCTCTCACAAGTTCCGCAGAGGCCCGAATGCAGAGGACCACCTTTACAATCCTGAAACAATAATCGCATTGCAGGAAGCAACACGCAACGGAGATTACGCGCGGTTCAAGGAATACACAAGCCTTGTTGACGACAATTCACGTCCGCACACTTTGCGCGCAATGCTCGATTTTAATTTTGACGAACAGAAAGAAATTCCGATTGAACAGGTCGAAAGCGTAGATTCGATTGTCCAGCGTTTTAAAACAGGTGCAATGTCTTACGGTTCAATCAGCGAAGAAGCGCATAAATGTATGGCAGCCGCAATGAACCATCTTCACGGAAAATCAAATTCAGGCGAAGGCGGTGAAAAACCAGAAAGGCTCGGCACTGAATACAATTCTGCAATCAAGCAGGTTGCATCAGGACGGTTTGGCGTTACGGAAGAATATCTTTTGAGCGCAAAAGAAATTCAGATTAAAATGGCGCAGGGAGCAAAACCGGGCGAAGGCGGTCACCTTCCGGGCAAAAAAGTTTACCCTTGGATTGCAACGACACGATATGCAACTCCGGGCGTTTCGCTCATTTCGCCTCCGCCGCATCACGACATTTATTCAATCGAGGACTTGGCGCAGTTAATCTATGACTTGAAAAACGCAAACCGCAGTGCGCGTATTTCCGTAAAGCTCGTTTCAGAAGCCGGTGTCGGAACAATCGCAGCAGGCGTTGCAAAAGCAGGCGCTCAGGTAATCCTGATTTCTGGTCACGACGGCGGAACAGGGGCTGCGCCGATTTCAAGTATTCATCACGCAGGACTTCCTTGGGAACTCGGACTTGCAGAAGCACATCAGACTTTAATTCAGAACGGACTTCGCGGTCGGGTAATCATAGAAACTGACGGAAAGCTTATGAGCGGACGTGACGTTGCAATGGCGTGCCTTCTCGGTGCAGAAGAATTCGGATTTGCAACAGCGCCGCTTATTACAATGGGCTGTGCAATGATGCGCGTCTGCAACCTCGACACATGTCCGTTCGGCGTTGCAACTCAAAACGAAAAACTCCGCGCACGATTCCCGGGCAAACCAGAATATGTCGAAAACTTTATGAAGTTCATCGCACAGGAACTTCGCGAATATATGGCAAAACTCGGCGTTCGTTCTGTTGACGAAATGTGCGGCCGCGTTGATTTGTTAAAGCTCAAGGAAAAACAGGGCTTTACGCGCGCAGGACTTTTGGACTTGAGCCGCGTCATCGGACAAAGTTCTGGCGAAACGGAAAGCTGGAAAAAATCGCGCGACGTATTCAACTTTGAACTTGAAAAAACCGTTGACGAAAAAACTCTCGTAAAAGAATTTGAAAGCGGTAAAAAAATAATTGACGGCATCGCAATCGAAAGTACAAACAGAACGGCAGGAACAATTTTAGGAAGCGAAATCCAAAAGAAGTTCGGCAATTCGTTAAACGAAAGCGATTACGTCGTAAATATGACAGGCGGTGCAGGACAGAGCTTCGGCGCATTCATTCCGAAGGGGCTGACACTCAAGCTGACAGGCGAAGCAAACGACTACTTTGGAAAAGGCTTGAGCGGCGGAAAACTCGTTGTCGTAAAACCGTCTGACTTTGCAAGTGAAGCAGACGAAAACATAATAATCGGAAACGTCGCTTTGTTTGGTTCAACTTCAGGAAAAGCATTTATAAACGGTGTCGCAGGCGAGCGTTTCTGCGTTCGCAATTCAGGTGCAACTGCTGTCGTAGAAGGCTGCGGTGACCACGGACTTGAATATATGACAGGCGGAACTGCCGTAATCATCGGCGAAACAGGTAAAAACCTCGCGGCAGGAATGAGCGGCGGTATTGCCTACGTTCTCGATGACAAGCACGATTTGTATAAACGGATGAATCACGAACTTGTAAAAATGTACGACATCGATGATGAAGTTACGACACTCCGGGATATTTCTGATGCAGACAATCTCCGTTCATTAATTGAACAGCACGTAAAAGAAACTGATTCAGAAAAAGGCAAAAAACTGCTTGCCGACTGGAATAAATCTGTCCGCAACTTTAAGAAAATCATTCCGAATGATTATTTGAAAATGAAGACAGAAATTTATTCAGGCGAAAAGCAGGGCTTGAAACAGGAAGAAGCCGTAATGGCGGCTTTTGAAAAAATGACAAGATAGCCAGAGCAGATTTCAGGAGAAAATGAAAATGGGAAAAACTACAGGATTTTTAGATTATACAAGAACAGAAAACGGAAATTTTCCGCCGCTGGAAAGAATAAAAAACTTCAAGGAATTTCATCCGTTTCTTGATGACGTAAAGCGCCGTGAACAGGCCGCACGATGTATGAACTGCGGAGTGCCGATGTGTCAGTCTGCAATAAAACTTGCCGGTATGGTAACGGGCTGTCCTCTGCACAATTATATCCCTGAGTGGAACGACGCGCTCTATCAGGGTCAGTACGATATGGCAGCCTGGCGTCTTTTAAAGACTTCAAGCTTTCCTGAGTTTACGGGCCGTGTCTGCCCTGCGTTATGCGAAAAAGCATGCAACTGCGGAAACCCTGTCTGCAATGACGAAGCCGTTACGATTCACGACAACGAACTTTACATTATCGAAAAAGCTTTTTCTTCCGGCTATATGCAGCCAGAAATTCCTGATTCACGAAGCGGAAAAAAAGTTGCCGTAATCGGTTCAGGGCCTGCGGGACTTGCAGTTGCAGACTGGCTTAACAGGCGCGGACATTCCGTAACAGTTTACGAGCGCGAAGACAAAGCAGGCGGACTTTTGATGTACGGAATTCCAAATATGAAGCTCGACAAAAAAATCGTTGACCGCCGAATTGAACTGATGAAAGCCGAAGGCGTTGAATTTATTTTTAATGCCGACGTCGGAAAAAATATTTCTGCAAGCCACATCATGCAAAGTTACGATGCAGTCGCTCTGTGCTGCGGTGCAAAAAAAGCAAGGGCACTTTCTGCAACCGGCATCGAAAAACTTAACGGCGGTAAAAACGGCGCAGAAGGCGGAATGATGTTTGCCGTAGATTTCTTGAAAGAAGTTACAAAGTGTGTAATTGCCACGACTTCTGCACTTGAAAAAATCAAAATCAATCCTGCAAACGAACAAATCGGACAAATGCTTTTAAAAGAAGCCGGCATTGAACTCAAAGACAAAAACGTCATCATCGTCGGCGGTGGTGACACAGGCAACGACTGCACGGGAACTTCAATAAGGCTCGGTGCAAAAAGCATAACCCAGATTGAAATGATGCCGTGTCCTCCAGCCAGCCGTGCAGAAAACAATCCTTGGCCGCAGTGGCCGCGTGTTTTAAAAACAGACTACGGCGCAGAAGAATCAATCGCAGTATACGGTCACGATCCGCGCGTTTACGAAACTACGATAAAAGAAGTTTTCAGCAAGGACGGAAAAATCACGGGCGTAAAAACTGTCGAAGTAGAATTCCAGACAATCGACGGAAAACGCCAGCTTGTTGAACGCAAAGGAACAGAAAAAGAACTGCCTTGCGATTTGCTTTTAGTTGCAGCAGGATTTGTCGGAGCAGAAGAATATACAGCCGAAAGTTTCGGAACGGAACTCGGACCGCGCGGAACAGTGCTTTCAAAAAGCGGAAAAACTTTCAGTTCAGAAACAGGCTACCATTCATCAGTTGAAAAAGTCTTTACGGCAGGCGATATGCACCGCGGACAGTCTTTAGTTGTCTGGGCAATCGCAGAAGGCCGTGAATGTGCTCAGGAAATTGATGAGTATTTGATGAAATAAGGACTGGCAGACAATGGGTTTTCATGACGAATGTGGCGTTGTAGGAATTTTCAATGCAGAAAATTCCGCAGCGCTTACATATTTTGCAATTACCTCTTTACAGCACAGAGGACAGGAAAGTGCAGGAATCGCAGTTTCTGACGGAACTGAAATTCACATTCATAAAGATATGGGACTTGTCAGCGACGTTTTTGAACAAGACCATTTTGACTCATTAAAAGGAAACATCGCAGTAGGTCATGTCCGCTATGCAACGGCAGGCGGAAGAACAATCGAAAACGCACAGCCTTTCTTTAACACTTCAAAACTTGGCGGTATTGCACTTGCCCACAACGGACAGCTTGTAAACTACGAACCATTGCGCGAAATGCTCGAGGACTCAGGCAATACATTTTCTTCAACGAGCGACTCGGAAGTAATCATAAAACTGATTGCACGCAACTACAAAAAAGGACTTGAAAACGCAGTCGTCAACACGATTCAGCTTATAAAAGGTTCTTACGCACTCTGCCTTATGACAGAAGACACGCTCATCGGTGTCAGAGATCCAAACGGAATCCGCCCCTTGTGTCTTGGAAAAATAACTTCAAGTTCAACTGAACAGGATTTATCAGGTTCATCAAGTTCTTCAAGTTCATCAAATTCGTCAAATCTAAACGAAGAAAAAACGACATACATTCTTGCATCAGAGTCCTGTGCAATCGATTCCGTAAACGGAGAATTTGTGCGCGACATTCAGCCCGGCGAAATCGTCATCATCACAAAAGACGGCGTAAAATCAATTCTCCTCGAAGAAAAAACACGAAAGCAGACATGTATTTTTGAATACGTTTACTTTGCGCGCCCCGACTCCGTCATCGACCAGATTGCGGTTCAGGAAGCCAGATACAAAATGGGAAAAGTCCTCGCAAACGAATCTCCCGTAGAAGCCGACGTCGTAATCGGAGTGCCCGACAGCGGAATCGGCGCGGCACAAGGCTACGCAAAAGAATCAGGAATTCCGTATGTCACGGGAATAATAAAAAACAAATACATCGGACGAACATTTATTGCGCCGACACAAAAAGAGCGCGAAAATATGGTCTTTGTAAAATTGAACGCAATCAAGAGCGACCTCGAAGGAAAACGCGTAATCGTAATTGACGATTCAATCGTACGCGGAACTACGAGCAGACGGCTTGTCCAGATTTTAAGGCGCGCAGGTGCAAAAGAAGTTCACTTTCGGGTATCGTCGCCACCGGTAAAATTTCCGTGCTACCTTGGAATCGACACGCCGAGCAAAAATGAACTTATCTCAAGCACGCACGAACTTGAAGAAATACGAAAAGAAATCGGAGCAGATTCCCTTGCATTCATCAGTCTTGAAGGAATGATAAAATCATTCGGAGTTGATACATTCTGCAAAGGCTGTTTTTGCGGAGAATATCCTGTTGCAGGAAAATAGTTAAAACGATTTAAGCGTAAGTTTTGATGACCTGTTCTGCAACCGCGATTTTTTTTATGCAGCGGTCCATCGCTTCTTTTTCGATGTAGCGGTGGGCGTCCTGTTCAGTCATTTTGAGGTTCTGCATTAAAATCATTTTTGCGCGGTTAATCAGGCGGATTTCTTCCATTTTGACTTTGAGCTTTGTCGTCTGACTTGAAAGAACCTGAACTTTATACTGAACTGCAAGCGCAATTTTTATCATATTATAAAAATAGAACTGGTCAAACGTCGAAGTTATCGTAAGAATTCCGTACGTTTCAACTTTGTAACTTATCTGGTCAAAAAACTGAACGGGCGAAAGCAACAAAATCGTACTTGCAGAATCAGAAATATCGATTGCAAAATCAGTTCCTTCGCCGTCGGCAAAATCGACAATCACGATATTATAACTGCGCTCAGAACAAATCCGGCGCGCTTCGTTAAAGTCTTTTATAATGACAGTTTCAAAAGTCGGCGGAACAAGCATACTGTTAATCAGCGAGGAAATTTTATCATCTCTTGTTACAACTAAAACGCTGTGAGTTTCTTGAGTCATATCTAGTTATTGAAAATTCCCTTTATAAAGTCGCTCTCGTCTGCCAGCTTTTTTGCAGCTCCCAGAGTGTCAGGCAAAGTTTTTAAGTCGCCGACATTGCTGATGTCAAAAAGATTTTTCTCTACAGGTTCTGGCGGTAAAAGATTATTTTTTATTCCGTCCAATGCTGAATAAATCAAAACCGTAAATGCAATGTACGGATTACATTCAGAATCAGCAGAGCGAACTTCAAGGCGCGTTGAATTTTTACTTGCAGGAACTCTGATAAAAGCAGAGCGATTTTCTGAACCCCAGCAGATGTACTTTGGAGCTTTGTGTTCGCCAAGCCGGTTATATGATTCTTCTGAGGAATTTAGAAAATACGTAATCTCCTCTGCGTGTTTGATTATTCCTGCAAGAACATTCTGCATTTTTGAATTGTCAGAACATGAAATATTTATGTGCAGACCGCTTCCTGCTTCCCCGCTCAAAGGCTTTGGAGAAAAGTCTGCAAAAAGACCGTTGGTTGCAGCCTTTGTCCGTACAATCCATTTAAAAGTTTCTGCATTGTCAGCGGCAATAAGCGGATCTGAATAATGAAAATCAATTTCGTTCTGCCCCGGGCCTTCTTCGTGATGGCTTGATTCGGGCGTAATTCCCATCTGCTCAAGAGTAAGGCAAATCTCGCGGCGGATATTTTCGCCTTTGTCCTCCGGTGCAATATCCATATAGCCGGCATTGTCAAAAGGAATTTTTGTAGGTTCGTTTTTTTCGTTCAATTTGAAAAGGTAGAATTCGATTTCAGTTCCGATTCCAAATTCAAGATTGAATTTGTCTTTTGCAAAGTTCACTGCATTTTGAAGCATAGTGCGGCAGTCTTTTTTGTAGAGAGTTCCGTCGGGATATTTTATGTTGCAGAACATTCTTACGACTTTGCCTGTGTTCGGACGCCAGGGGAGAACGCAAATTGTCGTAGGGTCTGGGTGCAAAAACAAATCAGATTTTTCAGGAGTTTCAAAACCGCAGATTGCAGACGCATCAAAACTTATTCCCTCGCGAAAAGCGCGCTCCAGCTGCGTGGCAATAATCGAAATATTTTTTTGCCGTCCCTTTATGTCAAAAAAAGCAAGCCGAACAAATTTTACGTCTTCTTCTTTTATAAAATCAAGTATTTCGCTTTCTGTGTACATCGTTTCTCCCATAAAAATCAATTTAAAACCAATTTAAGGAAATTTAATTTCCGCAATAATAAAAAATGGCCGGAGAAGCCGACTGAATTTTTCCAGTAAACTGTTCCCGACCTTTCTGCTTCGAGTTTAAATAATATTTTAAATTTTTACTTTTAGCAATAGTGCGCTCGTAAATTTCAATTACCCCACAAACACTGGACTACCTCGCGCCACGAGTTTGCAAAGGGCAAACTCTGTATGGGGTGTGGGTCGGTGTAACTTTTGAATTTCAGTTGCTTCACAAGCACGGAGTTAGTTCGCGGTACGAGAATTGCATAGCGCAATTCTCTATGTGGGGTGTGGGTCGGTGTAACTTGTAAATTTCGGTTACCTTACAAGCACTGGACTACCTCGCGCCACGAGAATTGCACAGGGGCAAAACTCTGTGTGGGGTGTGGGTCGGTGTAACTCGTAAATTTCGATTGCTCACAAACACGGAGTTAGTTCGCGGTACTAGGCTGGAATTTTGCAGGGTATAAAAAAAGGCTGTCCGACGGACAGCCTTTGTCAGTTTTTTATGACTTATTACCAGTTAAAAGAAATTCCGACATAAATTTCATTGTTGAAGTAGTTTACAGAATCAGCGTCATATTGTTCTAAATTCTTTGAATATGATTTTGTAGGAATTACTGCAAAACGGTAACCGATAACAGGACTTACAGGACTGTTTGGAACAAACTTTGCCTGAACTTCTGCACCAAATCCAACTCCGCCAATAATGTACATATCTGTTGTTCTAGAATATCCATCACCACCTTCATCTAAATACTCTGACGAGAACATTCCAAATCCATAAGCGAGACCTAATCCAATATCAAATTTTACGACATTTCCAAGATTAATTCCTACAGCAGGTCCGATGATACCGTTAAAATGAGCAGCTAAAAAAAGATCCTTCTCTTTCATTTGTCTAGAAACAGGGTTTCCTAAAGAATCAGGACCTTTCCAAGCCATTTTTGTAGTACCACCAACTCCGCCATTAAAACCAACTACAAAACCAAGACCGAATACATCATTAAAATTAAACAGATGCCATGTTGAAAGATCAAAATCAAATGTTACGGAAGATACATCAGTATTAGTCTTTTTAGTATAATCACTAAATGATTCTGATTTTTCCATTGCAGCAGAATCAAATCCTACACCAAGGTGCAGCTGGATATCTCCGTCATAAGCACCCCTTGCAAATGCACTGCCTGCCATAACGCACAGTACAGCAAAAATTCCTATAACTTTTTTCATAAAAACCCCCTATAAAATTGTTTTGTAAAAAAAGTGCTTCTATTATACCCCCCCCCACAAAAAGTCAAGTATCTCTGGGGCACAAACACGGAGTTATGAGAGCAAACTTGGTGTCGTGGGGGAAACGGAGATTTTTTATGACTTGGTGAGGTCGGAGAGGGTTACGCTGTCGAGGTAGTCTTCAACAAGTTTGTCGAGTTTTGTCCACATTGGAAGGGTGCGGCAGATTTTTTTACGGTCGCAGGGAGGAGCGTTTTTGTCAAGACAGGCAACGGGCGCAAGAGTTCCTTCGGTTAGACGGAGAATATCGCCGACACGATATTCCTGCGGTTTTTTGTTCAATTTGTAACCGCCGCCTTTTCCGTGAACTGCATCGACAAATTTATTTTTTGACAAAAGCGTCATAATTGATTCGATATATTTTTGCGAAATTCCCTGACGTTCGGCAATTTCTTTTAAAGGGATTCTTTCCTGATTTGAATTTTCTGCTAAGTCAATCATCACACGCAGGGCGTATCGTCCTCTTGTTGAAACTATCATAAATTATCTACCTTCCTTATAGATAAATAGATTATAACAAATTTTTTGAGAACTGAAAAGATTTAACTCAGGCGGAAGTTTTAAAAAGTGATTTCTATTTTACGAAACAGACTGTATAATAAAACAGTTCAGCAGAAATTCATCTGCAACGCAAAAGGAAAAACTATGGAATACAGAATTGCGACAAAAGACGACATAGAACTTCTTATGCAAGTCCGGCTTGAAATGCTCCGGATTGTAAACGGACTTTCTGAGGATTTTATTTTTTCAGATGAACTTACAGAAAACAGCAGGCAATATTTTTTGCAGGGAAACCAGAGCACAGCCATCGCCGTCGAAAACAAAAAAATCGCAGCCTGCGCAACAATTTCGTACATCGAAGTAATGCCGACATTTTCGCACCCGACAGGAAAGCGCGCACACCTGATGAACGTTTACACAAACACCGCGTACAGACGACAGGGCATCGCCCGCTCCCTCGTCCAGATGCTGATATCCGAAGCAAAACAAAAAAACGTCACGGAAATCAGCCTCGATGCAACATCTTCCGGCAGACCGCTTTACAAAAGCCTCGGCTTTTCCGATTCCGATGAATGTATGACACTGAATCTGGCGCGGTGAAGTTTTATTTTACCTTCCAACCGACCATTCTCCCTGCCTCGTAGTAATTTTCGCAAGTCTGGAAACATCACTTTTTTTTAATATTTTTTATGTATTAAATAAAAACTCCCTGCGTTATAACAAGGAGTTTTTGGATATGCAAATATTTTTTAATCTGCGATTTTTAGTAAAAATTACTTTTCTTTTTTTACAAGTTCACCAATTTTTTTTACTTTTCTTGAATCAACAGCATCAAACACTTCAATTTTTTCGATTATGCCTACAATCGGCAGATAATTGTTTGATAACGCTAAATCCTTAAAATCTTTATATTCTTTTGAATCAAAACCTGCAATTTTATAAGTAATCTGCAAAGTAATTTCTCTATTAACACTACCATTACCGTATTTTCTTCCTTGCAGGAATGATTTTGCATTAGATTTAGGCATAGCAAAGAAATTATATTTTTCAAATGAATCTAATTTGAATGCAATCGCTTTTTTGAACAAAGAGTTGGCAGATGCTTTATAATCATAATAAAATTTGCCTAAAGGGAAAAAGGTTCCTTCACCAATAGAAACAGGGAACCCCTCATCAGTAAAATTATAATCACCAAATTCAACAGTAGTAACAATTACATATTCAGATTCCAAATCAGCATCCTGAATGCTTTTATTAAATTTTTCTTTAAGCAAAGCGAACTGCTCTTCCCATTCAAATTCGTCATTGATATATTTGTCATACGTATCTTTTTCAACTACTTTTGCATAGTTAAGATACTCTTCATCTGTAATCTTAGTATTTGTTCCCTTTAAATAAACATAATATGCATTATTTTTATCAAGCGATTTTGCTTGCGCAAACAATGCATTTGCCATCAGCAATAATGAAATTGCAACTCCAAGAGTTTTTTTCATAAAACACTCCAATAAAAGTCAACAGTAAAATTGCTTCAAGGTTAATTCTCAAGAATAACTTTACATAGTGACTTTAAAAACGTTTCTCAACGAAGACCATTTACATCGAAGATAGAAACAAAGTTGATAAGGAAGCCTGCAACGCAAACTTGTGAATAAAAATATTGAAAGACAAGATTTTTATCACACACCCTTAGTATATTTTTAATACACTTAATCAGTATTTGTTAATTTTTAATCCACTTTTTGTATATTGTCAATATCTATTTTTATATTTTAGATATTAAAAATCACCTAATTAATACACAGAATTCTTTAGACTGACTGTTATGGAAAGCAAAGACATTCAAAAGCGGCTTGCCGAAAATCTACGAAAAATACGTAAAACTAAAAAACTGACACAATTCGAACTTGCAATCAAATGCGATTTGTCAGAAGCAATGATAAAAAACATAGAACTGAACCGCTCCTGGCCAAGTGAAAAAACACTCTCGCAAATAACAAAAGCACTTGAAATTGATGTGTACAAATTATTCCTTCCTTTAGCTGCAGATCTTGAGCAGAAAAAAGAAATAAAAATGACAATAAAAGAAGAAATAATAAAAGAAATACGCCGGTACATCGACAGGCAGCTTGACTTAATTGAACTGTAAAACGTAAGGCAAAGTAATTATTTTACCTTCCAGCCGACCATTCCCTTTCCGTCGCTGGAAAAAACAACTCCCACTTTGAACATCTGCTTTCCGCTTACGGCAAATCGGTCAGCGTAGCCGTTAGCGTCAATCTGGGCGAGCGCTTCGTCAGCGACTTCTTCAAACGGGCGGGCTTTGTCCATTTTAAGTTCAAAAATAAATACGCTGTCTTTGGTGGCAACTACAACATCGCTCCTGCCTGCAACTGACTGCAATTCCGAAACAACACGGCAGCCTGTCATGCGGAACATCAGATGCGTAACTGACTCGTAGTAATTTTCACACATATCTTTTTTTACGATTGTGGGCAAATCTGCAATAGCGGATTTTACAATAGAAAGAACTTTGTCGATGTTGCGGTTTTTCAAGGCGATTTTCATATTGCCGGCTTCAAGTCCCATATCATCGTAAGGAACTGTAACAAACTTTTGCAGCAGAACTTCCAGAAAGCCCTCTTCAACTTCGCGGTTGGGAAAATCAAGCGTGTAAAACCGAGTTTCCTTTTCAAAATCTTTTATCGTAAGATAGCCGCTCTGGTAAACAACAGGCAGCATATTCTTACTGTCGGGGTCGTAATTTTTAAACTGATTTTCCGTTGCAAGCCTTCCGTTTACGAGGTTTTCAAGTTCCAGCGGCTGATACTGCAAAGTCTTTACGAGGAACGACGGAGTTCCGCTTTCAAACCAGTACGAACCGAAATCGCTGGAAAAAAAGCATTTTAAAAGGCAGAACGGATTGTAAACGCCTTCAACATCGTGACTAAAATGATAGCCGTCATACATCTGGGCAAGTTTTTCCTTTGTTTCGGCGACAGACATTTCCTGTTTTTCGGCAAGCGTTTTTATTTCAGGCTCAAAATACCGTTCAAGTTCGCTTTCTGAAATTCCGCAGATGGAAGAATACTTGCTGTCAAGGCTGATGTCGTTCAATTGATTCAGTCCGCTGAAAATGTTTATGTGGCTGACTTTTGTAATTCCCGTGATGAACAGAAACCTGATGTATTTGTCAGAGTCTTTTAAAGGGCTGTAAAAACTGCGCAACTCCTGCCGGTTTTGATCTTCGTATTCGGTATAAAGCGCATCAAGAATCGGCTTGTCGTATTCATCAATGAGGATGACGAGTTTTTTGCCGGTTTGTTCCGCTATTTTTCTTATAATATTTTTGAAACGTGGAGCGAAACGCTTGTCCTCAACCTGAATGTCATAAAGTTTTTCATATTCAGAAAGCTGAAGATTCAAGGCAGATTTTAAACTTTCCAAATCAGGATAATTATCTGCACCAAAACTAATCTTCAAAACAGGATATTCAGTCCACTCTTTTTCAAGCGTTTCAATCGCAAGCCCTTTGAAAAGTTCCTTTTTGCCAAGAAAATAGGCTTCCAGCGTGGAAAGCAAAAGGCTTTTTCCGAAACGGCGCGGTCGGCTTAAAAAGTAAGGAGTACTTGTGCGTGTCAGCTGATAAATCAGCTGTGTTTTATCAACATAGAGATAATTCCCTGTGCGAAGTTTTTCAAAATCCTGAATGCCGATTGGCAAAAATCTTTCTTCCATAATTCTAATTATAGCACAGTTTGAGTAAGTGTTCTATCAGGTTTTATCAGGTTCAGTTTCGAGTTTAAACTGTGGTAGGATAGCAGAGGGCACAGAGATTCTAAATTTCCAGCGCAACAACATCGCCACCCCGCGCCCGATTTTAACCGAAGCGCCGGAGCAAAAACGTAGATACCCCTACCCGCAATTCTTCACGCTAATAAGAATATGGCACGGCGCAAAGATTGCGGAAAAAAGCGGTCAGCAAAATTGAGCGCGACATTATTCCGCAGAGCAGGAACAGAACTGACGGGATAATCGAAAGCGAAAGCGCGCGGAAAAGCGTATTTTTCCAGAACCAGAAATACCAAATAATGCAATACGATGCCACCAAAAGCGCCCCGAAAATAACGCAGAACCAAAACGACGCGGAACTTTCAAACCCAAGCACAGTTCCCGGAACGTTCACCACTATACAGATAAAACTCCCGAACCTCCCGACCTGTTCAAGCGCCTCAATAATTCTGTTCTTCCATTTTCCGTCAAACCCTTCAGGACATTTTGATGCGTAAATGCAGTTCGGAATCATAATTATAATCAGAAAAATCAGTCCGTGAATATTTAAGAAGTTAATTTTATCTATCATTGCGTTCTCCGTTTTCCTCTTTGTAAGCATAGCCGAAATCAATCGGAGGCGACGTAACGGAAATATATTCAAAAACAGCCTGACTGTCATTTTTAAGTCCGTGAATGTCTCCGTCCTCAAAACGAACGACATCACCCGAAGAAAAAGGCTTTTCGCCGTTTTCCAGAAGAAGAAGTCCGCTTCCGCTGAGTGCAATCCAGATTTGCTCGGACGCGTCGTGCTTATGGCGCGGCTGTTCAAACCCCGGCTGAACGGAAACCCTTGTAATCGTCACGCGCTCTGAAGTACTGTTTTTCGGGTTCAAAAGCTGAAGTGACTCCACTCCGGGATTAGACAAAACGTTTATTTCATTCCTGCTAATAAATTCCATAACGTCATTATGTTTTAATTTATGGACAAAATCAATAATTTTAAAATGTTCGCACCGCCACAAAAAAAATGAAAATCTTTTTTAATATGACACACAGTTGTCATATTACCTATGCAATACTGTTCCTGTAAAAATCAATCAAATTATAGGAGAAGTGTAAGATAAAACCGCTGAAATTGCGCGGTTTTATCTTACCTAAAGTTTGCGTTGCAAACTTTTATTATCAACTGCTGTTCCTCATTGCATTGCGGAACAGCGTAAAAAGTCAATCGATTGTTGAAACAATCTTCTTGACTTTTTAGAGGAGAAAAAAATGGACTACGAAATCGTAACATTGGAAAAGAAAGTTGTGGCAGGAGTTTCTGCAAAGACAAGCAACAATTCGCCTGATATGCGCTCAACAATCGGCGGACTGTGGCAGAAGCTTTACGGCGGAATTGCGCAGTCGATGAAAAACCGCGCAAATCAAAAGGCAGTCGGACTGTACTGCGACTACGCCCCGGACGGCACATACACCGTGCTTGCAGGCTGTGAAATTACCGCAGAAAGCGCAGACGGAAACCTTGACGTAAAGACAATTCCTGCCGGCCGCTACGCAAAATTCACGGTAAAGGGCGACGTCGTAAAGGCAGTGGGCGACAGCTGGGGCGAAATCTGGAACACTCCGCTTGAGCGCACATTCACAGGCGACTTTGAAGAATATCAGGAAGACTGCGACGGAAAAAGCGGCACAATCTTCATTTACATCGCAATAAAATAACGCACCTGATACGCAGAAAAAGTGAAAGGTTTAAAGACGTAAAAATTTTCAAGCCTTTCACAAATCTGCATTAACAGAAATCCGGCAATCCGAAATTAACAGAGGTGTTTATGACATTCGACTATAAAAAAGAATATAAAGAATTCTACCTTCCGCCCAAAAAGCCGCAAATCATCACAATTCCAAAAATGAATTTTATCGCAGTACGCGGAAAAGGAAATCCGAACGATGAGGACGGCGACTATAAAAAGGCAATCGCAGTTTTGTACGGCATTGCGTTTACAGTCAAGATGAGCAAAAAAGGAAACCGCAAAATTGACGGATATTTTGACTATGTAGTTCCGCCGCTTGAAGGTCTGTGGGAACAGGACGGCATACAGGAAATCGATTATTCGCGCAAAAATGAATTCAAATGGATTTCGATGATAAGGCTTCCTGATTTTGTTACGGAAGCAGATTTTCTCTGGGCAAAAGACGAAGCGCAGAAGAAAAAAGGCGGCGATTTCAGCACGGCAGAATTTTTTTCATACAACGAAGGTCTGTGCGTTCAATGTATGCACACAGGTACGTTTGATGACGAGCCTGCAACAGTTCAGTCAATGCACGATTTTCTTGCTGAACAAAACTATGCCCTTGACATCACAAGCGAGCGCCTTCATCACGAAATATACCTTTCAGACTTCCGTCGCACATCCCCCGAAAAACTGCGCACCGTAATCCGCCACCCGATACGCAGAAAATAAAACGCACGCCTTGCGCATTGCAGGCATTACAGGCAGGCGGTGTTAATAAATTTTCTCTCCCAAAAGGCGCGACGCAAGGCTTACTGCAAGAATCGCAGTCTGGTTTCTTACGTCAAGGACAGGGTTTACTTCTACGATTTCGGCAGAACGGACAAGTTTCGTGTCTGCCATTTCTTCCATCAACAAAAGTGCTTCCCTGTTTGTAAGTCCGGCAGGGAGCGGAATTCCTGTGCCGGGCGCAAACATCGGATCTAATACGTCCATATCAAAACTTACGTGAACCATATCTGCATGACTTTTAAAAAACACGATTATCTTTTTTACGATGGCAGGAAAACCGTACCGTTCGACATCGCTCATCGAAAAAACAGTAACGCCTGCTTCTTTCATAAGTTCACGCTCGCCTTTGTCCAAATCGCGCGTTCCGACAAAACAAACATTCTTCGGATCAACCTTTACTCCGTCGTAATACAAATTTGTCAGCGCCTTCAAACCGTAGCCGCACGACGCTGCAAGACACTCGCCGTGAATGTTTCCGCTCGGCGAAGTTTCGTCCGTATTAAAATCGCCGTGCGCATCAACATACAGAACGCCAAGCCGCTTTTTTTCTTCCTTTGCAACGCGACCGATTCCTGCAAGCGAACCGAGCGCAATGGAATGGTCACCGCCAAGAACAAGCGGAAAATCTCCTGACGATGCAGTCTTGTAAACTTCGTCTGCAAGTGTCAGGCATGCTTTTGTAATCGGCTCAAGATATTTTGCACGCGGATTTCCGGCGCTTTCGTATTCCTGAGGATTTATCGTAATCGGGGTAAGATAATTATTTATCGTATGCCCGAGGCTTTCAATTTTTTCGCGAATTCCTGCAAGGCGGATTGCAGACGGTCCCATATCAGAACCATGCCGGCTTGCGCCAAAATCAAGCGGCATTTCAAAAATACTTACATTCATAGTTTTATCCTAAAACTGATTTTTATTACATTCAAGATTAAATTTCAAGAGTAAATTTTAAGAGAGAATTTTAAGTTTGAATTTCACGGCAAAATTTCAAAATGAAATTCCGCCTGCAAATCGTTCAGCGTAAGCGAAATTGAACTTCTAGAAAAAATGAAATCTCAGCGAAACACCGAGCTTGACTCCCGAACCGATATAACTGTCGAGTTTCTTTTTTGACTCTTCATCTGCGTTTAAAAAAACTTTTTTATAACCGCAAAAAAAGTCAGCGCTCAGCCATTTAAAAATCCGAAGCTTGTAACCCAAAAACGGATAGACAGAAAGATATTCCTGCCGTGTGCCTTCGGGAACGTCGGGCACAAGCGAAAATGCAATAAAATCAAAACATCCGCCAAGCGCAATGTAAAATCCGTCAAGCCCTTCCCTAAAAGGATAGAACTCACCGAACAGCCCGAACGAAACTGACGGACAAAAATTATTTTCGATTACAAATGTCGAATGTCCAAAATGAACCTGACCTGCAAAATGATTTCCAAAATACTGTTCGTAGCGAAGTCCAAGCCCCCAGCCGTTGTTTTTCAAACCGTTCAACAAATACGAAAAGTCAAACGAAAAAAGATTTTTCCTGATTTCATCTTTAGAAGCAAAATACGTCTTTTCTTTTTGAACGGAATTTTCAGGCGGAGTTTCTTCCTGAGTTTCCTGACAAAAAACTGAAGAAATTAAAAAGAGGATTACGACAAAAAACGAACATAATAATTTCATATTTTCCGGACATTTAATTTTACAATTTATGCGCGGCTTTGAGAACTACAAAAAAAAGAAAACCTGTCGGTTTAAAACATCGGTTTAAAACGCAGACAGGTTTTCTTCAAGTTCAGCAAAAAATGGCTTTATGAAATTTATCTGAATTAATATGCCTTGTCGTGAACTCCAGCAATCGCACGTCCTGAAGGTTCGTCCATATTTTTCCAGGCGGCATCCCACTCAAGAGCCTTTGCAGTTGAGCAGGCAACTCCGGCTTCGTGCGGTACGACTTTTGCGGCGCTGTCACTCGGGAAAAGGCGGCTGTAAATTTCGCGGTAGTAATATTCTTCTTTTGTTTTTGGCGGATTTACAGGAAATCTGTTTTCGCGGCGTGCAAATTCTGCATCGCTTACTTTTTCTTCCGTCATTTTTTTGAGAGTGTCAATCCAGTTGTAGCCTACGCCGTCAGAGAACTGTTCTTTCTGTCGCCAGCAGATTTCTTCGGGGAGCATATCTTCAAACGCCTTTCTGATAATCCATTTTTCCATTCGCTGTTTACCGTCTGCGAGGCGGATATTCATTTTGTCTGACGGATTGAGCGACATTGCAATATCGATGAATTCTTTATCAAGGAACGGAACGCGCCCTTCGACACCCCAAGCCATAAGCGATTTGTTTGCACGGAGGCAGTCGTAAAGATGGAGCTTGCTCATTTTGCGCACGAGTTCTTCGTGGAATTCTTTTGAATCCGGCGCTTTGTGAAAATACAGATAACCGCCAAAAAGTTCGTCACTTCCCTCACCGCTCAAAACCATTTTTATTCCCATCGATTTTATAACGCGGGCTAACAGGTACATCGGCGTTGAGGCGCGGACTGTCGTAATGTCGTAAGTTTCGATGTGATAGATTACGTCAGGCAAAGCATCGAGCGCCTCCTGAATCGTAAAGTGAACTTCGTGATGAACTGTTCCGATGTAGTCAGCCGCTTTCTGTGCCGCAATCAAGTCAGGGCTTCCTTCAAGTCCGACTGCAAAACTGTGGAGCTGAGGCCACCAGGCTGCTTCTTTTGAATCGCTTTCAATTCGTTTTTTAGAAAACTTCTGCGTAACTGCCGCGATGATTGAAGAGTCAAGTCCGCCGCTCAAAAGAACGCCGTACGGAACGTCACTCATCAGCTGCTGCTTTACTGCGTTTTCAAGACCGTTGCGCACTTTTTCGATTACGCCCGGATTAATAACTTCGCCCTTGTCGTCAGTTGCGCGCGGATTGTTTTTTACGGCATCAAAAGTTTCCCAGTCGCGTTTATACCAGCGCGAAGGCTTTTCGTCTTTTGAATAAAAATAATGTCCGTTCGGGAATTCTTCGATTGTCTGACATTCGCCTTCAAGCGCCTTTAATTCTGATGCGACATAATAACGGCCGGCTTTGTCCCAGCCCTGATAAAGCGGAATTACACCGATTTCATCGCGCGAAATAAGATAAACGTCGTTCTCGCTGTCGTAAAGTGCAAACGCAAAAATACCGCTAAGCTTTTCTATCATCTGCGTAAAATCACCGCTCTGCTGGTATTCCTTGTAAAGCGGAATGATTACTTCACAGTCGCTCATCGTGCGGAAATTATATTTTCCTTCAAACTCTTTGCGGATTTCCTTGTGGTTGTAAATTTCGCCGTTTGCCGCAAGAATGATTTTTTCGTCGTCACTTACAAGCGGCTGTTTGCCCGAAAGCGGGTCAACAATCGAAAGCCTCTCGTGACTTAAAATTGCGTTTTCGCCCGTGTAAACACCGCTCCAGTCCGGGCCGCGATGCCGGATTTTTTTTGACATCTCCAGAACCTGATTTCTTAATTCCTCTTTTAATCCTGCATCAATAGGTTTTGAGCCGCTGCTCAAATCAAACGCACCTACAAATCCACACATATAAAATTCCTCCAAAAGTTCGCTTCGCAAGAAACTTGACTCCGGCGTTTTCAAGTTCTCTCAAACCATAAAACAAAAAAAGAGGCCGTAGAAAAAATCTATGCCTTATGCACAAAATTTATCTACGACCTCTTTGCCGTTGTTCTTTTATAATAGCGATTTTATTCATTTATTTCAAGCAAAAACATAAAAAATATATTTTCAGGATTTCCGCAGGGAACTTAGGCAACTTCGGGAGCTTTCAGTTTTATATGCCCTTTCCTTATAAACCTCTTTTTGCTATAATCGGACTTATGGAAACACGTAACATTTTTGAAAACCTTTCATGTATCGACCACAGATATTCTTTATCAGAATCTGAGGCATTTTCAGGACTTTCTAAGTATATTTCAGAAGAAGCTTCTATCCGTTCATGCGCAAAATGCGAAGCCGCACTTGTAAAAGCACACCTCAAACTTCGCGGAAAACTCACTGACGAAATTGCAAAGACTTTGGACAGCGTTGCAGAAAACATCGACCCGCAGGAAGTTTACACCGAAGAAGAAAAAACAAAGCACAATATCCGCGCTTTAGTAAACGTAATGAAAACTAAAGTCAATTCAGAAATCGGCCCGCTCATTCACCTTGGCGCAACTTCCGTAGATATTCTTGACACGGCGCTTTCATGCCGTATGCGCGACGTTACGCAAAATGTCGTTCTCCCGGAACTTAAAAAACTCGAAAACTATCTTTGCGATATTGCAGAACGCGAATGTAACACTCCTCAGGTAGGACGAACTCACGGACAGCACGCAGTTCCGATTACGTTCGGCTGGTCAATCGCAGAATTCGTAAGCCGTCTTGGAAAATCAATTTTAAAAATCGAATCGCTTTCAAACGACCTTGTCGGAAAACTCGCAGGCCCTGTAGGTTCATACAACGGTCCGTCGATGATTGTAAAAGACCCTGAAGAACTCGAAAAAACTTACGTCGAATTTTTAGGACTCAAACCTTCTGAATATTCAAACCAGCTTGTCGAACCGGAAAACGTCCTTCGCCTCCTGCTTGAAATGAACGTCGCATTCGGAATCATCGCAAACCTTGCAGATGACCTGCGCAATTTACAGCGTTCAGAAATCGGCGAAGTATTTGAATATTTTGCCGCAACTCAAGTCGGTTCTTCGACAATGCCACAAAAACGCAACCCGTGGAATTCTGAACACGTTAAATCATTGTGGAAAGCAATGTGCCCTCGCGTCATTACTTTCTATATGGATCAGATTTCAGAACACCAGCGCGATTTGACAAATTCAGCAAGCCAGCGATTTATTGCAGATTACGTTTCGGGCTTTACGATGGCAGTTGCCAGAATGAACTCTGTCGTAAAAGGACTTCAAGCAGATAAAGAAGGAATGGCGCGCAACCTCGAAAACGCCGGCGGTAAAGTTAAAGGAGGAGTTCTTGCAGAACCTGCTTACATTCTTTTGGGAGAAGCCGGCTACAACGACGGCCACGAAGTAATCCGTAAAATCACGCTCGAAGCAGAACAGACAGGCAAAACTTTCTTTGAAGTTTTAAAAACGCACGAAAAAGAATATGCCGACATTACTGCCCAGCTCGAAAAACTCGGCGTAGAAAATCCTGCCAGCTTCTTTGAACATCCGTCAAATTACTGCGGTCTTGCTGCCGTAAAATCAAAACGCCTTGCATTAAAATACAGGGATTTGATGAAATAAAATTTTTCTATGGATTTTGAATTTATTAAACAGGTAATTCCAATGTATCAGGAGGCGGCGCTGCTTACGCTAAAACTTGCAGGCATTGGAATTCTCCTTTCGATTTTTGTCGGCCTCATCTGTTCACTTGTCAAATATTATAAAATTCCTGTGCTGCGTCAAATCGTCAGCATTTACATAGAATTTTCAAGGAACACGCCGCTTTTAATTCAGCTTTTCTTTTTGTACTTTGCTTTTCCGCGAATGGGAATAAAATTAAGTTCGGTTCAATGTGCAGTCATCGGGCTTACTTTTTTGGGCGGAAGTTATATGGAAGAAACGTTCCGCTCGGCACTGGAAAGCGTTTCAAAAATTCAGATTGAAAGCGCACAGTGTATCGGGCTGACTAAATTTCAGATTACAAAATATGTAATTCTGCCTCAGGCAATTTCCGTTTCCATTCCGGGATTTTGCGCCAACATTATGTTCCTTATAAAAGAAACTTCTGTTTTCAGTGCAGTCGCGCTTGCAGACTTAATGTTTGTCGCAAAAGATTTAATCGGACTTTACTATAAGACGAGCGAGGCGCTGTTCTTGCTCTGCGTTTCTTATTTGATTTTGCTTCTTCCGATTTCTATAATCGCAAGTTTTGCTGAAAGGAGATTGCGCTATGCACAGTTCGGACACAATTAACGCAATCGCTCAGGCATTCAGCGTTTTAAAAATGGGAACAAATTTTCAAAGGCTTTTGGGCGGACTTTGGGTTACTGTCTGGATTGCACTTGTTTCCGTGGCGTTCTCTCTTGTGCTCGGATTTTTACTTGGAATTTTGATGACAAGCAAAAATAAAATAATCCGCGCCGCTTGCAGAGTTTATCTTGAAATTATGCGCATTATTCCGCAGCTTGTTTTGCTCTTTGTAGCGTACTACGGTTTGACGAGAATGTTCAATATTTCACTAAGCGGTGAAGGCGCTTCAATACTTGTTTTTACGCTCTGGGGAAGTGCCGAGATGGGCGACCTTGTGCGCGGTTCTTTAGAGAGCGTTCCAAAACATCAGTACGAAAGCGGACGGGCAATCGGTCTTACAGAAAGGCAGATTTTCTTTTACATAATCATTCCGCAGACATTAAGGTCGTTAATTCCATTGAGTATGAATTTGATTACGCGAATGATAAAGACGACTTCGCTTGTAGTTTTTGTCGGCGTAATTGAAGTAGTAAAAATCGGACAGCAGATTATCGAAGCAAACAGGCTTTCAAATCCGTACGCATCGATTGCAATTTACTTTGTAATTTTTATGATGTATTTTTTCGTATGCTGGATTTTAAGCCTCGCGGCAAGTTACATCGAAAAAAGGCAGAAACAATAATTGCCTGTAATGCGAGTTCACCTTGCGGATTTGCATTTACGTACTTTAAACTTTTGGAGAAGTTATGGCATTACTTGAGATTAAAAATATAAAAAAATCTTTTGACAAAAACCTTATCCTTAACGACGTTTCGCTGAACGTTGAAAAAGGCGAAGTCATCGTTATTCTCGGCCCTTCCGGCTGCGGAAAGTCAACTTTACTGCGCTGTATCAACGGACTTGAAACAATCGAAAACGGACAAATCCTGCTTGACGGCGAAGTAATTTCAAACAGAAAAAAAGATATGCACCTTATCCGCCAGAAAATCGGAATGGTATTTCAGAGCTACGATTTGTTCCCGCACCTTAACGTCATAAAAAATATTCTCCTCGGTCCTAAGCACGCGCACGAATTAAAACTCGACATCGCAGAATCAGAAAAAGAAGCCGACATGTGGCTGAACCGCGTCGGACTTGCAGACAAAAAATTCGCCTATCCGCGACAGCTTTCCGGCGGTCAGAAACAGCGCGTTGCAATCGTCCGTATGCTCTGCATGCACCCGGAAGTAATGCTCTTTGACGAAGTTACCGCCGCGCTCGACCCCGAAATGGTACGCGAAGTTCTCGATGTAATGATGGCGCTTGCAGACGAAGGAAAGACGATGCTGATTGTCACGCACCAGATGCAGTTTGCGCGCGCAATCGCCGACAAAATAATTTTTATGGACGGCGGTCAGATAATCGAAGTCAGCACGCCTGAAGAATTCTGGTCAAACCCTAAAACAGACCGCGCAAAAAAATTCCTTCACAATTTTGAATTTGAAAGGCGCAAATCTTAACTAAAACCTATTGACATAGTAGGTAATAAGTATTATAACATTCATATCCTAAGAAATTCTCATTACTTAGTAAAGTTCATACAAAAAGGAGTGAATGAAATTTATGAACAGATTATCTATTAAAAAACTGATTGCCGCTTTAATCGTCGGGCTGACTGCACTTTCAGCTTATGCAAAACCAAAATACCGCACAGTTGAACAAATCAAAAAAAGCGGTGTCATTCGCATTGCCGTTTTCAGCGACAAAAAACCATTCGGCTATGTTGACGAATACGGAAAATATCAGGGCTATGACGTTTACTTTGCAGAACGCCTTGCAAAAGACCTCGGCGTAAAAGTAAAATATGTTCCTGTAGAAGCCGCTGCCCGTGTTGAAGTTCTTGAAACAGGAAAAGTCGACATCGTTCTTGCAAACTTCACTGTAACGCCGGCGCGCGCAGAAAAAGTTGACTTTGCACTTCCGTATATGAAATGCGCGCTTGGAGTCGTTTCAAACCAGAAAGATTTAATCACAAGCCCTGAACAGCTTGAAGGCAAAACTTTAATCGTCAGCAAGGGAACAACCGCAGAAACTTTCTTCACTGAAAATTACCCTAAAGTAAAGCTTTTAAAATTTGACCAGTACAGTGAAGCATACAACGCACTTATTGACGGTCGCGGCGCAGGACTTTCTACAGACAATACGGAAGTTCTTGCCTGGGCTTTGGAAAATCCGGGCTTTGAAGTAGGAATCGAATCACTCGGTTCTCTCGACACAATCGCACCGGCAGTTTCAAAAGGCAACACAACTCTCCTTGAGTTCATCAACACAGAAATTAAAAATCTTGCAAAAGAAAACTTTTTCCACAAAGACTACGAGGCAACGCTCCGTTCAGTTTACGGCGAAAAATCTGATGCTGATGCTTTAGTCGTTGAAGGCGGTCAGCTTTAAGTTCTACCAAATTATAAAATGAAAATTCAGGAAACCGGTTGTGATTTTTTACAACCGGTTTTTTTTATGACTGTTTATGACTGGGAGATTTTTGAACTTTCTATTTCTTTTTGAAAATATGATTTTAAAAATTCAAAAAACTTTTTTGTGCGGGTGTCATCAAGTTTATTATTGCGGTAAGTAAGAAGAATGTCGCGGCTGCAAATTGGGTTTGAAATTTTCAAAAGCTTTACTTTGCTGCTGTTAATTCTTTCCCAAGTAAACTCAGGCCAGAAACCAATGCCTATATTTGCGGCAATCATATTTTTTACGGCAGTCGGACTGTCACTTTCAAAAACTATATTCGGGGTAATTCCTACGCTCTTGCAGTATTTATCGCAAATTGCACGGAGCTGTCTTGCGCCCGACAGAGAAATGAAATTTTCATCTTTTACTTCTTCAAGAGAAATGCTTTTTCTGTTCTGATATTTTTTAATGTTAGGAACGGCAAGATAAATATTTTCTGTGTAGACCGCCGTTGACTCATGTTCTTCTTCTGACTTCTGGTAAAAAAGTTTTGTCGTTATGCAGATGTCGTTCAATTCATTCTGTTGTTTCTGATTTACCTGAAAGCGGATTTTCTCATCGAGTTTCTGATATTCAATTATTGCATGCGTTATAAGATTTGACGCGGCAAGAACGTTTAAGTGAATCGTTGAATTTTCTTTTAAGGCAAGCGAGTGAAGCTGCTCAGGCAAATCGTAAATTTCAGAAAGAAGCGGTTTTAGTTTTTTGTAAAAATATTGTCCGTATTCCGTTAAAAAAATGTTGCGCCCTTTGTTTACGAAAAGAGGAATTTCAAGTTCATTTTCAAGTCTATGAATTGTCTGTGTCAGTGCAGGCTGTGCAATGTGCAGTTCTTCAGAAGCGCGCGTTATATGTTCGAGTTCTGCAACTTTCAAAAAATAGCGTAATTGCGTAAGTTCCATAGAATTTCTCCGTTTTCTAATTCATAACATAAACATTATGATTTTAATATTAATAATATATTATACATTATTATTTTTATCTCGTATAGTTGCGTAACAAGACAGCATTACGCAGGCAAAAAAACTTGCGTGAACTAAAAATAAAGAGCTTTCAAACAAGCTCGGGAGAAAAAAATGTCTGAATTACTTGAATCGATTATGATGGTTTGTTTCGGTCTTTCCTGGCCGATTTCTCTGGCGAAAAACATCAAGGCTCATTCGGCAAAAAATATGAGTTTGCGTTTTACGCTTCTAATTATACTTGGCTATGTCGCAGGCATTATGGGGAAAATTTTGAACGGAGTTTTTAATTATGTTTTGATAGTTTATCTTATCAATCTGGTTATCGTTTCTGCAAATCTTGTTGTCTACTTTGTTAACAAAAGATATGACAGAATTGCAGCGCAAAAACCACCAGAATTAATCCGAAAGTTTGAACAAGAAAAAGCCATCTGACACTGGTTTATTCAGAAAGTGGCGTTATTGATTTCTTTATCAGGAGGAATATATGAAAAACTTTAGCGTTATGAACAAAATTGCA
This sequence comes from Treponema sp., assembly GCA_051883255.1. Lineage (GTDB taxonomy): Bacteria > Spirochaetota > Spirochaetia > Treponematales > Treponemataceae > Treponema_D. The sequence continues at coordinate 67,501 of JBJETJ010000032.1, forward strand.
AAAAAACATCAGGCAGTTTTTTTCGGTTCGACTCAACTTTCTCAAATGGATTTAAACGAAATACTGGAAGATTCGTCTTCCTTAAAAGTCTACAACAGAAGCATTGAAAAACTTGATATTGAAAATGTTTCGATTTATGTAATGCCGTGCGTAATTGAACTTGCGCCTGCAAAACTTTTCATCAACATCGGTGAAGAGGACATAAAATCGCCTTCGTTCAATCAGGATTCTTTCATTTCAAAATACGAATGGCTTTTGTATCAGCTTCATAAAAACTGTTCAGGCTGTACGCTTTATATCGTTCCTGTTGTCAGCGCTGAGAAAAAAGTCGCCGAATTAAATTCGGCGCTCGAAAAACTTTCTTTTGAAAGCGGTTGTATTTTTGTAAAACTGAACGGAATGACAGTCTTTCATCTTTTGACAGCGTTAAAACAGCATCTCCGGGATTTCCCGATTACTTTTGCAGATGCAATGCAGTATATCGGGTGAAAAAGCTATAAAGAGTACGGGATTTTGGAGTTTGCTGATGTTGTATGGCGGTATGGTCTGTAATTATAGATTTGCAGACTGCAAAACAGAAAAAGAGTTTGCGTTGCAAACTTTTATATAAATTTATTTCCAAAGTTTTTGGAAAATCGGAGAGAGAAATTTAACGGAGGTGTAAAATGATAAAATCGTTTTACAAAATAGCAGTATTAATCAGTATTGTTTCCTTTGCAGTATTTACAAGCTGTGAAAACCCTGCAAATAATGGAGGAAATGGCGGCGGTAATAGCGGTGGAAACGGAGGTAATGGTGGAAGTGGAGGAGGCGGTGGTGAGAAAAAAGAAATTTCTTACATCGGAAAAAAGGCACCAAAAGAACAAAAATATGCAGGTGACATCGTTTTTTGTGATGGAAGTGCAACTCCATATAACATTAATCTTTCTTTGACAAGGGAGCAGAAGGCTAAAGTAATAGCAGTAATTTTTTATGCAGGAACAGAGTGTAGTGATAATGGTAAAATCAGAGCGCTTGGTATAGGCTTACACCAATGTGGAACGGCATGTTGGTGTGATGCTAATGCCAATGGATATAAAACTAACATCGAAAATATTCATTGTTCAGATGAGCTGCAAGGTATAAAGGATGGTTCAGGAAATTTTTCAAATATTAAACGTTTTTTTAACCAAAAGGGAATCCCTGATGATACAGCGATAGAAAGTTACTATCCTGCATTCTATGCTGCAAAAAATTATGGAGATAATTTGCATGCAAGTACTGACATTGAATATATAGAAAACTGGTATTTACCGTCAGCAGCTGAAGGGTGGAAAATAATTGAAAATCTGCAGCTTATAAAAAATGTATGCTCTATTTGTGGAGTAAACGATTTTGACGAACTTAAAGCATTCTGGACTTCCTCACAGAATCCTGATGGTGAACACGAAGCTCAAGTGGCATCTACTCAAAACTTTAAAGAAAAACACTATATAGGAAAATTTATTAAATGGGGTCCTGGTAATATAGTTGCAATTAGAGAGTTCTAACAAAAAAATATATCGGAGATGATTAAATAGATTAAGAGAGGAGCTGCTAATAAGTATGACATGTCATTCTGATCTAGCCATAAGATTTCATACATCATATTTAATATGACGTTTGAAATTGATTCAGCATGACAAAACTTATTAGACAGCTCCTCTCTTTTATAGTTTTGAAAAACTAGTACTGAAGGGCATCGTAGCCTTCTTCACCTGTCCTTACTTTTACAACATTCTGAACATCGTAAACAAAAATCTTTCCGTCACCAATATGACCTGTGTAAAGAACTTCTTTTGCAGCAGTTATTACCAAATCAACAGGAACTTCAGAAACTACGATGTCAACCTTAATCTTTGGAAGCAAAGTCATATCAACTTCTGCACCACGATAAAGCTGAGTTTTTCCATGCTGAACACCGCAACCCAGAACATTTGTAACAGTCATACCTGTTACGTTGATGTCGTTCATCGCAGTCTTCAATTCTTCAAACTTGCTCTGACGTGTAATAATAGTTACCATGTGGAACTTAGCATCAGGCTTGCTCGGTGCTTTTGCAACAGGAACTGCTTTTTCTACAGGAACAGGAGATTCCCTTGCATCGCCCGGAGCACCTTCTGTCATAACCTGAGGAGCCATAATAAATCCAGCGTAAGAAGAATCAATACCGTGTTCAAGTTTATCAAGACCAACAACTTCTTCTTCTCTGCTTGCCCTCAATCCGTGTACTTTCTTAATCAGGCTGAACGTAATGAGCATGCAGACTGTTGTCCAGAGTAAAATTGCTCCGATTCCGAGAGCCTGAACTCCAAGCTGTCTGAATCCGTGTCCATAGAAAAGACCTGTATCTACGCTGAACAAACCGCATGCGAGAGTTCCCCATACGCCGTTTGCAAGGTGAACTGCAACTGCACCAACCGGGTCATCAATATGAAGTTTAAGGTCAAGAAGTTCTACAACAAAAACTACAAGAAGCCCTGCAACAATACCGATAATTGCGGCACCCAAAGCATCACAAGTAGCACAAGGAGCCGTAATTGCAACAAGACCTGCAAGTGAAGCATTCAACGTCATAGAAACATCAGGCTTGCCGTTCTTTATCCAGGTAAAAATCATTGTAGTTACACATGCAAGAGCCGGAGCGATTGTCGTTGTAGTAAATACAGCCGCAAGTCCTCCGATACCGCCCATCTGTGTACAAGCCGCACCGTTAAATCCATACCAGCCAAACCAGAGAATGAATGTACCAAGTGCACCGAGTGTCAATGAGTGTCCCGGAATAGCGTGAACTTTTGTAACCGTTCCATTCTTGTCGCGGTCATATTTTCCAATTCGGGGTCCGAGGAAAATCGCACCGATTAAAGCTGCTGTTCCGCCTACAGAGTGAATTGCAGCAGAACCGGCAAAATCAATAAAGCCAAGCTGTGCAAGCCAGCCCTGAGAATTCCATACCCAGCCGGCTTCAATAGGATAAACTATTGCAGAAATTACTGCAGAATAAATACAATATGCACTGAACTTAGTTCTTTCTGCCATTGAACCAGAAACAATAGTTGCAGCTGTAGCACAGAACACTAAGTTGAATACAAAACTTGACCAGTCGATTTCAGCAAAGTTTGTAAAAAGCTGCAAATTCGGTTTACCGATAAAACCAAAGAAATAGTTTTCGCTCATCATCAAGCCAAAACCTAAAAGCATGAACATTGGCGTACCGATACAAAAATCCATCAGGTTTTTCATGATGATGTTGCCGGCATTTTTTGCACGGGTAAAACCTGTTTCAACCATTGCAAATCCGCACTGCATAAAGAATACAAGTGCCGCACCAATAAGGAACCAAACTCCCCAAACTTCAGACATACAATCCTCCTCTAAAAAGCCGATTAGAAAACATCAGTTTTCAGACCGGCTTTTTTTGATAAACAAGTTCGCAACGCAAACTTGAAACGCGCTCCTTTTATTTTACGCTGAACAGCATTTCGCCGTAACTTGGAACAGGCCATTTTTCTGACGGAACAAAACCTTCAAGTTCGTCAACATTGGCACGAAGTTCATTCATTGCAGCAAATACTGTGTTTTTGTAGAACATAGCAATTTCGGAAGCACCTTCAATACTCTTTACATCAACAACTGCCTTTTCAAGAGTCTGAACCTTACCGTAAATTGAACTTGTAAGCTGGCTTATTTTCTTAAGCAACTCAGCTTCGTAAGTATCTTCTACTGATGAAACCGCAGTTTTCTTTGCGATAATCGTATCAGCAAGTTCTTTTGAATAACCGCTTGCAGCAGGAAGATACATCTTTTTAACCATATCAATCATTGTCAAAGCTTCGATATTGATGATTTTTGAATAATTATCATTCTGAATTTCAAAGCGTGAATTGATTTCTGTATCACTGAATACTCCATGTTTCTTGAACAAATCACGGTTCTTCTGGTCAGTAAAATGTTTCAAAGCTTCCGGTGTTGATTTAAGATTGAGAAGTCCGCGTTTTTCAGCTTCTTTTACCCAGGCATCATCATATCCGTTGCCGTTGAAAATAATCCGCTTGTGTTCTTTGATTGTCTTAAGAATCAAAGCGTGCAAATCTTTCTGGAAATCTTTGCTGCTTTCAAGCTGGTCTGCAAACTGGCTCAATTCTTCTGCAACTGCCGTATTAAGCATAATGTTTGCGCAGGCGATTGAATCGCTTGAACCAAGTGAACGGAACTCAAATTTATTTCCTGTAAATGCAAACGGAGAAGTACGGTTACGGTCAGTCGTATCCTTGTTAAAATCAGGAAGAACTGTTACGCCAATCTGCATTTTTTCTTTCTGGTGTGAACCGTAAGGTTTGCCTTCTTCAAGTGCATCAAGGATTGCGCTAAGTTCATCTCCAAGGAACATAGAAATAATTGCAGGAGGAGCTTCGTTAGCACCAAGACGATGGTCGTTGCCGGCAGTTCCTACAGAAATGCGCAGCAGATCCTGATATTCGTCAACAGCTTTAATTACAGCGCACAGGAACAAAAGGAACTGTGCATTGCTTTCTGGAGTTGCACCCGGGTCAAGAAGGTTTTTACCAGTGTTTGTAGAAATTGACCAGTTGTTATGTTTACCGCTTCCGTTTACGCCGGCAAATGGTTTTTCATGAAGCAGACAAACCATTCCGTGTTTAGAAGCAACTTTGCGCATAACTTCCATTGTAAGCTGGTTGTGGTCGCAGGCAAGATTTGTCGTGCTGAAAATCGGTGCAAGTTCGTGCTGAGCAGGCGCTACTTCGTTGTGTTCAGTTTTTGCAAGAATTCCGAGCTTCCACAGTTCTTTGTTCAAATCTTTCATAAAGTCCTGAACGCGCGGTTTTATCATACCGAAGTAGTGGTCTTCAAGTTCCTGTCCTTTCGGAGATTTTGCGCCGAACAGAGTTCTGCCTGTAAAAATTAAGTCCTCGCGTTTTTCGTAAACAGACTTGTCGATTAAGAAATATTCCTGTTCCGGGCCGACTGTTGTCTTTACTGAAGTTACGTCCTGATTTCCGAACAGTTTTAAAACACGCACTGCCTGTTTGCTGATTGCCTGCATAGAACGGAGCAATGGTGTTTTTTTATCAAGTGCTTCGCCTGTATAAGAACAGAAGCAAGTAGGAATACAAAGCGTTCCGTCTTTTATGAATGCGTAAGAAGTAGGATCCCATGCTGTATAACCGCGGGCTTCAAAAGTTGCACGCAAACCGCCAGAAGGGAAAGAAGATGCGTCAGGTTCACCCTGTACAAGTTCCTTACCGCTGAATTCCATAATGATTTTTCCGTCGCTTGCCGGCTGAATAAAACTGTCGTGTTTTTCAGCAGTTACGCCTGTAAGCGGCTGAAACCAGTGCGTAAAGTGAGTTGCACCTTTTTCGATGGCCCAGTCTTTCATTGCGTTTGCAACGATATTTGCCACAGTCGGATCAAGTTTTTCTCCGCCCTCGATTGTTTTCATAAGTTGCTTAAAAGTTTCTTTTGGCAACCTCGCTTTCATCACTGTTTCGTTAAAAACATTTTCACCGAAAATTGATGTTACAGATTCCATAAATCCTCCAAATATTTTTTTGCAATCCATAAAACAAAAAGCGCCGTAAAATTTAAAGATGATGACACACCTTCAAAATTACGACGCCTTTGCCGATAAAGTACAAATTGTATAAAATTGTATAAAAAAAGGTCGCAGAATAATCACTTCTGCGACCTCATTGCCGTTGTTAAATTGATAATACAGTTTCTAAAAAAAACTGTCAATATATTTAATAATTTTTTTTACATTTTGAACTATTTTTTCCAAGGATTTTTGCGGACAAATGTTTCATTTCGTTCATAACCGACAGAAATAATCGTTACAGGTGTTTCGCAGAAATCTTCGATATATTTTACGTAAGCCTTTGCCTGTTCAGGAAGTTCCTCAAAAGAACGGCAGTTTTTCAGTTCTTTTTTCCAGCCGGCAAATTTTTCAAGAACAGGTTTTGCGTTTTCAAGTTCACTTACATTTGCAGGGAAATCAGTAACTGTCTTTCCGTTTATTTCATAAGCAACGCAGGCTTCGATTTGTTCCATTGCATCGTAAATGTCAAGGTGAGTCAAAACAAGTCCGTCAAGCGAATTTACGCGGCAGGCATAACGAAGCGCAACCAGATCAAGATAACCGCAGCGGCGTGCACGTCCTGTCGTAACTCCGTATTCACGGCCAGTGTCGCGGACATACTGACAAAGTTCGCCTTCGCTTTCATTATTGAACTCAGACGGCATAGGCCCGTTTCCGACACGTGTTTCATAGGCTTTAAATACGCCGATAATCTGGTCAAGGTCATGAGGCCCGATTCCACAGCCGGAAGCAGCGCCTGCCGCACATGAAGCACCCGAACTTACATACGGATAAGTTCCGCTGTCAAGGTCAAGCATTGCACCCTGAGCGCCTTCAAACAAAATGTTTTCACCTTTTACTTTGTGCATTTCTGCTGCCATATTGACGCGCATACTCAAAAGCCGGCTTCTGTATTTATCAAGGTATTCTTTGTCCTCGCCGTCAAATTCTGACATCTTTTCCTGCCAGTCCAGATCTGCAAGGCGAACTCCGTCGCGATGAGCTTTTTCTGCATACGCAATTCCCATTCCGCGGCCTGTCGTTCCGATAGGGCGTTTGCGTGAAGCATCGCGTTCTTTATCCATTTTGCGATAACGAGGCAAAATCAAATGTGCTCTGTCAGAAATGAATACACGTCCTTCCCAGTCAATTCCATTGTCTTTTAACATCTGCAATTCATCAAAAAATGCTTCGGCATCGATTACCATACCTGAACCAAGAAAAACTTTTTTATCTGAATAAAGGATTCCAGACGGAACTTGATGAAGCGCATACTGTTTTCCGTCAACTACAATCGTATGTCCTGCATTAGGACCTCCTGCATAGCGGACAACATATTTTGCATCTTCGGCAAGGTAATCGACGATTTTACCCTTACCTTCATCACCCCACTGAGCACCAATTACAACTACGTTCATTATTTTACCTCCGCGACATATTTAATCGCTCGCGAAAAACATTATATATCAAGAGTATAGGTAAATTCAACACGTAACAAGTTTATACCAAGTTGCGGTTATCACGTTTGAAGCGGTTATTTTGAATTCAACACACAAAAATCATAATAACTAAACAGCCCCTTCTCTTGTATATAAAAATCATCAAAATTTAAATCACCATTTGTATGCAGCTCGCGTTCAGAAATAAATATACACGGAATTTCATCTGAATGTTTTTCTTGAATTTCTGAAATATCAGATATTAAAAAGATACGGTTATCATCATTCAGATATGGGATTATTTCACCGTATTTCCATCTTGCCTTTCCTTCTATAAATATCGGGAGTTCTGTATTTACGACTTTTTTTATTCTGTCAAAACCTGCATCATCGATATGCTCGACAACTGATGGTTTTCCATTTAAATTGATTAAAGACACACACAAGAAAAATGATGCCAGTACAGAAAATGTATAGTTCAAAAATTCTCTTTTGAAAAATCCGACAAATGCAAGTGAAAAAATTGGAAATATCGGAGCAATATATCTAAGAGTTTTCCCAGGTGCACACCATAGAATTAAAAATAAAGAAACAAATGCTACAGACAGAATAATACTCAATAAAAAATTCTTTACATTTCGTTTTGAAGATAACAGAAATAAAACCAAAAACAAAACAATAAGAATAAAATACAAAGCAAAAAAGATATTCTTTGAAAGAATCATCCCGTAAAAACCATTAATAACAGAAAAAAAGTTTGCACTGAGATTTGCCAATCCAAAATTACTGAAAGCTTCTTGTCCACGATAACCAGATATACCATCTCCAAAACTTAAATACAACAGTTTTGCAACGATTAAAGAACAAAAAAGCATATATATGAAAAATTTTAATAAATTATAATCTTTTTTTCGCAGACAGATGATTACAAGTATCAGACCATAAAAACCTATTATAATCATATTAAAATAGGCAGAAAGCATAGTCAGTGCCAGCACAAATATTCCGATTATAAAATTCTTTTTTGATTCAACTTTTTGATTATTATAGACAGCCTGTAAACAGCAGGTTACATAATATGTAATAATTATTACAAAAAGCTGCTGAAGTTCGTATGGTCGCATAAAAATCGTAAGAGAAAGACTTGCAGGATTTATAAATGCAATTATGAGGCAAGTAAAAACCAAAAAAGAATTCTTTGTAAATATTCTTATCAAAAATATCATGAAGAAAAATGAAACCGCAAAAATCAGAATGTTTAAAGAACAGCCTCTCCAAAATATATAATTTAAATCATTTGTTTTTACGCCTGTAAACCATAATCTATAAATTGAATAATATAAATTTGTATGTGGAGAATCTTTGTTATCTATATATAAATTCCAGACATCGTCTAAAGAATCTTTTACTGACGGATCATTCCAAAGAGATAAATCTTTCAACTCTTTTCCTGAATATTCTTTATCGCCATCAAGTTCAGCCAGTTTTCCCCAAAAGCCATATTCATTTCTGTTGGAAATTCCTATACTCAACGCTTCATCAATATGCATGCTTTTCTTGGCATTGATATAAAAACACCTTACACCTATCAGAACGACAAATAAAAGCAGAAGTTCTATGCCATGTGTTTTGGAATTTAAAATATTTTTAATATCATCTCGTATCTTAAATATGCCAGTGTGAAGTGTAAAAAAATCCAGGAATTGAAAAAAATACCCTGCAAGAAAAAGGACAGTACAAATACAAATAAAGATAAAGAATTTTATTTCTTTTTGAACGATTATTTCATGCCATACAGAATGTGTAAGAGGTCTTCCAACATATCGTTCACCAATCAAAATTATAAGATTTCTGATTTGCGGAATAAATAAAAGGAGAGAAGCCCCCCCCCATTACTATACATAGAATTGCCAGATATTTAAAAATTTTACTTATTTTGCTTCGGTTTAAATTCACTTTGAGTGCCTCATAAAAAGAAAATATAAAAATATTCTATAAGAAATCAACTAAAAAAACAATAAAACCGCCTGACAAATTCACAGAAAATATATCGCAAAAGCAAAATACGGTAAAAATCTGCAAAAATTGCAAAAAAACTTGACAAATTAAAAAACACAGGTGAAAATATAACCATATTGCGCAATCGGTTGCGCCAAAAAGAGAGAATTTTCTTTTTGCGCAAACAACTTTTATCAGGAGGAAAAATGAAAAAAACTACTTTTGCAAAATGGGCTTTTATTGCCACGCTTGCACTTATTACATCATTTGTTTATGCACAGACAAAACAAAACTTCGTTACAGATTCATCTTTTGAAAGCGGTAAGCTTGGAGAATGGGTACTTGACGGAGAAAATGCTTCCTGCTTTGTTGAAGAAAACAAAGACAACGCACATTCAGGAAAATTCACTTACAAATACTGGAAGGACAAAGCCTTTAAGTCAACGCTCAAACGAAAAATCAAAGGTCTGCAGAACGGAACTTATATTCTTTCTATCTGGGCGATGGGCGGAGGCGGAGAAAACGAAATCCGCTTTTTTGCAGAAAACTTTGACGCTTCCGGCAAGCAGGTTTCTGTTCAGGTAAAAAACACCGGCTGGCAGAAATGGAAAAAATATTCGATTGAAGTTCCTGTTCAGAACGGAGAAGTTACAATCGGAATTTTCCTTAACGCAAACGCAGGAAACTGGGGCAACTTTGACGACGTTACTCTGGAAAAAAAATAAACGTCACTAACTTAATCTTTTAAAACAGCATTTATGCTGAATAACTTAATGAGGTAATTTTTATGAAGAAATTTTTTGCACTTTTAACATCGATGATGGTTACATTTTTTGTAATTGGCTGCAGCAACCCGAGCAGTTCAAGCGGTGGAAGTCTGGGTATGGGGGGCAGAGGATAATGGAACGAAAATTTACAATAATTCCGTAACTCTTAAAGAAACTCTAGAACAAATTGTTAAAGCAGACGACTTAAAAGATTTAGAAATCAAAGAATTAATTATAACTGCCTATAATTTTTCTGCTTATAATACAACAGATAGTTGGGTAACATTTACAGCAGATACAAACTGGTCTACAAAATTGGGAAAATCTTCATCCAGTTCTTATTCAGATGAAAAATCTGGTTGGTCTTGGAGTGTTACAGATTCTGAAACAATAGCAAAATTTAAAGAAGGTGGAATTTATGTTGCCGGAACAGCAGACTCAACTGCAACAGTAACAGTTTCATACAAATAACCTTCCAACTAATCACCCAATCAATCAGGACTGCGGATTTTCTTCAATAAAATCTTGCGTCCTGTTTACAGGAGATTCCATGAAAAAAACTTTTTCCCTTCTTCTGCTGTCATTAATCCTAATTACATTTTTTTTTACCAGTTGCAGTAACCCAAGTACATCAGGTTCCTCTGCCGGCAATTCCAATCAGACAAATACTTCTGCAAACAACAAAAAAACTTTTACAGGTTCGCTTGAACTCTTAGTTTCTGCAGACGACTTGCAGAACGCATCAAAAGTTACAATCTCTTTCTCAAACATCTCTGACCCTGACTGCTGGATAACAATTGCAGCAGACACAAAAAGGAGCATACAGGACACATTAAAAAGCGAAGACTGGTCAACAACTGAGTTTAAATCGGTAATCACAGATTTAGACAATGCCAGTGAATATCTTTCAAACGGAATATACATCGCAGGAACTTCCGGCGTAACTGCAACCATAACTGTAACCATAATTCCACAGGCAGACAGCCTCGATTCATTTTGTCGTGGCGTAGATGCCTCAATGGTAAAATATCTTGAAGACAACGGAGCAGTATACAAAACAAGTGACGGAACGACAGGCGACTTTTTTGCAATCATAAAAAGTTACGGCGTAAACTGGGTTCGCTTCAGGCTTTGGGTTGACCCGAAAACTTACGCTTCCCAAGTCGGAACATCTGATTCAACTTATCCGCAGGGCTTGTGCGATTTAGACACAGTAAAAGAACTTGCCGCACGCGCACAGAATGCAGGATTACGATGGCTTTTGGATTTTCACTACAGCGACACATGGACACATCCGGGGCAGCAGATAATTCCTCTGTCGTGGTCAAGCGTTTCTGCAGGAAGTGAAATGGCAGAAAAAATAAGTGAATACACAACAGAAGTTCTTACGGAACTGAAAAATTCAGACCTGATTCCTGACATGGTTCAAGTCGGAAACGAAGTTACAAGCGGAATGTGCGTAGGAAAAACGTCTGATACATCAAACTTACAATCATACCTTGAAGCAGGATGTAAAGCCGTAAAAGAATTTGACAGTAACATTCTTGTCATGATACATGTTGACAAAGGCGGAAGTTCAGCAATTTCATCTTTCTTTAATAATTTTGGCAATGATTATTACGATGTAATAGGACTTTCCTGGTATCCGATGTATGATTCTCACGGCAGCATTCAAAACCTTGGAAGCAACATCAGCACTTTTGCCAAAACAGGAAAAAAAGTCATCGTCGTAGAAACAAGCTGGGCATGGGGTAACGGCTATAACGACTGGACAAACAATGTCTGCGGAAAAAGTGACACTGCCACAGCAGGTGACTACCAATATACTGCCGCTTCACTTTTAGATTACACAGGCATTACAATTTCGACAGACAGTGACAGTGAGAAATACGTCGAGGCAACAGAAGAAAATCAGTACAATGTTCTGAACGCTGTTTTTAAAGTCGCAAAAGCAAACAATGGAAACGGAGTTTTTTATTGGGGCGGAGAATGGATTGCCTACGGAACTCAAACAGAATCTCCGTATGGTTCAACATGGGAAAATCAGGCACTGTTTAATTTCAGCGGAATTCCGCTTAAAGCCCTTGAGGTATTCTCAAACTCCGATTATAAATAAAATTAAAGACTGAGTGATGGAGATTATATGAAGAAAAAATTTATAACTCTGGCATCGTGCGTTTTTATTTCACTTGCATTTTGCAAGCCGGCACATTCCTCGCCGCAGCAAAACGCAATCCAGTTTCCCGAGGGATTTGCACGCGGGGCTGACATCAGCTGGGTTCCCGAGATGGAAGACGACGGAATAAAATTCTGCAATGACAATGGCGAAGAAACTGACTTGTTCCGCCTGATGAAAGACTGCGGAATGAACGCTGTCAGACTGCGTGTCTGGGTGAACCCCGAAAATCAATACGGCAATTACTGCAACAAAGCCGACGTCTTAAAAAAAGCAAAACGCGCTTTTGAACTCGGAATGGACATTATGATTGATTTTCATTACAGCGACATTTTTACAGACCCGGGCAGACAGCTTAAGCCTTCCGCCTGGAAAGACTGCGCAACCTCTGCAGAAATCGAATTAAAAATCAAAGAGCATACTCAAGAAATTCTTGCGGAACTTAAAAAAGCCGGAATTTCTCCAAAATGGATTCAGCTCGGAAATGAAATCAACGCCGGAATGCTGTGGGACGACGATGCAAGTTTAAGCGCCGGAACATGGGATTCCAACGGAACTTACACAAACGGCTATTCGTTCAAAAAAAATTTTTCAAATCTTGCTTCTTACATCAATGCAGGCTACGAAGTTTCAAAAAGCATTTTTCCTGATGCTTCTGTCATAATTCATCTTGCAGACGGATTCAACACCGAAGCATTTAAATGGATTTTTGACGAACTGAAAAAACTCGGAACAAATTACGACATCATCGGACTTTCGCACTATCCGCAGAACAACACGTCAAAAAGCTGGAAAGAAATGAACGATGCCGCCGTATCGACAATAAAGACAGTCGCAAAGCGCTATGGCAAAAAAGTCATAGTCTGCGAAGTCGGAACAAAAATCAGTGACGAAAACCTTGCCGCAAAAGTTATGTCAGATTTTATGACAAAAATAGTTTCGATAAATTCTTGCGCCGGTATTTTTTACTGGGAACCGCAGGTTTACAACTGGAAACCAAGCTATTACAGGACTGTCGGCTGGAGCGCCTACGGCATGGGCGCTTTTACTTCAAAAAGAAGTCCTGCCAAAGTCCTCAAAGTTTTTAACGGAACTACTTTTTAACAAATCCGGCTTTTTTGATTCGTTCAACAGCCTCGATTGTTTTTTCGTAATTTCCAAAAGAAGTCAGGCGCAGATATCCTTCTCCTGCCTGACCAAAACCGCTTCCCGGAGTTCCTACAACCTGACACTTGTCTAAGAGTTCGTCAAAGAAAGTCCAGCTTGTAAAGCCTTCGGGAATTTTGAGCCAGACATACGGAGAGTTTTTTCCGCCAAAGCATTTAAAGCCTGCTTCTGTCAGTCCGTCAAAAATTACTTTTGCATTTCTTCTATAATATTCCAGATTTTCCTGAATTTGCTTCTGCCCTTCTGCTGAATAAACGGCTTCGGCGGCACGCTGAGTTATATACGAAACTCCGTTGAACTTCGTTGACTGACGGCGCCCCCAGAGCGCATTAAGTTTTGTTCCTTCAAAAACAAGTTCATTCGGAACGACTGTATAACCGCAGCGAAGCCCCGTAAAACCTGCCGTCTTTGAGAAAGAGCGCAGTTCAATCGCACAGGATTTTGCGCCTTCGATTTCATATATTGACTTCGGAACATCAGGTTCTGAAACAAAAGCTTCGTACGCAGAATCAAATAAAATCAAACTGTGACTTGCGTTTGCGGCATCAATCCATTTTTTTAAGTATGTCTTATTTGCAACTGCTCCCGTCGGATTGTTCGGGAAGCAAAGATAAATTATATCAGGCAGTTTTGAAGGAATTTCTGGCAAAAAGCCGTTTTCTTCCGTGCAAGGTAAAATCGTAATATTGTTTTTTCTGCCGTTCATTATGTTTGTGTCGATGTAAACCGGGTAAACAGGGTCGCAGATTCCGACAGAGTTGTCAGTTGCAAAAATGTCGCCGATATTTCCGCAGTCAGATTTTGCGCCGTCAGAAAGGAAAATTTCGTCTTTGGTAAGTTCAATTCCGCGGTTAGTGTAGTCGTTCTTTAAAATTGCTTCGAGAATAAAATCGTAGCCGTGTTCAGGCGGATATCCGCGGAACGTTTTTTCTTCTGCCATTTCGTCAACGGCTTTGTGCATTGCATCGATTACGACCGGGCAGAGAGGGCGCGTTACGTCCCCGATTGAAAGTTTTATGACATCTGCATTAGGATTTGCAGCCTGATATTCGCGCTGTTTTTTTGCAACAGTCGAAAAAAGGTAATTTGCTTCAAGGTCTAAGAAATTTTTATTGATTTTCATATTATCTCCAGTTTGATATTGTCTTCAAAAACAAAAAGGTCATAAACAAATTTCACACCTTAAAAGTTTTGTTGAAATTCATTCACGACCTCTTTGCCATCTGTTTTATTCTATTAATTTCTCCAGAAAATTTCAATATTGTTTTAAGTATTCTGCCTTAATTGCAAAATGCGCTTTGAGCGCCAAAATTGGGCAAAATAAACAAATAATTCAGTTTTTTCAAAAATTTATTGCAGGGGAATTGACAAGAATCCGTCTAAGTTTTATAACTAGAAAGGTTGTAAAAAATGAGCAAAGACGTTCGTTCAATTTGATGATTCTATCGCCAAATGGAATGAGCGTCTTTTTTTTTGGAGGATTTATGTCGTATCAATTTGATGTTCAAAAAACAACTGAGGACTGCATTGACTGGATTCGTTCTTGGTTTTCATCAAACGGAAACAGCCAGACAAAAGCCGTCATCGGTATTTCCGGCGGTAAAGATTCTGCGCTTACTGCAAAACTCTTAGCCGAAGCTTTGGGCAAAGAAAAAGTTTTCGGCGTTTTAATGCCAAACGGAATTCAAAAAGACATCAGCGACAGTCAGAAAGTCTGCGAAGTTCTCGGAATAAAAAACATAACGATTGACATTTCTGATGCCTATGTCGGCCTGACAAAAAACATCAAATTATTCCTTCCAGAAAGCGATTTTTCTTATTCAAATTACAGTACAAATACTCCAGCCCGCCTCAGAATGACAACCCTTTACGGAATTTCAGCAGTCATCGGAAACAGTATGGTCGCAAACACATGCAACCTGAGCGAAGACGCAATGGGTTACAGTACGCTTTACGGAGATGCCGCAGGAAGTTTTGCACCAATCTGCAAGCTTACGACTGACGAAGTCGTTGCAATGGGCGATTTTCTCGGAATGCCGGAAGAAATTATGCACAAAGCGCCGTCAGACGGAATGTGCGGAAAAACAGACGAGGACAATCTCGGCTGGACTTATCACGAAGTGAACGAACTCATCAGGCAGAACATCAAAGGCGCGCATTACGAAAAAATAATCGAACGCTGGAACAAAAACAAATTCAAGCTCCAGCTTATTCAACTTCCTTGCTATATGCCGGATTTGCCGATAAATCTTTCTGACTTTCCGGGAGTTTCAAAATGAAAAAAGCCTTTTTGATTCTCGCAGACGGAACTGTATTTGAAGGTCAATCAATTGGTGCAGAAGGAATTACGATAGGAGAAACAGTTTTTACGACCGGAATGACAGGGTATATCGAAACTCTTACAGACCCGAGTTATTTTGGTCAGATTGTTACGCAGACTTTTCCGCTTATAGGAAATTACGGCGTCATACCTGAAGATTACGAAAGTTCAAAAAGCTGGGTGCGCGGTTATATCGTGCGCGAGCTGTGCGACAGTCCGTCAAATTTCAGATGTGAATTCAAATTGAATAAATTTCTAAAAGAACAGAACATTGTCGGCATTTCAGGAATTGACACAAGAGCACTGACAAAAAAGCTCCGTGAATCAGGCGTCATGAACGGAATGATTTGTTCCGAAGAATCAAAACCGCAGATTAACGATGCTCTTTTAACGCAGATAAAAAATTACAAAATTACGCAGGCGGTTGAATCTGTCAGCTGTACAAATTATTCAAAACAAAATGCGGAAAACGGAATTAAAAATAATGCCGGGTTCCGCATTGTTTTATGGGACTTTGGTGCAAAAACAAACATTCAGCGTGAACTCGAAAAACGCGGCAACAAAGTCACTCTCATTCCTGCCAAAACAACGGCAGAAGAAATCCTTAATATGAACCCCGACGGAATCATGCTCAGCAACGGGCCGGGCGACCCTGCCGAAAATGTCCAGATTATAAATGAACTTAAAAAAATCTGCGAGTGGAACAAATCGCAGGCACGTGAAAAATCAAAAAAGCAGATTGCCGTTTTTGGAATCTGTCTTGGGCATCAGCTTCTGGCGCTGGCACGAGGCTGTTCAACTTTGAAACTAAAATACGGACACAGGGGCGGAAATCACCCTGTCAAAGATCTGGAAACTGACCGCGTATACATCACAAGCCAGAACCACGGCTATGCGGTAGATTCAAAAACAATCCCGGATTTTGCCAGAGAAAAATTCATAAACGTAAACGACGGAACTTGCGAAGGAATAACTTACACAGACATTCCTGCATTCAGCGTTCAGTTCCACCCGGAAGCTTGCGGCGGACCGCATGACACAAATTATCTGTTTGACGAATTCATAAAACTGATGGAGAAATGCAATGCCTCTAAATAAAGATATTCATAAAGTAATGGTAATCGGTTCCGGGCCTATCATAATCGGTCAGGCGGCAGAATTTGATTACGCCGGAAATCAGGCGTGCCGTGCGCTCACTGCTTTAGGGCTTGAAGTCGTACTTGTAAATTCAAACCCGGCAACTTTGATGACAGACAAAAGCATGGCTGATGAAATTTACATTGAGCCTCTGACACTCGAAACTGTCCAGCGCATAATCGAAAAAGAAAAACCGGATTCACTGCTTTCAACTCTCGGAGGACAGACAGGGCTTACATTGAGCATGGAACTTGCAAAATCCGGCTTCCTTAAAAAACACAACGTACAGCTTCTCGGCGCAAATCCCGAAACAATCGACAAAGCCGAAGACCGCCAGATGTTCAAAGACACAATGTTAAAAATCGGCGAACCTGTAATTCCGTCAAAGGTCGTTACGACTTACGAAGATGCACTTGACTTTGTCCACAACGAAATCGGACTTCCTGCAATTATCCGTCCGGCGTTTACACTCGGAGGCACAGGCGGCGGAATCTGCCGTACAGAAGATGAACTTGACGAAATCGTAAAGAACGGTCTGCACCGCTCGCCTATTCACCAGATACTCGTAGAAAAATGTATCAGCGGCTGGAAAGAAGTTGAATTTGAAGTAATGCGCGATTCAAAAGGAAACGTCATTACAGTCTGTTCAATGGAAAACATTGACCCTGTCGGAGTGCACACAGGCGACTCGATTGTCGTAGCGCCGACTTTAACTCTGGCAGACAAAGAATACCAGATGCTAAGAACCGCCGCACTTAACATCATCAGCGAACTTAAAATCGAAGGCGGCTGTAACTGTCAGTTCGCCTTAAATCCCGACAGCTTTGAATATGCCGTCATCGAAGTAAATCCGCGCGTAAGCCGTTCTTCTGCGCTGGCAAGTAAAGCAACAGGTTACCCGATTGCAAAAGTTGCCGCACTGATTGCAGTCGGATTTACGCTCGACGAAATTCCAAACTTCGTTACTAAAAAAACAAAAGCCTGCTTTGAACCTGTGCTCGATTACGTCGTAGTAAAAATGCCGAAATTTCCGTTTGACAAATTCGTCTACGCAAAACGCAATCTCGGCACGCAGATGAAAGCCACAGGCGAAGTTATGGCAATCGGACAGTCGTTTGAAGAAGCCATGCTAAAGGCAGTGCGCGGCGCAGAACTCAAAACTTCAACGCTCGACCTTCCGTTTTTAAAAAACGAAAACTCAGAAAAAATAATTTCCCGCGTTTCAAAATGCACTGACCAGAGAATTTTTGCAATCTATCAGGCATTAAAGCGCAACATTCTTACGCCGGAACAAATCCACGAAATTACAAAAATCGATATGTTCTTTTTGCAGAAAATTCAGAAAATCGCAAAAATTGAACTTGAACTTCAGAATTCCTCTTCTGAGCCTTCTGCTGACAAACCGCAGGAACTTCTTTACAACCCCGTTTCATTTAAAATGGTCGACACTTGCGCAGGCGAATTTTCTGCAGAAACGCCGTATTTTTATTCAACGACAAACGGCGAAAACGAAGCGAAAAAATATCTTGACGAAATTCACTCAAAGCAGGACGGCAAAAATTCAAAAGGAACGATTATCGTTCTTGGTTCAGGGCCGATAAGAATCGGTCAGGGAATCGAATTTGACTATGCCTCAGTTCAATGTGTATGGGCATTAAAAAAACTCGGCTACGAAGTTGCAATAATCAACAACAACCCCGAAACTGTTTCGACAGACTTTGACACAGCGGACAGGCTTTATTTTGAACCTCTTACACCGCAGGACGTAATGAACGTCATCAATACAGAAAACCCGGTCGGTGTAGTAGTCGCATTCGGCGGTCAGACTGCAATCAACCTTACAAAATTCCTTGACAGCAAGGGAATAAAAATCCTCGGAACTTCCGCAGACTCAATCGACCTTGCAGAAGACCGCGAGCGCTTTGAAGAACTTTGCGACAGGCTCGACATCAAGCGCCCTAAAGGCGTTACAGTATTTACCGAAGCCGACGCGCTCGAAGCCGCAGCCCGCCTTGAATACCCTGTACTGCTGCGCCCAAGCTATGTCCTCGGCGGTCAGAATATGATCATCGCAAATACGCCGGCAGACGTCAAAGAATATATGGCAATCATTTTAAGGCAGAAAATCGAAAACCCTGTTCTCATTGACAAATATATGGAAGGCACGGAACTCGAAGTCGACGGAATCTGCGACGGCGAGGACGTACTCATTCCGGGAATTATGCAGCACGTTGAGCGCACGGGAATTCACTCAGGCGACTCAATCGCAGTATACCCGAGCTGGAGCATTACGGAAGAACTCAAAGAAAAAATCGTGCGCCAGACACACGACCTTGCGCTGGCACTCGGAACAAAAGGCCTTGTAAACATTCAATACTTGATTTACAAAAACGAACTTTACATTATCGAAGCAAATCCGCGCTCAAGCCGTACAGTTCCGTATATAAGCAAAGTTACGGGAATCCCGATGGTAGAACTTGCAACGCGCGCGATGATGGGCGAAAAAATCCGCGATATGGGATTCGGAACGGGGCTTTACCGCGCACCTGATTATTTTGCCGTAAAAGTTCCTGTTTTCAGTTTTGAAAAATTAATGGACGTAGACACTGCCTTAGGCCCTGAAATGAAATCTACAGGCGAAGTTCTCGGTATTGCAAAAACTCGCGAAGAAGCACTGTTCAAAGGTTTGACAGGCGCAGGAATAAAAATCATACGACCGGCAAAATCATTTAATAAAAAAGACAATGCGCCGGGGATACTGTTCAGCGTGAAGAAAATGGATTTACCTGAACTTCCTGCAATCGCAAAAAAATTTGCGGAACTTGGATTTTCACTTTACGGAACAGAAGGCAACGCACTGACAATCGAAAAAAGCGGAATGAACGTAACGCGCGTAAACAAAGTTCACGAAAACATAAACGACAACATCATCACTCTGCTTGACTCAGGAAAAATCGCTTACGTGCTTTCAACTTCTGCAAAGGGAAGAAACCCCGATGCCGAAAGCGTAAAATTCCGACGGCACGCAGTAGAACGCGACATCGAATGCCTTACGGCGCTGGACACGGCAAATGCACTTGCTGACTGTCTTGCAGGCAATTTTACGGAACAAAACGTAAATCTCGTAGACATAAAAAAATTATTTTAACTGTTTTAATATCTGCTATTTATGGAGGTCAGCACATTATGAACACTAAATTTATTTTTGTAACAGGCGGCGTTGTCAGCGGCTTAGGCAAGGGAATAACGGCGGCATCGCTTGGACGGCTTTTAAAATGCCGCGGACTGAAAATTGCTTCTCAAAAGCTAGACCCATATATGAACATTGACCCGGGCACGATGAGCCCTTTTCAGCATGGCGAAGTTTTCGTCACTGATGACGGCGCAGAAACAGACCTTGACTTAGGTCACTACGAAAGATTTATCGATGAAAATTTAAATCAGTATTCAAACCTTACGAGCGGCCGCGTTTACTGGAATGTCCTGAACAAAGAACGCAAAGGTGAATATCTGGGACAGACAGTTCAGATTATTCCGCACGTAACAAACGAAATAAAAGATTTCATTTTAAAAAATGCCAGCGTTTCAGGTGCAGATGTCAGCATCGTAGAAATCGGCGGAACAATCGGCGACATCGAAAGCCAGCCGTTCCTTGAAGCAATCCGCCAGCTCGCACTCGAAGTCGGCAGAAAAAACTGTCTTTTCATTCACGTATGCCTTGTTCCGTATATCAGCGGTTCTGACGAATTCAAATCAAAGCCGACACAGCACTCCGTAAAAGAAATAATGGCAGTCGGAATTCATCCTGACATCATCGTAACAAGAAGCGACGAAGAAGTCCCTGACGAAATCAGGAAAAAGATTTCGCTTTTCTGCAATGTTTCAGAGGACTGCGTAATCGACAACAAAACACTTTCAAGCCTTTACGAAGTTCCGCTCATGCTGCACGAACAGAAAATGGACGACGTCGTTTGCCGCGAACTCGGACTTGAAGAAAAGCCTGTAGATTTGTCTGAATGGCAGAAAATGGTCGAGGCAATTCACAACAGAAAAGGCGAAATTCAAATCGCGCTCGTCGGAAAATACGTAAAGCTTCACGATTCATATTTGAGCATCGTCGAATCACTGTATCACGCAAGTTTTGTTGTCGGCAAAGAAGTAAAAATCAAATGGGTCGACAGCGACACTGTCACAGACGAAACTGCAAAAGAAATTTTCAAAGACTGCAAGGGAATCATTCTTCCCGGCGGATTCGGCAACCGTGGAATTGAAGGAATGATTTGTGCCTGCCGTTACGCGCGCAAAAACAAGCTTCCGTATTTTGGAATATGCCTTGGTATGCAGATTGCAGTAATCGAATTTGCCCGAAGTGTACTTGGCTACACTGATGCAAACTCACGCGAATTTGACGAACAGTGTTCTCATTCTGTAATTGACCTTATGAAAGATCAGGAAGGCGTAATTATGGGAGGAACGATGCGGCTCGGAAAATATCCTTGCAAAGTTGCGCCAGACACGATTTTAAATCGCGCATACCAGAAAGACGAAATCGAAGAACGCCACCGCCACCGCTACGAGTTCAACAACGATTACCGCAGGCAAATGACAGACGCCGGTCTTATAATCAGCGGAACAAGCCCTGACGACAAACTCGTCGAAGCAATCGAAATCCCGGATCAGTTTTACGTCGGCGTTCAGTTCCACCCGGAATTTAAATCACGTCCGAATGCGGCAGGTCCACTCTTCGTAGAATTTGTAAAAGCCTGCAACGAATAAACAGATAAATATAACGGTATAAAAATTGAGTTCCTGCAAGACCCGCAAGAAAAGCAAAAAGCGGTTTTTCAAGTTTTCAGGAACTCAATTTTTTTTTAAATTTTTTCTGCAATTTCGTAAATCAGTTTTTCTGATTTTTCCCAGCCAAGACAAGGGTCTGTAATCGATTTTCCGTAACAACATTCGCCGGGTTTCTGGCTTCCGTCCTCGATGTAACTTTCAATCATAAAGCCTTTCAGGATTTTTGAAATCCGTTCACTGTGACGGCATGAGTTCAAAACGTCCATAATGATTCTCGGCTGTTCAAAAGGATTTTTGCCGGAATTGGAATGGTTCGTATCAATGATTACGCCGGGATTTTTAAGTTCACGCTTGTCGTATTCATCGCAAAGCCTGACTAAATCTTCGTAGTGATAATTCTGAATGTTGTTGCCGTGCTTGTTCGTACTTCCGCGCAAAATCGCATGAGTAAAAGGATTTCCCTCAGAGTGAACTTCCCAACCGCGATAGATAAAAGTGTGGTGATGCTGGGAAGCAAGAATCGCATTCATCATGACAGTGTAATCGCCGCTTGTCGGATTTTTCATTCCGACAGGAACTTCGATACCGCTTGCCGTAAGCCTGTGCTGCTGATTTTCAACAGAACGCGCACCGACTGCAACGTAGCCGAGCAAATCGTCAAGATACTGATAATTTTCAGGATAAAGCATTTCGTCGGCGCAGACAAAACCTGTTTCCGACACCGCACGCATGTGAATATGGCGCGTTGCAATTATTCCCTTGAACATATCAGGCTTTGCGTTAGGGTCAGGCTGGTGCAGCATTCCCTTGTAACCGTCACCTGTCGTACGCGGCTTATTCGTATAAATGCGCGGCACTATAAGGATTTTATCCTTCACCTTCTCCTGAACGTTTCTGAGCCGCGTAACATAATCAATTACGCTGTCCTCGTTATCTGCCGAACACGGACCGATTATAAGCAGAAGCTTGTCAGACCGGTTTTCAAAAACAGCCTTTATTTCATTGCGCTTGACTTCGACAGTTTTATTCATTTCCATTGTCAAAGGATTAAGTTCTTTTACTTCCATAGGAAGTGCCAGTTTTCGTTCAAACAGCATATTCATAATATTTCACGCCTCCATAAGTGATTTTTAAATTCAGTGTTTCCTTAACTTTCTCTTTCTTTTAAGCGGACATACAAAATCCGGCATTCCAGAATCAAAAGTAAAATTGCAGCATAAGAAAAATAATTCATCGGTTGCGGCATAATCGCAAAAAAATCATACAGCCCGTGAATTCCTATCGCATAAACAAGCGCGCTCCAGACAAAAAGTTTTTTCTTTGCAGAATAAACAAAAATTCCCAGAAGCCCGGAACAAAACGAATGTATCACAATCGACGTAAAAGTCCGCAGATAAATCATATTATACAGAACTTCGCCGCTCCGTGAACTCGCCTTCTGAATCGAATTTACAAGATAAATCACGGATTCAAAACACCCGAGAAAAAGCCCTGCAAGAATCGAATAAACAACCATCAGTTTTAAATTAATCTGCTTCGTCGGAAAAATAAAAAGCACCGCGCATTTTATGCCTTCCTCAATCAAGCCGTATAAAATCAACGCCCTCAGCAAAACCGAAAAAAACATCTTTCCGTTAATGACAAAAAAATTACCGGCAAAAAATTGTAAAGCCGTTATCGGGACAAGTGCAATCAATCCAATAAGACAAGCCAATAACTCTTTTACAATCGTAACGCCAGAAACCAAAATCCTGAACAAAATAAAGACCGTAACCAACGGTATAAAACAAAGAATTATCGCTGCGTAAATATTCATAGAGTTAGAATACAATAACAAATAGACTTTTGCAATTAAGCAAGTTATAATAAAAGTATGAATTTACTAAAATCTATAATTCTGACCGGAATAAAGCACTCCGGAAAATCCACTCAAGGCAAAGCCCTCTCCTCTTACTACAACTGTCCTTTTTATGACACTGACAGCGTAATTCAGGATTTGACAGGAAAATCTCCGAGAGAAATCTACAACGACGAAGGCAAAGATTCATTTTTAAGCGCAGAAAAACTCGCATGCCAGTACTTAAAGTCAATTTCAGAAAATAAAAAAATCATCGTCGCAACAGGCGGCGGAATTTGTGACAACAACGAAGCAATCAGATTTTTAACAACCAACACCGTCTTTATTTACCTTTTTGTCGACGAAAAAACCGCCATAGAACGAATTATACGCGAAGCCGAAACTGACGGCGAAAAAATCATAAATCAGGCTTCAATCCCGTCGTATCTGGCAAAAAAAAATCCGCAGACCATTTCTGATTTGCGGAATTTCTTTCACAATTTCTATGTCGAACGGACAAAAAAATATTCAATGCTTGCAGACATAACAATCAATCAAGGCGATTCTTCAATCGAAGAAAACACAAAAAAAATCATCTCTGCAATAAAATCCGTTCAGCACTAAAAACGCACGTCACAGAATTTACTTGCACCCGCCGTCGCACGAACAGTCCCCTCCGCAACCGCCACCGCAGTTTCCGCCGCAGCCACCGTCACACGAGCAATCACCGCCACAACCGGATTTCATCTGCGCAGTTTCTTCTTCCGTCATATCGCGGACGTCTACAACCTCGACATCAAAGTTAAGGTCTTTTCCTGCAAGTTCATGATTTGCATCTATCGTAATCAGTTCTGGCGTAACTTTTTTTACAGTAACAATGGAAGGTCCCATCGGGCTTTCTGCCTGAAACTGCATTCCTACTTCAATTTCTGCGGAACTGTCAAACTGACTTCGCGGAACATCGACAACCAGTTTTTCGTCATATTCGCCGTAGGCATCTTTTGCTTCTACAAATGCAGTAAACTTTGCACCGGGCTCTTTGCCTTCAAGCTGGGACTCCAGACCTTTGATTAAATATCCGTTTCCGTGAACGTATTGCAGCGGCCCTGTTTCTTTTGACGAATCAATTTCCGTTCCGTCTTTATCTGTCAGTACATAGTGAATTTGTACGACCTTGTCTTTTTCTATTTTCATTCTTTTTCCTGATAAAACTGTTTTTCGCTTAATTCGGTTAAAATTAAAATTTTTGTACTAAGCTACATAACCTGTACGACTTCTTTAACTTCCGGGCAGGCATCTTTTAAATATGCTTCAACTCCCATTTTCAAAGTCATTGTAGCCATCGGACAGGAACCGCACGCGCCAGTCAGTTTAAGGTGAACGCGGTTTTCCTCATCAATTTTTACAAGTTCCATATCACCGCCGTCTGCCTGAAGCTGCGGACGATACATATCTAATGCTTCTTTTACTCTTTCTTCGATTTTGCTGTCTGCCATATTTTTCTCCCGTTAAAAAGTCACTGTAGTTTTTATCTTACGCGATACATAACACGATAAATTTAATATAACAAATCTTACTGCTTTTGAAAATAAGAAATTTCATATTTTCCGTTTTCCATAAAACCAAGATTTCTATAAAGTTTTTTTGCAGGTTCATTTTTCACTTTTACAAAAAGGCTGGCTTTTTTTCCGCACGAATGAATGAACTGCAACAAATGCTGAATTACAAAAAACGCAATTTTCCTGTTGCGGAATTCTTCACGGCAAAAAACGCCGCCAAGCTGAAAATAATTTTTCCCCTGCGCATTAGTTCCGGCTTTGGCAACGGCAAAAAGTTTTCCGCCTTCGATTTTCATCGCGCAAAAAATGCACTGTGTCATCAGCGATTTGTTCAATACAAAGTGAATTATTTTTTCGTCCTCTTCTTTTTGATTTATGACGACTTCTTCAAGGCGGTATTTTCTTTCAAGGTCGACAAGAAAATCCTTGTCCTCAAGCGAACACTTTTTTACAAAAACGTCAATGCGCTCCTCAAGTTCAAGACACGCTGAATTTGAAAAATCGTTTTCCATCAAAATGTATTCGCGCGACTCAACAGGAATTTTCTGTGCCTTACGCAAAATTGAATTTATAAAAAGCGTTCCGTCGTATTCCCCTGAAACGCAAAAAATTTCAAGCCCTGATAAAAAATCAAAAAGCGCTTTTTCAATTTCCTGTTTTTGAGTTTCAGAAAAATTAAAATCCGGCTCAGCCTCTTTTTTTGCAAAGGGAATAAAATGAAAAAGCGTAGAACTGTTGCGCAGATAAAATAAAGCGCAAAAATGACCGTGCAGAACGTCCTCCAGAACAAAAACATTTTCTGCACTTTTGAGTACCTGCTCCATCAGGACAGTACATTCATTTTCACGCTTTTCAATAAATTGAACTGCACGCTCCCTTTCGTCCTCCAAAAGGGAACGCATTATAAAACTAGTCTTCAATTTGTTTATATTTTTCAAAAGTTGCAAGAACTTCTGAATCTTTTTTAGTACAAAGGCTTATTACAACTGTTACGACAAAGCAGATAATGAATGCCGGGAGAATTTCATAGACATCAAAAATTCCGCCGTGCAGATTGTGCCAGGCAACAACTGTAATTCCGCCGCTTATAAGACCTGCGATTGCACCGGGCGCTGTAGTTCCTTTCCAATACAAAGCAAGAATAATCAACGGCCCGAAAGTTCCGCCAAATCCTGCCCAGGCATAAGACACAAGCCCGAATATCGAACTGTTCGGATTTAAAGCAAGAAGCAGACCTAAAATCGCGATTATAAAAACGCAGGCACGGCTTACAAGAAGAACCTGTTTGTCAGTCGCGTCTTTTTTGATAAGCCCTTTAAAAATATCCTGACCGATTGCAGAAGAAGCAGACAAAAGCTGAGAGTCCGCAGTAGACATAGCCGCCGCAAGAATCGCACACAGGAAAATTCCTGAGATAAACGCAGGGAACATACGAATCATAGTTTCACTGAATACGGCTTCCTGAGTTCCTGCACCCAAGACTTTTATTCCTTCAAGAGCAACCTGACTTGCATCTGTTCCCAAGAGAACTCCCTTATTCAAAAGATATGCAGTTCCAAAAGTTCCTATAATAAAAGTTCCGACGTAAGAAATTATCATCCAAGTAATTCCTACACGACGGGCAGTTTTAATTTCTTTATTTGAACGGCAGCCCATAAAGCGAATGATTATGTGAGGCATACCAAAATATCCCAGACACCAGGAGAAAGCCGAAATCGCAGACATCGCACTGAAATTATTGTTATTGCTGAAAGTCTTTAAAAGCGATTCGCCAAAATCACCGCTTAAAGCCCTTTGCGTAAAATTCTGAACTTGAGCTACCGCATTGCCTGCTCCGCCGAGCGAACATAGAACTACGACAGAAGAAACAACGAACGCGATAAAAATCAAAGCCCCCTGAATAAAGTCAGTCGTACACACAGCCTTATAACCGCCAAGAATCGTATACGAAAGAATGATTACAAAACCAATCAATAATCCGAGATTCCAGTTAAGCCCAAAAACAGACCTGAAAAGTTTTGCACATGCAACGAATCCCGATGCAGTATAAATCGTAAAAAATATTACGATGAAAATTACAGAAACTACAGAAAGAATATGAGATTTGTCATTGAATCTATTAGAAAGAAATTCTGGAATTGTAATTGAATCTTTATAAGCGATTGAACATTTCCTCAAAGGTTTTGCAATGATAAGCCATGCCAGATACGTTCCGACGATAAGACCGATTGCAGTCCAGAAAGTTTCTCTAAAACTGCCAAGATAACATAAACCCGGAAGTCCCATCAAAAGCCAGGCAGAAGAGTCAGAAGCTTCGGCACTTAACGCCGTAACCCAAGGGCCGACCTTTCTTCCGCCAAGAAAAAAATCAGATGCAGAATTATTGCTTTTTGCCGTCCTAAGACCTACAAAAACCATAAGCCCTAGATAAAGGACAAATGCAATAATCTGCGCAACCATTTGTGTAGTCATAAGCTACTCCCATAAAAATATTTATTCTGCGGTTAATTTCTAAAACTATGAATCGGAGCAGGAATTCTGCCGCCGCGGTTAATAAAGTCAGCACAGCCGAATTTGCTTACAGGCATTACAGGACAGCCGCCAAGCAGTCCGCCAAATTCAACCCATTCGCCGGCTTTTTTTCCCGGAACAGGAATAAGACGGCAGGCTGTCGTTTTATTGTTCACCATTCCGATTGCAAATTCGTCAGCCAGAATTCCAGAAATCGTAGTCGCCGGAGTGTCACCCGGAATTGCAATCATATCAAGTCCGACAGAGCAGACAGTTGTCATGGCTTCAAGTTTTTCAAGACAGATTGAACCTTTTTCAACGGCGTTAATCATTCCCTCGTCCTCCGACACAGGAATAAATGCCCCGGAAAGTCCGCCGACATTCGTACTTGCCATAACGCCGCCTTTTTTTACCATATCAGTAAGCATTGCCAGAGCCGCAGTAGTTCCCGGAGCGCCGGCACCTTCAAGTCCGATTTCTTCAAGAATACGCGCAACCGAATCTCCTACCTCAGGCGTAGGCGCTAAAGACAAATCGAGAATTCCAAAATCAACGCCAAGCCGTTTTGCCGCTTCTGAACCGACAAGCTGACCCATTCTCGTAATTTTAAACGCCATCTTTTTTATTCCATCTGCAAGTTCGTTAATCGGCTTTCCTTTGTATTCTTTTGCCGCGGCAAGAATTACGCCCGGCCCTGAAACGCCGACATTAATTACGCAATCGCCTTCGCCCGGTCCGTGAAAAGCACCAGCCATAAACGGATTGTCCTCCGGCGCATTGCAGAATACGACAAGTTTTGCACAGCCGTTTACTTCGCAAGTTTTTGAAATTTCAGAAGTCTTGACAATCGTTTCGCCCATCAGCTTGACGGCGTCCATATTAATACCGCTTTTTGTCGAACCGACATTTACGGAAGAACATACAAAATCAGTTGAAGCGAGCGCCTCAGGAATTGAGTCAATCAGAATACGGTCAGCAGGAGTAATTCCCTTTTGAACAAGCGCACTGAAACCGCCTATAAAATTTACGCCGAGTTCCCTTGCGCATTTATCAAGAGCCTTTATATACGGAACATAATTTTTTGCATCGCTCGCTCCGGCAACCAGAGAAATCGGAGTAACAGAAATTCTCTTGTTGATGATAGGAACGCCGAATTCTTTTTCGATGTCCTGCCCGGTCTTTACGAGATTTCCCGCCTTTTTCATAATTTTATCATAAATCTTCTGACACGCACTGTTTACGTCAGAATCAGCACAATCCAGAAGCGAAATACCCATCGTAATACAGCGGATATCAAGCTTCTGGCGCATAAACATATTTACCGTTTCCTGAATTTCAACTGGAGAAAAAATCATAAAAAGACCTCGTTTTTTGTAAAAATAATTTTACAGAAAAACAAGAAAGTTTACAATACAGACAGAATGTTCATAAATTCTTCGCCGGTAATCGTTTCCTTTTCATAAAGGAATTTTGCAAGTTCGTCCAGCTTTGCCCTGTTCTCCGTCAAAATCTGTTTTGCCTTTTCATGCTGAACTTTTACAAGCTCAATGACCTGACTGTCAATCTGGGCCTGCATCTGCGCAGAACATACAAGCGACGACTCTCCGCCCAAGTATTGATTTGAAACAGTTTCCATCGCAACCATATCAAATTCCTTACTCATTCCGTAGCGGGTTATCATAGAACGCGCAAGTTTTGTCGCCTGTTCAATGTCATTTGAAGCGCCCGTGCTTATCGAATTAAAAACGATTTCTTCTGCGGCACGACCGCCTGTATAAGTTGCAATCTTTGCTTCAAGTTCTTCCTTTGTCATAAGATAGTGATTGCCTTCTTCAACCTGCATCGTATAGCCAAGCGCGCCTGAAGTTCTCGGAACAATCGTAATTTTCTGGACAGGTGCTGAATTTGTCTGCTTTGCCGCCACAAGCGCGTGCCCGATTTCGTGATAGGCAACGACAAGCTTTTCTTTGTCAGTAAGAATTGCATTCTTTTTCTGATAGCCGGCAATTACGACTTCGATAGATTCTTCTAAGTCTGCCTGAGTTGCAAACTTCCTTCCGTCACGGACAGCACGAAGAGCCGCCTCGTTTACGATATTCGCAAGTTCCGCCCCGGAAGCACCGGACGCCATTCTTGCAATCCGCGAAAAATCAATGTCATCAGCAACCTTAATTTTTTTTGCGTGAACTTTTAAAATCGCCTCGCGACCTTTTAAATCCGGGAGTTCAACAGGAACACGGCGGTCAAAACGGCCGGGCCTTGTCAAAGCCGCATCAAGAGATTCAGGGCGGTTAGTCGCCGCAAGAATTACAACGCCGCTGTTCCCTTCAAAACCGTCCATCTCAGTCAAAAGCTGATTTAACGTCTGCTCGCGTTCATCGTTACCGCCCATCTTTCCGCTGCTGCGCTTCTGCCCGATTGCATCAATTTCATCAATGAACACAATGCACGGCGCTTTTTCCTTTGCCTGCCTGAACAAATCACGCACCTTTGAAGCGCCCATACCGACAAACATCTCGACAAACTCAGAACCTGACATCGAAAAAAACGGAACATTCGCCTCGCCGGCAACAGCCTTTGCAAGCATAGTCTTACCAGTTCCCGGAGGACCGACTAAAAGAATTCCTTTCGGCATCGAAGCACCGATTTCCTTGTATTTATCAGGATTGTGCAGGTAGTCTACAATTTCCGTAAGATTTTCCTTTGCCTCGTCTTCGCCGGCAACATCAGAAAATTTAATTCCGTCAGATGACTTTACGTAAACCTTCGCATTGCTTTTTCCAAGATTGAACATCATGGAATTTGAACCGCCTGCCCTGTCCATCAATTTTTTAGAAAGGAACTGACCTGCCGCCGCAAAAATCAGCAGAGGAACAACCCAAGTCAAAAGAATAGAAAGCAGCGGAGAAGTTTCTTCGACAATCTCGCTCGAAAAAACCGCCCCGGAATCTTTCAGGCGTTCAACAAGTCCCGGGTCATTCATCAAGCCGGTTTTGTAAACAACGCTGTCATCTTTATTTGTAAAAAGAATCTGATTATTCTGAATTTGAACGCGGCCGATATTTTTTTCTTCAGTCATCGTCATAAAAGTTCCGTAATCAGCCTGCTTAATCTGGCGCGCCATAATCTTTGGCATAAGCAGCAGATTAAAAAGCATAATCACAAGAACCACAATAAAATAATAATAAATCAACGGTTTTTTTGATTTTTTTACTTCGTTCATTTTGTCATCCCTGATAAAAATTTATATCTATAAAAATAACAGTCCGCTTTTCCATTTGACAACTATTATTTTCTAAATAATAATAGACACGTGTGGAATTCACAACATCAATTCTTTTTATAACGATGTAAAGTCAACATTCCGTTCAATTTTGTTGAATTTTAAAATTCGGGGAACACGATGAAAAACAAAGAGAACCAGCGGATTGCGCTGACAAAACGCCTTTTAAAAGAACACCTTTTGCGCCTAATGACGGAAAAAAGCCTGCAAAAAATCACGGTAAGCGAACTGTGCAATTCCGCAGAAATCAACCGTTCAACTTTTTACAATCACTATTCCTGCCCGTCTGACATTTTAAAAGAAATCGAATACGAAATTTTTTCTGACCTTGACGAAATCTGGCAGAAAGAAAACGGCAACCAGAACTGGACTCTAGACAAACGCGTCGAAGCCCTCTGCTCATATTTGCAGCAGCGGAAAGACCTGATTAAAATCCTCTTCAACGATTGCGACACAGATTCTGAATTTGCAATACTTCTTTTTAAGGCATCGCACGTAGAGTCAATCCTCGAACAGATGTACCCTTTCGCAAAAGACGAAAACAGCCGCAAATTAATGTTCACCTTCATCACCCACGGCACTTTCTACATGATAAAACAATGGATTGTAGAAGAAATCCCCCGCACACCAAAAGAGATGGGCGAACTGGCATATCAAGTGGCAACGCAGGGATGGGAGAAGTGAGGACAACCGATTAATGCTGATTCATTCATTTAACAGTTTTTCATAAACATCAAAATATTTATTTGTAATCATATCAGTATCAAAATCTTGCCGGGATTTTTTCAAACAGTTTTTTGAAAGTGACTTCTGGTTCTGCACACACCACTCTATGCCTTCTGCAAGTTCTTCAGTTTTATATGGTACTGCCAAAAATCCTGTTTCTTTGTGAACAACAATATCACTCGTTCCGCCCACATCAAAAGCGACGACAGATACACCACAGCAGATTGACTCAAGACTGGTCGTCGGAAGATTTTCTATTAACGATGGATTTATAAAACAGTCACACACAGAATACAGGCATGCAAGAATATTCGGATTTGAAATATAACCAGAGGCAAAAAACGGAATACAAATTCTGCTTGTAAAACTGTCGCTTGCAGGACCAAAAATCACAAGAAAATAATTTTCAGGATTCTGAAGTTTGTTCAATGCCTCCAAAAGATAGTAACTGCCTTTCATCGATTTTGGATTGTCAATGTCGTAAGCTGCCCCGAAACCCAAAACGATTTTATCTTTCGGAATGTCAAACAAATTGCGCACAGCCTGCTTATCCCTTGGATAAAAAACAGAATGGTCGACTATGTTTGGAATGACCTCACATTTGCAATGACCAAAAAGTGCGCTTGATTTTAAAATATCACGTTCCCATCTGCTTGGCGCCGTAAAGACAATGTTCATAGCTCCAAGATATTTTTTCTTCTGATTCCAGACACGCCGGCAAATATCCGTTCCTTTTGTTGACTTGGGCTTATTATGTCTGTAATATCCCTCTTTCCAGCGAGTGTCATTTTCTGCGATATTAGGATGATGCTCTGCACCACAGCAGGCCCAGGAATCGTGCATTGTCCAGACAACAGGCTTTTTTATTTTTGCTATGTCTTTGTTGCAGATAACTCCTGAAATCCAGTGAAGATTTACAATGTCAAAATCAGAACTATTTATCCAGTTTATATCTGTTTCTGAATGAAAATTAGTAGTATGCAAGATGGCATTAGTTGAACGAAAGGCAAACGGGCGCAAAAGCCGTTTTGTTATTGCCTGAAAAAACCTGCCCGCAAAACTGCTTATCCTGCGGACCGCTTTTACTGCAAAACAATGCTTCTTTTTAGGAAGAGTAATTACATAGGGGTTTGCAGATTTTTTTTCTGAAACACCAAGCCGGGCATAAACTCCGTGCTCATTCAAAGCCGTAACCAGCCTGATTGCCGCCATTGCAGCCCCGCCACCACTGTCGGCAAAGTTTACAAGGAGGATTTTCATGAAACTCTCCTTGTATAAGACGAGGTAAAGACCTTCGGAAAAATTAGATTACTGTTGTACCATATTCGCCTGTAGTTTTCTAAGACAGTTTGATCTGCAGTTTTTTCGCGAGAAAATTCTATAAAACATGACTTATTTTTTTGTATAAGTTTTTTTCTAAGAGAATCTTCTAAAAGAAGTTTTTCCAATATATTTTTTAACTGGGTTTTATTCTTTGGCTCAAAGTAAAGAGCCGCATCCTGTGCAATTTCAGCACCACCGCCATTATCCCTGTAACTTAATATCAATATCTTCATGATGCTTTCCTATTTTTTATTATTTGTATTAATCTGATAATTCCATATGGAATAAAAGCTTTTATGATTTTTTTCCACTTGCCAATTTTTACTTCATTTTTAATTCCAAATTCTTTCTTTAATAAATTATATTCAGTCTTTAGCATTGATTTATTCGTAGAACAAGATAATGCATTTTGATACAGTGAATTTATCACTGTATCTGGATTCCAATTTTCAATATTTTCATGATATTTATTGGCAAAAAATTTTCTAAGTTCATAAGTATTATACACAAAATTATATTCAGATTTAAGACTTGCAGGATGTGATAAACTCCCGGATAATATTCTATAAACGGCAAGCGATTCATTAAAAAAGAAAAAATTTCGTTTTTCAAAAGCTGCATAAATTAAAAAAGGATAATCTTCCATAATCCAATTTTTTTTATCTGGTTCTATTTCTTTAAGATAATTCTTAAAGAAAGATGTACGAATACAAAGTGTAAGAGCAGGGCAATTATTTCCTCTAAATAGTACATCTTTAAAATCTAAATAGTTCATCCCCAAACTCTGCATTTTTACTTTGTTAATCTCATCTATACAATCAGCTTTTCCATAACAAATGTCAAAATCAAGGTTCCGTTCCATAAAAGAAATCTGTTTTTCTACTTTTCCCGGTAACCAGTAATCATCTCCTGCACAGCCCATCAAATACTTACCTTTTGCCCGAGAGACAGTAGCATAATAATTTGCCATTGCCCCAAGATTTTTTTTATTATAAACAGGCTTAACAATCTCTGGATATTTTTTTTCAAATTCCCTGATTACATCTTGAGTTCCATCTGTTGAACAATCATCGCTCACAAGAATTTCATATTTATAGCTATGTTTTTGATAAATAATACTATGCAGGGTTTGAGCAATATATTCTTTTTGATTATATGTCGTAACTTCTACTGAGAACATTATTTCATTTTCATTAATACTCTTCATTTCAAAAACACCCTTTTAGAACATCAAAATCTGCTTTACTATTTAATTTTCTTTTACAAACTTGCCTTAACAGTTGATTTAATTAAATTTCCATCTGAATCTAAAACCAATAAGTTCTTAATATCTATAATAGAACGGCTAGTTGTAATTACAATTTTTTCTGGGTTTTTGTTAATTTGTGCGGCAATTATACCAAAACTACCTAAAGAACATATCTGGTTTTTACAAAGTGATATTAAATAAAAATCCTTATACCCCCCCCCCGTTTAGTATAGTATTTTTATTTTCGCTCACAATTCTATAATTTATTTTCCCAAAAAGCGGAATTAAGTTTTTCTGAACATAATCCATATCATCAGAAAAAAAGTAAAACTTTACGTCTGGAATTAGCCTATTCATAAATGAAACGGCCTTTTTATAATAATTGTCAGAAACAAGTTTTCCATACCCGGAGTTTTTAGCGATTCCTGCATCAGCAAGATCTCCACGCCGTACATGAACGGCACAAGAATTTTTAGTCTGTATGATTTCTTCTTTAAGTGACAAATTTACATCATCAAGCTTCGGAGAGGGATTAGAAAATAGCTTTTTAAGAATTTCATTCAATCTTTTATTTGGCAATGTAAGAGGTTTATCATTAATTAAATAAGTATTTTTTTTATTTTCTATACATTTTTCAATATCATATTCTGAATTTTTACACTTATCTCTGAACTTTTCTATACATATTTTTGAAGCGTTTTTTATTTTCAATTCAGGATATATTTTATTGAGTTCAAAAAATCTTGCATCTTTTCCAAAGACATCTCGACCACAATTTTTGAACCAAGTCAAATCAAATTTTACTAAATATCCACTTTCACGAAAAAGTTCACCCAATTCATAATCAAACATCTGGCTGCATAACCCACCATCCATAACAATTACAACAGTCGGTTTTACTGGCAAAGGATATAAATGATAACAAATTTTATAAACTATACGACATATTTTTCTAAATAAACGATAAGGTAATTTTATAATTCCTTTAACAATTTTATTGAAACACATGCTATCCCCAAGAATTTATAACCTCAATTACATATTCTACTTGCTCATCGGTCAAACACGGACTCATTGGCAAACTAAGTTCCTGAATATGAATCTGCTCGGTTATCGGCAAACTCAAAGTATTCCACTCCTTGTAACATTCCTGCTTGTGCGGCGGAATCGGATAATGAATAAGCGTAGCAATTTCATGTTCCTTCAAATAGATCTGTAGTTCATCGCGTTTTTCTGTAAATATCGGGAATATATGGAACACATTGCTTTCGTCATCTTTTACAGAAGGCATCATAATCTTTGGATTCTTAATACCTTCATAATACATTTTTGCAATCTGTTTACGACGATTATTATCTTCATCTAAATGCTTTAACTTTACATCGAGCACCGCTGCTTGAATCTCATCAAGACGACTGTTTTCACCAACATAATCAAACACATATTTTTTTGAAGATCCATAATTTCCAAGTATTCTTACAAGTTTCGCAATTTCTTCATTATCTGTAGTAATTGCACCGGCATCACCAAATGCACCAAGATTCTTTCCCGGATAGAAACTATGAGATGCCACTGTTCCAAAACTACCTGTTTTCTTTTCCTTATACATACATCCATGAGCCTGAGCGTTATCCTCAAAAAGTTTCAATCCGTATCTATTACACAGTTCGCCAATTTTCTCATTATACAAACAACGTCCGTACAGATGAACAAGCATAACAGCTTTTGTTTTTGACTTAATGGCATTCTCAATAGAATTCACATCAAGTTCCAAAGTTTCAGGATTTGGATCAAGTAAAACAGGCTTCAGATTATTCTGTGTAATTGCAAGAATTGTTGCTATATAAGTATTTGCTTGAACAATTATTTCATCACCGTCTTTCCAGCCATAAAGAATCTTACAAGCACGAATCATAAGTTCCAGAGCCTGTAATCCGTTTGCTACACCCACACAATACTTTGTTCCAATGTAACTGGCATAATCAGCTTCAAACTTTTCGTTTTCTTTCCCTTGCAGATACCAACCACTATCGATTACACGAAGAGTTGCCTCATGGAGCTCGTCTTTATATTTGTTCGTTACATCTTTTAAGCTTAAAAATGGCACTTGCATTATATTTCATTTCCTTAATTTATCATATAATAAAAAAGGAATATCTTCAAGTCAAAGTATTAATCTAATTTCATCAAAGAAATATCATTAACAACAAGCTCTCCAGAATAAACAATTTTTATTCCCATAATTTTCTCCCCAAGACCGGCGCAAATTTGCTCGTATTCTGTTGCTGGATTATCTTGTATCAAAAAACTTAATTCATATTCTTTAGGAGAATCAGATTCCACTTCAAGCCTTCCCAAAAGTTCCAGTTTTTCTTCATTTAAGTCAGCGGGGCTATTATTTTTTATTGCATAAACAACAATATTACCTTTTCCATTAATATAGGCAGAGTACTTTACTATACCTAGAGGAATTCCATAGTGAATGTAATAAGTCACTCCGTTTATTTTCAAACTTGGATTATCATTGAAAATAATAACCTCGCAATCTCCATGATAACCATCAGGATTCGGAGAAACACATTCAGCATCAGGCAAAAATTCCTTTGCTGTATTACGAAATGTCGGATTATAAATCAGATTGCCTTTATCCAAGATGTGATTAAAGCAAACATCAAAAGCTTTGGCTTTAGAAATTACTTCAACTCCTGTCTGTTTACAGTATCTCAAAAGTTCTTCTAAAAACACTCTTTCAGAATATGTGTCCTCAGAATCAATGACCTCACCATATACCATACCATTCGATGTATTATGACGAAGATTTTCTATTGTTGTGTAAAATGAGCCTTTTCCATCATACATCTGTGCCGCCTTTGTTTTTTTACTACTAAAATATTCTTCCGGATATTCTTCTGCAATTTTAGCATATGAAACACAGGTGTTTGTACTGTATGGCAAAGCATCTTTTCTGGAAAAAGAAGCATTGTAAATCAACTGTTGTCCCATTGCACGCTTGTCAGTTCCATCTACGCGGGAAGGATAGAATGTATCATGCGTCAACAAATACCCCCCCCCGAACAACACTTGTGTATAACTTCTATTTTTTCCTGTAATACTTGATTCAAACTGCGCTAGGTAATTGAATAGTTTAGTATGCTCTGAATCATAATAAAATTTACCATCTGACTGAAACCTGAAAGGGCTCAACCAGTCACCCGGCCAAGACCATGTTAAAAAATCAAAATCACTATTATAATGCTCTTTATAAAATGCTTTTGTTATCTCAAGTATTCTTTCCCAGATTTCATGATTACATGAAGTTTTTGCACCTGTAAAAATTCCTCCGGTATAACAGCCTTTCTCATCATCCCAACTGCCGAATGATTTACCATGTGTACCAAGATATCTGTTAGAGAGATTATCAAAAGTTTCAAGTTTTCCAGTTTTATCACTGTAAATTGAAAAATATGCACGCATCATCTGACACTCATGGTCTGTCAAGTCGCCCCAGTTTGTGTCAAATTCTATTCCATTTGAATATCCAATCCAACCATAATTAGAGGAGCGCACAGATGTATTCAAATCTAAACCAAAGGCATTTTTTCCGCCTCCAAAATCTTTCCTAAGCTGCTCATTAGAAGGAAAAGGAACTTGATTTCCTTCTAATAAATCGGGATTCTGACCATTACAAAGCGCATCCGTAAAAATATAATTGCAATGAAACCAAGTGTGATCACCAAGTTCATTACCATTTTTTAGCACTTCATTAATTCTAAGCAAATCTTTTTTAGATGGGTCTGCGTTCCATGCTATACGATTAAAAGTCGCGGTCGCTCCGTATTTTTTTAGCAGAGGAATAACCATATCAAAATCACTTTGGCGAAAATCATCAAAACCAAGAGCAAGGTAGCGTTTTTGAGGAGTATGAACTTTATTATACTCTTGACTTGGAATTGACCTGTCCATGAATACATATTTCACAGAATAAACGAAATCTTCCAAGTAGTTCTTTATTGCCTGTCGTTTATAAATCCCAATTCCGGCAAGCATTGTGAACATAAGTATATTAAGACAGATTGAAATTGCCAGAAGTTTTGACATTAATTTTTTCAAAATACTGCTCTCCTCATAAGATGTCATTTTGAGCAACTTTATTTCTTTTACAATTTACAAAAATTTTCGCCCCGTTTTCAGGAAAATACTCTAATGATGTCAAACCGTTATTTTCCAAGTCTGATAAATATTTGTTCGTCCGCCAAAGCCTTCTTTCTGTGAAATCAATCCTTCGTTCAAATAATGTCCGGAATCTTCTGTGGAAATTCCAAAGTCAAGCCATTTTTTTGATTCTTTATATGTATCAATTACTGTTGAAATTGTTAAATCCAATGCTCCAATTTCACGAGCAAGTTCATTTGCTCCAAGATATTGAGTATGAACAACATTATCATAAATAAACAAAACTGTTCCAGCTATTAATTTTTCTTGATAATACGCTCCAAATAATTTTATATTTTCAGGAAAATATCCTTGCAAAAGATGAAGTTCCGAAGGTGTATGAACGGCTTTTGTTCCATGCCGCTCATTTAAGACCTGATTTTCAAGTTCAATAAAATATTCAAAATCATCAGATTCTTTTATAAGCACACCTTCACGTCTTGCCCTTCCAACTTGAGCTTTACGTCCCTTTGGCATTTTTAAAGGCTTCTGTAAATCAACAACAGTCGAAGCTTCAATCTTCAATACTTCCGCACCATTATAATACAGCGAATACAAATCCTCTTCAGCAGGCTGCTCGTGATAAATATGCGGAATATGTTTGTAGATAATTTCTTTAATTCCATTCTGGGCAGAATATTCTTTAAGAGCCGAAAAGCAATCATTCATACGGTGCTGCTTCATGTCGTTGTTAGTTATAAATCCGCCGTATGTAAGTCCTCCGTGTGAACTCAAAATACTATCTTTTATACTTGCCGGCATTATGGCAATCAGTTTATTCTCATCATAAAAGAGAAGCGAATTATCTGTAAAACGCTCTTTATGATATTCCATAAAACTTCGGTTGAACATAAAAATGCCGTTTTTGGAATTATGGACAAAATCATTCCAGACAGTTTTATCACTATCAGTATATTTTCTTACTATCATGCGGCACTCCTCATTTCAAAAGAAGTGCACTTTTCTGTTATGAAATAGAAAACTACTTTACAGTTGTTCCACATTTTAGCTTCTGACAAAACTATACAACATTGCCAGATATTTGTGTTTCGAAGAATTATTATTTTAGAATCAAAAAATGGATAAATCATTCATCTTCCTTCAACGATCTCAAAAAATCATCATAATTTCTAATAT
This sequence comes from Treponema sp., assembly GCA_051883255.1. Classification (GTDB taxonomy): domain Bacteria; phylum Spirochaetota; class Spirochaetia; order Treponematales; family Treponemataceae; genus Treponema_D. The sequence goes on from JBJETJ010000032.1 coordinate 106,756, forward strand.
ATTCTTTTTCATCATAATATTCACTGGCAAGAACTACAAGTTTACATCCATAGGAAAAATCATGCATCTCACGCCACATATTCTTTCCTATGTATAAACCAACATCCGGTCGATTCAAAAGTATTTCCTCCCGTGAAGTACCGTCATCAAGCACAAATCGGCAGGCACCATCCATAGCAATAATTATCTGTTCAAGTTCTTTATGAGCATGAAATCCGCGGGACTCATTTGGAAGTGTATCAAACATATAATAAACACGTCTGATTTCGAAAGGAATCTCTTTTAACCCTTCAAGTGCAATTAATTTTCCACGAGCATCACCATGTATATTAAAATTTAAAAGTTTGTAATTCATTTTTATTTATTTTCCTCACCATGAGTCTTCGTATCACCTTCGCCTTTTAGCTGAACAAAATGCTCGTAGTTTTTATTGTTAATCAAATATGCCATAAAGTCAGCTGAAGAACCACAGCTTAAAAATGAGTCGCATTGAGAGCACAAATAAACATCAGCAAGATATTCTTTTGCTCGAAGATATACGTCTTTGTCACGCTTTCCATATTCAACAAATTTGGCATCTATATTATCTTTTACAATCGGCTGATTGTTTTCAAAAAAATGCGGCATTACACGTTCTGTCGATATACATTTTCCACCAAAAGTTTCTCTCATTACAGTCAAAGCTTCCCTATCATCAACGGTAAAAAAGAAGTATTCATAACCATAATCAAAAAGTTCTTTTTTAACTTCATCAATTATAGAAGAAAGAGAACCTCTTATAAGGTGACTTCCTGTAGGTGTCAATTCTGATTGCCAATAATGATGCCATTCAAAACTACGACGATAAGAAACTGCCAGAATCTTTTTATCTTTAGGGAAAAGTTTTTTCTTTAATTGCTCCGCATATGAAATTATATCGGAATTGAAAGGACAAATTTCATACATACTTCTCCATATATTAAACTGTTCATCATCTATAGGCAAATTTGCATTGAGGATTTCTTCTGTCCAAGTCCATTCAGGGCAACCACTTTCTGTGATTATAACCTTTTTACTATGCAAAATTTCTTCAAGTGAATACTGTTTTTGCGGCTGCTCAAAATATAACTCCCAGGCATTCTTTTTACGCTCATCTTCTTTATCAAGCAACATAGGAAGTCCATTTACATTCAGAAAATCAAATATCGGAACATACTTCTTCTTTTTTGCAAACAAAATATGAGGCATTATCAGTATCCATGTCGTTAGCGCACCCCATGAATAACCATGAGTTCTTATAACATAAAATACTTTATGAGGATTTAATTTACCTAAGGACACTCGCTGTCCAATATCGGTTCGTTTTCCTGTAATTCTAATACATAATTGCTTTATCTTTTGTAAAACAGTCCACACTAGTTTTGGACAAATTTTTTTTATCGCCTGTTTAATACTCATATCTTATATATTATTACAAAAATAGCGATAAAAAACAATCATTTATTTTATAGACTCTTTGATGATAAAATAAATATTTTCAATAACCTCGTCTATCCTTTTCTCATCAAAGTTGCTTGCAGTCGGAACAAACTCTCTTGATTCGGCTATAAAATCATCAAAAACTTTGATTTTTTCGCAGGAAAGGACAGTATGGCTTTCATAAAGTCTTCCGTCTTTGTGCAAATTCATATAAGCAGAACAATCTCTACGATAACGATTAAGGAAATTTTCAAATTCTTTGGCAAAATCTCTTGAAACAGAGGGATTTCCATAAATAAGAGTATGCTTATCTACAGGAGGAACACCATAGCAATTTTTCATCCACTGAATACAAAGAGATGCATGTAGGGCTTTCATGTAATGCTTCATGAGCATAGAGTCCTTTTCCTGTGACCAATATAGTTTTATTTCCTCTTTGTACCAGCCAACTTCATAATCTGCCCTAAAAATTGAATCAATAAGAGGAACTATCTTCATTTGAAGCCCATAAGGATCCCAAGAATACGGAGTTTTCATTGTCCAACCAACAATCTTGTAAAGTCCAGACGACTCTTTACAATCTTTGAATCTTGGACATTTCAGGAATTGAAAAAACGATGTCGCTTCCCAAAATGGAATAAACTCCCATGGTTTCCCACTTATTTCACTTTTTTCATTTGTATAAAATTTTTGGTGCAAATTCTTTTCTTCTTCAAGCCAAGGGAAATGTACTACCCGGCCATCCAGACACGCGGGTACATAAAGTACCCGCGTGTCATAGTCGCTGTCGGCACTATCCATACCTTTTGAACGCGACCCGTCCATCCCAATATATATTGGATGGACGCTATGTTCTTTTGCATACAACCAAACATCGTCCATAAACTCTTTTCTTAAATTTTCGTTTCCTGGCAACATCTTATTACCCCCTAATTTTTAAACAAATAATCATAGAAATATCGTTGTGCAACACATTCTCCTTTTACTTTTCTTATCGTTACGGCACCAGTATTAACATCTCTGTAAACGATACTGCCATAACTTACCGAAGGATTTCTGAGCAATGTATTTGCACCAACTGAACAATTATCTTCTATAATGCCCCCCCCCGATTATCTTACAACCTGCACCAAGAAACACACCTTTCCCTATATTAAGTTTTGTATTCGAAGCGCCATTTATTGTGACATTTTGTAATATAACAAGAAAGTCATTATAAGTAACATTAGCATTTCCTATAACAGTTCCTACAGGATGAGTGAGTAAAAAAATATCTGGCAGATTACTTTTGTATGAAATCCAACAGGAACTCAAACTGCGATTCAAAAGTCCAAGCTTATCACACAAAGACCTATTTGCAGATATTCTCCATAAAGAATTAGACAAGTAATATAAAAAAGTAGAATACTGATCCAAATGCAAATGATTCAATACAGGATTTCCATCTTTCTGATAATTTCTTACTTTTATGTGACTAAAATTTTTTTCACATCTTTGTAGGGCTTCTTCAAAGGCCACGTCAAATTTTGAATCTGAGAATTCTTTTTTTGTATTACCATCAGGAAAAGTATTGTCTGTTTGTAAAATCAAGTAATTTTTTAGTTCTGCCTTTTCAAGACTAAGAATCATCATTTCCTCCTGAAATATATTCCTTTAAAAGATTTTCCACAAACTATTGTATTTGCTATTGAAATAGATTCAAATTCTTCTTTCAATTTTATATTTATTGGTTCAATTAGATCAGATTCCAAAAAGACAAAAACAAACTTTGTAAAAATACAAATATCTTTTAGCACTTGTTCAGCATTAAAATTTTCGTACAAACTCATATAAACAAGACAATTTGCCTCATTTTTACAATCCTTTTTATCAAAATTATTTTCCATATAGAAAAGCCTGTCTAGAAAAAAAGTAAACTTATCAGAAAATTTCTTTCTATAGATTTGAAAGCCAAGATTTTTTAAATAACGACTTATACTTCCATTATCGCAACTGACATCACATATTGTAAGCCAGTCAGTATCAAAAGATTTATTTCTTTCAAATGACAAATCATAAAGAATTCTTGCAACCTTGCTTTCCCATAAATACGCATAGTCTGGAATTTCTGCCTTTAGTTCATAAAAGAATGGATGCGGAACAGGAACAGTACATTTTAAAATATTAGCCTTACAAATATATTCATATATATTTTTCGCTACAGCTTCATTTAAAAATTTTTCATATTCATCTTTCCGCATCAAAACAGGAATATAAGGCATTCTGAGAGCCGTAAGGAAAGACACTCTGCTCTTTCCACTTTTTATAAGCTGCAATCGGCATGGTGCCAGTAAAGAAACCGTGGTACAATGCTTTATAAAAAAATTATTATCTGTTGCAAGTCTGGACTTCATTTCATTAAAAGCAGAAACTCTTGTTTCTATTACAGTATTTTTCCATGAGCCAGTAATATTCACACCTGAACGTATTGCTCCTGAAATAGCATACAAATTTACATAACGCTCAAATTCTTCATTTTTTTGTATACTATTTTCTTGCAATGCTCTGTACAAGTCCACAGCGATATAATTGCTTAAAAAATTCCGTTTAGTCCACAAATTTGAATCATCATACAAATCATTAGAAAACAATAATTCAGAAGGTGCATAAAACCTTACAAATTCAGAACTATCATCTCCTTCAAAAGATTGTCTGATAAGGGATTTATTTTCAAAACTAAAAAGAATTTCCCCGTTGTAACATGGCACAATCTGAATAATATCAATCCCTTGTACTGTCAAGGAATCATAAGAAGCACTTATTTTCGAAAGCTCTTCTGAAAGATTTATCTTACCACAAAGAACAGAGTATGGTTTAAAAATAAGATTTTTAAATCCGTTATTAAAAAAATCCATAGCAATCTGCGAATGTGAAAATACATCTCGAATTGCTATAATAATACAATATGAATCTTTTTCTTTTAACTCATCTGCCTGTTTTACAGAATAGACATCATATCCGTTAAATTTCTTTAGTTCATCTCCACGACGATCTATAAAAGCACAGGGGATAATACCGTTCTGATTAACCATCTTAAGCCCTATAGAGCCTGCGCCATAAATAAGGAGTTTCTTTTTATCAAATGGAAAACTTTTCATACTAATCTACACTCCTTGTACATGGCATAGCAACAAAGAGCATAAAACAGTAGAAAAAAGTTACATAAGTAGTCCCCCCCCCCCCCCCCCCCCCCCGTTCATTTATACATAACAAAGGAACAAAAATCAATTCAGATCCTAAAGCATGAATTGCGATTTCTTGTTTTTGAAGAACTTTTCCAATCCATTCATTTAAAATTCTATTCTGTTTTATATAATATCTTTCCTTTGGAATTTTTGCAGAAAGATTTGTATAGTAAAGTGATTCCAATTCATCATACACAACATTACCAGTAAATTTCGCTGAAGTAGTTAATATCGTTTTAAAATCCTGACAACATGCAGTGTTTGTTTCAATCAATTTTTGTACATATAAACAGTGCCATGCAGTATAAAGATATTTACGGAGAAGGACTTCACTTTTATCTTTTATAAATTTATTCCAATTTCCGTAAGCTCTTGTAAAGCAAAAATCGCAGACCTCGCGTAAAACAAGTAATTTTTTTACACTATCATACCCAGACTGAAAAAAATCATCACAGCAATAAAATGTATCATTCAAAAAAATACTTGTTAGAAGACCAAATTTTGCATCATCACTTCTTTCATTAAGATTTCTGTATATCACAGATGGATAGAGGCTTTTTTTCTTATAAAAATTTTCAACATCCGAACAACAATCAAAAAACCTATCCGAACAACAATCAAATAATTTTGAATTTATTTTAACTATACTATGCCATTCTGTAATTTCTTTTTCATACAAAATGTATAAGTCGTAATCACTTACTGTATTAGAAAGTCCGAGAGAAACACTGCCACCTATAGAAGCAGCAACAACTCTTTTGCCTTTTTTTTCTTCAAATGTTTTTACTGTTTTACAAAGTTCATTTGATACCGGAGACTTACCCAAAATCATGCGACAGCCTCCAATTCAAATTCTACTATTCGGTTATACCCCCCCCCATTCATTTGTATGACATCTCTTTCAAATGTTTTTACTGAATGAAAGATTATTGAATATATATCATTTAATACAGAATCAATATAATTATCAGATTTACAGTCATCAGAAAGTTTTATCTGTAAACTGTCTTTTATCATTAAATCAACTTTTTTATTTCTTATGGAATTTTCAGTCCAATTCCCGTATGCTGTATCAAGCATTTCAAACAGAATACGCTTTAATTCACTATCCTGTTTTAAGCATATCAATGTCGGTAAATAAACAGGAGAAAAATGTTTGTTCTCTGAAATATAGGACAAAGCTAATGCAGAATAAATTGCTTTAAAGTATTCTTTCCATGAAATAACTGTTTCTGACTTTATAACAAATTCAGTGACACAAGTTTTATGCCATTCAAACTGCCACCGCGCATTAAATGCTTTATTTATTAATGGCAGTAATTTCTGCTGAAGTCCATAAGGATCCCATGTATATGGCGACAAGAGTGTCCATGCAAAAGTGTTATATAAACCTAAAGATATTTGCTCTGTAAAAGAAGGTTTTTTTAAAAATTGAAAAAAAGAAGTAGCTTCCCAAAATGGAAGACAATCGTCTAAAATTGCATTTTGTTTATCCCTGCCATTTTCTAAACAGAATTTAAAATGCAATTTTCCTTCTGGAGTATTCCACGGAAGATATATTTTACCCAGATTATCTTTTTCAAGATACAAAAATCGTGCATCATAGTCACTATCTGGAAGATTAATACCTTTTGAAACAGAGCCTATAGTTGCACCAAAAATCAGTAGCAGATTATTTTTTTCTGCAAAATACTTAGCTGTATTAACAAGTTCTTTTTGAACTGAGGCTGTTCCATATATCATGCGACAGCCTCCAATTCAAATTCTACTATTCGCTTATCCCCCCCCCCCGTTCACTTGTACAGTTAAACTAAGAGGATTCATTACATCTCTGTAAGGTTTTGCATAAAGACTCAATGCCCTGTCATTCACGCTGTCAAAAAGAATTTTATTAATGGAACAAAGTATTTCATCAATTTCATCTTCACTTGCACCTTGTTTAAATGCAGAATCCGGCAAGTTGTACATTCGTTCAATATAAGCATCAATTTCACTGTCATGTGGCATTAAAAGCTTTAATTGCGTAGTTCCAAGATTTTTTGAACCGTTTGCTTTTACATAGGAAACTGAACGAGAAAACTCATCGTCAATCATTGCAGAAATTTTACTACGAAGGTTCTTAGGACAAACTGTTGCAATAAGAGTAGAAAGATAAGCAAGATTGAACTCATTTTTTTGCAGAACATAATCAATACTTAAAGCGGAATAAATTGCCCTTAGATATGTTTTTACAGGGATTTCCTTTTTATCCTGCTTATAATAATACCTTTCAAGTTCATAGCGCAGATATTTTAACTGAACAGGCGCGCGAAAAGCTTTGTCTACAAGTGGCTTTAATTTCATTTGGAGACCATAAGGATCCCAGCAGTATGGACTGTTCATTGTCCAAGCAAGAATATTATATAATCCCGCAGGATGTTTATCAGGAGCATCTGAAAATTTTGGATTTTTAAGAAACTGAAAAAAACTTGTAGCTTCCCAAAACGGAATCCACTCCCATACTTTACCATCAGAAACTTCTTCTTCGTTCAAATAATACTGATGTTTTAAAAAGTCCTGTTTTTCGTTCCACGGAAGAAAAATTTTACCGGGATAGTTTTTATCAAGGTAAAGAACTCTTGTATCATAATCACTGTCAGCAGATGGGAAACCTTTTCCGATAGAACCAACAAGCGAAATAAAAATAATCTGCCATTTCTTCTTTTCTGCATACTCAAATGTGTCTTTTAGAAATTCCTTTCGGAACAATTCTGAACCATATATCATATTTCCCCCTTTACAAATTAACACTCATACAAATACATCATTTTCTGCCTGTTTAACAATGAAAGAATCTTTTTTGCATTGTTATTAACCTGCTTTTTTTCACATAACACAAAGTAATGTTCAGATTTTACAGTAGCTGCCTTATCAAAGTCATCAATGAATGCCACATCATAACTCTCACTACCATTATGCTTCTCATTTATTCTGCAACCCATTCTCTCAAAAAAAATATTAAGAAACTCAGTTTGATGTAATCTGTTAAAAACTTTTAGACCCTCTAAAATTTTGCCGCTATCATAATACCAATTACCAAGTCGTTCTGTGACAGCCCTTATCAGCAGGAACCAAAACTGCTCTCCATAACGCGACGAATCATAAAAATATGGATTCTCTACAGGATAAGAAAGTCCGTCTTCAAACTGTGCAGAAATCTTTTTCTGCACAGACTCAGCATTGACTGTTGTAAGATACTTTTTATAATCCTCTTCCGATGCACAGACAGGGATATAATTTTTTCCAACAGCACACAAAAAAGAGGCCCTATGTTTTCCACTATTCAAATTAAAATACTTACACTCATTATTCCAGATAACATTTGGAGCCTTATTTATGAAGAAATCTGGTTCAACATTGTATTTATGCAGCATATCAAGATAAACTTCGCTTTGATTTGCTATTACATTTTCTTTCCAGGCTTCAGTTACTTTTACAGTACCAATGTTTTCTGCCGCTTTTACACAATAATCCATAAGACTTTGAACTTCGCCTCCAGCGCCAAGAATAAATTTGCAAAAGTTTACATGAGGTTTAAGACATAAAACAGGATGCTGCCTTTCTGTCTCAACACCTTTCTTATCTGTAAAAAGCATCGTAACAGGCAGATAAAAAATAACTTTTCCGTTTTCTTTTTTAATTATCCCCTGCTCTTTTAAAGTTCCTGTTGATGATGCATCTATAAAAGGAATGTTTTTATAAATTGCAAACTCAAAACTGTTGTCTTCTGTGATATGAGAGTATACTTCGTTTAAAAGATTTTCATTTTCCGAACCATTGCCGTTCAAAGCATTATACGGCCGGAAGATAACATTTTTGTAACCAGCCTTCTGGAGTCGTGAAGCAATTCTGGAATGTTCAAAAACATTCTTTACCGCAATCAGCACAACAACATTCGGCTTGTCTAGTTTTTCGTTCTCAATTGCATATACCGGAAGTCCAATAAAGTTTTTTATCTCTTCGGCACGCTTATCTATAAATCCTGTTATGTTCAAACCCCATAGCTGATACTTCTGATAAAGCAGAGTTCCAATTGTTGCCGCTCCGTAAAGGATTATTGGGGTTTGTTTATCTATAAAAAAATTAACTCCCATATTTCTTACTTACCTTTTTTATACTGCTTATAAGCCATATAATCATCATTTTGCATAACAACAGGTACCATCTTTTTGCCTTTCATCATAAGATAAATGCAACGGTGCAAACCATCGCAAATATTTATATAACCTTTTTTGTTCCATTCCGCTCTGGCAGGTGAATACAAAAAAAATGAAAAATTATATTCATAATTCTGTTCATATACCTGTAATAACTGTTTTCTATTTTCAAGAAGTTCTTTTTTTTCTTCTTCAGTGTTTCTCAGCCAGTCAAGATATACCTTTGGATAATCTCCATTCCCCATGAGATATGAAAAAAGCTGCCTATATGGAATTAAATTTTCAAGAGGCAGTTCAAGACAATCTTTTACAAATTGTCTGGTTAATGATTCCCTGTCAGGTAAAACATCAGTTTGTAATGTTTTTTCTGTAGCTGTGTGTAATAGTTGTACAGGACACAAGAATGATGTTTGTTTTGTATTTTCAAAAATAATAATAGTGTCATTCTTAGATAAAGAAATCGTCTTTGGAATTGATGAAATGGCATCAAAATTTCCAGCTGTTATATCAAGATATGCACGTCTTATAACCTCTTGCTCTAAAAGAGGTCTGTTTGTAAGCATTGGAAGATATATGATGTTTTCGAAACCCTTTTTAATTAAATCCGACAAGACAGACTCATGCGTAAGTCCACTTGCCAGACAAATAACTACAACGGCATCTTTTATATTTTCATGCAAAAGATCAAGTGAAAGTAATTCAAGTCCATCTGCTTCTTTTTGTAAGGTCTTATATCTTCTGTCTATTATTGCTTTTACGAAATAATCACTTTTTCTCAAACTGCCAAGCAATTTTCGTGCAATAAAATTGTCACCATATAAAAAGACACAAGATACATGTTTAAAACAAAAAGTGGCTGGTTCTATCATTACGCAACCACCTTTTGTTCATTTTGCTTTATATTTTTAGCATAGCTGTTGAGAACAGCAGATGAGTATCTGCCCCCCCCTAGCTTATGTATAGCAGTTAAATTAGAAAGAGCTTCATCCTTTCCCCGTGCCGTAGTTATAATTGCAGAAGAAAAATCATTACGCTTTGTATCAGGTGAAATTATATCAACACCATAACGCTGTCCACGTTTATATTTATCAAAAATACAAACAAGTTTTGCCTCTGGATACATCTCTTGCATAAGTTCATAAATGAAACTACAATGCACTCCTGCTCCATATATTGCGTAAGAGAAATTTTTTGCATTTTTATAAAAAGTTTTCAGTTTATTGCGAAATAATTTATATGGCTCAAACCGATTGCGATTCATATAAAAAGCATCTAACTCACAAAGAATATCTTCATATGGTTTTTGTAAAAGCACAGTTTTATACAGTTCTCGAATTTTACTCTTAGCAAAATTCACATCATTTGGATTTGGCATAACAATATTATCCCAATCAATGCTCTTATAATCCGGCAGTTGATAGACAGGTATATATTTATCAATAAACTCAAATCTATAATCAATGTTGTCCTGCATTAAAACAACCGGGATTCCCATTGCAACACAAGGAGCTGCGACATGCAGCCTGCTTGTTACTACCAATTTTGCTTGGGAATACTTTGATAAATTTTTTTTAGCAATTTCATATAATCTATCATCTTCATATTCTGTAACAGGATATTCTTTCAATGATTCGGAATGACTTATACTTTCAGCATCAGTTTTTATGGAATCTGGAATTGCATCTAATGCATTTTTTGACAAGTCTACAAAAATTGTTTTACCAATACTTTCTGAACAAGTCTTTTCTGGTTTGTCCAAAGAAAGAGTATAGCATCCCATCAAATAAGCCTTTATACCATACTTTCTGAAATAGTTTCTGCTCTTTTCATCACGACAACCAATGGGCTCATGTTCTTTAAAATATTGAACCAAGTCTAACCTTTCTGTAAAAAAATCATTATCAACATTTACGCTCAAAAAAACAGGATAAATACAAGAAGGGAAGGGAAACGTTATATCTATATCGGTTGAACCAAACGAACTTCCATAAGGAAGCACTATATCTTCTATATTTGAAAAACTTTTTAATAATGAAAAACGAGGAAGAAGAATTATATCATTTGATCTGATATTTGCATATTTGTAGATACCACTCATGGCAACTCCCTGAACAGCATCTCCGATATTCATAAGAGTTTTTTCCTTTTGTGTAAGCATGTCATCCCCAATAAGACACATGCGAAGTTTTCCGATTTTCATCTTGTTCCCTCATCGTATCAGTAATTCTTTTGAATTATTTTTTTAAAATCTCAAATTAGATTCCCAAAAGCCGAATTTCATTTGTTCAACAATCGCCTAATATAAATGTTCTGTTTTGTTTCTGACACAAGACCTTCTTGGTACAGAAAAAATGCTCGTTTTTTCTGTACCGATTGATTTTATCACATTTTGCATAATTTAATCTATAATTTAATCTATATTGATGGTTTTTAAAAAATCAGCAAGTGTCTTTCGGCTTACACACAACAGTTTTGCGATTTTCCGTTGAGAGATTCCGAAAATCAGGAGTTCATAAATGATTTCGTCTTTTTGATACAGTTTATGTTTTGCAGGAGAAGTCTTACGACCTTTCGGTCTGCCAAGCGCAACTCCTTCGTTTACTTTTCTCGCCAAGGCTTCTTTTGTTCGTTGACTTATAAGATTACGTTCAATCTCCGCACTCAATCCGAATGCGAATGCAAGTACCTTACTCTGAATGTCATCACCAAGTCGGTAATTATCCTTTATTGTCCAGACTTTACACTCCTTATTCATGCAGATATGCAAAATTTCCATAATCATAAATAAATTGCGTCCCAGTCGAGAAAGTTCAGCACAAATAATCAGATCATTCTTCTGTACTACTTTCAAAAGATCGCCGAGTTTTCGTTTGTCATAATTTTTTGTACCACTGATTGTCTCTTCAATCCAGCCATCAATATGTAACTGCTCTTTTGCACAAAATTTGTTAATTTCAAACCTCTGGTTTTCCACCGTTTGTTTGTTGCTTGAAACGCGAATGTAGCCATAAATCATAAATACCTCCATAAAATAGTACTTATAGATTACAGCTTTGATTTTTAATATACCTTAACTTTTTCCTTATGTAGACCTTCTTGGTACAGAAAAAACGAGCTTTTTTTCTGTACCGGTTATCTAAGGTGGAGAAGAGGAAAAAATCATAAATTCAGTTCAGACTATAAGGAGTAATTTAAAAATGAAATTTGCAAACATTCAGTTTAAAGCACGAGGCATAAACAATATAGGTGACAATATGCAGCTCATCGCAATAGATAACATCTATAAAGAGATGGGTATAGATTTAAAAGATATTGTATATATAGATTTTCACAAACTTGCTGAATATGATGGCGAATATGTAGTTTTACCAATATCAATGCCTATGATTGACTATGTTGAAAATGGAATTGCAGGGAGATTTTCTCCACACATAATTCCAGTATTCCTTGGACTAAACATGGTGCGACAATTTTTGTATTCTGAAGAAGCAGATTTCTTACGAATGCACCAACCTATTGGTTGCCGTGACGAATGGTGCCTTGACACAATGAGGAAAAACAATATCAAAGCATATTTACATGGTTGTATTACATTCACATTACCAGAGACCGAAAAAAAAGAAACTCAAAACAAAATATACATTGTAGATGCAGACAAAACTCTTGTAGATATGCTTCCCAAAAATCTTTTTGCAGGGAAAGAAATTGTATACAAAACACATTTTTACAAATCACTTGAAGTAGATCCAAAGACTGTCGCACTTGAACAATATAATGAATATAAAGAAAACGCTGCTCTTGTAATTACAGGTCTTTTGCACTGTGCTCTCCCGTGTTATGCATCGGGCATTCCAGTCGTTATGGTAAATACTAAAGTTTCATACCGTAAAGCATTTCTTGAATCGCTAATCGAAATTTGGACTCCAGAAAAATTAACAACTATACATGCACAAGATGGAGAAATAAAACCTTCGGTCATTACAGATGTAGAAAGGCAATTCAAAAAACAATTTCTTGAAACAACAAAAACTCGCATTTTAGAGGTATACAAAAAAAATAAAGACATTTGCGACATTTCTTTGTTTTATGAGCAACGAAGAAAGAGTGACTATGTAAATGATGCAGTATTAGAAATCATATCATATTTAAATAACCATTGGATTAAAAAAAATAAGTCGTACACCTATAGCATTTGGGGGCTTTCACAGATAAGCGAATACATATTCGACTTCATTAGAAAAAACTATCCCAACGCAAAACTTATAAATGTATACGATTCATTTAAGACAGTAGCATTCATGGGAAAAATATCATGCCATCCAAAAAAATTGGAAAATGGCAATGAAGAATTTGTATTTGTAACCACAATAGGAGCAGTTGCTGCCGCTAAAGAACTTGAAGCAAAACTGCACAAAACCAATATAAAATTTGCTTATGCAAAATTAATAAAATAACGAAAACCATTTCTTCTTTTTTGAAACTCCTTTGGATAAAAAACTATGCCTTGTACTAAAATTCATACAGAGTTTCAAAAAAAGGTTTCATAAACTATAAATAAAAATTCTATTTCATTTTTGATTCAGCATCAAACAGCAATAAATCATATTTCTGGCTTTTGTTTACATCCTTCAATAGATTTTATGTCTTGCCCTTCAAAATAGATAATTTTACCTTCATAACAAAAATCATTTTTTAGTTTTTCTATTATTGCATTGTTATATGAAGATGCAAAAATAATAATGCAATCTGAATCATTGATTTTTTCTGAACTGGGCATTTCTATCGGAACTTCTATTCCCGAAGCAAAAAGTCCTATTTTTTTTTCATCTCCATCAAACAAATGAGCTATTTTTATATCATCACTTAGAAGTGTACAATACTTATTTGCTTTCGCACCTGCTCCCCAAATGCTAACAACAAGATCTTTTGTTAACATTGCCAAGAATTGCTTCTGTTTTATACGAACTTCATTGAAACCTATATATTCCATTGGTTTTGTTGCATAGAGGTTCAATTCTATCCAAGACTCATCATCTTCAATCTCAAGAATCTCGAAATCTCCGCCTTTAGCAAGGGAAAACAAAGATGCAGGAGTAAAGTAATTTATATGTTCATGTGTAATCTGATGGTAAAAGGAATTGCGTATTATTGAAAGACCATTCGGAACATTTATAAGTAAAACGCCGCCCGGCTCTAAGATATTATATGCAACAGAACAAAGAGTTCTGACATCAACAAGGTGCTCAAAGACTTGAAAAGCTGTTATTACTGAAATCCCCCCCCTATATTACGTATAGTTTTCGTTAATTTATTCATAAGTTTCTCTTCTCCAAAATAACCTTGAAACACAGAAACTCCCTCACTATGCGGTATCAAAGCATTCTGAGAAGGTTCTACACCATAACAATAAGGGAAATAGTTTTTTGCAACCTCCAAAAAGTCGCCCGTACCACAACCAATGTCTAAAATACTTTTTGCATTCGGCACAAAATGCAGAATCTTTTTTATACGCTGTACTGCAAGTTCTTTTGAACCAACGTATTGAGATGCACCTTCCCACATACTGTAAGAATCATAAAAGTCATCATCTAAGTCATATTCACTTTGCACATGTGTACATTTAGGGCATTTATAAAGGCACATATTCTTTACAGGTATGGTGAACGGATTTTTTTTATATTCCATCTGTCCATACAGACAATTTCTTACATTCTCAAATAAACTCATACGAGAACCACAAATCCTACAATTCATAAAGCAACTCCTCAAGTTTTTTTAGATAACAACCTTCCTCTGCACTTAAATAAGGATACATATCCAGAAGCGATGGTGTTACGAATTTTCCATTTGCATCCATTTTTGACATAACTCTAGGAATAACAGGATCTACAAATTCTTGCTGAACTTCCAATAATGCTAATCCGTCATAAGCTATAAATGAATCTAGGACAGAAGAAATTTCATCATTATTTTTGCAACTAAAATATTCATATCCAAAAGCATCTGCAACTTTTACAAAATCGGGAAAATCTATACCGCTGTCAGAATCGCATCCAGTAAATTTGCCATTAAAGAAATTCTTGCAAGTATTTCGGATTGCACCATAACCATTATTACTGAATACAATAACTTTTATAGACAACTTATTATATTTTATTGTTTCCAGTTCCTGTAAGTTCATCATCAAAGACCCATCACCAGTGTAACAATAAACAGGATCTTTTGATGCTATTGCCATTCCTATAGCTTCTGGTAAATCATCACCCATTGAACCTGCATTGTAATTTACAATAACGCGTTGATTTGGATAATGAACTCCATAAGTAAGGATACATCCTCCACAACTACTATTTCCAAGAGCAATAGAACAATTTTCAGGAAGTTTATCCATTAAGATATGTCCAAATATTTTAGAACAAACTCTTGTTGATCCTTCAGTTGAAGGCATATCTTTATTCTTAAAGAACTCTTTTAATGAATCACAATAATCTATCCATTTTGAATCAGCTTCTATAATATCATTAACAGTATTATTGTACTGGGTTAGGAACGCTTTAATTTCAGATTGAATTGGTATATCAATATGTAAACCAGGTTTTTTAGTTTCATCAATTTCTGCATCAACCATTATAAATTTTGCATTTGGCGCAAATAAATCCACATTAAAGCCAGTCTGTTTTGTTGACAGGCTGTTTGCCAACACAAGAATAAGATCAGCATTTTGCAAAATATAATTACCAGTTCTAGGTCCACTACTACCAGAAGTTCCATAGTATAATTCTGCATTAAATGGTAATAAGTCTGGATTTAGAGAAGCACCTACAATAGGAATTTTTATTCTTGATTTAAAATCGATAAATTCTTTTACAGCATCACCATAACGAATTCCAGTTCCTGTCAATATACAAGGTCTTTTAGCATTTTTTAATTCCGAAACGATTTTTGCTATAGTATCTTTATCCACAATTGATACGGGAATCTGTTTTTTATATTCGATAAGTTCATCTTCTTCAATTTGTATTGCCTGTATATCAAGAGGAATGCTCAGCCAAACAGGACCTCTTCTGCCTTCCATTGCAATATCATAAGCTTTTTTTATTTCTGCTTTAATTTCCTCAGGTTCAAGTATAAGTTTTGAATACTTTGTCATTGTCTTAACCGTGTTCACAATATCAAATTCCTGAACACCACGACATCTTAGGTTTAAGCCTGTACACGGAGTTGCTGTTTCATATCTTGGATAGCCGGCAATTACAATCATTGGAGTATAATCTACATAAGCACTGTACACTCCGTTCAGTGCATTTACACCGCCAGGTCCTGATGTTACAGAAACACATGCAATTTTTCCGCTGTATTTTGCAAAGCTTTCTGCAGCAAAAGCACAAGCCTGTTCATGATGACAAAATGTAATATGCATATTATCATTAATTTCAAATGCATTGTTAAGGTGCATAGCACCGCCGCCAACAACACAAAAAGTTTCGTTAATACCAAGTTCAAGTAATGTATCAACAACAATATCAGCAACTCGCTTTTTCATTTATAAGTTCTCCCTAAACCTAATATACTAACTTTCCAATATCTAGTGTTGGTTTTATTTGAGAATAATAGTCGTACATTTCTTTTACAGAATTTTCAATTGGAGTAAATTTTAATGGTATCTCTGCTACCAGCCTCTTATTTGAAGCTGTATATTCATTTGCAAGACCATCATTACAAATAATAATACGATTTTCTTTATTTGAAACTTTATTCAAAATCTTACATAAAGAAAGTAAATCATATCGTTCTCCCCTGACACAGTTATAGGAATGATACATTGGTTTTTCAATATGCAAGAATGCATCAAGAAGTTTTAGAAAATCATCTATATACAAATAATCAAAATAAACATTTTGCCTCATTGAAAGTGGTAAATCAAACAAAGATTTACAGCAAATATTTGAAATAAATCTTCTTTCCCACATTTCATATTTTCCAAAAATACCGAAAAGTCTAAAATTATAAATGTTGTCCGATTTTTCTATCATTCTATTTACAGCAAGTTTCATAATACCATAAGGATCAGCCGGAATTCGTTTTCCTAAATCGTCTTCTGTAACAGAACAAATATCAAACCTTTTATCAAATTCTGCACCCGAACCTGTACAAATCATTCTGCCAAACAAATCAGAATGTTCTGCAAAATTCAGATACATTCTCAAACCATTGTCAAGCATTATCTGTTCACCTTTTGGAACAGAAAAATTCAAAACAATATCAAATTTTCCATTCTTCAAAAATTTATAAACAACATCTTTATCTGTACAATCCAATTCTTTACTCGTAGGAGCAATTACTTCAAATTCGCCAGAATCTTTATAAAATTCAATTACATTCTTGCCAATAAAACCAGAACCGCCAGTTAACAAAATCTTTTTCATATTAAGATACCTAACCTATTTACTTATACACTATCGGTTCACCAAACTTATAGTCCCTATCACTTGGCTTACCAAGAAGTTCCGGAAAATACTTAGGGCTGCAACCTTCATTTGGGCGAACAGAGCGGATATTATCCTTTGTGAATATTTCACCTTTTTTAATGTCTGCACAAGCAAAAAGGGAACGTGCAAAGTGCCGGTCTTTTTTAATTTTATCAGTAAATTCATAACTTACTTTACCAAGGCTGGCTTCTGTTTCGCGGATTCGTTTTACCATTACAGCAAATTCATCTTTATTCATAGAGAACGCTGCATCAGGACCGCCAATACTACGGTCTGTGGTAAAATGTTTTTCTATAACAGTAGCACCAAGAGCTACTGCAGTACATGGGCAGATGTCACCAATTGTATGGTCAGAAAGACCTGCCTTTACTTTCCATCGCTTAGACATATCTGGAATTGTAAGGATGTTTGCATCTTCAATTTTTGCAGGATATTCGGAAGTACACTTCAAAAGAGTAATGTCATTGTTTCCCACTCTGCGGCAAGCTTCAACAGCTTCTGTTATCTCATCTTCTTTAGCAATTCCTGTTGAAATTATCATCGGCTTACCTTTGCTTGCAGCATATTCAATAAGCGGAATATCAGTAATCTCAAAAGAAGCAATTTTGTAGATAGGGTTATCTAACGTTTCCAAAAAATCTACAGCCGTCTTGTCAAATGGAGTTGAAAAAGCAATTAGTTCGAGTGAGCGGGCATAGTCATAAAGTTCCTTGTGCCATTCCCATGGTGTATAAGCCTGCTGGTAAAGCCTATAAAGCGTTGTGCCATCCCAAAGCGTTCCCTGCTTAATCTGGAAGTATTCATTATCACAATTCAGTGTAATTGTATCTGCCGTATAAGTCTGAAATTTCACGGCATCTGCACCGGCATCTTTAGCGGCCTTGATGATTGCAAGCGCGTTTTCTATTTTATGATTATGGTTCGCCGACATTTCAGCAATAATAAAAGTCTTATTTGTTGCCATGATTTCTATTATACACTTTTATTTGCTTTTGAAAAGAGAACTTTTAATTTTATGAATGCCAAAACATATTACTCGATAAAACAGATTAGATAAAATTACTGCCTTCAATCTTAAAGAATTTCAAACTACGTTCTACTGTAGGGTTATGCCAGTTTTGCCAATCTGTCTTGCTAAGTGAAAGCCCGTTAAATCTCAGTAAGCCTTTTTTTGTCTGCTTAGTTGAAGAATATCGTTCATCAGGAATAAATCCAAAGTATTTTATATGAGTATCATACACATTTTTATTGCTATCAAGTACGGCACAAAATAGCTTTTTTACTCCTATGATTTCAAAAGCATATTTTAACACATAATATTCTAAAACCACACCATATCCAGAATTAATGTATTTTTCATTAAGATAATAACCCCATTCGCACTCATCGGCGGAAATTGAGGTAAAATCCACCACTCCAAGTATTTTTTCGTCTGCATAAGCAAGAAAATAACAGCTATCGGTTCTGCCTTTTAGACTAGTAACCCATTTTTTATGCTGTTCGAGCGGAATTATGTCCTGATTATACATCTTAGTACGTACCCCTGTTGAATTACGCATATCACAGACGAGTTCTATCTCTTCTTCGGTGAGAATAATAAAATTTTTAAAGGTTAGTTTCATTTTTTGCTTTCTATAAATCTTATAATGTCAGAAACTGATTTTAGTTCTGTCATTTCTTCCGGTTCAAGAGAAATTCCAAATTCACTCTCAATCTCAAACGCAATGCTCAGCTGATGCATAGAATCCCACTCAGCCACAGTTTCCTGTGAAGACTCTATTGTTATCTCCACACCCTCAAAAACGCGCTTCAACAATTCAATTACTTTCTGTTCCACAATAAAACTCCTAAAACTCATTTTTTCAATTTCATAAATAAACTTATATTTCTCCCAATTCCTAAATCAGCATAAGCCTTATGCAGTTGAACCGTTTTTTCTAAAGATTGCTCAAAAAGCATATTCTCTATTTTTAATTCCGCAATATATCCTTCATGTCCAACTTCTCTATTCTTAACGTAATTTGTTCGCGAATTAAACAAGTTGAAATCAATCGGATAATCAGCAAGTTTTTCTACACATTCAAAGCCATTTGCTTCAACAAAATTTTGTAGTGAGCTCAAAGTAAAATAACTAAAATGCTCACTTGTCTTATCCGAAACCCAAAAGGCACTTTCAATAAAACCATTATCAAATGCTGTTTTTTGGGTTACTGAAAAATCATTCGGCACGGTAATACTTATAACTGTGTTTTCTTTGCAAACTCGTCTTAGTATTTTTATAAACTCCTCTGGTTCTGAAAGATGTTCTACAACATTCCCCAAATTTATGAAGTCAAACTTTTTTTCCGTAGTCTGCAAAAACTGAAATAAATCTCCTTGCACAAAAAAATCAACCATTTGTGGATTATGGGCTTTTAGACCATAATCAGAAAAATCGACACCGCAAACTGAATATCCTTTTTCATGGAAAAAACAGAGTGCATAGCCTTCCCCACAGCCTAAATCAAGAAATTCTGTACCCCCCCATTTTTGTATAGACATATTCTTTTTCTCGAAACAAATTTCTTGAATAAGCCAGTTCTTCGCTCGAATATCCATCTTTCTGATAAAGAGCCTTGTTTGTCTGGTAGTACTGCTGTTCATAAAACTCTTTCATCTTTTTTCTGAACTGCGGCTTTAACTCATAAAAACCATACTTATTTTTCTCAACACATAAAAACAAATTTTCTTGTTCCACAATAAAACTCCTAAAATTTATTTTGTTATGACGACGCTTGCACACCTGTCAAGAATCGGCACAAAACCAACATTATACTTTTTACAAAATTCCAAAACTGCCTGTTTACATCCTGGATATGTCACGCTTTCAAAATCATGGATAAAAATATATCCGCCATACTCTAAGCGTGGATAAAAGAATTCAAGTCCGGCAAGAATCGGCTTATAAAGATCTGCATCAAGACTCACAAAGCAGAATGTATCATCAATATCTTGTGCAGTTTCAGGAAACCAGCCTTTCCGCACGACAACCTTTTCTTTTACCGGCATTATATCCAAAACCTTTTGAACACTCGTATCCTTAAACACAGTTTCATCGCCATTCACTTCTTTAGTAACAAGATCAGAATCTGCAAAACATTCAAATGTATCAAACAGATATATCTTCCTGTCAGGCAACTGATTGCTTAAAAAAGAGGAAAATGCTCCCTTATAAACTCCAAGTTCAGCTATACTCCCCTTTATCTTGTTTTCTCTGATGTAACGGATACAAGCTTTTGCCATTGCATACCGCTCGTCCAACCAAGTAACCTTGTCATTTGGACAAAAGACAGTAATCTTCTCCTTTGGAACTCCTAATCCTTCAAGTTGCATTCTGATTGCTTTTTCATACTCACCGATAGAAATGACTATAAAATCAAAATCATAGTTTACAACTTCAGAAGGTGCTATACACTTATACCCCCCCCCATATACCTTTATACAAAGGATTATTGTCTACTATTGCAGTAATTTCGTATTCAGACCCAAGATGATATGCAACTTTCAATCCATATCCACTTGCCGCAAAAATAAATACCTTTTTCATTTCTTTATTCCTCCAAAATGACTTCATATTTATCATCAGGTTTTGCTTTATATTCGGTAAGATTCAACGTGTAATACTTTATACCGTCCTCTTCCGAAAAAAGTGCAAATCCGATATTTTCGTAAAAATCCTTTACCTGTGTATTTTTTACAGTAGGAATGTAAGTTGCTTTCAGTTCTGCAAGTCCGGATTTTTTAAGTAATCCAAGAATCTGGGCAACAAACTCTTTTTCAATGTCCTTTCCTAAAATACGGCAACTCAGAAGAAACTCATCTATCTCACCATTCTTTACGATAATGCAGCCTGTAATTCCAGAATCTCCAAATTTGTCAGAAACAGAAAGACACCAGATTTTTGCTTCATCAGTAATCATTGCATTCAAGTCAGCTTCTGTGTATCGTCGTGTTGTTAAGTTGAATTGGTTTGTTTTCTGTGTCATCTGTGCAATCCGGCTTATATTCATACTGTTTGCAGATTGGATTTTCATCTTAATTCCAAGACTCTTTATAAAACTGTTCATGTCTGTAAATTTCAGCTGTTCATTCGCCCGTTTTGCATTTGCTTTATATTCTTCGGTTTTCTTTTTGTCCTCGTCAGTCAGTGAATAAACCTTGAAATATTTTTCAGTAATTTCTTCTACAAATGACGGCAGATTGTATGGCTGCTCAGGAAACTCCGGCACTTCTACCTGTGGCAGAGTCTGTCTAACAAGTTCACGCTCAGTAGGATTGTCATCAATGAAGACGAAACTATCCAGACCAATATTCAATTCCTCTGCAATTTCTTTTATATTATCAGCCTTATTATTCCAGTTTATGCGATATGAAGAAATATAGTTTTCATTTATAATGTTAAAAGGATTTTTCGCCCAGCAGTCTTTAACATCGGTTTCATTGTTTTTTGAACATACCGCAAGAATCACACCGGAGTTTGAGAGTTCTACAAGAACTTTCTGAAAATACAAAAAAGCTTTTCCCGGATAATCACCGCCGATTTTTATTCCTTCGATTCCGTCCTCTCCAAGAACCCCGCCCCAAAGCGTATTGTCAAGGTCAAGAACAATGCACTTCTTTCGTTTAAGTGCAAACTGATTTTTCACACTCGTAAACCACTTTTTAAAGTCAGCGGCAAGTTTTGCGTTAAAGGCAAGCTGAGAAGTAAAGTAATACTTCCAGTCAATCAGTTCCGATTTTTTGTAACGTGAGGCAAAGTCAGAAAAATCAACCAACTTTATGTTTCTGTTTTCCTGTGCAAGCGAAATTATGTGAGAGTTAAAATCTTCAATCGCATTTCTAAAAGAAAAATCACCCGAAGCAATCTGAACAGAACCGATGTCGCAAAGCGTGAATACGATAATTTCTTTTTCTTTTGAAATTCTTGAATACACAAGGTCAAATTTCTGGGTGAACGAACACACCATTTCTGTAGACTTTTCAAAAGTCATTCCATACGGTGGCTGATAAAACCAAATGTAACTTTCTGCATCCTCTGGAACAACGGAAATATCATCATAGCCTGAAAAAGCACATTCCTTTGAGTCGAAGAAAAATTCAACCGTATTGTTTCTGAACACAAAATATTTCATTCTCTCACCTCACTTTCAACCAGCTCGATTAAGCCTACATTTTTGCTGAAAAGAAAGCAGACCCGGCTTCCGCCGAATGCCACAGCGGGTGCAGGTTTTGACACTATGAGAAACTTCTGTTTTTTGAGTTCTAAAACTGTTTCTTCCAAGTCCGAAACTTCGTAGCAGATGTGATAGGGAGAAACTCCGTTTTTCTGTAAGTTTTTGCAGATAGGAGAACTTTCGTTGTAAGGAGAAATCAACTCTACACAAGTTGCACTGTCTTTTTTGAGAAAGCAGATATACACATTTTGAATAGGGTCGTATACTGTTTCTGTTTTTGTATAACCTTGTGAGAGATAAAACTGAGCAGTTTCGTTTATATCGTAGCAAGCTATTCCGATATGATGAAAAAATAGAGGCAGATTTACACACATAGCAAACCTGCCTTTTGATTTGAGAAATGGTAAGTATGAACAATAGAACAAAAATATCTTTTGTAGTTATACCCCCCCCCACGAATTTCAGAGCTATACACAACTGCTTTTACGCAACCGTTTGGAACTTTTATGATGTATGAATTTTTATCTTGTGCAATGACTTTGCCGTTCTCAGCACCTTGCGGAAATCCTGTTTGCAAGAATTCAATTTTCTGAACGATTATTTTTTTACCGTCATCAAAGAAAAATGCACCCGGATATTCAGGTGGAGCCATTGCACGCACCCAGTTATAAATACGCTCTTTCTGCCAGTTCCAGTCTATTTTGCCATCGTCGGGAGTACGCTTTGGATAGTAAGTTGCCATAGTTTCATCTTGTTCGGTTATGCTATCTGCAAGATTTCCAAACAAGATTTTTTTAATAACTTCATCTATTAAAAGAGGATAGAATTCTTTATATTTGGCAAGAATTGTGCCACCTGTATCTGAATCCGAAACAGGAATTTCTTTTTGTGCAATAATCGCACCCTTATCACATTCAGAAGTAATAAGATGGGCTGTTATACCAGTTTTCTTTTCGCCATTGATTATTGCCCACACATGTGGTGTTCGTCCCCGATATTTTGGAAGCAGTGAACCATGAACATTCACCGCATATTGTATCGGATAAGAAATTAAATCTTTTTCTATCAAAAACAGATAATTTACAGAAAGAATAATGTCTGGTCTTGTGATAAGAGAGGCACGGAAATTTGCTGTCACTCCGCCACGAGGGTTACCTGAAAAACAGGCAATATTATTTTCTTTGCAGAAAGAAATTATGCCATCAGATTTTTTATCCGTAAAAACAGAATGCATAGCACAATTACTTTTTAAAGCAATGTGATTTAATAACGTTAATCCAAGATTGCCAGAAGCCAAGAGGCATATGGACAGCTTTTCCATCATGCAGCCTCCCTTTGCCTAAAGAAAGCTTTAAGAGAGTTGCAAGTAAAAACTACTCTACTTCTATACCCCCCCCCGTTACTTGGCAGAAGATTCAATTTATATGTATTCACTTTAGAAATCAATTCAAATCCTTCCCGCAGAAACAAAGCGTTTGATGCTGTATTTTCATCTTTTACCTCTGCTACCACGCTTTTTATATTATACCAATTCTTTTTTAACTCATCTATACCAAGTTGCAGGAATTCAAGGGCAATATGCTTGCCTCTATATTCTTTTGTAATGCTAAGAGAAATAATACATTCTGTTGACAGCTTGGTCTCACGATTGAAACGAATTTGACCTACGAAATTATCTCTATCAAAAATGAGAAAAAAGAGCGTGTTTGTATCGGAAACTGCTTTTGCAAACCAGTTGCAATGCTGATTGTATTCTATAGGTTTTGCGTTGAACGAAACAGAACGAACGAGCGGATCATTGGAAAGGGAGAAAATAAGGTCACAATCTTGTTTTGTATTCTGGGCATATCGAATGGCCATCAACTTAATTTCTCCCCAACTATTTGCTTTAAGGATTTTGCATCTTCTGCAAATTCTGCCAGATTATCAGCGTTAAATCTTTTCGCCTCATTTGTAATCATTCCACCATCAGGCACAAGTGCAAGTAGTTCTTTAAGAGGAAAAGAGCCGTCACCATAATGCAAATGGCTGTCAAGTTCACTTGAATAGTCTCCGTCCGTAAGATGATACACACGAGGATTAAGTTTTATAAGTTTATTTATAAAGTCAAACGGTTCTTTTTTGAGCGTTCTTGCCGCACAGATTGCATGTCCAAAATCAAGACAGAAACCAGTTCCTTTTCCGATTCCGTCAATAATCAGCTTAAGGTCGCTATAAATACTTCCCACACAAGTGCTGCCATCAAGTCCTCTAATCGGTTTATTTTCTATACAAAAACGCTCATCGGCAAATGAGGAAAGCTGCTGAATAACCTCTCCCGGCATACCGTTTGTCCCGGAATGAAAAATGATATATCTTGCTTTAAGTTCATCGGCAAATTTTATAGTTTCTGCTATTTTGGCTTTATTTGCAACTCTGGCGGAAGTATTTGCAAGATTAAGACCAGCAGCTGAATGAGGTGCATGTATTCCAAAAGGAATATCAAATTGTTTCCAATATGAAATCGTGTCATCAAAGGTGCCAGTCAGCGTAAAAAGTTCAATATATTGAAACACGCCCTGTTCATAATATTGCAAAATTTCATCTGTGTATTGAGTGTCTTTAGTACCGAGTTTTAAGCCGAGA
Source organism: Treponema sp. (assembly GCA_051883255.1). Lineage (GTDB taxonomy): Bacteria > Spirochaetota > Spirochaetia > Treponematales > Treponemataceae > Treponema_D. The sequence goes on from JBJETJ010000032.1 coordinate 131,961, forward strand.
TTTAGCATAGCAATTATTATAATACAGAAAATGAATTTTTTCTATAAGTCACATTGGATGTAGCTTGCGGACAACTGACAGTGAGGTTGCCGGTTTCTGTTTTCTACTAGCTTAAGCAATAAATATTCAGAGATTCGGAAGTATGATTTGCCGTTTTCCCAAAAAGATTTTCTTGATCTGTTCCAACCCCTTCTATTTTCTCTGATTTGTTAATTTTCAGCGAAAATCACAAAGAAATGCTCCGTTCCAAAAATTCCTTATTTTATCTCTTCAAGAATTTTTTTGACTTCATCGCCTTTTAAACTGCAATCACAACCCATTATAGTAATCGGAGAACTTGAATCAATTTCTCTTTGAACAAGAACAAACTGTGAATATTGCCACGCATTTTTTTTATACCTCTTGGTTTCTGAGAAAAAAAGATTCATCGTGTTCTCATAACCTATTGTCACAATCGCATCAGGATTGTATTTTTCCACAATTTCCTGAAGATTCTTAATGAAGATCTGGATGAAACAAATATTTGAAATTTGATCCCACATTCCATTCCCTTGCACCGCGATTAAACATACCTTTTCGTAAAAAAAGATACAAATTCGGAATATTCATAAGAAGTGTCGTTTCCCTAGAAATCAAAATGTCTTTTTATCTTGGAGAAATCTCTTTGTAAAATGGATTTTATGATAAAGATGACATAAAAAACACTGCCATTGCACCTAGCATAGCGATGAAAGGATAATCCAGTTCCATAACCAAAAAGCTTTGCGATCTTTGAAAAGAAACAAAAGCAAAATCCATACGCTTCCAAATATGGTAACGGCATAATTTTCTGCTTGCCCTGCGAACAAAATTCCTTCAAAGCTGAATGAGCGAAGAGCCGTTCCGAATGAAGCCTGCCGATTGCTATTTTTTTCTGATAGCTTTGATTTTCGTCAAGCATGAATACCGTTGGAACGAATTGCAGTGGGGCATAAGTCCAATGCCATCGGTTGAATCGCTTACAATTGATACGCCCCCCCCCAAAAAAAAATCAGCACATATCCCAAAATGATTCAGTTACATATAACTTCTTGCAAATATACCGAAACAGAGAATTACAAAAAGAACGGAAAAGAAAAAGATTTTTGACTTAAAAACCTCTAATCTATCTCCAATTTTCAATGTTGCAAGATTTTGTGCAGATTGCATCGAACACAATGCCAGTCTCAGCAATCTGCTTTTTGTATATTCCGATTTTCTCACCCTGTCCCTGCAATTCAGGAGAAACAAGACAGAGTGTGTAGTCAAGATTTCTCATCTCAGTGTAAGTTGCTTTATCAAGCGGAAGACGGCTGAACGTGTCCACCCAAATCCAGTCAATTTTGCCTGCCATCGCCCGCACGGTGTCCATTCCCTCGTATTCAGAAAATCTCACGGCGATGTTACGCTCTCCCATATCCGAAAGCAACTTTATCATCGGGAACGTGGAATCAAGAAAAAAATAATTTTTGATTTCGTTTTTTTTCACAATTTCCAGAACCTTATGCTCAATTCGCTCGCTCTTCACATTCAGAATCATCGTGCCGTTGTGATTTTTGCCGTATTCAGCGGCATAAGGCTCAAAATCCTCGCCGTCCTCAAACGGATTGTGCTGAATGTAGATTCTGCCTGTAAGGTCGTCTCGCAGGTCAACCTCCACGCCATATTCTGAAGGAATTTTCTTTAATTCTGAAAGCGTATTCACGCGATGCGCTATAAAGTGTGTCATTGTTTACTCCTGAAATTTTATTGCTTGTCATATCCTTTTGGGAGAAATCTTATTGTCATTGAATTTTTACTGTGATATGGATTTTCAATATTTGGAACCATCTTGTAATGAACCCTGTTTCCTTTCAGTGCGTTTAATTTTGCCATGTCCGCATCAGAATCATCACAATATTCAAACGCTTTCTCTGAATAAGGAATTTCCCTCAACCGCAAATTTACAGAATAATCATCTTTCGGAGTCCAAAAAGCAGAATAACTAAAATCATACGAAAGCAAATACCCACTGCATATACAAAGAGTGGCTATACAAAATAATGTGTTAAGAACACGTCTCTTAGGAAATTTTGAGTTTATCATTTTATTGGAAATGTCATAAACGAACATTTTTGAAAAACATATCACAACAGGGGCAACAATCAAAGTGTAATTTACGCAACTAGAGCCAGAGTTGAATACCATATACTGCATTATTGAAGATATGATAAATAATCCAAGCGGTATGGAAAGAGTTTCTGAAGAGGATGCGTATATAGCCATTATTGGCAACAAATAAAGAATTGTGAAAGCAGTAGAAATAAAAATAAGGTCTTTGATATTGAATCCGTGTATAAAAAGCAATTCTGCCGTAAAAATTGCAATTACAAAAAGAATTTTAAAATTGTTAATGATAAATTTTTTTATTTTATCATATCCATGAATAATCATGTAGACATAAGCAAATAAAATTAGAAATTCAAAGTGTATCTGATACACGGCAGTTTCTTTGGGGAAAATAGAACGATTACCAAAAAAAGTTCCAAATGGCATGAGAACCATCCATCCATAATGAAACATATTTCCCATAAAATTAAAATCTAAAACACCTTGCCCATTTGGCTTCATGCCAGAAATTACCATTACGATAGAACCGAACCCCATAATTACACAGAAGAAAGCCGTTTTTGATTCAGAACTAATAAAGTTGAAAAGATTTTCCTTGTCTTTTTTAAATAGCATATATAAACTAAAAAGAAAGAAAAATCCACCTGTCAAAGTTGCTCTTGAAGTAGAAATCGCAAGGATAAGGGAAGCCATGCAGGAACTTTTCCAATCTTCTTGCATCATCAAAATCCATGTAATTCCCATAAGAAGCAAACTGCTATAGTTGTTTGTGAAGGATGACCATGTGACCATATTATATGAAAGAATAAGAGAAGCAACACAACCAAAAATAAAATAGACACATGCTTTCTTTACACCTTTTTTTTCTCTGATACAATCAAAAATAGCTCCGAGGAGAAAGGCTATCGTAAGATATTTTGCAAATATATATGTCACATAGTTTTTCTTTGCAAAAACAGAAAGTGGTATTGAAGTAAAAGCACCATTAAAAAAGTGATAGCGAGACCATTCATACGGATAAAGGTCAAAGATACGCAATCTTGAATAATAATCAGCTTTAAAAATTTCAAAAGCAGGAGCAGCAAAATATGTTTCGTGGCAGTTAAAATTTACAAATCCTGTTTTTTGGGTTATTAACAGTAAAAAACGGATCACAAAGTACAAAAATATAAAGAAAGTAGGTAAAAATGATTTTATTAAGCCTTGTTTTTTGTTCCATTTTTTGATGAGGGAAATACTCCCTAAAATTATTGCAAAAACTGAAAACGCATAAACAACATATTTTGAAAAGTACGCACAATAAGACATGCATAACATAACAAAAACACTGCAAAAAGCCATTCCAAAGAGACTTTGAAGGGCGAACTTGTTTCCCTTAAGAAAAAAATGACCAATACTACTAAAAGACATACAAAGAGCAAAGGCGATTACACAGTTAAGCAAGCTTTCAAGTATCCCCATTTCCATAAATTGTAAAAAACTCATCTTATACCTTCCTTTTTAAGTTTTTTGCTGAAATCAAGCGTCCGTTTGATAAATTTCCATTTTGCTTTGAGCGTACCATTGTTCCATTTTGACTCGCCGTAAACGCGTGGTGGAAATTTCACAGAAATTCTGTGAACATCAAACCTTGCAATACGCGCCATATAGAGTGCGTACAAATCAAGTGAAAAATCATTCGGCGGATTCTGCCAGCTTTCAAAGAACACACGCGGAAAGATATTTGGTTGCGCGTTGATGTCGTAAAGCCACTTTCCAAGGTAGAGCGTTTCAAAAAAGCTCATTCCGCTCGTAAAAAACTGATCAAAAAGGCTTCTGCCCTTTCGATTTCCCTTTATGAAAAGTTTTGAATTCCACCCATCCGCTTCAAGCAGATGATACGCCTTGACCACATCGGCGGGATCGGTCTGCATATCCGCATGAGTCCAGCCGATAAATTCTGCACTCGCAGATTTCAAACCTTGCAAAATCCCGTAGCCGTAGCCTTGATTTACAGGAACAAGGACAGTTCTTGCAAACGTATATTTTGGAAGCAGTTCTTCCAGCACTACGGCAGAATTGTCAGTCGAGCCGTTATTTACAAGCACGACTTCCATATCCTCGCCGTCTATACACAAGGCAAATTTTTCCAAAATCAGCGGGATATTATCTGATTCGTTGTAACAGGGAATAATTATGGAAAGCTTCATAATCATCTTTTTTGCAAAACCACAGAAACACCGCAGGTAAAAATTGACGGAAACAGTTTTATCAAAATTTTGTCGATAAAGGCTATTAATTTTACGCCAAGTTTTCCAACTGGGATTGAATGAGTTTTTGCAATCACACCTCCGCTAAGCAAGAACATAAAACATTCGTTCTTTTCATATTTTATAATTTCCAATTCTGGAAATTCTTTTTCAAACTTTTCTTTATCAGAAAAAATCAATTTCGGAATTGAACAGTTTGCGCTCCATGGATCATTAGGTTCATTACAAATTGCATTTCTGTCAAAGACTTCTGCAAAATCATCGTAGCCTTCATGCCTCATAATGCGCAGAATTGTTTTCATAATCCATGAAGTATAAATATCCTGGATTATTATTACCCCCCCCCTACACAAATATTTAGTTATTCGATCGAAGAACGAAGCAGGATTTGCAATGTGGTGAATCATGTGAGAACATAGAATGACATCAAGAGAATTCTCTGAATAATCGAGATTTAATGCGTCTTCATATTTATCAACCCATTCATTTTCAAGGACATCGGTCAACAAAAGATTTTTATTTTTTATGAACTGTTTGGAAAGTCCGGCGCCACAACCAAGTTCAATCACATTTTTTGCATTTTCGGGAATATAATCGTTCATCCAGAAAAAACGCTGCTTTACAAGCTGATAGAGAATTTTATTTTTTGTATGCAAGAATGATTCTCGGGCTGCTTTTACATTGCCCTCGTTTTCCATTCTGTTTTCTTTGTGAGTAGGAAAGCATTTACTTTTCGTTTTCAAAGCCTCCATCTGATCT
>JBJETJ010000033.1:0-28978 GCA_051883255.1 Treponema sp.
CAATGGTTTTTGCCAAATTATCCGATTCTTGCAAAACTCGAATTTTGACCTATTACTAAGCGTCTTGATTCGGCGGCGTTTTTGATTTATTCCGATATAATAGAAATGAAAAAAGAAATTGACGAAAAATCTGAACCGGAAAATTCGTATTCAATGAAAATCCGTGGCAGGGAAAATTTTTCTGCCGTTGCTGACAGCGAGCGAAAAAAGTAAATAAATTTTAACCTTACTTATTGACAAACGGCTTTAATATGTGTTACCTTTGGATTGCAACATTAGGAGCGATACCAAAGCGGTCGTACTGGGGCGGTCTTGAAAACCGTTGTACCTTTCGGGTACCGGGGGTTCGAATCCCTCTCGCTCCGAATAACAAGGAAGCGTGGTAGAGCGGTAATACAACGGATTGCTAATCCGTCGGTTCCATTAGGGCCGGGCAGGTTCAACTCCTGTCGCTTCCGATTTCTCTACGGTTGCAAATTATTTGAGGCTATAGCTCAGCTGGATTAGAGCATCACCCTGCGGAGGTGAGGGTCGCACGTTCGAATCGTGTTAGCCTCGACTTTTTCTGTTGCCGTTACAGGCACTTTTCAATAATAAAATCAAGTTTATATTTTCCATTCCCCTTTAAATAAACTCAACAATTCATTACAATAATGCCACTATGAAAAGTTCTCAATTTTTAATCAGTACATTAAGGGAATGTCCTTCTGATGCTGTTATTTCAAGTCATCAGCTTATGATGCGTTCAGGTATGATTCGTAAGCTTGGAAATGGTCTTTATTCTTATATGCCGCTTGGATTGCGTTCTTTGCGCAAAGTAGAAAAAATCATTCGTGAAGAATTAGATGCCGCAGGTCTTTTGGAAATGAAGCCTACTGTAATTCAGCCCGGAGAACTTTGGAAAGAATCTGGCCGCTGGAATACTATGGGCGATGAAATGCTGAAACCTCAGAACCGCGGCGGTCAGGATATGGTTGTAAGTCCGACTGCGGAAGAAGCATTTACGGCGCTTATTCGCGAAGGCTTGAGCAGTTACAAACAGCTTCCGATTATCGTATACCAGATTAATACAAAATATCGTGACGAAATCCGTCCTCGTTACGGCGTAATGCGCGGCCGCGAATTTACGATGATGGACGCATATTCATTTGATGCAGACCAGAAATCTCTTGACGAGTCTTACGAAAAATGTGCGCAGGCATACCGCAGGATTTTCAAGCGGCTTGGTTTGAATACGATTTCCGTAAAGGCTGATACAGGCGCAATGGGCGGTTCCGGTTCAGAAGAGTTTATGGTCGAAAGCGAAGTCGGCGATGATACTTTGATTCTCTGTCCTGAATGTGGTTACGCTGCAAATGTCGAAAAGGCTACATGCAAAAATGATGTTGCCGTTGACAAAGACGGAAATCCGCAGAAGCCGACAGACAAGCCTTTCGAGAAAATTCCTACGCCTGACGTAAAGACAATCGACGACCTTGCAGAATTCTTAAAGACAAATACGCAGAGTTTTATCAAGACTTTGATTTATAAAGTAACAAACTGCGCTGTTGATTTATTTCAGGCTGAATGTTGCAAAGCCCTTAAAAAAGTTACGGAAGGCAACACATCGTATTACCCTGAATGTTTTGTCGCAGTGTGTATCCGCGGTGATCTGGACGTAAATGAGGCTAAACTCTGTTCAGCATTAAAAGCAAGCGAAGTTGAACTTGCTTCGGAAGAAGACGTTGTAAGGATTACGACTGCTCCTGTAGGATTTGCAGGCCCTGTAAATCTTGTAAATGCGCCAGTTGTCTGTGATGAAAGCGTAATGACTATGCACGATGCAGTAACCGGCGGACTTGAAAAAGACGTTCATTTTATTCACGTTGAGCCTTCAAGAGATTTTACGCCGTTTATGACTTGCGATGTTCGTGTCGTAGTTCCCGGTGATAAATGCCCTGATTGCGGTGCAACTTTCTATTCAAAAAAAGGAAACGAACTTGGTCATATTTTCAAGCTTGGCGATAAATATACAAAGTCAATGCACGTTTCGTTCCTTGACCAGAGCGGAAAGCCTGTTACTCCGATAATGGGCTGTTACGGAATCGGCGTTGACAGAACGCTTGCAAGCATTATCGAAGGTCACCACGACGAAAACGGAATTATCTGGACGATGAGCACTGCTCCGTTCCATGTTGCTATTGTTCCGATTAAATATGACGGCACGATGAAAGAAGCATGCGACAGACTTTATGATGAACTTACTTCAAAAGGAATCGAAGTAATGCTTGATGACAGAAACGAACGTCCCGGCGTAAAATTTGCAGATGCAGATTTAATCGGCTATCCTGTTCGTGTCGTTGTCGGCGACAAAAACCTTCCGAATGTTGAAGTAAAACTCAGAAATCAGAAAGAGGCAGAACTTATACCTCTTGAGTCTGCTGCAGAAAAAATCAGTGCAGTCGTAAATGCGGAAATTGCAAAGTTGAATTCGTAAGTCAAGGGGAAAAAGTCTATGAAAAAAAATCTGACAGCGATTTTCTTGTTTTGTATTTTTGTGATGGCTGTCCGTGCAATTCCCGGAACGGATCATTTTATAAAAGATAATTCAGGCGAATATATTTATTACGAAGATTTTTCTTTTAACCGGAAATCGTATATCGGATTTTTGACTTATGACGAGGGAACTTTTGCAGTGCGCTATTTTGCTCCTGCGACAAAAACCCTGCCTTATAAAAACATCGAGCTTCTTTTTACGATTGATACGTCAAAAGATTATATCGATATGACAGGCGAAAGGTTTTTAACTCCGATTTTGCAGGAAGATACGGAAATCGTAAATTACATTCACGATCTGGTTTATGAGTTTTCTTCACGCAGAAAAAAGGCGGGGTGGATTTCGCCGGAAGTTGAAAAAGACAAAACTTTAAATCCGGGCGTTCAGTATGTTGCATCTTCAAATTTTCTGGACAGCGGATTTTTAAGGACAGAAGATTTTGACCAGTTCGGCGGAAAAGTCTGCATTTGCTATGATTATCTTGTTCCTATTTTTAACATTAAAAAGATTGTCAGCAGTGCCGGTGAACCTTTGTTTGTTGCCGTTGCCTCAGGGATTTTGAAATCTTCTGATGACAGGAGTTTTTCTGATTTTAAAATAATTCCTTCTGCAGATAATAAAAAAGTTCATAAGGCAAAGAACAAAAAGCCAAAGACAGTCGTTTTTGAAGTTGAAAAAACAAAACTGATTTTGGACGAAAACTGGAGTCAGGCAGGGCAGCTTCAGAATCTGTTTTTTTACGGCGATGCAGCGATGCTTCGTGTCGGAACAATCGAGGCAGATGCTTTTTACCTTTATTTGAAAACGGCGCTCCTTTCTTCTTCGGAATCTTTTTTGCCTTGGGACAAAATCTCTGTTGTAAAAGAGAAAGACCGCATTACTGTTTATTCAACTAATTATACAGGCAAAAATGATTACCGGGTCGTAAACTCGTTTATGCTTTCAAACAGTCTGCTTGATGAAGGCGAAAATGCACTGCTTTCTTTGTCTGTTTCCGCAGCAGATTATGAAAAAAACAGAAAATATTTTTCTGATGTGCTTAAAAACTGGAAATAAAAAAAACAAAGGAGAGCGAATAAAACTTTGCCTGAAATGACGTTGTCTGCTGGCATTCATATACATTGCGGATGTGCGAAAAAAGACAAATCTGAAATTGAAATTTGCTTACAGGCTTTTTTATGGGAGAAAAAATAAAATTTTGCGCAACAAAATTACTTTTTTAGCATAAAAAGTGAATTTTGTTATATATATATTAAAAATTCACATCTATAATAAATGAAATAGTAGGAAAACGTTATAAAAACGTCAGTGCAAAATTTTGAAAATTTTTGCATAAATTTAAAATAAAAAATTTGACAGAATGGAAAAAAGTAATATAATAGAGACTATGAACAACCGGTTGCGCAATTCAGAAAAGATTACCATGCTTGATATTGCAAATGAACTGAATGTTTCAAAGACAACTGTTTCAAGGGCAATATCAGGGAGGGGCAGAATAGGCAAAGAAACCCGGGAAAAAGTGTTGAACTACATCGGTACTTTGGGTTACACGCCTAATAACATTGCGCGCGGACTGGCAAGTTCTAAGACATATAATATCGGAGTAATTATTCCTGATAACAAAGATGGTGGAGAGGCACCGTTTTTTAAAGCTGCACTGGTTGGAATTACTGAGGCTGCCGTAAAACAGGATTATGACACTGTTCTGGTTGTCGTAAATGATGATGACATATCAGGTTTGGAAAGGCTTGTTGCAAACAGAAAGGTTGATGGAATTGTTCTTACAAGGACAGACAGCACTGGAAAAATAATTCCTTATCTTAAAAGCCACAATATGCCTTTTATTCTGATAGGTACTAACAAGGATTCTGACATTCTGCAGATTGACAGTAATCAGAAAGCCGGCTGTGAAACTTTGATTTTAAGTCTTTTGGAAAAAGGCGTAAAATCAATCGCTTATCTTGCAGGCATAAAAAAGCACAGTATCGAAAACGTCAGGTACGAAGGTTTTGAATCTGCGTTTAAGAAGAAAAAGGTTGCTTTTAGAAAAGATCTGGTTTACTGGAATTCAATGTCTGAACTTAATGCAATTTTAGATGACATAATTGAAAAAAAAGTTGAGTGTATTGCATGTTCAGATGACACTATTTGTATAAAAGTTATGGAACTGCTCAGGCTTAAAAAAGTTGCAGTTCCTGAAAAAATACAGGTCGTTTCTTTTTTTGACAGCGTTCAGCTTGAAAAGAACGAAATACCTGTTACGGCTTTGCACATTGACACGAAAGAGTTGAGCGTAAAAGCCGGGAATCTTTTGATAGATTCTATAAATGGCATAAAAACCGAGAAAAGCAATTTGTTAGATTGCACGGTTTTGTATAGAGATTCATCCCGTTAAATTTCGGTATGAATGTGATATTTACGTTTGTGAATATCTCAAAATAGATGTGTTTTTTTCAAAAAAGGAGGATTTTTTTATGAAAAAGACTTTAATTCCGGTTATGTTTGCACTTATTCCGGCATTATTACTTTCCAGCTGTGGTGGAAAAAAAGAAACTAAAGCTGTAAACCTTAAAGTTTGGGAATCAGACAAAGGTCCGGACAAATTCATTCAGGAAGCTGGTGCAGCTTACACAAAAGCTAATCCTAATGTAACTGTTGAATACGTACACGTAGAATTAGGCGATGCTTCTGGACAGATTGCTCTTGACGGACCTGCTGGTGTAGGACCTGATTTGTTTGCAGCTCCACATGACAAACTTGGTGAACTTGTAAACTCTGGTCACGTTGCTCCTACTGTAAATCCTGACAAAGTTAAGAAACAGGTTCTTGGTGCTTGTGGACAGGCTTTGACTTATGAAGGAAAAATGTACGGCTATCCTATCTCTGCAGAAACTTATGCTTTGTTCTATAACAAAGATTTGATTGCAGAAAAAGACGTTCCAAAAACTTGGGAAGACCTCGAAAAATGGACAAAAGAATTCAATGCTGCTAATCCTGGAAAATACGGATTCATCATGGACGTTGGAAACTCTTACTACACAATTCTCTTTACAACTTCAAGCGGAAACCGTTTGTTCGGACCATCTGGAACAGATACTACAAGTACAAACATCAACTCTGATGCTTCTATAAAAGGTATGGAATTCTTCCAGTCACTCCGCAGCACATTGGACGTTCCTGCTGCTGACGTTACAACATCTATGGCTGACGCTGCTTTCTCTTCTGGAAAAGCTGCTATGCACATTACAGGACCATGGAACATTAAACCGTTTGTAGATGCTGGAATTAACTTTGGTGTTGCAGCTCTTCCTGCTCTCCCGGGCGATACAAAACCATGTGCTTCATTCTCTGGAACACGTGCTATGTTCGTTTCTGCTTATTCAGAAAATGTTGAAGAAGCATCTAAATTTGCAGAATTCCTGCTTACAGACGAAATGCAGCAGCTTCGCTTTGCTTTGACAGGAGCTATGCCTTCTATTAATACAAAAGTTGACAGCCCTTATATCCCTGGATTCCTTGAACAGCTCGATTATGCTTTCCCTATGCCTTCTATCCCACAGATGGGTTCATTCTGGGAAGCAATGGGTAACGCTTCAAAGAACATTTGGGACGGTGCTGACGTTAAGAAAGAACTTGATGCAGCAAACAAATCAATTTTGGCTCTTTAATTTAGATTAAGGTAAAGGGCTGTTCGATAAAAGAGACATTGAGCAGCCCTTTATTTTTCGTTAGTATTTGTCAGAAACAGAATAGACTTTAATAGTGTGGCCTTCTGGCAATTTTACCTGCTTGTTTTTTCTGGAGGAATTATGGCTAGAGAATTACCTACAGACGGATCTGCTGCAAAAAAAGTAAAAGTGGCGGCTTCCTGTTTTATGGGACTAGGTCATTTACTTTATTTAAAAGAATATGTAAAAGGAATTCTTTTTGCGCTTACTGAGCTTGTTTTTATTGCGTTGATTCCTTTTTTTTATGGCAAAATTCATAATTTAATAACACTGGGTGACTATAAACCAGACCTTCCTGTTAAGCTTAGGGATAATTCAATCTTTATGCTTATTGATGGAATTTTAGTTTTGGCAGTTATCGCGATTTTTGTAATCGTTTATGTTATATCTGTAAAAAGTGCAGAAAAAAGTTATAAGGAATATTGTATATTCAAAAGATTTCCTTCTACAAAAAATGCGCTTTCTTCTATTGCGGGAAAATCTTTCCCGGTTTTAGGACTTTCTCCTTTAGTTTTATTGCTGCTTATTTTTGTAGTAGTACCGTTAATCTTTTCTATTGCGGTTGCTTTTACAAACTATTCAGCACCAGACCATATTCCGCCCGGAAAGACTGTTGACTGGGTAGGAATGGAAAACTTCAAGAGTTTGCTTGGTGGAAGTACAAACTGGACTTCCGGTTTTGTAAAGGTTGCAGTCTGGACATTAGTCTGGGCATTCGGTGCAACGTTTACTTGTTATTTTGGCGGTCTTTTGATTGCCGTTATGCTGAATGAAAGCAAGATTAAATTTCACAGTGTTTTCCGTGTAATTTTTATTCTTCCGTATGCTGTTCCTGCCGTAATTACTATGATTACATGGAAGAACTTGTTAAACGGAAGTTTTGGTGTCGTAAACAGAACACTTCAGGCGCTCGGCTTAATATCAAGCCCGATTCCCTGGTTAAGTTCACCTTTGCTTGCTCAGGTTATGTGTATCGTCATAAACCTTTGGGCTGGTTTCGGGTACTTTATGATGCTTTCTATGGGTGCGATGACTGCCGTTAATGCAGATTTGTACGAAGCTGCAAAAATTGACGGTGCTTCAAGTGCACAGGTTCTGACTCACGTAACTTTACCTTTAGTTTTGTATCAGACAATGCCGCAGATTGTAATGTCATTCATGCACAACTTGAATAACTTTGGCATTATCTTCTTCCTTACAGGCGGTATGCCGCTGCTTTCTGACAGTACGACAACACTTGCAGGAGCTACGGATATTCTCGTAACCTGGATTTACAAACTTACAATGACATTGCTCAAGTACAACTATGCTTCTGTAATTGCAGTATTAATCTTTATTGTAATGGCTCCTTTTGCAATTATTATGTTCAGAAATACCAAATCATATAAGGAGGGTGAAGTATGAGAAACAAGAATTACCGTGCTACTGCGTATGTTGGAAAAGTGCTGATGATACTTTTCTTCGTACTCATTTCTATTACAGTTATTTATCCTTTGGTTTATGTAGTTTCTGGTGCTTTTGGACCGGGAAACAATATTGCGGATATTGACATCAAGCCTTTTAGCAAGGGTTTTACTCTTGAGCATTTTACATATCTGTTTACAGAAACAGACTATGGCCATTGGTTTATGAATACGCTCAAGATTTCTGTTGCAACTTCAGTTTTGACTTTGTTTGTAACGGCACTTTCGGCTTATGTTTTTTCAAGATTCAGATTTACGTTAAAAAGAAGTCTGATGATGGCTCTGCTTGTTCTTCAGGTTTTCCCGTCATTTGTAGGAATGATTGCCATTTATGTAATCCTTCACCGAATCGGCGGACTTGATACGTTGTGGGGACTTGTTCTTGTTTATGTAGCAGGAAACATTCCGTACAATACCTGGATGGTAAAGAGTTATATCGATACGATTCCGAAGAGCCTTGACGAAGCGGCACGTATTGACGGTGCGAGCCACTTTAGAATCTGGGCAACGATTGTAATGCCTGTTGCAAAACCTATTCTTGTTTTCCTTGGAATTACGTCATTTACAGGCCCTTGGATGGACTTTATCTTCCCGAAAATGGTACTTCGTTCTGTAGAAAAACAGACGCTGGCATTAGGTTTGTTCAGCTTTGTAACAGATAAGAAAAACGACTTTACGACATTTGCCGCAGGTGCGCTTATCATTGCAGTTCCGTTTGTAATCTTCTTTATATTTACGCAGAAAGCAATGATGATGAGTATGGGCGCTGCTGCCGTAAAAGAATAATTCAATTTTGACAAAATCGGGGGAACAAAACACCCCGGTTTTGCATTTCTTAAAACTAAAATCAGATAGAAAATATTTTTATGGAGGAATTATGAAAAGAGCTTTGGGTCTTTGTGCAGGATTTTTTCTGGCTTTATGCGCAACCGGTTGTTCTAAGAAAGCGGAAGTTTATACGAAAGTTCCTGAAAATCCGGGAGTTTTTATGAAAAAGCTGAACGTATCTGATTCGTTTATCCGCGGGGTGGATATTTCAACTGTAATTGCACAGGAAAAAAGCGGCGTCGTGTATAAAGATGCAGACGGTAATCCGCAGGACATTTTTAAGACACTTAGGGATAACGGCGTAAATTATATCCGCGTACGTTTATGGAACAATCCGTTTGATGACAATGGAAACGGTTTTGGTGGCGGCAATAATAATCTGGACAGTGTAATTGAAATCGGAAAGCGCGCATCAAAAGAAGGAATGCCTCTGCTCGTGGATTTTCATTATTCTGACTTTTGGGCAGACCCAGCAAAGCAGCAGCCTCCTCGTGCCTGGAAAAATTTTGACGTAAACAAAAAGTGCGATGCAATTTATGAGTTTACAAAGTCGAGCCTTAAAAAAATCCGTGCGGCAGGAATTTCTGTCGGAATGGTTCAGATTGGAAATGAAACTACCGGCTTTATGTGCGGAGAAAAAAACTGGACTTCTATCTGCAAAATGATGAATGCAGGAAGCAAGGCTGTACGCGAAGTTTCTAAAGACATAAAAGTCGTTCTTCATTTTGCAAATCCTGAAAAAGACGGCGAGTATTTGCGGTATGCGCAGATTTTAAAACACAACAAAGTTGATTACGATGTATTTGCTTCGTCCTGGTATCCGTACTGGCACGGAACAAAAGACAACCTTGTAAAAGTGCTGAAACAGGTTGCAGATTTTTCTGAAAAAGAAATTCTGCTTGCGGAATTCTCCTGGGCATACACTTATGACAACGGCGATGATTCTGGGAACTCTGTTTCGGAAGAATCGGCAATAGACAAGCCTTATTCGATTTCGGTACAGGGGCAGGTTGACTGTATTGCTGATGCGATGGACGCGATTGCAAGTCTGGGCAAAGCGGGACTTGGTGTTTTCTGGTGGGAACCTGCCTGGATTCCTGTTCCCGGAAAAGATTTTAGTGAGCGCCAGATTCTCTGGGAAAAATATGGTTCCGGCTGGGCATCAAGTTATGCGGCCGTTTATGACCCTGACGATGCTGGCGTTTATTACGGCGGTTCTGCCTGGGACAATCAGGCTTTGTTTGACTTTGACGGCAAGCCGCTTGCATCTCTTGCTGCATTTGGTCTTGCAGGAGTCGGCGCTGTAACGGAAGTAAAGGCAGATACTGCAGAAGAACAGGTAATCCGCGTAAGGCTTGGCGACAGGCTTGAACTTCCTGAAACCGTAAAGGTGCGCAACAACGACGGCTCGTATGCCGAAGTTCCTGTAAAGTGGAATTCTGCGTCAACGACAGGAGTACCTGTTGAAGAGATTTCCATGCACGGTGTTGCAGATTATAGAATTTACGGAACTGCCGGCGGTGTAAATGTTCTTGCAAAGGTAAGTTCTGTTGAAAAGAATTACGCAGAAAACTGGTCTTTTGAGGACAAGGATTTGTCGATGTGGACTATCAGCAATACCGGCAACTGCAAGGAATGTTTTGTTCAGGAAAAGAAAACTGATGCAAAGACAGGCGACAAGGCGCTCCATTTCTGGTCAGATGAAAAAGTAAGCTTTGAAGTTGAACAGAAAATCACGGGCCTTTTTCCCGGAAAATACAAGCTTTCGCTTCAGGCTCACGGAGGCGATGCAAAAAATCAGGATATGAAACTTTTTGCAGTAAGTAACGGCAGGGAGTACGTTCAGCAGTTTGAAGTTGACGGCTGGCGAAATTTCAGGAATCCCGTAATCGAACATATCGAAGTTAAGGACGGAACTGTTACAATCGGTGCAAAAGTAATGTGCGATGCCGGCGGCTGGGGAAGTCTTGACGATTTTATTCTTGCGCCTGAAGAGTGAAAAAAAAACAGAAAATTGACAAAATCAACTAATTAAATCGACTGACTTTGTGTGCAACCGATTGCGCAGCGAAAAAAAGAAGAAAATTCATAAAAAAAAGGTGAATTTTCTTCTTTTTTTGTTGACAACCGGCAAAAATGGATTGATAATAAGAAATATAAAAGAGGCAACCGGTTGCTTTCGCAACAGGCTCTAGATAATTTTTATGTTCATTTTATCCTGGAGGAAATATGAAGAAAAGTAGAATTATTATTTCAGCTATAGCAGCTGCTGCAATGATTGCATCAGTAACAAGCTGTGGTGGAAAAAAAGAAGAGGCAAAGAAACTGGTAATCTGGTCTTTCACAGACGAACTTCAGTCTATGGTTGACAACTATTACAAACCAGATCATCCGGATGTAGAAATTGACTATTCTCTTACACCGACAGATCAGTTCCCTAACAAATTGGATCCGGTTCTTGCTAACGGAAACGGTGCACCAGACGTATTCGCTCTGGAAGATGCTTTTGTTCGCAAATACATTGAACAGGGTGATTCTTTACTTCTTGACTTGACAGACGTTTATAACGAAGTTAAGAGCAAGATGATTGCTTATCCGGCAGAAGTTGGATCTTACAAGGGAAAAGTTTACGGACTTTCTTGGCAGGCAACACCAGGTGCTTTGTTCTATCGCCGTTCTTTGGCTAAAAAATACCTTGGAACAGAAGAACCTGCAGAAGTTCAGGAATTCGTAAAAGACTGGAACGAATTTAACGCAACTGCAAACCTTTTGAAATCAAAATCAAACGGAAAATGTGTAATCGTTTCTACAACTGGTGACTTGTTCAAACCTTTCCAGGGCGCTCGCAAAGACCCATGGGTTGTAAACGGCAAATTGGTAATTGATCCTGCTATGATAGATTACATGGAAGCATGTAAATATCTTCATGACAATGGTCTTGAAGGTCGTCAGGCACAGTGGGCAGAAGGTTGGTTCGCTGGAATGAAAGGTGAATTGAAAGATGAAAACAAGAACCCAGTAGAAGTATTCTCTTACTTCTTGCCTACATGGGGTCTCCACTATACTCTTAAACCAAATGCTGGTGATACAGCTGGTGACTGGGCTATGATTCCTGGACCTGCTCCTTATCGTTGGGGTGGTACTTGGGTTGCTGCATACAAGAACACAAAAGTTCCTGCTCTTGCAAAAGACTTTATCAAATATGTTGCAACAGATGATGCATTCCTTGAAAGATGGGCAAAAGATACAGGTGACCTCGTATCTAACAACAACGTTGTAAACAAAATCAAAGATACTTATAGCGAACCATTCCTTAAAGGACAGAACCACTATGCAGAATTTGCTGCAATGGCAAACAACGTAGATGGTAAACTTACACAGGGAACAGATCAGGCTATTGAAGGTATCTGGGCAGAAGCTGTAACAGCATACGTTAATGGTGAAAAATCTAAAGATCAGGCTATTGCTGATTTCAAAGATCAAGTTAGCGTAACTTACGGATTCTAAGTTTCGAATCTAGTAAAAGTGCAGCGTGACAAAGTCATACTGCACTTTTTTTTTCCTTGCTTAATTAATTACTAATTATTTAGGAGTATTTATGGCCAATAAACAATTAGGTTCTGAGGCAAAACTTCAAAAATATGGTATACTGTTTGTTCTTCCGTTCATTGTAGTATATTTGTTTTTCCAGTTATGGCCTACGCTTTATACGATTTTACTTGCCTTTACAGATAAAAAAGGGTTTGCCACAAAACTAAACTTCATTGGATTACAAAATTTTGCTCGTTTAGTTAAGGATAAATATTTCTGGGGCTCTGTTGGTAACACATTCATTATGTGGTTATTTAACTTTGTTCCTCAGCTTGGTATTGCATTGTTATTTGCAATCTGGTTTACAGATCCTCGCATGCACCTTAAAGGAAAAAATACTTTCCGTGCATTGTTCTATATGCCAAACTTGTTGACGGCTGCATCTGTAGCTATTTTGTTCAGAAGTTTGTTTGCATATCCTAACGGACCTATTAACCAGTTCTTATATGGCTTAGGTATTCAAAGTTCTGTTGTCCGCAACGGAGAAGTTGTAAAAGAATCTATACAGTTCTTTAGAAGCGTTCCGTTGTCGCGTGCTATCGTAAGTTTTATTCAATGGTGGTTATGGTGTGGTCAGACATTGATTATGTTGATGGCTGGTATTACATCTATTTCTCCGTCATTGTATGAATCGGCTGTTGTAGACGGCGCAAATCAGGGGCAGCAGACATTCTATATAACATTACCGCTGTTGAAACCGATGATGCTGTACATTTTGATTACATCATTGATTGGTGGTATGCAGCTGTTTGAAATTCCTTTCTTGTTGACAGATATGCGTGGAGGACCAGACTTTAAAATCAGGACGATGGTTCTTTATATGTATAATACGGCATTCCAGGGTGTAAATGATTATGCGTATGGTTCAGCGATTGCCATGGGTGTATTCATTATTACAATGATTCTGTCTATGTTCATCTACTTCTTTATGCAAGATCGTAGTGATATGGGACGCAAATAGGAGGTACAAGATGAATTATAAGAGCAGTTTGGCTGTTAAGAAAGTTATTATTTACATTTTAATGATATTTTTTGTAGTTGTAGCCCTTGTGCCTATTTATTTGATGTTGATAAATGCAACAAGAACAACTGAAGAAATAAATGCCGGTCTTTCGCTTATTCCCGGCAGAAGTGCTGTAAGAAACTGGGACTTGCTTATTACTTGTGGTAGTGGTATCAAGCTTGGTACGACAGGTGGTTTTCAAGGAATTTTGGCTGATCCGAAATATTCAAATCAGTTTGTGCATATCGGTGAATTTATCCTTTATTTTGCAAAAGGTAAATTCCAGATTTGGCAGGGTTTCTGGAACTCTCTGGTTGTAGCTCTTAGTTCTACTGCATTGGGAATTTATTTCTCTTCTTTGACGGCTTACTCATTGCACGTTTATAACTACAAGGGACGTAAATTTATCTGGGCGTTCATTCTCTTTGTAATGATGCTTCCGGCTTCGATTTCGTTCATCGGTTTCTATCAGTTTATGTCTGCAATTCACTTGACTGACAGTTTTATTCCTTTGATTGTTCCTGCTATTGCCAGCGCTGCAACAGTTCTTTTTATGCGGCAATACATGGCATCTGTTCTTTCGCTTGAATTGATTGATGCCGGTCGTATTGACGGTGCAGGGGAATTTATGATTTTCAACAGAATCATTCTTCCTATCCTTCAGCCGGCTTTGGCTACACAGGCAATTTTCGGATTTGTAGGTTCATGGAATAACTTTGTTACGCCAATGATTTTGTTGCAGTCTGATAAGAAAAAGACTTTGCCTATTTTAGTACAGCTGCTCCGTGGTGATATTTATCGTACAGAGTTTGGTGCTATTTATATGGGTATTGCAGTTTCACTTATTCCGATTATCATATTCTATTGCTTTATGTCCAGATACATTATTTCTGGTTTGACAATGGGTTCTGTTAAGGAATAGGAAATGACCAAAGTCTATAATCCTGTTTTGAGCGGTTTTTATGCCGACCCGTCAATGTCTTACGATGCTGACGGCCGACATTAACTTGGCAATATGAAATAGGATTATAGAAAAATGGTGCGAATGAATTTTCTGGAATTTTGATTCTGGAATACAGCGAAAAAAAGCGTTATTATCTAGTTGTGGCTACGATAGTCTTAAAATGTGGCAGATCGCTTACTGAAACTCTCTATTGTCCGTTAGGACGAGAGACTTCGTTTGCTGAACTTACATGGAAGGACGATTGGCCTTATGTAATACAACCGGATGGGTTTATTACAAAATACTCCTCCTGAGTATGTTGAAGTACCAGTCGAAGCATCATCTTATCCGGGCGAGGAGGATTCAGCCAAAGCAGGTGGTAAAGCAGATGATTATCGTAACATAACTAGATATGACTTTAGTAAAAAAGATTTCTATTTTGATTTAAAATTAGTCCTGAAAAGCTTTAAAGAATAAAGCGAACTTGGTTTTACAGGTGTTTTTTTTCGGAACGTTTTGCTGTGATTATCAATTTTACTTAAAGTATGCTGTTTTTGTGTATTTTATATGCGGAAAAAAAACGATGATTACAATTTATGATTTAGCTCGTGAAACAGGTTTTTCTGCGCCGACTATTTCTAAGGCGTTGAACGGAAACGGAAAATTAAATCCAAAAACACGTCAAATCATTCTTGATGCTGCCGCAAGAACAGGATACAAGCCGAATATGGCAGCAAAATCATTGACAACAAAACGTTCTCAGCTTATTGGCGTTATTTTAGAAGATACATCAATGCACAGAGGTTTTGCGCACCCGTTGTTCGGCGGTATGCTCAACAGGTTCAGGCGCGAAATTGAACTTGCAGGATATGACTTGCTGTTTTTGTCAAAGAATTTTGACAACGGTATGCCGTATATTGACCATTGCCGTTTCCGCAACGTTGACGGAATAATTGTCGTAAATCCGATTGACGATGACCCGGAAATTGAACTTCTCGGACAGGCAGGAATTCCGTGTGTGTCGACGAATGAGTTTATTCCCGGAGTATGCACGATTGTTTCTGAAAATCGGGAAAGCGGTTATCTGGCGGCAAAAAAACTGATAGAGGCAGGGCATAAGAACATCGGTTTTTTGGGTGCGCCGTCGCGAAAGAGCAGTCCTGCTTCGACCGAGCGCTTTGAAGGCTTTAAATCATGCTTTGCTGATTTTGGAATTGCTTTTGATGAGGAAAAGCGCGAGGACTGCGAATACTGGTACGAAAGCGCCGGCTACGACGGAATGAAAAAACTGTACGCGCGCTGTCCTGAAATAACCGCATGCTTTGCCGTCTGCGATACGCTGGCTTTCGGGGCAATTTCATATTTGAAAGAAATCGGTAAATCTGTGCCGGACGATGTTTCAATCATCGGGTTTGACGATGACAGCGTTGATATGCCGAATAATCTGTTTTTGACGACGTTCCGGCAGAACAGGGATATGATAGCAGAACTTTCCGCAGAAATTTTATTACAGGTTATTTCTGGAATTCCTGTGCCGAAAATCGTCAGAGTTCCGACAGAATTTATCGAAAGAAAATCTGTAAAAAGATTTAATTAGCTTTTGGCAAATCTTCTTTTGAAAATATTTTTTCTTCGTCCAGAATTATAATAAACTTTCCGTCTTTTTTTGTTATTCCGCTGATGAATTCTGCAGAAATGTTGTTGCCGAATTTTGGCGGCGGTTCTATGTCGAATTCTTCGATTTCAAGAACTTCCTGAACTGAATCACTGATTGCGCCAAAAGTGCAGATGTGGTCGGGATTTTCTTCAGTTGGTTTTTTGACTTCGACAACGATTATGCGTGAGTCTTTTGTCTGCTCAATGTCGGGCAGGGAAAATTTTTTTCTTAAATTGATTACGGAAATTCCAGTTCCGCGTGAATTTATCAAGCCTTCGATGTATGGCGAGGAGCACGGAATTTTTACCGGCCGGGTATATTCAAGAACTTCCTGCACTTTGAAAACTTTGAAAGCGTAAAGACAATTATCGAGTGTAAAAGTGAGTAACTGAGTTGTCATTTTGTCCTCCGTGTGCGTTTTGGTTCTGCCGTTTTTCTGGCTTTTGAAAGTTCTTTTTCTGAGAAAATTTTGTTTACGTCCAGTATAAGCGTGTAATTGTTTTTGAGCGAAACGACAGAAGAAACGAATTCTGCGCCTGAAAAATTTTTTGCCTTTGGAATTGACTCAAGAAGCGAATCGTCGATTTCGATGACTTCGAGAACTCTGTCGGCAATAATTCCGTACAGGTTTATGACGCCTTCTTCCTGATTTACGACTTCAAGAATTATTATACGCGTCATTTTGTCTGTAATACGATTGGGCAGACCGAACTTTTGGCGTAAATCCATAATTGCAATATTTGAATTTCTGGAGCGGATAATTCCGAGAAGGAGCGGGCTTGAACACGGAATTTTCTGCGGTTCTTCAAATTCAAGGACTTCCTGTATTTGAAAAACATTTATTGCATATTGAGTATCATCTATTGTAAAAGTCAGGTACTGCTGAATCATATTTTTCTCATCAACTGTCGTTCAGTCATCAGTTTTCAAATTCAATTAACAGGGAACGGACTAGAATTCTTCAAAGTCGGAATCGCTGATTAAATCACTGGTTGTTTTTGGAGAAAAATTACCGGTGATTTTTGGCTCCGGGGTTGAAGAAGGTTCTTCGTTTTGTTCCTGCGCAAATGAATCTATTATTTCGTCATTTGAAGTCTGTACTTCTGCGTCTTTTGCATGACGAATAGGTTTAAATGTCTTTTTCTGTTTTAACTGTACGCCGTTTTCCTGCAATGGCTGCGGAATGTTGTCTGCGGCTTTTTCGTCGATTACAAAGAAGCTGATTGCCTTTACAAGTTTTTCTGCTTCGCTTGAAAGTTCTTCTGCCATTGCTGCCATCTGTTCTGCGGCAGAGGCATTCTGCTGAACGACTGTATCAAGCTGAATGATTGCGGTAGAAACCTGTTCTGCGCCGTTGTCCTGTTCGCGGCATGCAGTTGCGATTTCGTCGATAAGCTGGGAAGTCTGTTCGATACCCGGAACGACCTCGTTGATTTTGTTTCCTGCGTTTTCTGCGGCGAGAAGAGTTTTGCCTGAAAGTTCGCTGATTTCGCCGGCGGCGATTTTTGAACGTTCAGCAAGCTTTCTGACTTCTGATGCAACTACGGCAAAGCCTTTTCCGGCTTCTCCTGCGCGGGCAGCTTCGATTGCGGCATTGATTGCAAGGAGGTTTGTCTGGTTTGAGATTTCTTCGATGATGCTGATTTTGCTTGCAATTTCTTTGACTGCTTCGAGGGCTTCTGTAACTGCCATTCCGCCGGCTTCGCCTTCTGCAGATGTTCTGTTTGCGATGCTGCTTGTCTTTGCGGCGTTGTCAGCATTCTGGCGGATATTTGAAGTCATTTCTTCCATTGTTGCAGACATTTCTTCTGTAGAAGCTGCCTGTTCAGAAGCGCCGGAAGAAACTGCCTGACTTGAAGACGAAAGCTGTGAACCGCCTGTTTCAACGTGGATTGCAGAGTCGCGGACAGTGGCAATAATTGAACTTAAATTTGTGACCATTGACTTGAGCGAATTTGCCATTGCTCCAAGTTCATCTTTGCGGTTTACAAGGCGTTCTTTGTCGGCATCAGAAACTGAAGGCAGGCGTAAATTTCCTTCTGAAACGTCTTCGAGCATATTCTGTACGAGTGTAATTTCTTTGACGAGGCTTTTTGCAAACAGATAGAACAGAAGAGTGCCGATGAGGGTAAGGATAATTCCCATAATCGTGTTGGAAACTTCCATCCAGACTACTGTCGAGTTAAAGTCGCTGAACGGCGCAAACATACCGATTGTCCAGGAAGTTCCTTCGACTGGGGCATAGGAAACGAGGGTTTTCTTCCCTCTGATTTTTATGAGTTCTGTATTTGTTTCTCCGTTATGAGCTTTTGAAATCGAAGATACAAATTGTTTGTACTGCCTGTTTGATTTATATTCCTGTTCGATTATCTGGTCTAAAGGAGCGGCTTCCGGGTTTGAAGTTCCGATTGTTTCTCCTGTTGAACGTGAAATCATAATCGTAACGCTGTTTAGAGAAATCTGCGTGTCTTTACAGATTGAATTTAAAATGTCGCATGTCGTATCTATGCAGACTGCGCCGGCAATCTGGTTGTCTTCGTTTTTATATGGAACTGCGTATAAAAGCGCCTTTGCGTTGAGGATTTTGTTCATCAGTGGGTCTGTAACGGCTTTTTTGCCCTGCATGACTTGTTTAAAATATTCGCGCTCGCTGATGTTTACGGGTTTTCCCATTGAGTTGTAGGCATTGCCTTTTGCATCGGAAAAGACAAAGTACCTGTGTCCCAAGTCTGTGCGCAAGTCACTATTTAATAATGCGGCTCTGTCTTTTAATGAAATTGTTTCATCGCGGATTGCTTCGCGGTTTGCAATAGCTTCAAGACGGGCATATTCTGCTTCTATGCGTTTTTCAGCGCCTTTTGCAGTTTCTGTCATAATTTTTGTCAGGTTTGTACGCTGCAATTTTACGATTGCGTAGTGCGATGCAAGCCCGGAGTAAAAGGCGATTGCCGCTGCCACAAAGGCAATAATCGGAAATGCCAGTCTCATAATTGTTTGTTTTAAACTTTTCATATCCCAAGCTCCTTTGAATTTTTCCTTAGCCGATAATCTTTTTTACGATAGCCAGAAGTTTTTCTGAAGTAAAAGGCTTTACTATCCAGCCTGTTGCTCCGGCGGCTTTTCCTTCCTGCATTTTAGAGTCCTGATTTTCTGTTGTAAGGGCAATAATCGGTGTAAATTTATAGCCGTCTGTCTGACGAAGCTGTTTTATCATTTCTATGCCGTCCATATTAGGCATATTAATGTCTGTAATGACAAGGTTGAATTTATCCTCTTTTGCTTTTGCAAGTCCGTCAACACCGTCAACGGCTTCGATAACTTCGTAGCCTTCCTGCGTTAAAACAAAAGAGATACTTTTTCTGATAGAAATAGAGTCATCTACTGCTAAAATTTTTTTGTCTGCCATAATCGTGCTCCTTAAAGATGGTAATTTAGTTGTTTTGTTCTAAGTAAAGATGCGTTTATCATTGTTTGTGCAATATCAGACAGCGGAACTATTTTGTCAACTCCGCCGTTTTTGACTGCTTCGCCCGGCATTCCGTAAACAATGCAGGAAGCTTCGTCCTGTGCGATTGTGAATGCGCCGGAATCGTGCATTTCCCTCATTCCTTTTGCACCGTCATCGCCCATTCCCGTCATGATGATTCCGATTGCGTTTTTTCCTGCGTAGCGTGCGGCAGAGCGGAATAAAACATCGACAGACGGTCTATGTCGCGAAACGAGCGGGCCTTCTTTAATTTCGACATAATAGCGTGAACCGGAACGCTTAAGAAGTGTATGATAATTTCCCGGTGCAATCAATGCCTGACCTTGGATTACGGCATCGCCGTTCTGCGCTTCTTTTACGTGAATTTTGCAGAGAACGTCAAGCCTGTTTGCAAACGCCGCAGTAAAGTGTTCAGGCATGTGCTGAACGATAACAATGCCTGGTGCATCGTCTGGAAGCATAGTAAGAAAATCTTTTAACGCTTCAGTTCCGCCGGTACTTGCTCCGACTACGACGACTTTTTCTGTAGTTTCGACTGGAGCTGCAAATGACGACGGTTTTTCGAGGATTACGTCCGCAGAAAGTTTTGGCTGGACTGTCCGTGTCTTTAACGGCGAAGGAATAAGCTTTTTAATGTTTGACTTTGACTTGTATGCAGATTTAACGGCATCGCAGATTCTGACTTTTGATTCTTCGAGGAATTTGCGCGTTCCGAGTGCCGGTTTTTGAATGAGCTCGGCTGCTCCATATTCCAGCGCTTTGATTGCATTTTCTGAGCCTTCGGAAACCATTGTAGAACAAACTACGCACGGAATCGGGTCAATCGTTTCGTTCATCTTGCGCAAAAAGGTAAGTCCGTCCATTCGTGCCATTTCAATATCAAGGATAATGACATCGGGGCGTTCAATCTTAATCTTTTTTACGCCAAAAATGGGGTCAGAAGCAGTAGCGATAACTTTAATATCAGGGTCAGAATTTAGAATTTGACTCAAAGTTTCTCTTACCAGTGCAGAATCGTCAATTATTAAAACTTTTATTGCCATAGCTTACTCCTTAGTTTTTTGGAAGACAGTTGTAGAAACTGTTTTTATCGGAAGGTTAGAACCGAAAATTGTTTCGGAGTGACCCAGAAACAAAAACCCTCCGGGGGTTAAGCAATCGACCAATTTTTTTATGACAGCAAGCTGAGTCTGCTTGTCAAAATAAATTAATACGTTGCGACAAAAAATAACATTTTTCTTTTGCGGTATGTTATAGGCCGAATCCATAAGGTTCAGCCGTTGAAAGCTGATTTTAGAGCGGACTTCCTTTTTTACCCGGGCAAAGGGCTTTTCTAAGTTCTTGCTTTTTAAAAAGTACTTATGCTTGATGTCATAAGGAAGTTCTGCAACGGAATCAAGCGGATAAACTGCTTCTACTGCTTTGTTCAAAATTTTAGTAGAGATGTCAGTTGCTAAAATCGAATAATCTGAAAAAGTCCCCGGATTTTTGCTTATAAATTCGCTCATTACGATTGAAAGCGTATAAGGTTCTTCGCCTGAAGAACAGCCGGCAGACCAGAGCTGCGGGCGGGAAATCCCTTCGTCTGCAAGATAGGGAAGAACCTGACTGCTTAAAAAATCAAAGTGCGGTTTTTCCCTGAAAAAGTGAGTAAGATTTGTCGTAAGCAAATCTATCATCATTGTAATTTCGTCTGCCGCATTTTCGTCGGAAGAAAAAACGTAATCGACGTATTGGGAAAAGTCAGAAAAGTTTAACGCCTTTACGCGGTTTGCAAGCCGTGCCTGAATCATAGTCAGTTTTGAGTCTGGCATTTTTATGCCGGTCGTGTGCTCCATAAAGGTTGAAATTCTTTTAAACTGTTCTTGTGTCAATTGCTGCTGTTCTGGATAAAGGTTCACGGCAGCAGATTTTGGAATTTCGTGATTTTCAAACTTCTTAATCGGCAAATTCATTTTCAGTGCAAGTCCATCTTTCTTATAATATCAGAAAGTTTGAATATATCAAGAATTAAAGCGACAGAACCGTCTCCTAAAATTGTAGAACCTGAAAGTCCCTGTATTTTTTTGAATAATTTTCCAATTGGTTTTATTACTGTCTGGTGGTTGCCGAGAATGGTGTCGACGATTATTCCGATTTTTGAAGACTGGTCATTTACGACAACAACCTGCTGTTCCTGCGGAGGCGCGCCTGAAAGTTCAAAATATTTTCGCATATTGATGCACGGCAGGTATTCATCGCGGGCAATGATATGTGAACAAAGGAAATCCGTTTCTTCTGTCGGTTCGTATTCGATACATTCTTCAACACTGGAAACAGGAATGACGTATTTGTTTTCGCCGATTTGGACTAACATTCCTTCGATGATTGCAAGCGTAAGCGGAATTTTTAAAATGAAGGCTGAGCCTTTGCCTTTTTGAGTTTCAAGTGCGACAGAACCGCCCAAAGAATCGATGTCACGCTTTACGACGTCCATTCCGACACCGCGCCCTGAAACAGATGTAACTGTTTTATTAGTGCTGAATCCCGGCTGGAAAATCATTTCGTAAATCTGCTGGTCTGTCAGTTCGTCAGTTGCTTTTATAAGTCCGCGCTCGACGGCTTTGTTAAAAATCGCATCGCGGTCAAGTCCGTTGCCGTCGTCAGAAATTGTGATTAATACAAACGCGCCGGCGTGTCTTGCAGAAAGTTTTACGATGCCTGTTGCGTTTTTTCCTGCGAGCGCGCGTTTTTCGGGGTTTTCGATTCCATGGTCGCACGAATTGCGTATCAAATGAACGAGCGGGTCGTTGAGTTTTTCGATGACGTTTTTGTCAAGTTCAGTTTCTGCGCCTTCTGTTATGAGTTCTATGTTTTTGCCGAGCTGGCTTGCAAGGTCGTGAACGAGCCGTCTGAAACGCGAGAAAATCGTTCCAATCGGGAGCATACGCATATCCATTGAAGTGTCGCGCAGGGAGAAAATCAGGTTTTCGCCGAGTTCTGAAAGCGTAGAAAGATTTGAATTTTTTATTTCGTCCGCGATAGAAGAAAGGCGCGCGTTAAAAGTAACGAGTTCGCCGACTAAGTCTACGAGCATATCAAGTTTTTGAGAACTTACGCGGATAGTCTGGCTTGATGTCTGCGGCTGGACGCTCTGGACAGGTTCCTTTACCTGCTGGATTTTTTTTAAATGTTCCTGTTCTGCAAGAGCGGACTTAATCTGCTGTTCGGAAACGACGTCTTTTGAAATAAGCAGGTCGCCGATTTTTTTCTGTTCATCGATGACTTTTGTAAGTTCTTCTTCTGAAATCAAGCTGCGGGAAATAAGGATTTCGCCGAGCTTTTTGTGAATTCCTGTGTTGTCGATTTTTTCGATTTTTATCGTTGAAGAATCATCGACAAAAATAAAGACGTCGCGTATGTCGTTTTCGGTTTTTGTCGTCGTAAGGATTATGTCCCAGGAAAGGTAGCAGAGCGATTCGTCGATGTCAGAGAGCATCGGGATTTTGTCCTGAAAAGTAACGACAGTCGCAGTTCCCATCTGGGCAAGTTCGCGGACGAGGAGCTCGGGGCGGGTGCCGTTTTGCATGATTGTCTGCGACGGCGTAAACGAGATGCGCCAGGTCTGCTGAACGGCATCGGGCTGTTCCGGTATCTGGGAAGGAGAGTCCAGCATACCGATGTTTGCCGTGATTTGCTGAGGCGACGGCAGGTTTTCTTCTGAGGTGTCGGGCTTTGACTGTTCAGCGTTTTTCTGGAACGGCTCAACGTAATTGTTAAGTTCCTCTATTATGAATTGGGAAGCGTTCTGGAGTTCAGGAGTGATTTCTGCGCCGAGCATTGAACGGATATGGTCGCGTGCCTGAAGCGTAAGGTTTATGAGTTCCGGCGTAACGGGAACGATTCCGTTTCTTACCATATCAAAGGCGCTTTCCATTTTGTGCGTGAACTTTGAAATTTCGTCAAAGCCGAACATTCCAGATGAGCCTTTTATCGTGTGCATTGCGCGGAAAACTGCCGAAATTACTTCCTGATTTTCAGGCTCGGTTTCTAATGTGAGCAGGTAGCCTTCAAGGTTGTCAAGGAGTTCGTTTGCTTCGTCAAAAAATACGCTGGAAACTTGATCAAACATTGATTGCCTCCACGCTGTTTACAGGGAATGAAACGGAAAGAAGTGATAGTAAATCAGAAATTTCGCCCGGTATAGTTCCTGTGATGAAAAATTCTTTCTGGAGGGAGTCTGCTTCTTTTTTTGCGGCAAGGATAAGCTGGATAATTGATGAGTCAATGTCGGTAATTTTTGAAACGTCAACGAAAGTCGTTTTGTTTTTCTTTATAGAATCAACAAACTGCTTTTTTATAGACGAAGCCTGCTCGATGCCGACAGAATCCTGCAGAACAATTATAGAGTCAGCTGACTTTCTTCTTGCCATAAAAATCTCCAAAGAAAAATATTTTGAAATTTTCTCGATTTTATTATCGGTTGAAAATCAAAATTTCATTAATTAGACTTTATTAATTGAAGAAAAATACCGAAAATATCTGTATAACATATTTTACAATCAGTACTTGTATCAATCAAGTAAAAGGTTTGTTTTTGTCCTTTTATTTTTGTTCATAATGAATTTTGTATTGCGGATTTCTGTAGGAGTGTAAGAATAATTATGTCAGACGAATATTTTTTTACGTTTACGCTGGGAGAAGGCTCTTTTGCAATTCCGGTTGCTTTTGTAAGGGAAGTTTTGAATTATGAGTCAATTACATCTGTTCCGAAAGCGCTGCCGTATTTGAAAGGCGTTATGAATATCCGCGGTTCTGTCGTTACTGTCGTAGATTTTAGGGAAATGTTCGGTTTTAAAATTGAAGTCCCGGTTGAAAAATGTTCGATTATCGTTCTGGAAATTCCGCAGAAAGACGAACAGCCGCTTGTTCTGGGAATGCTGGCAGATTCTGTTGACGTCGTTACAAAACTTGATATGGCGGTTTCTGAAAATTATGACTTTGGAACGCTGCCTGAGCGAAAGGATTTTATAAGCAGTGTTGCAAAAAAAGGCGACAGTTTTATTCTCGTTCTTGATTTGAATAAAATTCTTGAATCGATTGAAAACGAAATTGAGTCGAAGTGCTGATTAGGATTACGGCGGCTGCGAAGTTCTATTTATTTTGTTTGAGTTCTTTTAACGTATTTACGACTTTGACGTATTCGACAATGGAAGCGTAGTCGATAAAAAGAAGAGTGTCTTTTTTCTGCTTTTCTGATTTGAGCTGGATTGCAAGCGAAATCGTATTCTGCATTTCGGGTTCTTTCCAGGAAGTGTCGGGGAAAGTCTGAATTTTGTCAAACGGAATGAATTTTCCGTTGCCGACAAGTCCGTTTTTATATATTCCGTTTAATTTTGCATAGACGAGTTCCCTGACTGTAATGTAATACGCAAGGCAAGAAACTGCGCACATAAGGCAGCAGACAAAAGTCGTTGACCTTGTAATGAGCGAAAATCCGACCAGAGCCCAGCATAACACTAAAACGACGACGGCTTTTGAATTTTTTGGAACGGAAGTTTTTAAAACCAAATCGCCTGTTTTTGAACTGACAGTTTTGCGCCAGAATTTTATAAAGAAAAGCTGGACGATAAAATAGAGCACGGAAAGGGCGGCAAAAATTATTTTTATCCATTCATCTAATAAATTCATCGGAAACCTCTTTTACGATTTGTTTTTGTCTTTAGATTTTAACCAGACATAGAGAGCGTTTCTGGCAGATTCAAATGCGAGCGGAAGATTATCAATGTCGCTTTTTGATTTTATCTGAATGTTTTTAAAACTCTGGACTTCCGTTTTTTGTGCGTTCATCCGCTGTACGACAGGAACTGCGTCTTGTTCAAATTCTGCAAGAAAAAAGAAATCGCATGTTTTGTACGTGAAGTTTTTATACGGGTAAGTGTTCGGGAAGCTTGCAATGTAAGTAAGCTTTGCAGGGGTCAATCCGGTTTCTTCCTGACATTCGCGTATGGCAGAGTTTTCGGCAGATTCGTCGGCATCGCAAAATCCGCCGGGGAAGGCAAGAAAGCCTTTTTTTGGTTCTTTTGCGCGGACTTCAAAAATTATCGAGCCGTCCGTGTCCTGAATGATAAGTCCTACCGCTGCTGCGACATTGTTGTAAAGGTCAAAACCGCAGTCATTGCAGAACCATTTTTTGCCGTCTTTGAATTTGATGTTTTTGCTCTGGCACATCGGGCAGACATTAAAATCGTTTGACATTTTTATTCTTCCTGTACGATGTCTGCATTCTGGCGTTCGCGGATTGAGCGCAAAAGTGCGTTTATCAGTGACTCAAGTTTTGACACGTCTTTGTTTGTAAAAATTTTGTCGCAGGCCGTGCTGACTTGGGTTATTGCAACTGAAATCTGCTGTTCAAATTTTCCGGCGCGGACACTGGCACTCGGTTCGATTGAATTTATCAGGTCGAGGCAGTTTTGGATTTGCGCGCGTTGGTCGGGGTAGTTGTCTTTGAGGTTCAACGCTTTCTGGTTCAAGATTTCCATTCTGTGACGAAGGGCGGTCATTGATTCTTCGGCAGTAATCTGATTTTCTTTTGAATATTTTGATTTATTGAAAAATGAAAAAATTTTTTCAAATATATTTTCCTGTTTCATAGATATAATGTTACAAATTAAACAGAACTTTGGCAAGACAGATTTTTCTGATGAAGTGGCGCGGAGTGGCGGTAAATTTGTTTTTTTTGGAGGGGGCGGGGGTTTACATTTTGACAATGTTTTTTATTTTTCAACTTGACAAAATGTAAACTGTGCGCAATAATGTTTACAGGGTGTCAAGATGAAGGAAATTTTAAAATATTTGCGGTCGGTAAACGGTTTTTCTCAGCAGGTTGTGGCAGATGCAGTCGGTGTGTCCAGACAGTCTTACAATAAGTATGAAGCAGGCGCTGTCATTCCGTCTGACAGGGTTGTGTCGAAGATTGCTGAGTTTTATAAAGTTGATTTGAATTTTATTAAGGCGAACAAAGTGCCTGACGTTCCGGGAAAAGAAAAAACGCCTTTGTATTCGCAGGCGGAAAAAAATTACGGTGCAATGGCTGTGGCAAGTCCTGCGCCTGCGTACGGGGCTGTAACTGAAAAGACTTCGGCTACTGCCGTAGATGTCGCGGAAAAAGAAGAAAAAGAGGCTGAACGGCTTAAAACTTACGAGGCTTATTACAGTCACGGAAATATTGTCCTCAAGCATAATGATTTGAATTTAAGGGAAGGGCAGAACCTCCAGATTACTGTTCGCGCGGAAACTGAAGAGGAAGAACAGGCAAGGCGGGAAAGGGCGTGGAAAACGATGAAGGATTTTTTGGAGTCCAGACCGTTTACATACGAAGGGGTTGACCCTGATTATGATACATTACGATGGGAGGCAATGAAAGAAAAGTATGGACCATTCTAATCAGAAAATTTTTATTGATACGAACATTATTTTAGATGTTCTTCTTAAAAGACAAGAGTTTTTTGAAAATTCTGCGAAAATTCTTGAAATGTGCAATTCTCGTAATTGTCATGGTTATGTTTCAGAACATTCTGTTCCTACGATATGGTATGTTATGAGAAAAAACAATTCTGCGGAAGTTTGCAGGAGTGTTATAACTTCTATTTTTGATTATATAGACACGACAAGTTTGAATAAAGAGCAAATTCTCAATGCCCTTTCGCGCACGGACTTTCCTGATTTTGAGGACTGCCTGCAGGACGAGAGCGCTCTGGAAGTTCATGCTGACTGCATAATCACCCGGAATAAAAGTGACTATACATCATCAAAAGTGCCGGCGTATTTGCCCGAGGAATTTATTGCGATGATGGGGTAAATGTTTTTTGCGTTTTGGGTTGACTGTTTCTAAAAGAAAGCAGATATGCAAAAACTGATTTTCGTTTGATAATTGCAAACATAGCTGATTTAATTTATTATTTTTTTGATGGAAGTGGCAGTACGGCTTCAAAAAGATGAACAGATTGATATTCTCCATTTAAAAGATTTTAAAATCGTTCAGAATAAGAATTTTTTTAAATTTGGAATTGATGCTGTTCTGCTTGAAAATTTTGTAAAAGTAAAGCGCGATGAACAAATCGTAGATTTTTGTTCCGGGAACGGAATAATTCCGGTTTTACTTTGTGCAGAATACAACGTAAAAAAGATTACGGGAATTGAAATTCAGCGTGAAGCCGCAGATTTGTTTTTAAAAAGCGTACGGCTGAATAAACTTGAAGAAAAAGTCGATGTAATAAACGATGACATTAAAAACGTAAAAAAATATTTTTTACCGCAGTCTGTCAACGTCGTAACGTGCAATCCGCCGTATGTAAAAGCGCAGAATATTGATAAAAACAAAAATGATTTTCTTGCCGTTGCGCGCCACGAGATTTTGTGTACGCTTGACGACGTGATGAAAAATGCAAATTACGTTTTAAAACCTGCCGGCAGAATTTTTTTTGACAGGAAAAAAGTATAATCTTGAGGCAAAGCGCCTGCGTTTTGTTCAGCCTAAAGAGGGAAAAAATCCTACGATGGTTTTGATGGAATTTGTAAAATGTGCAGGGCAGGGAATGGTTGTCGAGCCGCCTTTAATCGTTTACGGCGATGACGGCGAGTATTCGCAAGAGGTAAAGAGGATTTACAGGATATGTTGATTTTGCTTGTATTCAGCTTGCTGTTTTCGTCGTGTGCGCAGACGGCGGTCGGACCTCAGACAGAATATGTTTTTGGAACAGTCTGTACGCTGAATTTTTTTGACGACGGAACGGAAGCTTTGTATGAAGAATGTTTTTCGGAACTTCGGGGCATTGACGATAAGTTCAGCGTGAACAAGGAGTATTCTGAAATTTCGCTTGTAAATCAGAATGCGGGTTTGAAAAAAGTTCCGGTGAGCAGGGAAGTTTTTGAAGTGCTGGAACTTTCAAAGATGATTGCAGAAAAAACTGACGGGGCTTTTAATCCAGTTCTAGGGACGCTGATAAAACTCTGGGCAATCGGAACTGAACGTCAGCGTGTGCCTGAGATGGCAGAAATTGAAAGTGCAAGGCAGCACTGCAATCCTGACAGCCTTGTCTTGCAAAACGATGACGGCGTTTTTTACGCAGAACTTACTGACAGCAAGGCTCAGATTGATTTGGGTGCAATCGTAAAAGGTTATGCTGCGGACGAACTTGTAAAAATTTTGCAGGCGCGGAACGTAAAAAAGGCGGTCATTGATTTGGGCGGCAATATTTATGTTTTCGGGCAGAAAGACAGGCAGAACAGTAAATGGAAAGTCGGAATAAAAAATCCGCTTAATCAGGAGTCTGAGCCTGTAAAAATCGTACGGCTTGACTATGGAAGCGTCGTTACAAGCGGAAATTACGAGCGGTTTTTTGTTGAAAACGGAATACGGTATCATCACATAATTGACGGCAAGACAGGAAGTCCTGCAGAAAGCGGTCTTGCGAGTGTCAGCGTTATTTACAAAGAAAGCGTTTTTTGCGACGCGCTTGCGACTGCCTTTTTTGTTGCCGGATTTGGCGCTGATTTTGAAAGGAGACTTGGCCTGCAAGACGTTCAGCTTGTATTTGTAAAAAATGACGGCAGTGTAGTGGAGCGGTGATTGATAATGTGAAAATGTTGGCGTAAACTTGTGCGAAAATGTAAGAAAATATAAAAAAAATAGAATAAAATATTTACATAATATGAAAAATGTGATATAATACGAATGTATATATGTACGAATGTATATATG
>JBJETJ010000033.1:29078-50657 GCA_051883255.1 Treponema sp.
ATAATATGAAAAATGTGATATAATACGAATGTATATATGTACGAATGTATATATGATAAGTGATTCGTTAGATAAAAAAAGTTTGGAAGATTCCAATTTTAAGGCGTTTGTAAAGACAGCCGGTGCAGATGATTTTATTTTTCTCTTTAATTTAGATAATGATACTCTTTGCCTTAGTGAAGAAATCATTAACGTATTGCATTTGCCTTCTGCAACTTTTGACAATGCCACTGAAACAGTTATTAGCCTCGTCCATGAAGATGACAAGCCGCTTTTGATAAAAGGTTTTGAACGCATAAAATCTGGCGGTGAATCTGATTTTATTGCGGAATACCGCTTTCCGAATGAAAGGGGAAATTTTGTTCCTGTCGTTATCCGCGGAAGAATTCTTGATATGGGTACGGATAACCACATTCTTGTCGGAATGGTGTCGTTAAAATCAAGTCATCGAGATGACATAACAGGGCTTCCGCTTGAAGCGCAGATGATTGCCGATTACAACGATTTGCTTAAGGCAAACGGCAGTCTGTCGGGATTTATTCTGGCGGTAAGAATTGAAGGACTTGAACGGATAAACGAGAATTATGGACTTGATGTCGGCGACCAGATATTCAGCCTTGTTGCAAGGGCGTGTCAGTCTGTGCGTGACGAAGATACGCGCGTTTACAGGATAAGCGGAAATAAAATTGCCTTGATGAATGTCTACGGCAAAAATGCAAAAGATGCCGAAGCTTTGTATTCAGCGTTAAAGCGCAAGGTTTCTGAAATTGAGTACGACCTCGACTATACGGCAGTGTTTACGATTTCTTCTGGTGTCGTTGCGTTTATAAATGATTCCAGCGATTTGAAGGATTTGCTTAAGAAGGCGGATTTTTCTTTGAGTATGGGCAAGCGCTCTGGAAAGAACAACCTGTATTTTTTTGATTCAGCAGAATATACGAAGCACATTAATAAACTGTATCTGCGCGAAAAACTGCGCGATTCGGTAAAGAATAATTTTAAAGGCTTTGAAATGTACTATCAGCCTGTCGTAGATGCAACGGCTGTTTCCAACAGTACTGACAAAATAGAAGGAATCCATGTAATTGGTGCAGAGGCGCTGCTCAGATGGTCATGCACGGAAATGGGGCTTTTGGGCGCAGACCAGATTGTTCCGATTCTAGAAGAAAGCGGTTTGATAGCGCCTGTCGGACGATGGATTTTGATTAAGACTTTTACGCAGTGCAAGTTGTGGAACGAATATGACAGCAAATTCCACATGAGCGTAAACCTGTCATTTATGCAGTTTGAACGCAGTGACATCGTTCTTGACGTTCAGATGGCGCTTGAAAAATCTGGCGTTAACCCGGAAAACATCATTCTTGAAATTACTGAAAGCGGTTATATTGATCATCTTGAATTGCAGAAAATTCTGAATGAATTTCATGAAATGAAAATCAGGGTTGACATTGACGACTTTGGAACGGGATATTCAAACTTGCGTTATATTCAAAATCTGCATGCAAATACTTTGAAGCTTGATTATACGTTTGTTCATAAAGCGGTTCTTGATAAAGACGGCTCTTCCGAAAGAAAAGTAATTGAATACATAATCAATATGGCTCACGATTTGGGAATGAATGTCTGTCTTGAAGGCGTAGAATCCGAAAGCGACGTTGCAGTTCTTGCTCCGTTGAAGGCGGACAAATATCAGGGCTATCTTTTTGGAAAGCCTGTCAATTCTTTTGCGTTCCTCGACGAAAACCGAAAATATTTATTTGAGCGCAAGTAAAATGCTGGCGGCGGCATTTTCGCCGTCCATCGCGCTTGATACGATTCCGCCTGAGTACCCTGAACCTTCTCCTGCCGGATAAAGGTTTTGAATTTCCGTACATTCAAAAGTTTCTGTATTTCTTAGAATTCTGACGGGCGTGCTTGTGCGCGTTTCGCTTGCAATTAAAACCGCATCGCTTGAAATAAATCCTTTTTTTGTTTTTTCAAAATTTGCAAAGCCTTTTTCGAGGCGCTTTTCGATATGTTCGGGGAGCCATTTGTCGAGGCGGCTTGAGATTAATCCCGGCGTGTAGCTTGACTGCGGCAAGGAAGTGCTGTCTTTGTGGTTGAGGAAGTCCGTAAGCCGCTGGGCAGGTGCTGACTGTCCGCTTCCGTTTTGTTTTGTAAGTTTTTCAAGGTATGTCCTGAAGTAAAGTCCTGCGAGCGCCTTGCAGCCTGCGCCGTCTGCCTGTTCTGCAAATTCTATTGGAATGTCGTCAGGGCGGATTTCTACGACGATTGCGGCGTTTGACCAGCGCGAATTGCGTTTTGCAGTCGACATTCCGTTTACGACGATTTCGTCAGGGCCGCTGCTTGAAGGAACTACAAAGCCACCCGGGCACATACAGAATGAATAGACACCGCGTTCATCGACTTGGGTTGTAAATCTGTATTCTGCGGCAGGAAGGTTTTTTCTGTCCTGTCCGTGGTACTGAATGAAATCGATGTGTTCGCGCGGATGTTCTACGCGGACTCCTGCGGCGAAAGTTTTTGCTTCGAGTGCGGACGGGCATTTTTTTGCAAGCAGACTGTAAATGTCTGATGCGGAATGTCCTGTCGCAAGCAGAACGGCATCTGCGTAATACGAAGTTTCTGATTCTGTTTCAAGGTCAACTGTTTTTATTCCTGTGATTTTAAAACCGGCAGCCACATTTGCGTTTTCTGGTAAGCGCTCAAGAATGAAATCCGAGCATTTTGTGTTAAAGTGAATTTCACCGCCGAGCGAAATGATTTTATCCCTGATTGCGTTTATTATTTTGGGAAGCCTGTCTGTTCCGATGTGGGCGTGCGCGTCTGTCAAAATATTTTCGTCAGCACCGAAGTAGTTGAAAATTTGCAGAATGCGGTTTACGTTTCCGCGCTTGTTGCTCCGTGTGTATAATTTGCCGTCAGAAAAAGTGCCTGCTCCGCCTTCGCCAAAGCAGTAGT
Source organism: Treponema sp. (assembly GCA_051883255.1). Classification (GTDB taxonomy): domain Bacteria; phylum Spirochaetota; class Spirochaetia; order Treponematales; family Treponemataceae; genus Treponema_D. Next base: position 32,040 of record JBJETJ010000033.1, read on the forward strand.
TTGAATTTTCGTCGACGATGTTTCTTGTTGAAATTGCGGCGATGTCAATTTTTCGTTTTGAAGTGGTTTTTCCGCGTTCTATGATAATCGGTTTTACGCCGTTTTCTAAAAGTTTAAGGGCGGCAAAAAGTCCTGCAGGGCCTGAACCGATTATGATTACTGATTTTTTTGTGCCGGCGGTTTTCCACTCTGGTGTAAAGATCTGCGTTTCTGACTGCGGGATTTCTTCGTTTACAAAGACTTTGAGTTTTAAAACGATTTTAATCTGGCGGTGTCGGGCATCAATCGATTTTTTTTGAACGATGTATTTGATTTTGTCTGTGTCTGCCTTTATGTTTTTGTCTGCAAGCTGACGTGAAATTTTCTGTAGAATTATGGAATTGTTGTTTTCGTCTTGAGGCTGTATCGTAATTGAAAATTCTGTAATCATTCAATGAGTATAGCACATTGCAAAACTCAGATACAATAATCAAATCCGTTGAACTCCTTGTTTTTCTGGACGATTTCTTCGAGCGTGACGTTGTCGATGTAGTTGTTTACGACGAGGTTAAAGTTTGTCCAGAAACTGTCGTTGCCGATGCTTGAAACGGCGTTTGTGTCCTCCCTGCCGTTGAGTATAAATTCGCCTTCCATTGCGCGCAGGATTTCGCCGGCGCTGTATTTTTCCGGTTTTTTTGAGAGCTTGTAGCCGCCGTTTATTCCGCGCAGTCCGATTACAAGACCTGATTTGCTTAGCTGCATTAAAATCTGTTCAGCGTATTTTGGCGAGAGATTTCTGCGGTGGCTCAGGAGCTTGAGCGGCGTAAAAGTTTCCGGGTTCTGGTCTGCAAGGTCTGCCATAAGTAAAAGTGCGTATTGTCCGCGTGTCGATATTTTTAACATAATGTCCTCTTTTTCTTTAGAATTCAGTTTTTTGAAAAATAACCTACTAAAATTATAGGTTAATTATAATATAATAAAGTTTTTATTTTTTGTCATCAGAATTTGCTGAATTTATCGCAGACCGTTTTTCTGGAATAAAGAATTTACACATTCTTAACATAAGATTGGTTTTGATTTAACAAAACTGCGGTAATTTTAAGGCAACTTAAACAAAGTCAAAAGCCAGACCGAAAGCAGAAACTTCTTCTCTGGCTTTTATAGGAGTTTTGTTATGAAAAGAAAAATGATGAAATTTTTGGGAATTGCTATGGCTCTTGCCCTTTTACCAAGCTGTTTTGCTGCAGGCAAGTGGAATAAAAAATCGGCAATCAGTGTAATCAGCCGCGAGGACGGTTCTGGAACAAGAGGTGCATTTATTGAACTTTTTGGAATTGAACAGAAGAATTCTGCAGGGAAAAAAGTTGATTACACGACTGATGAAGCAACTATTACAAATTCAACTGCCGTTATGCTTACAAGCGTTGCAAGCGACAAATATGCAATCGGCTATGTTTCTTTGGGTTCACTGAATAATTCCGTAAAGGCTCTTAAAATTGACGGAGCTGATGCAACAGTTGCAAACATCAAAAACGGCTCGTACAAAATCAGCCGTCCGTTCAACATTGCAGTAAAAGACAATCTTTCTGCAGCAGCTCAGGATTTTGTAAATTACATTATGAGCACAGACGGACAGAAAGTAATCGAAGCAAACAAATACATCAAAGTTTCTGAAGGTTCTTTTAAATCTACACAGGCCGGCGGAAAAGTTGTAGTGGCTGGTTCAAGTTCAGTTTCTCCTGTAATGGAAAAACTTATCGAAAGCTACAAAGCCGTAAATCCGAATGCAAAAATTGAACTTCAGACAAGTGACTCAACGACAGGCGTTACAAATGCTGCAAGCGGAACTTGTGACATCGGAATGGCAAGTCGCGCACTCAAAGACAGCGAAAAAGCAAAAGGTCTTAAAGAAATTACGATTGCAATTGACGGAATCGCAGTAATCGTAAACAAAGAAAACGAAATGAACGAAGCAGCTAAAGATTTTATCCGCGACATCTACGTAGGAAAAATTACAAAGTGGAGCGGTAAATAAAACGTCCGGCTGGTTGTAATGTTTATTAAAGTTTGCGTTGCAGACTTTCTTATAAACTGCACATTCTGATTTGATTGTGAATGTGCACGAAAAGTCAATGAGGAAATCCCAGTTTCCGATTTGGCTTTTTTTAGGAGTTTCTGAATGAAAGCAAAAGAGAAGATTTTTGAAATGCTGTTTCTTCTCGCTGCTGGTTTTTCCATTATTGCGGTTTTTATGATTTGCTTGTTTTTGTTTGCAAATAGTATTCCTGCAATTCATAAGATTGGATTTGTTGAATTTATTTTCGGACAAAAATGGAAACCAGGAAACGAGCTTTATGGAATTTTTCCAATGATTATTGGAAGTTTGTATGTTACAGCAGGTGCGATTATTTTTGGAGTTCCTGTCGGACTTATGACTGCAATATTCCTTTCAAAATTCTGTCCGAAAAAGCTTCATAAATTTTTAAAATCGGCAATAGACCTTCTGGCAGGTATTCCGAGTGTAGTTTACGGATTTTTCGGATTAATGGTAATCATTCCGTTTGTACGCGAAGTTTTTGGCGGTAACGGAAATTCAATTTTAACGGCATCGATTTTACTTGGAATAATGATTTTGCCGACGATAATCAGCGTTTCTGAAAGTTCACTTAATGCAGTACCTGAAAGCTACTACGAAGGAGCGAGGGCATTGGGCGCAACTCATGAACGGAGCGTTTTTGCTGCGATGCTTCCTGCGGCAAAATCTGGAATCCTTGCAGGCATAATTCTGGGAATCGGACGTGCAATCGGCGAAACGATGGCGGTAATTATGGTTGCCGGAAATCAGGCGCGCATTCCGACTTCAATTTTAAAAGGTGTCAGAACTTTGACTGCAAACATTGTCATTGAAATGGGCTACGCGACAGACTTGCACAGGGAAGCGCTGATTGCTACTGGTGCAGTTTTATTTGTTTTTATTCTGATTATTAACTTGTGCTTTAACATTCTCAAAAACAGGGGTAAAAGATGAAAACGATGAAAACAAAAGCCGTCCGCTTTATTGTTTATTTTTGCGCGGCAGTCACTCTTGGAATTCTTATTTTTATGCTTGCGTATATTTTGATAAAAGGAATTCCGTATTTAAATCTTTCGCTTTTCTCTCTGAATTATACATCTGAAAACTGTTCCGTAATTCCTGCGTTAGTGAATACGCTTGTGATGACACTGCTTGCCTTGCTTATTGCCTGTCCGCTTGGAATAAGCTCTGCAATTTATCTTGTTGAATATGCAAAAAAAGAAAACAAGTTTATAAAAATCGTAAGGCTTACGACAGAAACGCTTTCCGGGATTCCTTCGATAATTTACGGACTTTTCGGTATGCTGCTTTTTGTCGGAACTTTGCACTGGGGATATTCAATTCTTGCAGGAAGCTGTACGGTTGCGATTATGATTTTGCCGACTATCATGAGGACGACAGAAGAAGCGCTGCTTTCAGTTCCTGACAGTTTTAGGGAAGGAAGCTTTGGGCTTGGGGTTGGCAAACTGAGGACTGTCGTAAAGATTGTAATTCCTTCTGCAATTCCCGGAATTTTAAACGGAATAATTCTTGCGACCGGACGTGTTGTTGGAGAAACGGCCGCATTGATTTATACCGCAGGAACAGTTGCGCAAGTTCCTAAAAATGTTTTTGGCTCGGGAAGAACTCTTGCAATTCACATGTACGTTTTAAGTTCGGAAGGGCTGCATACAAATCAGGCTTTTGCAACGGCGGTTGTTCTTCTTATTTTAGTAATCGGAATAAATGCTCTTTCCGGGGCGTTATCAAAGCGAATAGGAAAATAGAAAATGGCAAAAATTGAAATTGAAAATATGAATCTGTTTTATGGAGATTTTCAAGCGTTGAAGGATATAAACTTGAAAATCGATGCAAACGAGATTACGGCTTTTATCGGGCCGAGCGGTTGCGGAAAATCTACTTTGCTTCGTTCCATAAACAGAATGAACGATATGGTTGAAGAATGTCATATCACAGGAAAAATTCAAATTGACGGAAAAGATATTCTTGAGAAAAAAATCGATGTGAACGAACTGCGCAAAAAAGTCGGAATGGTTTTCCAGAAACCGAATCCATTTCCGATGAGCATTTACGACAACATCGCTTTTGGGCCGCGCACTCATGGAAAAGTAAAGAAAGCCGACCTTGATGAAATTGTCGAAACTTCTTTGAGAAACGCTGCAATCTGGGACGAACTTAAAGACAACCTTAAAAAGTCTGCGCTTGCATTGAGCGGCGGACAGCAGCAGCGTTTGTGTATTGCGCGTGCGCTTGCCGTTCAGCCTGACATTCTGCTGATGGACGAACCGACGAGTGCGCTTGATCCGATTTCTACTTCTAAAATCGAAGATTGCGTAATGCGGTTAAAAGAAAACTATACAATCATAATTGTAACTCACAATATGCAGCAGGCAGTCCGCATAAGTGACAAGACAGTTTTCTTCCTGCTTGGCGAAATCATTGAATATGGTGATACAGAAAAATTATTCAGTATGCCTAAAAATAAGAAAACCGAAGATTACATCACCGGAAGATTCGGTTGATTCTGGAGGGTAAAATGCGCGAAAAGTATGAAAAAGAATTGCAGAATTTAAATTCAAGTATTATCAGTATGGGCAAAATGATTGAAGTTGCCATTGAAAGCGTAATACTGTCACTTATGTCTAAAGATATGGAATCGCTTGACGTAATCATTGCAAATGATGACGCAATCGATGAAAAGGAAAAAGAAATCGAACAGCACTGTCTTAAAATCCTGCTTCAGCAGCAGCCTGTTGCAACAGATTTGCGAATGGTAACGGCGGCATTAAAAATGGTTACTGATATGGAACGAATCGGCGACCATGCAGGTGACATCGCAGAACTGATAAAACAGCTTCCGAATTTCGTTTATAATAAACTGGGTGACGTTCACCAGATGGGAACTGAAATTCAAAAAATGCTTCACGACAGTATTGACGCTTACACAAACCGCGACGTTTCAAAAGCGCAGGACGTAATTGCGCACGACGATGTAGTTGACGAGCTTTATCACAACATCAAAAAAGAGCTTGTTCATCAGATTCAGGAAAACAAAGGCGACGGCGAACAGATTGCAGACTATCTTCTTATCGTAAAATATTTTGAACGTATCGGTGACCATGCGACAAATATTGCGGAATGGGTAATATTCTCGATTACAGGAAATCTAGTAAATTAACGCGTTTTTTATTAGAATAAAGTCAAAAAGTAATCAGGGCGAAAGCCGGCCATAAACCGGACTGTAGCCATCGGGGGCATTATGACATCTCCAAAAGAACTGTCGATGAATCAAAAAATTGTAAGTCTTGCAAAAGAGATTATAGCACTTACGCCTGAAAAAGACGACCTGCCTTTAAAAGTCGTTCAGCTTTTGATTGACGATGCAGAAGTGCAGGCAATTCAGGATTACGCAAATACAGTTTCTATTGTAAGGCTTGGATTTAATGACCACGGGCCTGTTCACATGAGGACTGTCTGCCGCAATGCCCTTAAAATGCTCAAGATATTTTATCAGGCAAAAATACAGACTTCGCTTGAAAGAGAGCAGTCAGGAACTTTTGCCGACAGCGTGACGGCTGTCATTCTCGCTTCGTTTTTTCATGATTTTGGAATGACAGTCGGAAGGCAAGACCATGAACTTTACTCTGCAATTATCGGTCAGCCTATAATCAATTCAATTTTAAAAAAAGTTCTGCCTGAAGAAAAAGATTTAAAACGCCGTGTTACGATTTATGCAATGGCGATGGAAGGAATAATCGGTCACATGGGAACGCGGAAAATTCATTCTGTTGAAGCAGGCATTATTTTAGTTGCTGACGGCTGTGATATGACAAAAGGCCGTGCGCGTATTCCGATGGAAATAAGTACAAAGCCAAGTGTCGGTGACATTCATAAATATTCGGCAAACTCAATAGAAAAAGTAAAGATTCTTGCAGGCGAAGAAAAGCCGATAAAAATCGAAGTTCACATGAGCGCTGTCGTAGGATTTTTTCAGATTGAAGAAGTCCTCCTGCAAAAAATCAGTTGCAGTCCCATAAAAGATTTTATCGAACTGTACGCAGGCGTTAACGACGACGAAATGAAAAAATATTTATAAAAATCTATAAAAAAAATTTATAAAACAGACTCCCCTGAAAAAGTAATCGTAAAAGTACTGCCTTTGCCTTCGTCAGAGTCAAGAGTAACTATGGCATTGTGATATTTTGCGGCGTGCTTTACGATTGAAAGCCCAAGCCCTGTTCCGCCGAGTTCTTTTGAACGGCTTTTTTCTATGCGGTAAAAACGCTCGAAAACCCGTTCTTTTTCGTTGTGTGGAATTCCGATGCCTGTGTCTTTTACGATAAGAATGACTTTGTTTTCTTTTTCGCCTGAGTTTTCTTTTGAAAGTGAATTTATATTTACGTCAACCGAACCGCCGGGCTTGTTGTATTTTATTGCGTTGTCAATTAGGTTGTAAATCATTTCGTGAATGACAGAACGCACCCCGAAAATCATTCCTGAACTTCCGCTGATGTTTAAGTGAACGTTTTTATTTTTTGCCGTTGCAGAAAGAATTTGAAAAATGTCAGTCGTAACTTCGCGCAGGCTGACAGTTTCTTTTTCCTGACTTATTGATTTTTCGTCAAGCTTTGAAATTTTTATTATGTCATTTACAAGTTCTATCATGCGCTTGCTCTGTTCGTAAATCGTATTTGCAAAATCGATTGTCGTTTTTTTGTCAGTTTCGCCTGTACGCAGAATTTCTGCAAAACCGGAAATGCTTGTAAGCGGCGTTTTTAATTCGTGGCTTACGTTTGCACTGAACTGTTTGCGCAGTTCTTCGCGCTGTTCTTTTTCAAAGTTTTCTTCGGCGATTCGTTTTGTAAAGGGCTTGAGTTCTTCGTAGACTTCTGCGTTTTCGGGATTTTCAAAATTAATCTTGTTAAGAGGCTCGATGATTTTTTTTGAAATCACCTGTGCAAAGGTGAGCGAAACGAAAAGGGCAATTACGAGCATGGCGACAAGGGTCTGCGCAATTTCAATTACGATGAGTGCGACTGACTGCTGGTTGCACGAAATTCGTATTACATCGCCGTTCTGCAAAAGCTTTGCAAAGTAGAGCGTTTTTTCTGTCATCGTTTCTGAAAAGCGCGAACTTGAATCAGTGCCGTTTTTAATTGCGCCGATAAATTCTGAACGCGTTGAATGGTTTTCCAAAGTTGAAATGTCGACAGTGTTGTCAAAGTAAACTGTTCCGTCCGGGTGAATTAACGTAATGCGGTTTTTCGTTTTTAATTCTGCAAGTTCGCTCGTGCGGTTTGTTTCGGCGTAATGCTGTAAAAGCGAAACTTCTGTTTCAAGTTCGTTGAAAATTTGTTTTTCAAAATATGTGTATGTGTTTGAAATGAACAAAACGGCGCAGACTAAATAGATGAGAGTGCCGATAAAAAAAATGCTTGTAAAAATTTTGAACGTGAGCGATTTTTTTTTCATAGGCATTTGTATCCGACACCGCGGACTGTTTCAATGAGGTTTTCGTATTTTCCGAGTTTCTGGCGCAATGTGCGGATATGAACGTCGACTGTGCGGCTTTCTATGTCGGCATCGATTTTCCAGATTGAGTCTAAAAGTTTTTCGCGCGTTAAAACATTTCCGCGGTTTTTTATTAAAAGTGTCAGTAAGTCGAATTCCTTGACCGTAAGAAAAATCTGTTTGTCATCGGCAAAAACTGTGTGTTTATTTAAATCGACTTTTAAGCCTTCGACTTCGAGAATTTTCTGAGTGTCGCTGGAATCTGATTTTTCGTAGCGGCGGATTACGGCTTTTATTCTTGAAAGAAGCGCCATCATTCCGAATGGTTTTGTAATATAATCGTCTGCGCCGGCATCAAGTCCCGTTACGACGTCAAACTCCGTGTCTTTTGCAGTGAGCATTATTACAGGAATTCCTGAAGTGTCAGGATTTGAACGCAGTTTTCGCAAAATTGAAATTCCGTCCTCTTCGGGGAGCATGATGTCAAGCAGGATTAATTCCGGCCGCGTTTTTGAAAGCCCCTGCCAGAATTTAGAAGGCAATTCAAAACTTGAACAGTCAAAGCCCTGACTTTTCAGAGTGTAGTCAATTAATTTTCGGATTGAGTCATCATCTTCTAATAAAAATATCATAGTAAAAATGTAAAACTATATTTTGTAAAAATCAATTATGAAAACACTCTGAATTGTTAAGATTGTGTAAAAAAATAAGTGAACGTCTGAACGAAAAAAAGCCGGAAGCTTGAATTTAAAACTTCCGGCATTAAGTGTAAGGCAGATTTTCTGACTTTAGTTTTGACTTTTGGTCTGACTTTTGTCCTAGCTTTCGTAAATCGGTTCAAAGTCCTCTGCAGGGTGACCGCACAAAGGACACGTAAAGTCTTTAGGAAGTTCTGCGCCGTCGTAAACGTAACCGCAAATCTTGCACCGCCAGCCGACGATTTTTTTGTCTGACTGAACGGCAGGTTTTGGCTTGATGTCTTTCTGGTAGTCTGCGTAAGTTACAGGCTGGTTTGAACTTAAAACCTGCGCATCTTCAACTTCTGCAATGAACAGAGTGTGAGTTCCCAAGTCCTGCGAAGAAAGAACTTTGCAGCTTAAAAGTGAGCATGCCTGACTTGTTATATACGGACACTGGTTTTTATCAAGTTTATATTCTGTTGAATAAAATTTATTTACGTCGCGGCCGCTTTGAAAACCAAAGTTCTTGATTAAATCAAAAGTGCACGATTTGTCTAAAACAGAAAGGCTGAAAAATCCAGAGTCCTTAATCATATTGCAAGTAAAGTTTTTATTTAAAACAGAAATTGCAACGCGGACAGGTTCAGATGCGACTTGAATACAAGTGTTTGTTATGCAGGCATTGATTTTTTCGCCGCTTCGTGCACCGAGAACAAAAACGCCGTACGACAGATTATATAAAGCTTTAGAATCCATTTAAAACTCCTGTGTTTGTAAGATAAAAATATTGTACACCAAATTTCAATTAATTCAAATTGATATTTGAAAATAAATCAAAAACACATCTGCTTTTTTGCCTTGCGGTAACTTATGTAGCACAGAGCCAGACTTGCGCACCAGCCGATAGGATTTGAAATCCATATTGCCTGAATTCCGATTATAGGCGCGAATATTTTTGAAAACGAAACCCTGATGAAAATGTTGACGAGATTTCCGATTGTAAACATTTTCATTCTTCCAAGTCCGCGCAGGATGCCGTCCGCCGTGTGTTTAAATCCTAAGAGAACCATCACCTGACTCATATAAGTCAAAACTTCGGCGGCAGTTTTAAACGCAGTCGCTGAACAGTTTTCTCCGATGAAAAAATAGATAATCTGATTTTTAAAAGCAAGGATTGCAAGAAAGAATAAAAGGGAAAAAGTTATTATGATGATATTTGCAGAAACATAACCCTGACTTATTCGTTTGTATTTTTTTGCGCCGAGATTTTGTGCCGTAAAAGTTGAAAGCGAAGCACCGCATGCAATTACGGCGGCAGAACCGAGGCTTTCTATTCTCATTCCGACAGAGTAACCTGCGAGTGCCTGAGAACCAAAACTGTTTACAGTAGACTGAATGAGCATTAATCCGATGGAAATTGTTGCCTGCTGTAAAATCGAAGGAAGCGCAATTTTTGTAATTCTGTTCAGTTCAAATTTGTCAAAGACTCTGGTCTTGCCAATGTTCAGCCTGTTTAATTTGTTAAAGAACACAGTCAGGGAAATAACGCAGGCACAGCCTTGTGAAATCATCGTAGCATAAGCAACTCCTGCAATCCCGGAATTTAATTTTATGACGAAAAATAAATCGAGAAAAATATTTAAAAGCGAAGAGATTATCAAAAAGATAAGCGGATATTTTGAATCTCCAAGCGCATTGAACATTGCAGAAGTTACGTTATACAAAAAGACAAACGGCAGTCCGAAAAAATAAATCTGAAGATAAATGCCTGCAAGTCCGATTGTATCTTCCGGAGTCTTTAACAACGCTAAAATTAATTTGCCGAAAACGACGCCAAAAATTCCGAGTGCAATGCTGATTGCAAGACTTGTTATAAAGGCAGTCAAAATTACTTCTTTCATTTTTTTGAAATTTTTTGCGCCAAAATAATTTCCGACTACAACGCCTGCGCCGATTCCGTAGCCGTTTGCGATGAAGATAAAAACGTTGGTCAGCGAAAGACAAGCCGCCGCTGCCGCAAGAGCCTGTTCGCTTACAAATTTTCCGAGTATTGCAGAATCGACCAGATTATAAAACTGCTGAAAAATGTTCCCCAGCGCAATCGGAATAAAAAAGATGAACAGTGCAACCAGCGGATTTTGAGTTGTAAGATAAGCATCTTTTGTATTTGTTAAAGTTTTCGTTTTCATAACAGATATATAAACAGATATAGTAAATCGAATTTCAAAAAATTAAATTCCTGCGGCAATGCAAATCAGGTGAACGGCAAGCGCAGCAATCCAGGCGACAAAACACTGCCAGAATACAACCGCCACTGCCCATTTGCGCCCGAGCTCGCGTTTGATAGAAGCAATCGCCGCAATGCACGGAGTGTACATCAAAGAAAATACGAGCATTGATGCCGCGCCGGAAGTTGTCAGTGCAGATGTGATTCCGTCTGCAAAAAGAATTTCCATTGTAGAAACGACGCTTTCTTTTGCCATCACGCCGCTTATGAGCGAAGTTACAATCCGCCAGTCGCCAAGTCCGACAGGTTTTAAAACCGGCGCAATCAGTCCTGCGATGTGAGCAAGAATGCTGTTTGAAGAATCTTCTACGATGTTCAGATGAAAGTCAAAAGTCTGCAAAAACCATACGACCATCGTCGCAAGCAAAATTACGCTGAACGCCCTTGTCAAAAAATCTTTTGCCTTTTCCCACAAAAGCTGAGCAACATTTTTTGCACCGGGAATTCTGTAATTCGGTAATTCCATTACAAAAGGAACTGCCTCGCCTTTGAACAGAGTGTTTTTAAAAAGCAGCGTAATCAAAATGCCGGTTACGATTCCAAGAAGATAAAGCCCTATCATAATCAGCGCGCCGTGCTTTGGGAAAAATGCGTTTACGAAGAAAGCGTAAATCGGAAGTTTTGCCGTGCAGCTCATAAACGGCGTAAGGAGGATTGTCATTTTTCTGTCGCGGCTTGACGGCAAAGTTCTCGTTGACATTACGGCAGGAACTGTACAGCCGAATCCGATTAGCATAGGAACAATGCTCCGCCCTGAAAGCCCTGTTTTTCGCAGGAGCTTGTCCATAAAAAAAGCAACCCGGGCAATGTAGCCGCTGTCCTCCATAAGTGACAGAAAGAAAAACAAAGTGACGACAATCGGAAGAAAACTCAAGACACTTCCGACACCGCTGAAAATTCCGTCGATGACAAGACTGTGGATTACGGAGTTTACGCCGGCAGAAGTCAGCCAGACGTCGACAAGAGAAGTCAGTGCATTTATTCCGTTTTCTAAAAGTTCCTGCAAAAAACTTCCGATGACGTTGAACGTAAGGTAAAAGACAAGCCCCATAATTCCGATGAAGCATGGAATTGCAGTCCACTTGCCTGTAAGAACGCGGTCAATTTTTTCTGAACGGATACGCTCGCGGCTTTCTTTTGGTTTTACGACAGTCTGTTCGCAGACACGTTCGATAAAGTCAAAGCGCATATCTGCAACGGCGGCGCTCCTGTCCATTCCGCTTTCGTTTTCCATCTGGATTACGACGTGTTCGAGCATATCTTTTTCGTTTTTGTCGAGTGCGAGCTGTTCAAGGATTAGATGGTCGCCTTCGATTGCTTTGCTTGCGGCAAAACGCAGTGGAATGTCTGCGCGCTCGGCATGGTCTTCGATGATTGATTCGACTGCGTGATGTGCCCTGTGAATTGCGCCGCCGTGATCGTCTTTAAGACAGAAATCCTGCTTTAAAGGACGTTCCTGATATTTTGCAATGTGAACTGCATGTTTGATAAGTTCATCTACGCCTTCGTTTTTAACGGCAGAAATCGGAATGACAGGAACTCCGAGCAAGGCTTCAATTTCGTTTATGTCGATTGAGCCGTTGTTGCCTGTGAGTTCGTCCATCATATTAAGCGCAACGACCATTGGAATGTCTGTTTCCAGAAGCTGCATTGTCAGGTACAGGTTGCGCTCGATGTTTGTGGCGTCGACTATGTTGATGATTGCGTGCGGTTTTTCGTTGAGGACAAAATTGCGCGATACGATTTCTTCGTTTGTGTACGGCGACATTGAGTAAATGCCCGGCAAATCTGTTACGAGTGTATTCGGAAAGCCTTTTATCTGACCGTCTTTTCTGTCAACCGTCACTCCCGGAAAATTTCCGACGTGCTGGTTTGCGCCTGTAAGTTTATTGAACAGTGTCGTCTTGCCACAGTTCTGGTTTCCTACAAGTGCAAAGCGCAGAACTGTATTTTCAGGCAGGGGATTTGCGTGGTCGGGGCTGTGGTATTTTCCGGCTTCGCCAAGTCCGGGGTGTTCCGAGTGTGAAATTTTTTGAATGTGAACGTGACTGTTGGAACGTTTTTCAATCGGTTCAATCGTAATCTGCTCGGCATCGGCAAGACGTAAAGTCAGTTCGTAGCCGTGAATTTCAAGTTCTACAGGGTCGCCCATCGGAGCAAATTTTACGACCGTTACTTCTGCACCGGGAATTACTCCCATATCAAGAAAGTGCTGTCTTAAAGCGCCCTTGCCTCCGACAGCAGTGATTTTTGCAGTTTCGCCTACAGACAATTCTTTTAAATTCATAAAGTCCTCTTTGAATGATTGAAAATACTGTCCGCCAATTTTATAAAATTGTCAATATGTGCGAATGAATTATGAACAGAGAACTCTTTTGGAATAGTTCAGTTAAAGATATATGAGAATAATTCATAACTATAGTTTCATATAATATGGTTTTTCTAATTAAAAAATTCACATTGACCCGATATTAAAAAATTGTGCTATAATAAGGTCAGGAGAAAAAAAGGATTTGATTTTATAAAAGAACAGATATATAAAATCATTGATTATATTGCAGGAGAGTAAATATGAAAAAATTTGGATTATTTATACTACTTTGGGTATTCTGCATTATAATCTATCGTACTTATATCAGAGTATTTGTATTTTCAAAGTATAAATCGTTAATTGAAAAATTAAACATAGACAGATTTTTATTGTATATTCCTGAAATATCACCATTAAGCGAACTAAAAAAATCAGATGATTTACTTTTAAAAAGAATATACAAGGTTGTATCTGCATATAAAATCTTATTTTGGGGAGGCTTTATTATTGCAACTGGCACTAAAGGTCAATCAATTTTTTGGAAATTAGGTAGGTAAAATGAAAAAATACATCTGTGTATTACTTATGCTTTTAGGGAATCAACTTTTTTCAGAATCATTAGAAATTCCTCCTGCTACATATTTTGATAATGATTTAAAGTATAAGGGTTATTACGATTTTAAGGGAATAAAAATATCTAATTATTATGATATGGAAGATTTAATTTGTTTGAATATTAATAATGATGAAGTTGAAGATTATTTAATCTTATTAGTTCCAAAATCTATTATTCCTCCTTTATCAGATGATTTCAATTTTAGCGATAATAAATTTTATAGGCGTATTATCGTTGAAATTGTCAGTTATGAAAAAGGATATTGTGTTGGGAATACATATCATAATCTTGTTTCTAATAAAGCTGGATTAGGCTCAGGTTTTAATGGATTACGTAAAGTGAATGATGCTATCGTTATAGAACATACAAAGGGAAATGGAAATATATACTGGAATATACAAATGTTTTTTCATTATAAGAATTACAGATTGTGTTTATTTAAAATCCTATTTGAAAATGATAAAAATGAACAAATTACCGAAATTTATAATGATGTTTTAGCAAGTAATATTTTAATTTCCGATTTTCTGTTCGAGTCAGGTAATTTTAACCAACAGAGGTCAGACTAAAAACACCAATTTCAGTCAAATCAAAATCGTAGAAAAAGACGATGACGGCAATGATGACGATGTTACAACAGTTTCTGGAACAGTAAAAGACGGCAAATTGGAGATGGTTTCCGGGAGATTAAACAGTTTATGAAAGATATGAAGAGAGATTGGAGATATACAAATCAAGAGCGATATTTACACGATATTGTATTTTCACTTAAACGATATAATATTCCGTATCCAGAACATAGCCATTGTGAATTTTGCTGGATAAAATTTGGTGCAGGCGGTGAAATTCAAGAAGGGTATGCCGATGAAGATGGAGATTTTTGGATTTGTCCGCAATGTTTTGAAGATTTTAAGGAATTGCTTCTTGGTGAGTGGCACTGCACATTGAAGTAGCTGAAAAATAATAGGTTCTATTTCGAGTTTTGAAATTTCGTCATTCTGAGGGGCTAAATGCCCCCGAAGAATCTATGTTCCTGTGTCAAAAATCACATATTCTTCACTCCTACTGAGTTCAGAATAATGCTGAAAAGTAAAACTCAACATTTGACCTAAAATTAAAATTGTAATAATAACTCATTAAAGAATTTTCATTGACCCGATATCTAAAAACTGTGCTATAATCAGTCAAAAGGAGGCAAAAAGAGGCGTTTCGTTAGACAAATGGCAATTTGTATCACTAGGAGAAATATATGGATTTTCAGTTTAATCAAATTACGGCTTATTACAGGAAAGGTGAAAAGCTAGTTCTAATCTTATAAAAAGGTTGTTGAGAATTTAGATTCGTTTGCACTAACTTATAATAAGATTGAAAATAATTATTCCATTACAAAAGGGTTGAAAGCAAAGAATTTTAGATATTACGAAGGAATTGAGTTTCAATTTACTTGGAGTAAAATTGACTATGACTTTATTTATAAATTAATTCATGGGCAGAATAAATGCATAGAGTAAAAATGAAAGAAATCAGTAGAATAATTATATTTTTACTAATGGGATTTGTTATATTTTCGCTATCTTCGTGTAAAACTGCTTTCATAGTAAATTTTGAAAGTGAAAGTTTTGAAAAGTTCAAGACAGGTTCATTTTTAACTGATGAATATCCTGAAACTTTTTATTATACACGTGTAACAACTTCTGTGTGGGTGCAGTTGATATTCCGAAAATTTTCCCGAAATAATAACTTCTCCGAAATTCTCGTTCAAAATATTTTAATTTTAGATGATAAAGGAACTGAACTTTATAAAAAGAATCAGGTCTCTTTATCGTCAAATGGTATTCTTCATTCTGAAAATAATTGTAATTATGAGATATATTTATACCAAATAGAAAATACTGATTTTGCTCCAGTTATTTTGGAAAACAATAAAACTGAATATATAATCCTTAAATTCGAAATTGAAGGGAAAAAGTATTCAGAGAAATTAAAAAGAGTTGAAAAAAAACATTTAGTCCTTCCTACTTAATAAAATTTCGGGCACACTAAATCTAGCGTTTTCCACATCTTATACTGGTTCAGTCGATGAAAAGAACTAAATAAGGGGAGTTATTATGAAAATTAAAGCAATTATTATCTTGGTGATATTTATGGTACTAAATTATAGAGTGTCAGCACAGAATAACGAAAAAATTTCTGAAATAATATTTTGGGCTCCAGACAAAGAATTAAATTTAAATGTGTTAAACTCAACCAGTTTAGCAGATTTATTGAATAAGTATGAAGTTCATACGATTTTAGATTTACATATTTTTTCTGGTTATGATAAAGACTCTCATTCGTTATATTTTTATACACATTCAGATAAATTGAATTATGCTGATGATGAAATAGTTTTTGATCCCGGATATAATTTTTCTAGGAATTATCATTCAATATTTGAAAAAATTGCATATCAAAATTCTTTCTTTTCAATTGTGGTCAATGGTCAAATTGTAATGAATGGATTGAACAGAGTTTTCCATGATTCCCCGATAAAATTTGAGCATGACGATGATGATATACCTAAGATTCATTATGAATTAGATTATAGTTTTCGTATCTGTTATAAATTTTACTGTCCGTTTGAAGATTATACGAGGAAAGATATTGAAAAGGAGAAAGCCCTGTATATAAAAGAATTAGATGATTACTTTAAAAGTCAGAAGAACTCTAGCCGATAAGTACTTTAAAATTCGAGATATCTACAGAAAATTTCACAAATTAAAAGCAAGCCTTCTTAGTATTTAATTTTATGAGAAAGCAAATAGTTTCTTATTTCTCTTTTAGAATCGTCTTGAGAAGTATTAAAATATACCGATATATCTTTGTCATCATTCTAATCTTAATGTTTTAGCCGCAGCTTTCATTCTGTATGGACGGCACGGAATTTTTTTTGCATTGTTTATTCAGGTTTTTGAAAAATGAAATTCCAAAGAATGCCGTCGGAATTGCAGAGAGAATGAACGAAAGCGGCTGTGCTTCCTGTATGCCTTTCAATCCGCGCAGATACGAAAGAATGAAAAGCACGGGAATAAAAATAAGTCCGCTCCTTAAAGACGACACGATGCTTGCCGCGAGTTTTTTTCCTGTGCTCTGCAAAAGCATATCGACTGCCATGCAGTACGGCAAAAACAGAAGTGCAATGCAGTGAAGCCTCAGCGAGTGAGAGGCAATGCTTATGACGGAAGTGTCGTCGCGGAAAAGCTGTACGATTGACGGCGCAAGCGGAATTACCGTGACGGCAAGAATAATCATCAGACATTCTGCAAATGCGACTGTAAACCAGAATCCTTTTTTTACGCGGTCAAATTTTTCTGCGCCGTAATTAAAACCGCTCACAGGTTGAAATCCCTGACCGACACCTACGGAAATAGAAAACATAAAGAAGAAAATTCTTGAAACGATGCTCATCGCAGCAACTGCGGCATCGGCATTGTTAAGTTCAAGGTTGCCGTAATAGGCGGCAAGATAATTAAGGATAATTGCAGAAAGACTGCTGAGCCCCTGCCTGAAAAGACTTGAAATTCCTGTTGCGGCGATGTCAAAGATTTTCTTTAAGTCAGGCAGAAACAGTTTGAGCGAAATTCTGCACGTAGTTTTTCCTGTAAAAAATGCGCTCAGCAAAATAAAGAAACTTACGACCTGCGAAATTGCCGTTGAAAGCCCCGCGCCTGCAACTCCCATATTGCACTTGAACATAAAGAACGCATCGCCTGCAATGTTCAAAACCGCGCCTGTAAAAAGTCCGGTCATTCCAAAAAAGGCTTTTCCCTCGTGGCGCAGAATGTTGTTCAGCGTAAAGCTTGAAATCGTAATTGGCGCAATCAGCAGGATAAACGAGATGTAAGTTTTTGCATAAGGCGCGATTGTCTTTGTACTTCCAAGTAGATAGACAAGCGGTTCAAGGAACGCAAAGCCCAAAATCAGAATGATACAGCCTGTAAAGAACGAAGAAAAAAATCCTTTTGATGCGATTTCGCTTGCCGTGTTTTCGTCTTTTTTTCCAAGACTTCTTGAAATGATACTGCCCGAGCCCTGCCCGAACATAAATCCTGCCGCCTGCAGAATGGACATAAATCCAAAGACGATTCCCACCGCACCGCTGGCACTGTTTCCGAGCCGTCCGACAAATGCGGTGTCTGCCATATTATATAAATTGGTTACCATCATCGTTATAATGGTAGGAATTGAAAGTGAAATAATCAGTTTTTCAACTGGAGTTTGAGTCATTTTTTCGTATTGTGTCATGGCGCTATTTTATTTCTAAAAAAAATAAAACTCAAGAACGCTTAGGAAACACTGAATAAATCCTATTGAGGATTTTTCAGTGTTAACCTTGAATGTTGCTAATTGTCCGTAAGTCAATGGCTTACGGCAATTTGACGGGAAGTGCTGAGTAATCGCTTCAAGTGTTAATCAGCACTTCCCTTAATATCTGCTGAATGTTGACCGCCCTGTTTTCTAATTGAAAAAATGCAGGCTAATCAGAAGCATTACAAACAATATGCAGATTGCCACGAGCACTGCTATTATCGATATTAACGAACTTAATACGAACTGGAACAATTTTTGATGTCTGATATTTTCATTAATTGCAACCATTTTTTTGAAAAGTTCAATTTCTTCTTTCAGCGAAAATTTTTTTCCTTCTTCTATGGCTTCCTGCATTGATTCTGTCAGACAGGGCTTGAGTTTTGAGTCGTCAGTTTTTTTTATCAGTTCGTTCCCGTTTGAAACTATACATATAGTAAACAGAACGGTATAAATTATTAAGTACAGGCTCAAGGCAGTGATTAAGCCGATAAGTATGGTACGTAAATTATTCATATAAAACCTCTTTTGTTCTTGTGTTTAATTTGCGGTCAGTTTTTATTCTGCTTACTTTATGACAATACAAAGTACATAGTTATTCATTTTCTGCTCTGCCGTCAAATTGATTGATGAACTGAGCGGTTTGTATTACTGTTTTGTTTCATACGGAATTCATTTCTAAAATTCTGTATAAAAAATATATTTGCCATACATTTATCTAACATTAATTGTCTTTCTCATAAATCGTCAATGTTTTCAAGAACAAATCCTTTGTTTCTCTTAAAATCTGGAGATTTTCCGGGAGTCTGGAGT
>JBJETJ010000034.1:0-10898 GCA_051883255.1 Treponema sp.
CCGTCAAACCAGAGTACCACTTTTTCCCAGCCTTTTATATCATGCCATCTTAAACGCTTCGTTTTCCAAGAGAACAGAAAGTTCAGGGTGAGTCTCTTTTTCCATAAAAGCGGCAAACTCAAGATAGGTCTTGTAATTCGTATTGAACGAAGAAAAACGCAGTGGGTCAACACTTCCGTCATGCTTTAAATAATCAATCAGCATAGGAATTTTTCCGCCACAAACGTGTTTAAAATTCAAGTAGGATTCCTTCATATACTTCATTGACATAAAGCGCTCATTTTCAAGCTGATGAAGAATCTGCTGCTTTGTAATTTTGTCCATGTGGATGTAAGTTCCGTTTGGCAAATCGGCAAAATCTGTTTCTACTTCAACTTTTAGCGAATCCTTGTCAAAGTTCTGCTTACCGTTCAAAGCAATCGCCATCAAAAATGACTTGTTGTAGTTTCCGATAAAATCAAGAACCGTAACGAATTCTTTATCTGCAAGTTTACGCAATCCTCGTCCAAGCTGCTGAATAAATATAATAGAAGACTCCGTCGGGCGAAGCATTAAAATCGTGTTTACGGACGGAATATCAATTCCTTCGTTGAACAGGTCAACCGTAAAAATCACCTTAAGTTCGTCATCATCGTTTTCAAGACGTTTTGTAAAAGCAATTCGCTCGTCAATGCTCTTGTTGTCTTCACTAGAAAGAGCTACGGCAGGAATTCCACGCGCACAAAATTCACTTGCCATAAATTTTGCGTGTTTTATGTTCTGACAAAATCCCAGAGCTTTTGTTTTTTCACCATCGTGACCGTAAAATTTCATTTTTTCTATTATGTAATCAACTCTGTGACTTACCATCAGCATTCTGGCAATTTCTTCGGTATATTCAGATGTGCCAGGTTCCGCTTTGATTTTTGTGTAGTCAATTCCTTCGGCATCAGTAAGACCAAAATAATGGAAAGGACAAATCAGATTGTATTCAAGTGCCTGCCTCAGACGGATTTCTACAGCAATGTTGTTGTCAAAAAGCGCGTAAATGTCGCCGCTGTCACTGCGTTCAGGAGTAGCCGTCAGACCTAGAAGAAAATCAGGCTTAAAATACGAGATGATTTTCTGGTAGCTGTCGCTTGAAGCGTGGTGCGCTTCATCGATTACGATGTAGTCAAAAGTGTCAGGAGCAAATTCCGTAAAATGCCGGCTCATCGTGTCGCGAGTTGCAAAAAGATAAGTGCAATTTTCGTCTTTTTGATTTCCTGTAAAAAAACCGGAAACATAATTTTTTCCAACCGCTCCGCATATAGTGTCAAAAGATTCTTTTGCCTTTTTTAATATGTCCTCACGGTGAACGATAAAAAGCAACCGTTTTGGATTTACCTGAAGAGCATCAAAAACAGACATATATGTTTTTCCGCTTCCTGTTGCTGCAATTGCAAGTGCCCTTTTTGCGCCGGTTTTTCGAAGCCTATCAAGTTTTACGATTGCTTCCTGCTGCATTTCGTTCGGCTGGATTGCCTGAGCTCTCTCGTAAGTAAAAAGCTCATTGACTTTTTTAGCCTGAACATCCTTTTTAATCCGCGCAAGATAATCACGGTACGAAATTAAAAAATCATCAGAATATTCTTTTGCCCACGGACTTTCCCAAAGCTGCTCAAATTCATCAAGTACGGATTTTGCAAAAACTCCCGGTTCCTGCGCTTCCTGCACAGGTTCATTCTGCAGCACGTTCCATTCGATATTTGTTTTAAGAGCACGACCGGTGATGTTTGAAGAACCGATTATTACAGTCCACAGGTCATTGCTTTTACTGTCAGTTGATTTATGAAAAAGATAGCCTTTTGCATGGAAGCCGTCGTTCTGAGTCGGCGGAACATAAATCTTAAGCTTGATGTTAGGAAATTCAGAAAGACGCTTTAAAACTTGTGGAGTCGTCATGTTCTGATAGGTAGTCGTTAAAATCTCGCCAGGAATACCGCGCTCAGAAAGTACCTGCAAAGTTTCAAGCAAAACCTGAAGCCCGCCAAAAGTAATAAATGCCACACTGATTTTGAATTCACTGCACTGCTCTAAGTTTTCAACCAGCGTATTAAAAAAACTGCGAGTACGACCGTTATAGATGAACTGAGTTGACTCCATGTGGATACCTTAAATTTCAAAAACCTTTTTGAATGCTTTCAAATGTTGTTGTGAATAGTTTTTTAACGTTGAAATCTGACAGGTGTGCCTTATAGAGAACTCTTTACATAATTGCACGGTATTTGATATTTTCATACGAACAGAACCATTCTCCAAATCCGGACATTCTTTCATTATTGAACTGATAGCATTAACAAGAGAACTGCTAGAATCCACAAAATCTCTCTTAAAAACTTCGCAAACCACGATACATTCCTTATCTGTCCATTTATGACCCATTTTTTTTCCTAAATGCATCACTTTAAACGGTCGTTTTTGGTGATGTTTTTTTCTTCTTTATTTATATTTTTATTGCACATTTTTTCCTACTATAATTATTATGGAAGAAAGTTGTTTTTAAGAAAGCAATGTTTCCCTCCATATTTTTTTTATAGCATATTTTTTGATTTTTGTGAATTATGACTTTTTCAACGGGTATTTTCGATACATCGAAATGTAAAGAACATATCCGTCAGTTTTTACCCTATTATTTTCAGCATCTGCTCGATATTTTCCTGCGAACCAAGCTGTTTTGCCGCAATGAACTTTTTTACCGTATTTCTGTGGACGCCGTACAGTTTTGCCATCTGATTTACAGAAATTCCCTGCATAATCATAATTGTGGCACCGATTTCTGCTCCGTCCAGTTTTGAAGTTTCAGTTGTGCTTCCTTTGGGGCGTCCGAGTTTCTGACCTTCGGCTTTTTTTCGTTCAAGAGCTTCTTTTGTCCGCTGGCTTATAAGGTTACGCTCAATTTCAGCCGAAAGTCCGAATGCAAAAGCGAGCACCTTTGACTGAATGTCATCGCCAAGCCTGTAACCGTCCTTGATTGTCCAGATTCGTGCACCTTTTTCCATCAGTTTGTTTAGGATTGACATAATCATAAAAAGACTGCGCCCAAGCCGCGAAAGTTCCGAGCAGATAATCAGGTCATCTTTTTGAATTGAATCAAGAAGTTTTCCAAGCGCTCGATTTTCCGGCCTGATTGTTCCGCTCACAGTTTCTTCAATCCAGCTGTCAAGAACAAGCGAATTGCGTTTTGCAAATTCCAGGATTTCAAACCGCTGATTTTCCACAGTCTGCTTGTCCGTACTTACCCGAATGTAACCATAAATCATATTTTAAAGATATAAAAAAAAAGGAAGATTGTGGAGATTTTTTGGAATGCAGCAAGTTTTTCAAGGGAGCTTGGTGTAAGTTCGTCATATTTTGTAACAGAGGCAAGGGCAAGTTGGGTAAGAAAGTGATACCCAAAACGACCGTTTAAAGTGTACAAAAGGAGGGGAAAGCCTTCCCCTCGCTCCAGCCGGAGAACCGTCTTCCGCTACCCCTTCTCCTAGGGGCGATGCCCCTAAGACCCCGATTAATTTTCATGTATTAGATTTATTTTCTGGAGCCGGGGGATTTTCTTGTGGTCTTGATATGGTTGAAGGATTTCAAACAGAAGTTGCAACAGATTTCGATCCGAAAGTCATAAATACATTTCAAAAAAATTTTCCAAATACTTATTGTATTTGTGGAGATATTTGTTCTTCTGAAACAAAACAAGCAATTATTCAAAAATCAAAAGAACGAAATGTAAACATGGTTATTGGAGGACCTCCCTGTCAGGGGTTTAGTTTAAAAGGTAAAAATCTTGGAATAAAAGATCCGAGAAATTTTCTTTTTAGAGAATATGTAAATATTGTAAAAGAATTACATCCTCAAGTATTTATTATTGAAAATGTTAAAAATCTTATTGCGTCCGCGAATGGATTTTTCATCAGGCAAATATATGAAGAATTTGAAAATCTTGGATATACATTAAATCACGATATTGTAAATGCCTACAATTTTGGTGTTCCCCAAACCAGGGAAAGAACTATTATTATAGGAACTCTATCTAATAAAAGAATAACAGTTCCAAAACAAAATAACGCACCAAGAACAACAGTTCGAGATGCTATTTCTGACCTTGCTTATTTAGATTCTGGTGAAGGCTCAGATATTTCAGAATATCAAAATGATTCACAATCAGAATACCAGCAGAAAATTCGTAATGGTAGCAAAATGCTTTATAACCATAAAGCAACAAATCATTCAAGTTTTGCATTAGAAAAACTAAAAATGATTCCTCCTGAAGGAGATAAGACTTCCATGCCGAAAGAACTTTATGGAAAGCAGCAATTTTCGACAACTTGGGCGAGATTAAAATGGGATTCTCCTTCTCCTACAATTGATACAAGATTTGATACTCCTTCTAATGGTAGAAACTCACATCCTTTATTAAATCGCTCAATAACACCACGAGAAGCTGCCAGAATACAAAGTTTTCCAGATTCATTTATTTTTTACGGAAATAAATGCTCTGTTTGTAAACAAATTGGAAATGCAGTTCCTCCACTTTTAGCAAAAGCTCTTGCAGAACAGATTAAGGAGGAATTCAAAAATGTCTGATTCAATGATTATTTACAATGATGATGCATATACAAAAATAAATGAACTCATTTCTGCTGGTATTATTGTAAATCATATAATTACAGATCCTCCATATAACATTTCTAAAAATAATAATTTCTCAACAATGAAAAAACCACGTACAGGTGTAGATTTTGGGTTATGGGATAGAGGAAAATTTGATTTATTTTCTTGGATTCCTTTATATACAAAACTTTTAGACAAAAATGGTTCAATTATAATTTTTTGCTCATATAGATTTTTAAGTTATATTGCAGATGTTCTTGAAGGAGAAGAATCAAATTGCGAAGTAAAAGATATTTTGATTTGGCAAAAATCAAATCCGATGCCACGAAATATTAATCGCCGTTATGTGCAAGATATGGAATTTGCAATCTGGGCAGTAAAGAAAAATTCAAAATGGGTTTTCAACAAAACCGTTTCTAAACCGTATTTACGCAGTTTATATACAGCTCCTGTTGTA
This sequence comes from Treponema sp., assembly GCA_051883255.1. Taxonomy (GTDB): domain Bacteria; phylum Spirochaetota; class Spirochaetia; order Treponematales; family Treponemataceae; genus Treponema_D. The sequence goes on from JBJETJ010000034.1 coordinate 5,084, forward strand.
AATGGAGCTGAAAAAGTTGGACATCCTACACAAAAATCTCTCTCTGTAATGAAAGAAATCATATCTATTCATACAAACGAAAATCAATTGATTTTAGATCCATTTATGGGCAGTGGAACTACCGGAGTTGCTTGTAAAGAATTAAATAGAAAATTTATCGGAATTGAAAAAGATAATAACTACTTTGAAATGGCAAAAAGGAGATTAGAAGTATGACTTTAGATGAATTTGTAAATCTAGAGATGTCACCTGCAAAAGCATTTCTTCTTGGTATGATATTTCCATTATATACAGAAAAAACAGCTGCTAATGGTAATAGATATGTATTAGCTCAAGTTAGACATAATGCAGCTCATATTTCTGAAGAGGATATATTAGAGCATCATAAAAAAATAAAACAATTCCTTGGCAGTTATAAATTATCTGAAAAAATCAAAATAACAGCAAATCAAACAGAAGAATTCGGAAATCTATCTGGAGCTTTAAGGGGATTTACTCTTCTAATAGAGAAAGACAGTTCTGAGAATGAGAATGTGAGTTTTCAAAAAATTTATAAACTTGTATCAAAACTAAAATTTGAAAGCATAGAAAATAAGCGCTTTTTTATAAAGGGGATTTTTGATGGTCGTGGTTCAATGGATACAAATAGTCATTTAATTGTTGTTGATTATAAATTATCGGAAGATACATTTCAAACTTTTTCTGACATTGTCGAATCTGTTGGATTTGAACTTACTCCTAATAAAAGGCATGACGGAGAAGCCCGTAATGCGCAATTTAGAATAAAAACTTCATCTCTAAAAAAATTTAATGATGAAATAGGTTTCTTTTCAGTAAGAAGACAAAATTATTTAAATGATATGTTAAAAAAACTAGGAGTAGATAAATGAACTTTACATTTTCAAATGGACTCTATACTATAGGAAAAAATTTTTTTTCAAAAAAAGAACTTATTGATCTTATACAAGATGATTTAATAGAGAATCTTCTTACAAAAGATGAATCCATAATTGAAAAAAAAGAACCTTCCAATCAAAATCTCTCTTACTCCACCCACGCCCCCACCCAAACCATCTACTACGGTGTGCCAGGTAGCGGAAAATCTCGCAAAATCGATGAAAAGACAAAATTCGTTTCTGACGAGCAGAAAATCCGCGTTGTTTTCCATCCTGAATATACAAACGCAGATTTTGTCGGACAGATTCTGCCTGTTGTTGATGGCGATGCTGTTAAGTACACTTTCAAGCCGGGGTCATTTACTCGAATTCTTGTTGCAGCACTCAAAAATCCTGAAAAGCCTTATTATTTGATTATAGAAGAAATCAACCGCGGAAATGCAGCTGCAATTTTTGGTGAGATTTTTCAGCTTCTTGACCGTGGTTCAGACGGTTGGAGTTCGTATTGCATTATGAACGATGACATCAATTATGAAATCCGAAAAACAGTACCGGAATTGAATTGGACTGCCAACACCGGAATCCGCCTTCCGCCAAATCTTTCTCTGTTTGCAACGATGAACACAAGCGACCAGAACGTTTTTACATTGGACAATGCTTTCCAGCGAAGGTGGGAAATGGAACTTGTTCAAAATCAATGTAATGATTCATCTCAAATGGATGCAAAAATTACCGTGAATAATCAGTCCATCACTTGGAAGAATTTTCAGACTCAGATTAACAGCATTATCGGCGAAAAGTCAAACGAAGGCGGACTTTCAAGTATGGAAGACAAACGGCTCGGCTGCTGGTTCATCAAGGCTGAAAATAATGCAATTAACGAAAAAAAGTTTGCGAACAAAGTTCTTAAATATCTTTGGGATGACGCATTCAAGTTTTGTCATCAGGAAATTTTTGAGAGCGACATAAAGAATTTTGAAGAACTGCAAAAAAGATTCTCTGAAAAAGGCTTTGATGTTTTTTCTGAAAACTGCGGATTAAAATATTTGCTTTCGTCAAATAAGCCGGATTCAGAATCAAAAAGCAAAACCACGACTCCGCAAGATTCAGAATCGCAGTCTGAAACTTCTGAACAGTAAGGATTTTAATGAATTCAGCAAATGATGTCCAAAATAAAAATGTTTCTCTTTCTGACCTTTGTGTTTATTTTGATGCGGAAAATTCCCGCGATGAAGAAACAGGTCTTGTTGATAAATTCGTCGGTCTTCGTTTTGTTGATGGAAAACTTTCAATTCACTTTCCTGTTGGCTATACAAAACCTGAAAATGCAGATGACAAACAAATCCGACTTGATATTTTGAACCTGATCAGCGTTCTTTCTTCCTTTGGAACGCCGGAATCATTATTGCATCAATCAGACATCCGCTTAAAATCTACTCAGGTAACATTTCCGATTCACGCGTATTTTTTTGTAATCAACGATTTTTTAAATCACGGATACTACAAGCCAAAAGAACAGATTTACAAACGCGCACCTTCCGGAAAAATCTCCTGGAGCCGCACAATCAAACAAGTACGTCCCCAGATTGCAAATGAAAATGCGGTCTACTTGGAATTCATAACGCACCGAACGAATCACAACGAAGCTGAACTTATCACGCTGATTCACAAATTCTGCGTGCATGAAAGTTTTTGCAAATTGGGATTTCTTTTTTCTTCTTTTGTGCCTGCAAAGCCGCCGATTGCGTTTAACAAAAACTTTTTTACTTCCATCCTGCAGGCAAAAATCGCCCACACTTTTAACGAAAGCGAACTTCTGCTTTTTAAGAACATGCTCGACATCATCCTTTATCTGGACAGTTCAGCGGACAAAGAAAATTTTATTTTCGGGACAAATAATTTTCATCACATTTGGGAACAGCTTGTTGATTCTGTTTACGGCGAAAAGGACAAGGAAAAATTCTACCCGAAAGTTTACTGGCGGCTGAACGGAAGCAAGGCTGATTTTTCGTTTGGAAATTCCGAAAAGCGAAATTCCCTCCGCCCTGACACAATCATGATTCAAAACCGCGGAAAACCTGAACAGAAAATATTTGTGCTCGATTCAAAATATTACCAGTACGGCGCAACCAAAAATCCAAATCACCTGCCGGACAGTGCAAGCGTCGTAAAGCAGCTGGCCTATGCCGAATATATTGCCAACCCGAAAAACAAAATCAAACTGCCGTCCGACATTCAGCAAAACCTCGATTCCCAAAAAATCTACAACGCATTTATCATGCCCGCCTTTGTAAACGAGAGCCAAAACATCGGCTTTGTTTCCGCAGACTACGCCCTGCCCCAGGATTCTGAACAGACAGAAAAACCTTACAACAAAATCTACGGCATCCTTTTGGACACTCGCACGCTCATGCACTCCCACAAGGCCCACAACATTCAAGCAATTGGTGAACTTGCACAGAGGATTGCGCATTAATCAACACTTTATTAAGTTTTGAGTTTCACAAAATGAGGAAGATTATCTATTCCTTTCTTTAGTGAATTCAATCAAATCTGAATAATCACCATTATCTGCATTTCCATTAGAATAATTATTGGTTTCTATCCAATGTTTTTAAATCAAACTAATCCCAGATTTGCTTTGTATTATTGTTGATAAAATCATTTGCCATGTCCATAACAGCTTCGTCAGTCGTAATATTTTGATTTTCAAGAGCCATATTCAAATTAACAGTTTTTATGATATTTTGAGCTTTTTCTTTTGCCTGGGTTATCCAGTACAAATATTTCTTCCATCAGTAACAAAATGTTTTACAGCTGTTTGAGGATGTTTCAATTCTGTTTTGAAAAATTCAGGATAATACTTTACTGTCGAATCCAATGAAATCCACTGCATGTATTCTTTATGGTCATCTTCTGCAAAAGTCTTATTTTTTGGCTCAAAATTTTCAGGTACTTTCATATAAAAGAAAAATGAAATTTCATAAATCAGTTTTCCAAGATTAGAATCAACATCTCCATAAAAATAATTTTCATGAACAAAACCTAATCTGTCAACTTCCATTTGAATCCCGGTTTCTTCATAAACTTCCCTAATCACAGCTTCTTCAGCCGTTTCTCCAAACTTTATTCTTCCGCCAACAGAATATAAATACTCAGGATTTTTACTGTTTGCAACCATAAGAATCTTCTTTTTTTTCATGATGATTGCACCAACCCGAATGTTTAACAAACCATTTCCGCATGGAACTGTCATATCAAATTTTATATTTTCTTTCATTATAAAAACCTCATAAAATACAAATCTGGCAGAAACTACTGAGTAATCGCTTCAAGTGTAAATCAGTACTTTCCTAGAACTAAGCGGACAACTTTAACATTTCCGTCTTTTTCGGTTGACTCGATATTAAATCCGCACTTTTCTGAATAAAACTTTACATTTTCAAGTTTATCAGCTGGCGTAATTAAAGTGAACTCTTCCCAGTCTTTGTAAAACTCTTTTACAAATTCAATTGCCTGTGTTCCTATTCCCTTGCCTTGAAATTCCGGGATTACGCACAGGCAGCCGATTTCGTATATCTTCTTTTCCTTTTTTTTGCAGGAAACACAGTCAACTGGTCTTTCATTGCACAGTATAAGAAATTTCGGATAATCCAAAATGGATTTTTCCATTACTTCTTTCGTTTTTCCATACGCAGGACATTCACCGTATTTAATGTAATCGTCGTAAAATGAAGCATTGTAAATCTCTATCAGTTGTTCTGTATCGGCAAGGGAAGCCTTTCTGAATTCAAGTTTCATGGATAGTATCGCAATCCTGCCACAGCCGTTCTTTTGCTTCTGCTGTTGGCTGAATTATCAATAATTTTTCCAATTGTTTCTTCTGGATTTTTCATCATGATGATTTTCCTCTATAAAATTTTAAGCTATCTATCTGCGCCAGATTCAAAAATTCTGGATTGTTTTTCAGTCAAATATTTTTACTAATGATGCATGAGCTTTCAGTTCTGAAAAACCTGACTTTATGTAAAAACTGTAAGCCGGTAAATTTCTTTCTGTTTGCAAAAAAATGTGATTGACATTCAATTGCTTTACATATTTTTTTCCAATATCTTTAATCCTTCTTCAACACTTTTTCCCAATATTTCCTGTGTTTTTTTGAAGTCATAGGCTTTGTGCAAGTTGTCATGAACCTGAAAGAATTTATCTTTTCCGTATTTTTTTATGAACAATGCCTGTGATTTGCATGCATAAGCTCCATCGTTATCAGGTTTATAGAATCCTTTGGTGCAGTCTGCCAATTCATTGCATTCATAACAGCCGTCGATTTTCTTTTCCTTGCAGCAAACTATGTTTGGGCAGTTTCCGCTTTCATGAAATGTTCCGTAAGAACAGCAGCTGAATACTGAACGGCATCCTCCGCACCATTCTCCTAGAAAGCAGTGATTACAGGAAAATCCGCAATAGGCTGTCATGTCAACGTTTTTTCTTGCATCCTTTACAATTTCTGCCTTCCACTTTGCCCCGTTATTATATCGTCTGTCCTTTTCTTGTCCCTCTAATGCAAGATTTTTTCTGTATATTCTTGAATCTTCTCCATTTATGTCTTTTTCGGTTTTATAAAATTCAAATCCGTACTTTTCATATAGACCATCATGATTTGTAGAAATATATATGTATTCACGTTCCATTACAGTTGCTATACTTTCAGCATAATCTAAAAGCATTCCTGCATATTTATTTCCCCTGTATTCAGGAAATGTATACAAAAATCCAATCCATGGTGATAAATCCGTCGGCTGGATATCATCCTTTGGTGCAAAAGTGCAGAATGAAACAAGCCTGTCTTCATCAACAAGCAGGAGAACAAGTGCCGTTCCGCCAAGTTTTTGTTTTAAACTGTTTTCGCTTAAAAGCTG
>JBJETJ010000035.1:0-10782 GCA_051883255.1 Treponema sp.
TACAGGGAATGCCTTTTTTTGTAAATTTATCTAAAACTCGAAATTTGACCTATTACTATGTTTGGTTATGAAATGGAAAGCCCTAAGCCCATAGGTATATCAAATATGCTGTTTGATTCATCCTTGACATGTTCTAAAGGAATGATTTTTTCTGGATTAAAAGATTTTCTTGCAAAATACGGAGTTGATGCGACAATTATTGACACAGGGAAAAAAGGACTTTCTAAAGAAGATATAGCATCCTTTTTATCAGAAGCAAAATCTTCAGATGATTCATATATTATTATTGGCCGTATACCAGGTAGTAACGAAGACCATTTTGTAAACATAAACTCATATGATTCATCTTCAAAAAAAGTAAATGCTACAGATACATCTATGAATAAACTGTGGCTCCAAACTCGCGATTTAAAATCTGTTGATGTTTCAACATTTGATCGCTTAATTCTTATTAAAGTAAAATCATTAGAGGAATAATAATTATGAAAAAGAATATTTTTTTTATTTTGTTTGTTGTTATTTGTCAGTTTTCTATTATAGCCGCCAACAATAAATTTATTAAAATTCCAAAAGTGAATGCAATTATTGGTAATGACAAGTTTAAAGCCTTTAGACAAAGTTTTACCGGCGTTGCAGGCGAAACGGAAGAAGAAGGATTAAAGTATTTTAGAAAAGAACACACTGTTGTGTTAGATGCCTACTTTATAAAAAAACATCTTATAACGAACGGAGAATTTTTGGAATTTCTTAACAAATCAAAATATAAAACATCTTATGAAATTGCTAATGGCGAAAACTACAGGCAGTTTTTGAAAAATAAAGATTATCCTGTAAAACGAATAACCTTTTTTGATGCTGTTGCATACTGTCAGTGGAAATCTGATGTGACAGGTAAAAATTACAGACTTCCGACAAGCGCAGAGTGGGAATATGCTGCCTTAGCAAACACAAAAAGAATATTCCCTTGGGGTGACCAATCAAAAATTTTACCTAGTACGAAAACAGATAGCGTAGTAGGTAGAGATAATTTTTCTGTATATGAAATAAAAGAAGATATTTCTCCTCTGGGTATGGCAAACCTTATGGGCGGAGTTGAATATACATTAGATTGTCTTGATGAATCTTTTTATGAAAAAAGTCCTTCTGAAAATCCGATTTGTCTTATTCCTGTACAAGGAACTTGTACTATGAGAGGAATATTCGACTACAATAAACTTGAGAATGATATTTACGGTCTATATGATTTAATTGGAAACGGAATAGATGATTTTAACGGATATCCATATTTTCGAATTGTAGAAGCAAAAGAAACAATATTTAATAAAAATACAACAGATGAGGCTATTTATAATCCTTTAATTGGGAAAGCAAAAAAAGTAAGACTTTATAACCATCCATCTGTTTCTGATGACTTTTCTGAATATGACATCATATCTGATGTTTATATATTATTTGAAAATCCAGATAAAACTTTTTATAGATGTTTTGTGCAAGTATCCGAAATAAGTTTACTTGGCAAGTTACGAAGAACATGGAAAACAGGCTGGATAGAATCAAGCAATGTAAGTATTACTTCCAAAAAATGGTATGAAAATTAAATTTATTATTTCGCGTGAAAAGTACTGGCAAATTCAAATTTGAGCAACAGCGATTCACGCGAGGAACACCATTAATATTTAATAGAGCTTCAGTTTTTATTTATGCCGTTTTGCACAAAATTTGTATCCGCCAATTCTAACCTCGTAAACAAATTTTAATGAGTGAATTACACTAGTTTCTGAGGTGTAAAAATGAAAGCATTTCTAATAAAATCTGAAAAAGAAAACCCTTGGCTCAAAAAACAATAAATGAAATAAAAATTCATAAATCTGGAATGGAGGTCATAATACCTTCGAATCTAGAGTTCATTCAAATAAAAAGTTTTTCCCTTAATTAAGTTCATCAATATCAAGCGCGGAACTTTACGGCGCACGGCATTTGTTATTTTTTCCATTATTGTATATGATGGCGTTATGAATTTACTATCGATAAGCAACCTGTCAAAAATCGGTCGCGAAGAACCTTTATTTACCGGCGTAACATTCGGACTTAACGAAGGCGAAAAAGCCGCATTAATCGGACGGAACGGAACAGGCAAATCGACACTCTTGAATACGATTGCAGGCGTTCTCCAGCCTGACGAGGGAACAGTTGTTTTTAACAAGGCAAGCGGAATTTCGTTTTTACCGCAAAATCCTGTTTATCAAAAAGACGACACAATCAGAGATCACATCTTTAAAAGTGAAAGCGAAAAACTAAAAATCATCCGCGAATATCAGGAGCTGTGCATTCAGCTTGGCGAACTTAACGCAGGCAGACAAAACCGTTACGAAGAACTTTCTGACCTTATGGAAAAAAAAGATTTGTGGAACTACGAATCGCAGATTTCTTCGATTTTAAGTACGCTCGGAATTACCGATATGTCGCGAAAAATGGGTACGCTTTCCGGCGGAATGATAAAGAAAGTCGCGCTCGCCCAAGTTCTCGTAGAAGATACAAAACTTCTTCTGCTTGACGAACCGACAAACCACCTCGACATAACGACAATCAGCTGGCTTCAGGATTATCTTAAAAACACAGACCGCGCAGTTTTGATGGTAACGCACGACAGATATTTTTTAGACAACGTCTGCACCAACATTTACGAACTTGACAGACACCAGCTCAAACTCTATCAGGGCAACTATTCAACCTACCTTGAAAAAAAACAGACAGAAATAGAAATCGCACAAAACACCGACCGCAGAATCGAAAGCGTTTTGCGAGTTGAACGCGACTGGCTTTTGCGCGGACCGTGCGCTCGCGGAACAAAAGCAAAGGCAAGAATTCAGCGTGATATGGAATTAATCAACCGCGAGAAATTTCATCAGGACAAAGGCTTTTCGTTTGAAGTCAAAGGCAGACGGCTCGGCGGAAAAGTCCTTGAACTTCACGGCATCTCAAAAAATTTTCCGAAAGGTTACGCAAGTGAAAATTCAGAAAATAAAATTCCTGTGATAAAAGATTTTTCGTACAATTTTACCGCCGGTCAGAAAATCGGAATTTTCGGAAACAACGGAACAGGCAAGTCTACGCTTTTAAATATCATTACAGGCGCAGTGCCGGCTGATACAGGTTCAGTCGTTACGGGCGAAAATACTCACATCGCATATTACCAGCAAAATCCTGTTTTTAAAAACACGGCGCTGACAGTTCTTGAATACATAAAAGAAGTTGCCGAAAACGTCACGATGAACAACGGCAAGACTTATTCAGCATCGCGCTTTCTTGAAGAATTTGGCTTTGAAGGAAAAATTCAATATTCGCCTGTTTCGACATTAAGCGGCGGCGAGCGCAAACGGCTTTTTCTTGTGAGGCTCTTGATTTCAAATCCGAACTTGTTGATTCTTGACGAACCTACGAATGACTTTGACATTTTTACGATGAACATTCTGGAGCAGTTTTTGACTTCGTTTGAAGGCTGTCTTTTAATCGTAAGCCACGACAGATTTTTTATGGACAAAGTTGCCGACACGCTTTTTATTCTTGAGGACGACGGCGAAATCTCAGGCTTTGTCGGAAAGTGCTCCGAGTACATCGATTATCTTGCAGAAAAGAAAAAAGAAGATGAACTGAAAGCCGCCGAAGAAAAAGCAAAGGAACGCGAAAAACAAAAACTTGCAGTCAGTTCCGCCTCTGCAAATCCTTCGCAAAATCCGACCGCCGGCACACAGAAAAAACTTTCGTTTAAAGAACAGAAAGAATTTGAACAGCTCGAAAAAGACATCGAATCCCTTGAAGCGCGCAAAACGGAACTTGAAACGCTGATGTCCGGGCCTGATTATGCAAACCTCGCAGAATACACAAAAGAGTATAAGGCAGTTTCTGAGGCGCTTGACGAAAAGTATCTGCGATGGGAAGAACTGGGGTAGGGGAGTGATTGTAAGCTCACTGACTATTTTTATATAAACGGGAGAAATCAAAATGAAACTTGACGGTGTTGGATTGTTCGTGAATGATATGCCGGCGATGATTCGATTTTACAGGGACGTGCTTGGCTTTGAAATTAAGGAAGATGAAAATGCGGTGAACGTGTATCTGATTAAAAACGGCACTCTTTTTATGCTGTACGAGCGGAAGAACTTTGAAAAAATGACAAACAGAAAATACGAATATCTGAACGGACTCAACGGACATTTTGAAATCGCCCTGTATGTCGACACATTTGAAGAAGTCGATTTAGAATTCGCAAAAGCAATCGAAAAAGGCGCGCGCCCTGTCCTTGAACCGACAACAGAACCCTGGGGACAGCGAACCTGCTACATCGCCGACCCCGAAGGAAACCTGATAGAAATCGGCTCGTTTAATAAGGTGTTTGAGAGGTAGGGAGGAAATCTCATCGGTCAGCGTTACTCATTCTGCAATGCACTTCCGCCTCTGATTTTTATGTTTCACCGCCGCAAAAATAATCCCCTCATGAATTTTAAGTTTTTATATTTGGGTGGCTTTTGCTTCGCAAAACCAGGCTTTTCAGGGTTCCGCTATCGCTCCATTGCTTCCGCTTCGCCCTGCTCCACTCCAGCAACTGGCTCCGCCAGCCCTTCCAATCCTTGCCACGACAAAGGAGCAGTAAGACCGTATGCGTAAACGTACAGTCTAATCGTGGTATAAAACCGAAAACGTTCAGAACCTTGTTTCCATCGATGCAGAAATTAAATCAAGAATATCTTTTGAAACTTTTTCATCGGCTTTCAAATCTGCAAAAGCCTTGCTGAATTTGCCTTCAAAGTCACTGAATATTTTTGAAATCACACTTCCCTTTATATTCAGATTTTCTGCAAGCAAATAAAAATCTTTTTTTGTTGTTTTCTGAATTTCATAATGCCTGCCGATTTTCATTGAAAGTTTATCTGTAAGGCCGGGATAAATAACAGTTGAAACGGCGTCATACAAAGGAGAAAGTTCTACCGTTCTGTTTTTATAAAGCAGAGAATAATTTTTTCCGTGACTGTCGCAGTTTCCAATCAGATAATTAAAAATCACATAGCTCAAAAATTTCTGAGTTTCCAGTGCAGGAACAGTGCAATTTTTCTTAATTGAATCAAAAATATCTGCAATCCCGGGGCCGCCGTCATTCTGATATTTTGAAGTGCTCATAATTCCCAATGCCTGGCAAAAATCTTCCTGATGAATGCGCTGAATAGAATCTTCTTTTTTTATTCTGTCATACCGTTCGACAACAAAAATATCTTTTCCTGCAATGTCAATTAAATCAACTTCAGGAACCGAAAGCCCAAAATCCTTTGCAAGTTTCATACAGATATATTCATTTTGAGCAAGAGAAGAAAGAGAACCTGCCTGGCTTGGTTTTAGAATATGAGTCGAAGGCGCACCGTTCAGCGGAAGATACCATTTGCCAGCCAGATTGGCAAGTGCCAGTTTTTCCTGTGCGCCGGCCAGCGAAAGCCTTAAGTTTTTATCAGCTTTCATAAGCGGGCGGCTGTTCATTTTTTCGATGAAATCTTTAAGACGGGCTTCTTCAAGAGGCTCGTAGTTTTCAGAATTTAATCTATATAAAACAGGCTGAAAGACCTCAGTTTCTTCCGGCAGAATTGAAACAAGACCCGCACATTCGCCGCCAAGGGCTTCAAGAAGTTTTAAAGTACTTGTTTCAGAAATGTGAAGATAATCCGCTATTTTTTTCCGGGAATCATTTTCGGGTAAAAGACCTGAAAAAAACGGCATGCAGTGTTTTTGGCTGAATTCTTCTGTCTGAAACGGAAGAGAAGCAGACAATGGAACTGCATTTTTATTCTGCAAGTATCGCTTATCATAAGAAAAAATCACACCGCGATTTTCCGTTGATTCAAGAGAGCCTGCTTTTTCATTTCCAAAGTAAACGTTCAGTTTCATCTATTTATTAAATTCCCCCGAATCATCTTCGCGGTTTACGGAGTAGAGATTTATTCCAAGCATTTCAAGACAATGAAGAACTTTGTTAAGTTGCAGGGTTTCTTTTCCATTTTCAAGTTCAGAAAAAAATCTGGCGCCCACATTACACATTGCGGCGGTTTCTGATTGAGTAAGCCCTAATTGCTTTCGGCGGATTTTTACGGCCTCTGAAAGGGAAGCAACAGAATTGATTTTCATACTTTTATCGTAACATTCCCGAACGGGAAAATCAAGGCAAAACCAAGCGGCTTTCACAATATTTTTCCCGAACGGGAAAGAAACGTTGTTTGTGGGAGAAAAATAATTTCAATTCCGACTATGGCTCGCCCTTTACAAAATCTCTTCGATTTTCCCTAAAATCAATTTGTCTGCCGGCAACCATTCTACAGAATAAAGAGTTTCAGAGGTGAGCCAGCGTGCATCCTCGTGTTCCAGAAGCTGTAACTCGCCGGAAACAACGGAACAAAGAATGCAGTGCATCGTAAGATGAAAAGCAGGATAATCGTAATCGACCGTACCAAGAATTTTTTCCGCCCTGATTTCTGCCGAAAGTTCCTCCCTGATTTCGCGGACAATGCACTCCTCTGGCGTTTCTCCTGCTTCAAGTTTTCCGCCGGGAAATTCCCATCCGCCTTTAAAATCGCCGTAACCGCGCTGAGTGGCAAAGAGTTCTTTTTTTTGAGTAGCAGGATTTTCTCGCAGGATTACGGCTGCACTGACGGTGATTTGTTTCATTTTATTTCACTTTTATATTTTATCTTTGTGTAAATCAAACATCAATCACTTTAGGTGAACTTTTGAACAGCACATCATTCAATCCGTTTTGTTTTATCAACTCGTTAAGCTTTCCATTTGTCAGAATGGGTCATCATAAGGAACTGAAGAAATTTCTGACAAATTTTCAACAGTGATTATGACTTTAATTTTTATACTGTCCGTATGAGATGACATTTATTATTTAATTTTCAATACTTTATAAACAGCGGTTTATAACTGTTTTTACCGCGTCCACTATCACGCTTCAATTTTTTTATATCGAGTCTTTTATGATTTTTTATTTCCTTTCCCAAAGAATAGAGTTTGTATTGTTCTCCTATTCCATTTTTCCCTGCCGGATATTTTAATTGCTCCATTTTATGTCTGTCAGCAATAAGGACTTCCGACTGGTTCACTGTATAAATGTAAACATTTTCATTCCCGTTGGAATCGGCAGTATATAAAACAATTCGGGAAGGAATAATCTGTAATTCCACACCATGCAATGCACCGCGCCTTTCACCAAGGCGGACATTATACAGTTTGTTTTTCAAAATCCATTCAAAATGTTTTTTGTCACGACAGTAACCTAACAGCATATATCTGCCATTTTCATCACTTTTATATTCTTCTGATAAAAGTTCGTCAGGCTCTTCAAAAATTTTCATTTCTTTTTTCAGGTCAAGACCTGATGACTTTTCGGGATTTGCGGCTAAAGACATTATCTCACCAATCTGACGTTTATAACCTTCTCCGTGTTTGCCTTCATCAGCAAGATTAAAAGGATATACAACGAGTTTCAGTCCGAACTTCGCTTTTACCTCTTCATATACAAATGGTTTTAACTCTGCCTGAAATTTTTCTGTGTATGGATATACAAGCACAAGTTTTGGAATTAAATCAAGAAAATAACTGTCACCAAGATGATATTTCTGACCATAAGCATACAGCTGGTACATATCTTTTATATCAATAAGATAATTTTTATCAGGCATAGAAGAATCAAGATTTTTCCATTTCGTATCAATTATGATTGTGTCATAATTCGAAAAATTTTCCGTGTTTTTTGATTCCATTACAATATCCGGACGAAGCCTGAATTTTCCGCCAGAATTATCACCGTATTTATCAACAAGAAAGTATTTTGAATGCTGGCTGGAAACGACATATTCCTTTGCATACTTCTTGAATAGAACGGCAATAAAACTTTCAAAAAGTTTTTCCGCACTAAAAAGCAAAGACTGATTTATATGTTTTCCGCTGAATGTCGTAAAACCTTTGTTCAGCAGAAACTGACTGCTCCACAGTAAAAGTTTTTTATAGTTTGAAAACAGTCTGTTTAAATTCATACTTTGAATTAAATCAGCTTCTATGTTCTCACTTGGCGGAATATCAGAAAAAACAGCGATAAGGGAATAACATCGGCTGACATTCATGGCAGAATTTGAAATTTTTGCCAGCCTGTTCAAGGTTGAAACTATAATTCGGTTCTGCGGTATGTTTTCTATATATTTTAAATAACGCACGGCAAACTTTGTTTTGTTAGCACAATTTTTTGAAATCTGCCTGCTGATTAAAAACTTTCCTTTCAGGAATTTTTGATTTTCTTCTACAGTGGAATAATTCTTTTTTATTCCGTCTGATATAAGTTTTTCAACCTCTGCAAGATAACGGCTGATATAAACTTCAAGAATAGGAAAATTCTCCTGAGTATTTAAACTTGCCTCCTGAAAAGTCTTTGCATCTGAATGCTGGAATGCATACAGCATCCGCAGAAAAATTTTTCGGCATAATTTTACATCATCTTCTTCCTTGTTTCCTGCTTTGTAAATTTTAGGGAGAATCTCTATAACCTGTCCGTCTTTTGTCTGAATTGTTCCGATATACCTGCCTGTTTTTATATACTGTCTGCCGCCTTTTACATGAACAGACATTATGTCATCAGCATCTTTACCGCCTCTGTTTTCAAGAATAAAATTCCATAAATTTTTAAAAGATTCTTCCAAATGATTAATATCAAGTTTTTCATTGTTTCGTTGTCTTAGTGAATTTTTATTTTCAATTATTCCATAAAAAGCATTTACAATTTCTCCATTAAACACAAGAAAAAAATTAGTACCATAGTTTACCAAAACATAAGAAAAATTTTCTCGAGAAATCTTTTGAGACCTATTTATTAAAAATTCAGTATCCAAAGACTGTTTTTTAGGAACACTTATTATTTCATTTTCAAATTTATTTTCTTTATTAATTGAAAATAATATTAATTCATAAGACTTATACTTGTTTGATATGTACGATACCAGTTCTGAAAGCAGATTCTTTATTTCTCCAATATTATAGATTTGAAGCAAAAAATTCTTTGAATCACATTGCTTCCTTAATGCATAAAGAATATTATATTCTGCATTATTTTCATTCACCAAACTATTAAGAAAATCGTTATTCGACATGTCAATTATCTCCTGAAATTTCATAATAATTTTTTAAAATGAAATCCATCCAATGGGAAAGAATGTCATAATCAGCAATTTTATCATTTGCAATTTTTTTCTTAAATTCTAGCAACAGCTTTGATAACTGACTCTTTAATGGAGATATTTCCGTTTCTGCTCCTTGCGTAGCTCTTATGTAAGTTGGTTCGGAGAAGAAAATAGTAAAAATATACTGATCATCATATGATTTTAACAGATTCACAAATGGATTAATTTGTTTAAACAGTTGGAAAAGCATCGCCCCATTTGAAACAAGTGTTCCAACATAATCTTTCAATGCAGATTTAATAATAATAAAATTATCTTCTACTTCAATATAATCTTGCAATTGTAAAGTATTTAAAATATCATCAAAATCCACAATTTTAACATTTCCTTTTTCAATAGAAATAACAACATCATCTGTTTCTGAATCAGAGAAAAAAGATTTTGTCATATAATACAGATATATATAACGGCGGAATGTATTAATATTAATCTTAAACTCTAATTGGGATATGCAATATAAAAAAACCAATATTTTTTCAGTAAGTTTTGGGTTCTCTGTCATTTTAAGACTCCTCTCGTAAATATGTATCAAATGTAAAATCATTTTTCATTGAATAAACCGACACCTCTGTCAAATCAACGACATTTACATCTTTTTTCGGAAAGGCTTTGTAAAGATTAGAAATAAGACTGCTCTTACGAGCATTAGCCGTTAGAATAAGAGAATTTCCAGAATCAATATACCGCTTAAAAGTATTGACTGCATTCTTTTCATGGAACATATCAAGTGTACTGTCTGGAGTTTCACAAATGAAAAAAGATTTATTATGATATGTAGTTAATATTGAAAAACGAAATGCAAAATCTGTAAAAATTCTCTGTGATTCAGAAAGCATATAACAGTCATCCCGCCGTTTCTCATTTAGAATAAAACTAATCATCAAATCCTGCAAAATGTTATCATCGTCTGATTCACTAATATCTGAAATTGGGAGTTTTAAATTAACTTTGTTTCCTTCGCCAAAGAAAGAAAGTGCATAGTTTATAAATGACTTTCTAAATGCATCAAAGTTTTGCGCCAGAGTTTCTTCAATTATTTTCCGCATCTGGTTTTCTTTTAATCTTTCAGAATTCATTTTTTGTAAAGCAATATCTCTGTCTTGTTGCGCTCTTGCTAAACGCTGTTCATCTAAATCATTTGAATTATTTGGATTTAAATACACCTGAATTTTATTAATTCTAGCATTTTTATCAGAAATTTGTTTTCTAAAAGAAGCAATCGTACTTGATATTTCATTTATTTCATTTTTAAGCAAAAAAATTTCATTTTGTATTTTCACGAGTTTATTTGTATTGTCGCTTCTTTCAACATCAAGTTTTAAGATATCTACATTTTTTTCAATATGTATTTTTTCTTTACATACTATACACTGTTCGGTTTTCAAATCAAAACTATGTTTGTTTCCACATATCGGACAAACATCTGAAAGCATTTTGGGCGCAAATTTTTTATAATAATTATTAGGTCAAAATTCGAGTTTTGCAAGAATCGGATAATTTGGCAAAAACCATT
>JBJETJ010000036.1:0-48626 GCA_051883255.1 Treponema sp.
CTTTTCTAAGTTCACTGTAACGCAAAACTTTCTTCGCAGCTAATACACATATAATCCTGGAGTTCCATTTCCCTCCAAAGATTTCCAGTCCATATTCTAACGGACATCGTATATCTTTATCGAGTTTTCTTTGATACATATAATTCACACTCCTTATGCAAAGTACACAAATGAACGTACACACACTAAAAATACATTTTGATAAATTAACATTTTCATTACTCTGAAAATTATAGTTACTATTATATCCGCAGACAACTTTTATGTCAAAAGCACATTGAAATTTATAAGGCTCATGCCGTGTTCCGCAAGCGGTACGTCAATATTTCCCTGTTCTGATTTATAGAAAAAACTACCCAAAAGTGCTAAACTCAAAATAAATGCAGCCCGCCCCCCCCAAAAAAAAATAAATTTTTTTTTAAACATCAAGGCGTTCCCGCCTTAAAAGGCGGTCGGGCTTTTCGGAGTTCCGCTAATCGCTCCATTCGTCCGCTCCCTTCGGTCGCTCCCGAACGCTTTGCGCTCCTACAATCCCTAACGCAAAAAAAGCCGCAGGCAATTTCATAGAAAAAATTTCACAAACGTGCTAAAATTATAAAAATATAGTCCAGCAGTTTTACATTAATAAAAGAACGCAAGTAAAACACAGGCAAACCACCAGACGGAGAACCACAATGTTTCAAAAATCAATAATCGAAAAATACCTTTCAAAACTCGATGCAAACCTCTTACACGAAAAATACGAACTCTTCTGCGCAAACTACAAAAACGAAACTAAAATCGAAAACATCCGTGCGTTAAAAGAAGAACAATATCAGGAAGGCTTTATCCGCGATGTGTTCTGTTCAGTCTTGAACTATACGATAAAGCCGGAGCCGGATTACAACATTCTTACCGAACTTAAAAACGAAACAAAAAACAAGAACAACGCCCGAAAGTCAGACGGCGCAATCTGCGAGGAAAACGACGAAAGCCGCGTGCGTGCCGTAATCGAACTTAAAGGCACAGACACCACCGACCTTGACACAGTTGCCCGTCAGGCATTCGACTACAAATCCCACCACGAAAACTGCAACTACGTAATAGTCTGCAACTTCGAGCGCCTTCGTGTTTATGTGGAAACGCAAATCGAATTTATAGAATTCAACCTTTTCACGCTGAACTATGAGGACTTCTGCATTCTGTATCTTCTTCTGGAACTGACCCAGCTCAAAAACGACGTTCCTCTTAAAATCAAGCACGAAACTTTGAGCGAAGAAAAACAGATTACCGACAATTTTTATGCGGACTATTCAACGTTCAAGCGCCTTCTGTTTGAAGATATGATAGAAAACAACCCGGAAATAGACAAACTCGTACTGTTCAAAAAAACGCAGAAACTTCTGGACAGGATTTTGTTTATCCATTCAAAACATCTGGGCGTTCCCGCCTTAAAAGGCGGTCGGGCTTTTCGGAGTTCCGCTAATCGCTCCATTCGTCCGCTCCCTTCGGTCGCTCCCGAACGCTCCGCGCTCCTACAATCCCTAACGCAAAAAAACTAATAATTCACACACATCTTACTTTCAATACTCTTTAATGCCTCTTTTATTCCACAGGCAATTTCATACGCCAAATTTACAGGAACTGCATTTCCAATCATTTTATACGCATTATCCGTATCCGTATAAATAAATTTAAAATCATCAGGAAATCCTTGTACTCTTGCAACTTCCCGTACAGTCATTCTACGATATAAATTTTCTTTACCGGGAACAAACTGACATTTGTTTAAACCCACTTTTTCCATTTTTGGAGCTTGAGGATGAAGCTGACACTGGCGACCAGAAGCCTGAACCGTAAAAGCCTGTTCATCCCAATTCTTAACACGATTACGGCTCATAAAAATAGGTGAATAAGCTCCTGTAAAATATTCATTGTTATTTATAGCCTCAGGATTATGCTTATTATGAGCCAAAGTCGGAACCGCCGTATCTTTTAAATCCCAAATTATATCTTTCAGCGTGATTTTATCTTCGTCTTTTTCAGTCGAACCTTTTGGAAAGGTGAAGTTTATATTTAAATCATCTCGGAAACCAATATAAAAAACTCTTTTTCTTTCTTGTGCAACGCCATAATCTTTTGCATTTACTAATGTAAGTGAAACATTATAGCCACACTCTTTGAACATTTTTAAAATATTTTGTACAGCTTCTGCATGCCTGTTTGCAAGCATTCCACTGACATTTTCTGCTAAAAAGAATTTCGGTTTCTTATCTTTGAGGATTCTAATATATTCATAAAACAGTTTCCCTCGTGCATCATTTATTCCGCGTAAAGCACCTGCTTCTGACCAAGATTGACATGGAGGACCTCCGATAATTCCGTCAATTTCATCCGGGAAATCAGATTCTTTTATATTTCTAATATCACCTTCAATCAATTTTGTTTTTGGATGATTTATTTTGAATGTTTCCCAAATAGTTTTATCAAATTCATTGGCAATCGGAATTTCAAAGCCAGCTTTTTCAAAACCTAAATCAAGACCGCCACAACCACTAAAAAGACTAATTACTTTCATATTATGCCTCTATTTCAAAAGTGATAAGTTTAGCTTCTTTTAATCGAACAGGATTATTTGGATTTTTTATGCGAATATCTTTAATAGTAAGTTTTTTATTTTTATCTGCAAGGTCATATAAATCTTGTGTATTTTCAAAAGAATTAAATTTGTCAGTATTTATTATGCACATAAAATTAAATTTATTATCAGGATTTCTTGTATATACATATTTAAATACTGTAAAGGGATTTTCAATTCCCCACATATTTCGTATTCGTAAATATGTAATCCCTAAAGGGTCAACTTTGTTTATATGAGCTAATTCTTTTGAGTCTATTTTTTCTAGATGATAAGTTGCTTCGTTTATTGAGTTTTTTATCGGCGATATTAAGATCTCATAAATTTCTTTACTTGCACAATAGTCGTCACCATATACAAATGCAAGAGAATCTAGAGTTTGCGTTTCTTTGTTTAATACTCCTACTACATAAATCATATCTTTTACAGTCCAGTTTTCGCATTCTCTACAGGCTTTGCTAATCATTGGGCTGTCGGCAAAAAGTTTTGCCTTCGGATAACTACTATTTAATGCTAAGGCTGAGTTTTTATTTTCAATTTTTTTTATTTCTATGGCATCTCCACCATGTAGCATACCATCAGGCGGATTATTTTGATTTCCTAAGTAAGAAAAAGTCGTTTCAAGAGCAACATTTCTTATTTGTTCATCTTCAACATCTACAGTATTTGCAAATAAATCTTTTATATATTCTTCCAAAGCTTCGCCCATATTATTTGCACGATTATGGCTACTTCCTTTTCTAATCAATTTAATTTTAGGATTTTCTACTAAATTTATAATTGCTGAAATTATGTTGTTCATATTCACTCCTCATGTTTCCCTATTTCAATATATACTTTTTTTTGTTTTTTTTCTATCATTAACTATACACTATAAGAAACCGATTTTTGCAGAAATCAGCAAACCGCTTTATCAACCGCATAAAAGAGAACCTGCAAATTTCAAAAATTTCAACGGCGTTGGAAACTTTCTATGAACTGGAATTCAAGGATTTTGTAAAAGAACTTGCCAAACAGAAAGTCAAACTTTCACTAAAACAGCAGGACGAATGGGAAGATTATTTTTCAGAATATAAAAAAGAACTCCTCGAATTACAAAATCAAATCACCGCCACCGACAAAGAAATAAACGCCTTAGTGTACAAACTCTACGATTTGACCGAAGAAGAAATCAAAATCGTGGAAGGAAGCGGAAAATGATTTTAAAAATATTAGAATGGGCAATTCCATTGATTATTGGTTTTCTTGCTGGACTTTTACCAAATATTATATCCAATAAATATAATGAAAAGTGTCTACGCCGTGATAAACAGGAATACATTTATGAAAGCGTTACAAGATGGTACAACATTTTTTTTAGTCAAGTTCAGTACTTCATTTTGGTTTTAGATAAAGTAATAGATTGGAATCAGTATTTGGATTACATAATTGAAAGCAAGAAGGAAAGTAATTACTTAAAAAATGAAATAATAATTAATATTTATTTTCCAAAAATTTCTAAGCCGTTAGAAGAATTAACTACAAGTGTACAATCATTATACAATTATATTAATAATGAAATAAAAAAAACTTATAAAAAAGGTAATGATATATCATTGTATAAAGAAAAGGTTTTGGAAAAACTGATGGTTTGTAATAGTCTTTTTGAGATAGTTGAAAATGATATAAAGAATTTAAAATTATAAGACATAAACAAATCAGATAAGATTATTCCATTTGACCGAAGAAGAAATCAAAGTCGTAGAAGGAAGGTAGAAGGGGAGGAATTTTTGATTTTCCAAATTTGACGAAAAGTTAAAACTGTGGTATCTCAAAACAAAGGATGACGGTGTGTATGATTTTCATACACACGGCAAACGATTGAGTCAAGGCTTTAAGGTAGCCGAAGGCGAATGTGCCTTGACCAAGCGTAAATGCCCGAACTTGGGTTATCTCCACGATTGACAAATTAGTCGCCAAAAAGTGTCGAAAACTTTGTTTTGGCGGCTATTTTTTGCTTTTTATCTTTTTTGTAGAAAAAATAACTCAATATCATATCAAAAATTCATGTAAATATGTTATAATAACTAGGGGAGGCGATAAAATGTTTGCAACGACTGGAATAATACAAGGAAATAAGATTTTTACAAATGATTATTCTCTTGAACAGTATGACGGCAGAAAAGTAATAATTACCGTCTTAGATGAGGAAAAACCATTTTTTACAGTTTCAAATGATAAACTAATGGCTGTTTCCGATGCACTTATAAGCCAGAATGTGGAAGCTTATAAGGAACTTGCCAAGTGATTTTCTTTGAATATGAACAAGTAATAAAAATTCATAGTTCTCTTATTGCCAGAACAGGAGGAATGGATGGAATTCGGGATAAAAATCTTTTAGATTCTGCTTTAAAATCACCATTCCAGACTTTTGGAGGCAATGAACTTTACCCTGATATTTTAGATAAAGCATCTCAATTATGCTATTCTCTTGTAGAAAACCATCCTTTTGCGGACGGAAACAAAAGAATTGGTGTACATTTGACTTTACTCTTTTTGAAGTTAAATAACGTAAACGTTGAATATTCTCAGACTGAATTAATAGACTTAGGGCTTAGCATCGCTTCTGGAAAAATGAATAAGAATGAAATAAAAAACTGGTTGTTAAATCATAGAAAATAACTTCCATTTCGTACTACATAAATTGTATTGATTACTGATACAATAAAACTTGCAGTAACAAAGATAGAATGGCAGAAAATTGAAAATTTACTGAAATCACTTGGAGCAAATATAAGTGAAGGAAATGGTTCTCGTGTTCGTATCGAGCTAAACGGACAGCGGGCTGTATTTCACAGACCGCATCCGGAAAGAGTTACAGACAAGGGGGCTATAAAATCTATGCGAAGATTCTTGGATAATGCGGGGGTAAAAAATGATGAACTATAAAGGTTATATTGGTGTTGTGGAATATGATGACGAGGCTAGAATATTTTCAGGTGAAGTGATAAATACTAGAACCGTAATAACTTTTCAAGGAACAACCGTTGATGAACTTGAAAATGAATTTCATGCTTCGGTAGATGATTATCTTGAGTGGTGTAAAGAAGACGGAATTGAGCCAGAAAAACCATATTCGGGAAAATTTAATGTTCGAATTTCCCCGTTGTTTCATAGTCAAATTGCCGTTGCAGCAAAAAAACTTGATATGTCGTTAAATAGTTTTGTAGAAAAATCATTGCAGGATGAAATGAAAACAATTCAATTATCTTATTAGAAACAACTCCTGACAAGGTTTTCAAAGCCAATAAAACCATTTTTAAAATCCTGCCTTGTAGAGAAAGTATCGAAACTATCCCCTGCCATAATGCTGAATATTTCTGCCGCAATTTCTGATTTACTGGCAATATAAAAAATAAATCACCGACAAAGAAATAAACGCCTTAGTGTACAAACTCTACGATTTGACCGAAGAAGAAATCAAAGTCGTGGAAGGGAGGTAGAAAGGGAAAAACAGATGATTTTTCAATCAAATTGTGATATATTTTAAGTTATGGAGGTAGCCGTATGAGTGATTTTGCTTATGCCTATTTTAATTCTGAACTCGATAAACTTGACATTCCATCTCTTGAAGGAATCTACGAAAAAGTTCAGTTGCTGCTTGCAAAAAAACGTTCTGTTCAAAATGGCTCTAATATAAATCAGGCAGAAGTTGACCGCATTAACGCAGTGTATGACAAAATTCCTCAGGAGGAACAGCTTGCAGCCGCACATTCTTCTATGCGTACCATGTGGGAGGCTGTAAAGAATGACACGTGGTGAAATCTGGTGGGTTGATTTTGGACTTGCCTGTGGCAGTATGCCTCAAGGCAGACGACCTGCCGTTATCGTTCAAAATGATAATTTCAACGCAAGCCGCATAATGACAACTGTAGTAGTTCCCCTTACGACAAATACTCTCCTTGCAGAACATAAAGATAATATTTTTCTAAAAAAATCTGATACAGGACTTTCAAAAGATTCTGTTGCACTTACTCCACAGATTGGAACAGTTGATAAATCCTGCCTTGTAGAGAAGGTATCGAAATTATCCCCTGCCATAATGCTGAATATTTCTGCCGCAATTTCTGATTTACTGGCAATATGAAAAATAAATCACCGCCAAAGAAATACACGCCTTAGTTTACAAACTCTACGATTTGACCGCAGAAGAAATCAAAGTCGTAGAAGGAAGGTAGAAGGGGAGAAAACAGATGATTTTTCAATCAAATTGTGATATATTTTAAGTTATGGAGGTAAATGTATGAGTGACTCAACTTTTAATACAGTATTAAATGAAGTAGATTCCTTTTCATATAATCAGTGCATTATACTTTTGACACGTATTACTCAGACTTTACAGAACTGGACTTCTAAAGATGAAAATGAGGAGTTATTCTATTCAAAAAGCAATATTGACCATCTTGAGCGTGGAATAAAAGCCTTGAATGAAGGAAAAGGTGTAGAACACGAACTTATCAAGGTTGAGTAATGAAAAAGATCTGGTTTGACGAAACATGGAACGATTATCTGTATTGGCAGACGCAAGATAAAAAGACTATCAAACGAATAAATGCATTAATTCAGGACATTGAACGAAGCGGTTTTGATAAAGGCATCGGAAAGCCTGAACCATTAAAAGATAATTTAAGCGGTTTCTGGAGCAGACGCATTGATGAAACAAACAGACTTGTATACAGAATAACAGGCGGTATGTTACAGATTGTTTCTTGCAAAGGTCATTATAACTGAAGGTTATTTAAAGGGAAGAAACTGGAGAACAGACTTTTATAAACTTTTATTCACATAAAGAGTTTAGAAAATTTTTAGATGCCTTAGGTGAATTGAAATTCAAATTCTCTAAATGGGAAATTTGACGAAAAGTTAAAACTGTGGTATCTCAAAACAAAGAAAATGCCCAAACTTGACTTATCTCCACATGACGATAAATAGCCGTCTAGCGTTTCAAACTAAAAGCGGCTATTTTCTCTCTACTTCTTAAAAACAACATTTGACTTATACATATATTTATATGTATAATATATATGTATATGACTTTTGAATGGGATGAAAATAAAAATTCTGAAAACATAAAGAAACATAATGTTTCATTTGAAAAGGCGCAGGATGCTTTTTTTGATGAAAAACGTATGATTTTAGAAGATGTAAAACATTCCAATTCTGAAAAGCGTTATTTCTGTATCGGGAAAACAGATGAAGGAATTTTGACAGTGCGTTTTACAATGCGAGGTCAAAATATCAGAATTTTTGGCGCAGGTTACTGGCGTCAGGGAAAGAAACGATATGAAGAGCATTTATAGCAACCCGGAAAAATCCGTAGAGAACGCATTGGAAGAGGCTGTGGTTATTGAGGATTTTCTTCCGGCTCCTGCAGAACTTATAAGAAAAAATACAAAGGAAAAAATAACGATTTCCATTGACTCGGACTGCATACAGTTTTTTAAGAAAGAAGCCAAAAAGAATAATACCAAGTATCAGACTATGATGAACGAAGTGCTCTCTCAATACGCAAAGCACTATTCCGCAAACTAATAAAACATTTTTTGCCCATATTAAAAACAATATTTGACTATATATAAAAACATATATTATTATATATACAAAGAGGTGATAATATGATGGTAGATACAGCACAGATTATGCCGATTACTCAGTTGCAGAAAACTCTTACTCAGACTGTCAGGAAAATTGCTGAAGATAAAAAGCCTGTTTTTATTATGAAAAACAATGCGATGGAAGCCGTTATAATGCCTTTTGACCGTTACGAAAAACTTGCAGAATTAGAAGAACTCGAAGAACAGAAAGAAATCTATTCAATGGTAAAAGAACGAATGAGCCATTATGATGCTTCAAAAAATGTAAGCTGGTCATCTTTGAGGAATAAGTAATGGCAAAAAAATGGGACGACAAAAAAGATGAATTCGATAAAATTCAACTTATCCCGGAAGCTGCTGAAGAATACAATAATCTGGACGGCAGTATAAGAGCCGAAGTCGACAAAAAATTCAGCAAACTTGATAAAAATCCATTTCTCGGCTATCCGTTAGGAAACAAAGCCAATATGGATTTGACAGGCTTTTATAAATTGTATGCCTGCGGAAAAGCAGTGCGTATCGTTTACAGGCTTCTTACTCCAGAAAAAATAGAAATCATAGAAGTCTGGGGCATTGGCAAAAGAGAAAATACGGAAGTCTACAAAGATGTAGATGAAAGAAATAAAAACTGATATTTGCAAAGCCCCTACTTTTTCCGGCCGGCGAGAATTACACCTGACATCAGGGCGGTAAACGGTGCGGTTGAGGCGAGGCCGAAGCTTCCGGCGATGGTGTTGATGATTTCGGCGGCGACCTGATTGTTGTTCAGGATGTTGTAGAGAGGAGTTCCCTGCGCCATAAAAGTCATTAAAAGAGAGATGCAGCTGCCGGAGTACGCAAGAAGAAGGGTTGTCGTCATTGTTCCCATTGCGGCACGGGCTACGGCAAGACCGGATTTGACTGCTTCAAGGCGCGAAATTGAAGGACACTTTTTTACGACTTCGTTTACTGCCGAAGTTATGTCGACCGAAAGATCCATAATCGAGCCGCTTGCGCCGACAAGAATTGAACTCATAAAAATGCGCGTTAGATTAAGGTATTCGTAGCCGGAATACAAAACGCTTTCAGAATATGCCATCACCGCGCCGTGAATTTTAAAAGTCCTCGTGCAGATGACAGAAAGAACAGCCGCAAGCCCTATTCCCAAAAGCGCACCCGACACGGATGACAAAAGCCGCCTGTCAAAACCGTACACAAGCGAAAGGATAATCACGGTAAGAAGAACCGTAACGGCACAGCCGCACAAAAGCGGATCGTAGCCTTTCAAGTACATCGGAACAAGAATTTTCCAGAGCGTTAAAACAGTGATGACAAACGAAAGCACCGAGCGGACGCCTGTCGCACCGGCAAACGCAATCAGAAAAACGGCGAATGCAAGAGCAAGGACAAGTTCTCCTTTGAGCCTGTAGTAGTCAATCAGATTAACAGAAAGAAATTCGATTTCCCCTTCTCTTCCGGCTGTTTCGGTTGTTTCACCGGCTTCGCCTTCTTCGCCCGGTTCAGTTTCCTGCCAGTGAACGATGACCTGAGCTTTATCGCCCGGCACAAAAAGCTTGTCCTGCGAAAGAGAGCCTGTAAGCATATTCCACCCTTCCGCAGTCATTCCCTTGAATTTTCCGTTCAGAAAACGTACAGAGCAGACCTGCTGCCCGGTACGTATAAGACCGGTGTCTATAATACGGCTGTTGTCCACCGCCTCTACAAGCGCCCTGCACTTTACGGCATCCCGGAACTGAAGCGCGCCTTCAAATCCAGTTGGCAGGAGGAAAAGGAATGCCGCAAATACAACCGACACTATGACGGTAACACTCGTATTATTAAACTTCGGTCTGTTCATTTTTTTGCCTTTTTAATTTTGTCCTGCTTTTTAGTCCTGCTTTACGCTTGTGAGCGCGGCAAGTTTTCTGTAAATGTCAGTGTTGTCGTAGTAGCCTGCAAA
Organism: Treponema sp.; assembly: GCA_051883255.1. Classification (GTDB taxonomy): domain Bacteria; phylum Spirochaetota; class Spirochaetia; order Treponematales; family Treponemataceae; genus Treponema_D. Next base: position 10,190 of record JBJETJ010000036.1, read on the forward strand.
CTCATCCTGACCTGCGCCGAGTGCAAATACCGGAACAGGAAGTCCTGTGTGAGAGAACGAAGTAAACGCAATTCCGCTCTTGTTGTTCAGAACGTGAGTTATGGTAACAGTGAGCGGCTCGTAAGTTCCGTACAGTTCGTATTCCTGCTGACCGCTTGTTTTTGTGCCTGACATAGTTTTGTCGTATGCACTGCGAATTCTTCCGTATTCATATTCAGTAAGGACAAGTCCGCCGTTCTTGTCTTTTCCTGTGCTTCCCGGAACTTTAAGACCGAACAGTTCAGTAACGTCTTTCATTACAGCGTCAAATGAAGTTTTGTTCTTTTTGTATGAAGCAACGTAGTCGCTGTCGAACTTTGCATAGGAAATCTTCTGGCTTTTGAGCGTGTTGAAGAAAAGTTCGTAGTCAGTTCCTGCAAAACCGATTGTAAGACCGCCTGTTTCGTGGTCGGCAGTTACAAGAATGAGAGTTTCTTTCGGGTGCTTGTTGTAGAAGTCAACTGCCTCTTTTACGGCTTCTGAAAGGGCAAGCGTATCTGCGATTGTTGAGCGGGCGTCGTTTGCGTGGCAGGCCCAGTCAATTTTTCCGCCTTCAACCATCATAAAAAATCCGTTCTTGTTGTCCAGAACTTCAATTCCTTTTCTAACATAGTCGCGCAGGCTCCACTCACCTTCTGCGCGGTCGTTTTCGTAGTTCATTGCATTTGCATCAGCAAGAGTCTCTGAAACTACGATTGCCTTGTCGCCGTTTTTGAGCGAAGATGCTTCTTTCTGGGTAAAGCAGACTTTGTAGCCGGCTTTCTGGGCAAGGCTGTAGATTGATTCCTTGTCGCCTTTTTTGTCCTCAGGTTCCATAAGAGCGCCGCCTGCAAAATAGTCAAAGTTACTTGCAACAAGTTCAAGACCAATAGGATAGTTGCTCTTGCGGCTTGCCTGATGTGCATAAGTTGCCGCCGGAGTTGCGTGGTTCAGGTTGACTGTAGAAAGAACGCCGATTTTCCACTTTTTCTGGTCGCGGAGCTGTTCTGCAATCGTGCGGTATTTTATCTTTTTTGAAATGTCAACGTTGATTGATGACGAATGTGTTTTCTTTCCCGTAAAAATTGAAGTTGCCGTAGAAGCGGAATCAGGTGCAAATGAAGTTGCATCATAAGTCTGTGCGCTTCCTGCAACCGGGAATTTCATAAAGCTTAAAAGTCCGCCTTTCGGTGAATCTGACGGATTTGAAGAATTCTTTACGTCGTTTACGATTCCTGCTGCATCTTTTCCGATAAAGTATGCTGAACTCTGAATCTGCGGATAGCTCATTCCGTCACCGATAAACACGAACACGTATTTTGGCGTTCCTTTGCCTGTAGGTGTTCCCGCAATTTCCTGTGCGAACGCGCCTGCTGTCATAAGTGATGCAAGCGCAATTCCCGCCGCTTTTTTACAGATACTTTTTACCGTTCTGTTCATATAGCCTCCATTAAACAAATTGATTGAATGTAAATTTTGCTTTGTTTATGGAAGCATACTAGATGAATTATGTTAATTTTTTTTGAAAGAATTGTAAAAAGTATGTAAGAAATTCAGGGTAAGAATGAACTTAAAAAAGCCGCACGTCTAAAGCATTCTCCTTATTTCTTCAACGGAAACGCCGTATTTCTCTGCGACACTTTCAATCGGAATGTTAAAATCCCGCACCGCAATAACCGCTGAATCAAGTCTGGCTTTTGCCATTCCCTGATTAAGTCCGTGTAATTTGCCCAGTTCCATACCTTGCAGTTTGCCTAACTCGATACCCTGTAACTTGCCTAGTTCTATACCCTGACGTTTGCCAAGCTCAAGGCCGAGTTTTTTGCCTTCGTTGTATTTGAGGTTCATTTCCATTTGTAGTGTCATGTACTGCCTCCGGATATTAGCGTTCTGGATTGCCAGCGTTATTAATTGCTATCTCGTCTACCAAAAGATTTACAGCAAGAAGAAATCCCAAAAACTGAACGTCTAAAGCATTCTCCTTATTTCTTCAACAGAAACACCGTATTCTTTTGCGACATCTTCTACAGGCAGATTAAATCTCTTTACCGCAATAACTGCTAAATCAAGTCTGGCTTTTGCCATTCCCAAATTAAGTCCGCGCTGTTTGCCAAGCTCAAGGCCGAGTTTTTTGCCTTCGTTGTATTTTAGGTTCATTTCCATTTGTAGTGTCATGTACTGCCTCCGGATATTAGCGTTCTGGATTGCCAGCGTTATTAATTGCTATCTCGTCTGCCAAAAGATTTACGACAAGAAAAAATCCCGAAAGCCGCACGCCTAAAGCATTCTCCTTATTTCTTCAACAGAAACACCGTACTTTTCTGCGACACTTTCAATCGGAATGTTAAAATCCCGCACCGCAATGACCGCTGAATCAAGCTTAGCCTTTGCCATTCCCAAATTAAGGCCGAGTTTTTTGCCTTCGTTGTATTTGAGGTTCATTTCCATTTGTAGTGTCATGTACTGCCTCCGGATATTAGCGTTCTGGATTGCTTTTTTTACGTGCCGGGCGAGGTCTTGGGTAAAATCGTTTTGGGGAACGTTTGTCTTGATGAATTTGAAAAAGTCGCGGAGTTCTTTGTTCCCGGTGGCTTGCCAGCGACTTATATTATAAAACAGTTTTTTCGTTTTGTCATCCGGCAAGGACTGGTCTTCACGGCAGGTTGTCGTGTAGGTGTAGAGCGGAAGTCCTTTTTTGAAGGGGTCTTCGAGGCAGAGAAAGATTATTACGTTTTCCTTGAGCCTTGCAAAGTCTATGCCGGTTTTAAGGACGTCTACGTCTATACAGCTTGAGTAATACCGCGAGCGCAGAAGCAGGTTTGACTTGCAGGAGGTCTGCATTTCGATGTCGTAGCAGTGTTCGTCGTCTGATGTGTAGACGTCGAGGCGGATTCCGCGCGAGTCGAAGGAATCTTTGAAATAACTTTCTGCGCTCGGATAGACAAGCTTTTTGACTTTTATTCCGAGGAGAAGTTCAAGTGTGTGACGGCAGAGGCGTTCGTTTTGCATGACTTTGGTGAAGATGAAGTTGTCTGCTATTGTGAGCGAGTTCCATTTTTTTAGCAGGGTCTGAATTTCAGAAAAATCGTCTGACATATTTCCTCCGGGCTTTTCAAACTGAACTAAGCGCATTTCATAAGTTCAGCCTGAAAGGCCCTTTGTATATATCATTCTTTTGTTTTGCAAAAATTCACTGCTAAAAATAAAAATATTCAGTTAAAATTTGCGAATGGCGAGAACATATTTTGGATCTGTTTTATACGTAGAACCAATATAATCATCAGTCCAGCCACATAGAGCACAGTTTGGAGCATCAGTAGTGTCAGAATTTGAATATTGAGTTGACGTCCAAAAACTTATCGAATCAGGAATTGTATTATGCCCTGCCGCGTCCAACGAGTCATTTATAGCTGACAGATTCTTATACACTGCGGCAAATTCTGCTATAGTCGGCAGATACCAGCCGGATTCATAAGAAGTTCCCGACCAGTTGTTTGTACCATAATTTACGGCATAATCCCAGGCAGGATAATTAGTTGTCATATCAGAAGTATCACCACAGTTAGCCTGAACAACATCCCAGTTATCACTGCCGTCTACATCGCCTGTAAACACTGCAGTTGCAAAGTAGTCGGTTGATGCAGTACAAATCAAACCAGACAATTCATTATATCCATCTGCACCACCAAGACACCATTCAAACGTATCACCATCTTCATACGAATTCTTTAATCCTACACCAAGCATTTTGTTGCCGAGGGAATCACTGTCTGTACCGACGTAAAAAATTACGGCGACGGCGGCACTCTTCTGTTCTGTTGTCAGTATCAGCGATGATGAGTAAGCGCACGCAGAACCGTCTGAAAAAACTATGTCGCCTACACTGTCAGGCGCTGACTTTTCCCCTGTAATTGCAGTCAGATACATTCCTGTGTTGTCGGTATTTAAAGCAATGGCATAGGAATCTACAGGTTTAAAACAACTCAAGAGGCTTGAAATATCACTGCCGTCAGAACTTTGAATAATCTCTTTTGTAAGAGTATATGTATACAAAGACATCTGAATGCCTACGTTAGAAGCCGTATCTAAATTCTCAATTTTCATAATGCTAGGCGTAGAAGAAGTAGTGGGAACATTATAACAAACAACAGGAATCGTACATGTTCCGCTCAATATCAATTCAGGATTAGCTGTCGAGGTATAATAATAAATATCATTGTCTGTAGAACCTGAATCTGTTGTATTACCACTCATAGTAACACCGTTTATTTTGCAAGAACCTTTATAAACATAAATTCCGCCGCCTTGATTAGTATTACTTGCATCGTTACTTGTAAAACTACAGTCATTTATGACAGCAGAAGCATTAGCATGTTCTACTGCCAAAACCCCACCGCTAGCTCCTGCAGAATTTGAAGTAAAGTCACATTGATTAAAAGTAAACGCAGCATTTCCTGCTATGCAGACTGCCCCACCATCAGAATTGCCGCTAGTTTTATTTGAATTAAACTCACAGTTTGTAAATGTTGCATTACAACCGCTTGCACCAGTCTTAGCAGATACAACTGCGCCATCTGTAGAAGCAGAAAAATTTTCAAAATTTACATTAGAGAATGTTACCGCCGCTGTCGTATTGTCAACAGAAATAAAAGAACCCGAAGATGACACAGAAGCTCCATCAAACGTAATTACAGCGCCATCAACACCCTCTACAGTAAGAGCGGCATACGGCGCAAAAACAGTATCCGTGAAAGATGAGGCACGCGTAAGCGTATAACTGTTCTTTGCATAAAGCCTTACAGGGCAGTCAGACAGTAATGCACTTGTCATAGTCATATCAGCACCGATTTCAAATTCCGATACTGAGGTTGTTCCGGACGGAATATCAGCAACCGCATTAACAAGTGTATCCCAGTCAGTATAAGCTGTAGTTGCGCCTGCAGGAACGATTTTTCCTTCACTTGAAATCGTGTATGAGTTACCTGATGAATCATCAGCTATGCAGAATTTTGCATACTCGCCTGTTGCGACCAGAGCAGAATCTGCCGAAAATACTTGAATTCCAGTTAAATCAGCCGGATACTCTGACGGAACTATTTTTATTTTCTTTGAAGAAACAAAATTTGAAAGAGATTCTGCAATGTGAATTTGGTTAGCCGTTTCATCGCCGGAATCAGTTGAAATCTGACTGGTAGTAATATAAATCGAATTATCAGCACTCATATTAAAGGTTGAATAAAAAATCAATGTTGCCCTGGCAGTTCCGTCAGGAATTTCAATCACATAACCTTCACTTGATGTATTTTTTTCTGTCGCATCAAAAGAGTCATCGCCGTCATCATCAAGAGTACAACGTAACGCCACTGTATCAACACCGCCCATTTTATACATTACACTTCCGCGCTTTGCCGTATTTCCTGTAAAATAGACTGCGCTGCCAAAATCCATTGTGGTGCACGAGTCTTCTGAATATATAGCGCCACCCCAATTAGTTGCTGAATTCCCTGAAATCAAACCTTTTTCTATTGTAACGCTTACACTAGACCATATTCCACCGCCATTACCGGTGGCAGTATTTCCGCTAAGAGTTCCGCAATTCATTGTAAAACTAGAACCACCAGGTAAATAAATACCGCCGCCATAAGACGAAGAGTTTTCGCTGATAGTACAACTAGAATCATCGCCATTTGCAACACCAATAATAAGAGTTGAATTATTGCAGATACCACCGCCGTCAACGTCAGCGCGATTTTTAGTAACAGTTCCTCCGGTCATTTCAAATGTGCCACCATTATAAATGCCGCCGCCATAAGATGTCGCTTCGTTGTTACTTACAGTTCCGTTGGTCATTGTAAAAGAAGCACTAGAACTGACATAAATACCGCCGCCATAAGACGAAGAGTTTTCGCTGATAGTACAACTGCCATCAAGACCACCAGAAGAACCAATAATAAGAGTTGACTTATTGCAGATACCGCCGCCACTGTTACTGGCTGTATTTTTAGTAACAGTTCCGCCGGTCATTTCAAATGTGCCTTTGTAATTATAAATACCACCGCCGTAGTTCGCTTCGTTGTTACTGACAGTTCCGCCGGTCATTGTTAAAGTCATAGATTGGGAGACACAAATACCGCCGCCATAAGATGTCGCTGTGTTGTTACTGACAGTTCCGCTGTTCATTGTAAATATACCGGCATTATAAATACCGCCGCCATACGTTGTCGATGTATTATTATTAATGCTGCAATTTTTTATACATAGTGTTCCTTCATTATAAATACCACCGCCTTCAACACCACTGGCATACCCGCCCGTAACGACAAGGTTTTCAAGCGTAAGGTCTACATTACTGCCAATATAAATTACCCTTCCTGTAGTTGTTTCATCTCTGCTTGCATTGATTGTACGCTGTTCTGCTCCGTTGGATTGAATTGTCAGATTAAGACTTGATGACGGATTAATTTCTATATACGATGTAGAACTTTCAGAAGAAGTATCTATGTCATCACTGCAAAGTACGATTGTATACGGGTCGGTGTCATTATTCGCACAGATTTTTGCGACGGCGGTTTTTACGCTGTCAAGAGGGCTAAAATATGAGCCGTCGTTTAAACTGCTTCCGTCTGTCTGGTTTACATAAAACTTGTGGCGGTTTTGTATTATATCCTTCGTAAGGACAAAAGCACCGCTTGATATATAAGAAGTATTTGCATCGTTTACCCAAGTTTCTGTCTTCATGTTCTGAAAAACGCTTATATATTCAGTGCACGAAAAAACTTCTGTTGAACCATCTAAAGTCTGGTAATCGCTATAAAAATAAAATTGAACTTCGTAAATCCCCACAGCCTGCGGTGCATCAGCAGGATAAGAACCGCCGTCCTCTATCATGCAAAATGTAGTAGTTGATATGTCCGCACCATCACCACCAGCACTAACAGTCGTAACTTTTTGCGTACCGTTTTCCGTCCACACTGCTCTATATGCTTGAATTCCACAATCTGTAAGATTAAGCGTAAGATAAACAGTTCCTGTGGCGCTTCCTGTAGAAATCGGGGAAACAGTGACTGTAAGGTCAGAAACATTACTGTTTGTGTCGCTCAATGTAAATGAAGAGGATTTTCCGCTGACGATTTCATTGTCAGAAGAATCAGTGCCGGTTACAGAAAGTTCGTAAGTGCCTTTGCTAAGTGCAACAGAAAAAGATGTTTCGCCTGCGTTAAGTTCAACAGTATTGACGTATGCACTGTCAGATGAATTTGTAAATGTGAGTTTATATGTAATGTCGGCTAAAGAGGAACTTGAAGGCGCGGCGCTTTTTGCCGTACTTGCGCTTTCTGAATTTTCTGTACCGCCTGCGATAAGTTCAGCAGGAACTGCTCCTTTAAGCACAATACTGCCGGAAACCGTATACTTTGCGCCGGCGGAAGATTCTTTTGAACCGCTGTCTGAAGAGTTCTGCGAGACTTTAAACGAAAAAAGGTTGTCGCATGAAAAACATAAAACCATTATGCCAAGTAAAACAAAACCCAAAAAATGTCTTAAAGTATTTCCGTTTCTTTTTGTTTTCATTTTTCTTCCCCCTTTATCATTCTGTCACAGTGAACGGCAGATAGCCGCTGAATCCTTTTTGAGAGCCGTTTGAGAATGTGTAAATTCCGCTGACATACAGCCTGTAAGTTTCTGCCGGCATATCAGCAGGAATCGTTACAACTCCATTATTAATTGCAAAACCGGAAACATCGGTCTGCGTAACTTCGTAACTTCCGCATAAAAGTTTTACGGTTGCCCAAGTCAGCGCATCACCTTCATAAGTTTCTGTTTTTGTAGTACCGTCGGCAGTTATAGTTAAAGTTGCCGTTATTGTAATCACAGCGGACGTACCTGATGCAACAGTATCTATATCAGCCGTAAATTGACATGTACAGTCTTCTATTGTAATCGAGCCTCCCGCAGTTGCTGCGGCAAGATTTCCGTCGCTGTCAATATAGTAATTTGTATCATCGATTGAAAAGCAGTCTATCATAGCTTGTGTAAGCGAGCCAGACAATGCAGAAATTACAGCAGTTCCTATTGTATATGAATAAAGAGAAAAAGTAGTGCTTCCTGTAATACTTGAATCAACCTTAACTGCAGCCGGATTTGAACCTCCATTCATAACATAACAATTTCCAACTGAAGTTGAACCGTACAAACAAAGCGTTCCTTTTGTGCTGATATCCTTTCCATTAGATGAGGCAGTATTGCCGTTAATTGTGCAATCATATAAAGAACAGTATTTTCCGGTAGTAATAAGTATAGCACCGCCTTCACCACTAGAAGCAGAATTTCCAGTCATTGTAACGTCCGTAAAAGAGCACTTGTCTTTATTAGAATAAATTACAACTCCACCGCCATTTTTTACTGCTGTATTATTTGAGATGCTGCCGCCTGTCATTGTAAAGTTACCGGGAGCACACACATATATTCCTCCGCCAGATGAATCAGTACTTGTAGTGTTATTTTTTGTAATATTGACATCATTAAAAGTCACAGTACCTGTCGCGCCGGTAGCGCCATTCTGATAAAAACCAGCGCCAGAGCTCGATGAAGTACATTCTGTAATGCTTCCTGTTTCAAAAGTCAGGCTCGCATTTTCACTGCAGTATATTCCACCGCCATAAGAACCTGCACTGCAAGCAGAAACAGTAACGTTTTTTAACGAAAGGCTTGCGGAGTCATTATAAATGCCACCGCCATTTCCTGTCGCACTGCCGTTTTTTATCGAAAGATTTTCTATCTCAACTGTCGCACCAGAAGAGATATTAAAAATTCTTTCAGCAGAAGAACTTGTATCACGCTGAATTACGGCATTCGAGTTAAAGCCTTTTACCAAAATGTTTGGCGTATTTGAGCCGTCGACTATCGTAACAAGACTTTCGGAAGTGCCGTCAGCACTTTGAGTAACTATTCCGTCAATGATAATCGTGCGCTGGTATGTTCCTGATGAATCAAGCGCAACGGCAGCATCAACGGCAGCCTGCACTGTATCAAATTTTACTGCCTTTTTGAATCCGAGAGAACTTGCCGCTTCATCTAAAGTCTTTCCGCTTAAAGAAGAGTTTTCAGAGCCGACTACGTAAAACACATAGTCCTCCACTGATACAGAAGTCAGCTGTTACTGAGTAAGAGAGATTATGTCATATTCAATTCCGCTGGAAGTCAAAACCTTCGTTGACGTCTGACCGGGATAAACAATCAGGTCATAGATAAAAACCAATACTGCACCAGTGTCTGGGTGTGTAACATTTAATTCCAATGTATAAGCACCACAGGAAACATCAGATTTTGTAATGTTGATGGTTGAAGAGCCAATAAACGCCTCTTGTACAATCTGTGTTTGCGGTGTCGCTGAGGTTTTCACATATACCATAGCATTATAAGTATCGTCAGGAAAATCAACAGTAATATCTATTGAACCATTTGCAGAACTGCTCGTAGTGGCAGAAAGAATGACTTCAACTGTTTTGTTTGACTGCGTAGGAGTAAAACTTGCATTGCCAGAAGCTATCGAAACTGCACTGCTGTCAAGAGCAACAACTGAAACTGTATTTTCTGTATTTTCTTTTATCTTAATCAGTATGGAATCAGATTCTGCAGAAACAGTCGTTGTATAGGTTTCATCGCCAGCAGAAACAGTTATCTCATAACTGTCAATACTTTCTTTAAACTTTGTAAAATCAGGAATAATTACGGAACGTGCAGCAGGCTCTGCTACTGTTATTACAACTTCGGCATAACCGGGTTCTATTGCCTTTTGCGATTCGCCCTGACTGTCAGAAAGATTGTCAAAAAGCGCATTGCATGCAGAAAACAAAAGAGAAACTGTCAAAATAAAAATAGTTTTTAACGTCGTTTTCATTTTATCACCCTTTTTTTATGGAAGAATAAGCACGTCCAGATATACCCTTTCAAAATAAACATTACTGTCGTTAGAAACGCCATAAATTACAGCCCTATACTGTCCGCTACTAGTGATAGAGTCCACGAGGTCGACTTCTGCAGTATAATTTGTCGAATCAACTGTTGCATAAGCAGAGAAAACTAAAGCTGAAACACTGTTTGTTTTGAAAACCTGTACATAAACATTACCGCCAGTTAGATAGCTGTATACACTGCTATTAACTTTAAATGTTACGGTTTTAGTTCCTGAAATGCTTACGCTGCCTGTATAGCCTTCAAGGCTTCCAAGTTCGTAAACTTTTAAATCAGGGTCAGCAAAATCAACTGTAAGTTCAGCAGGTATAGCCAGCTGTCCGTTGTCCATTACTTTGTAACCATCGTGTGCACTTGCAAATTTTGTGTAATTAGAACTTATATAAGTTCCCGAAGTATCTTCAACAAGAACATAAGGTAACTCCGTATATTTTTCTGCAAAAATCTTGGCAACAGAATCTTCTGTCAAATTTGATGTAATCTTAATATTACAGCCATCGCCAAGATAAACAGGAGTTGAGATGTCAATTTGTGTCGCACCGCCCATTGTCAAAGTTGACGATGACGATGAGTGGTAAACTGCATATCCGTTTGCAATCGTATTTCCGTTTATGGCAGTGCCCTCTAAATTCAAAGTGCCGTCTGTCAGTTTTATAAGCCCTGCAGCGCCGGAAGTCAGATTAAAATTCGTAACGCTTGAACTGTCACCTAAAGTCAGCTCACCGCCGTCAACAACAATCGCAGGCGCACTGGAAGAAGAATTACCGCCGTCAATAGTAATCTCAGAAAGAGTACAAGTACCGCTGTTAATTTCAAGCAGAGCGCCTGTCAGCTGCGAAGCTTTCTGCAATATTGCATTGTTATAAGCAGAAGTTGAAAGACCGTTCAAGTCCGCCAGATCACCAGAATCTGAAATCGTACTTAAAACCCTTATTGCAGGAGAAGCAAGAGAAGCGTCTGCAAGATAGTCTTTTGCCTTTGCAATAGTCTTTAAGGCTGTTGACGAAGTGAATGAATCGTTATCGTCATTTCCGCTTGCCGGGTCAACATAAATGTATTTTGCCTTCCATTTTGCATAAAGCGTAATATCACCTGTAGTTGTTGCATCGATGTAATATCCGCCGGCGTCGCTATCAAGTACTGCAAGAGAGCCTGTATTATCCTCTTTATACCAGCCTGCAAATTCAACTGTATTTTCTGATTGCAAAACAGTCGAAGATGGAGAAGGAATATAAGATTTTGTTCCGCACTTATATGTAACCGGCAAAGAAGAGCCGTTTCCGTTAAAGTCACTTGAACCTGTGATAAAATTATTATAATCCATATAATCAATATTGAATTCTTTTCCTGTGTAGATTGCAGTATAAGTTGCATCGTCTGCAGGGAAAGTGTCAGGCAGTGCAGGAGACCAGCCTGCAATAACTAAACCTGTAGCAGGAGGAGTTACCGCTACGCTGGATTTATCAAATGCTGAACCGTATAACCCTGAAACGTTTATGCTTAAACCAGAAGTTCCGCCGTACTCTACAGTTCCTCCGTTTGCATCGAGTGTAAGCGTTATGCTTTTTCTGTCATAAGTAACAGTTATTTCTGTAGTTCCGTTGTCAGCGATTGTTGCATTTGAAAAAGAAGGATCTTTAAATCCCGGAATTACGGGAGGATTTAAGTTTGTCACAGTTCCTGGTTCGCCGTAATATACTTCGGCTGCGTCATCATAATTCAGCCCGTCTGTCGTCTGATAGTTATAAATGACAACATATTTTGAAAACCAGACTGCATACAAGTCAACTTCGTCTGCCGTTACTGTCATAGAATTTATGAGCGAAGAATCTGCAATTTCTTCTTTTGAGGAAGTCCATCTGTAATATTTCCAGCCGCCGAGCCTGTAATCAGACGTCCATTTTACAATTTCAGAATTGTCATATTCCGGCATATCTTTTGCAGAAATCGTACTTCCTATTCTGTAGCTCCGCTCCGTCATATAAAGCGTTTCGCCTGCCGTAAGATTTTCTTCTTTATTTGAATAAAAATGAATTTTTGTCTGTGTTTCTGCAACGAGCCTTTCTTTTAAATCGCCGTTCCAAAGCGTATCGCACGAAAAAAGGCATGCGCAGAATATAATGATGAGGAAATTAAAAATTTTATTCAGCAAGAAAAATTTTTTCATCTTTTTTTTCATTAACAAATAAAACAATTAAACAGTCTATTTTACTCTTTTATCCGTTAAAACCTCAACCCCACACACAAATATGCACTCAAAATTCCCGAGTTCATTTCAGGAATAAAAATATGCGTAAAATCAGCACCGGCTTCCAAAATCAAATGTTTAAAAGGAATCCAGTTAACTGACAGACCGCCGTTTGCACAGATGTTTCCGTGCCAGCTGTCTGCCGGATTTTCGCGCACTGTAGAATTATACGCAATCTCTTTTTTAAAGACTGCCGCACCACCGCCAAGCTTTATGTTCACTCCGAATTTTTCTTTATACAAATTAATGCGCCCTACGATATTAAACTGCGCAATCATTACAGGGAGCATTACTTTTATATAATCATTCTGCATTGAAATTCTTGTCACGCTTGCGCCAAGTTCAAATCCGATTTGAACTTTTTTTATGTCAATCGGAAGATAAGAAATTTTTGCACAAAGTCCCCAGTTAAAGTCAGAGCCGTCAAACGATTTTAAGTATTCATCATAAAAGATGAACGGAATAAAGCCGCCTGCCATTATGTTTATGTCCTGCACTGTGTACCCTCTTTTTTTCTCAGGAACTTCTGCAACTTCTGTTTTCGGCTGTTCTTCCGGCGGTTTTTCTTCAGGCTCTTTTTCTTCTTCTTCGTCTGATGATGCAATTTCTACAGGTTCTTCTCTTTCCGAGATTTCTTCTGTTTCGGCGATTTCTTCTGCCTGCATTTCATCGTCAGCTGCTTCGGCAATTTCCTCTGTCGTTTCGGTAACAGGCTCATCGTGAGGTGCTTCATCGTTTTTGCTTACAATCAGATTTTTGCCTGCCGGAGCGGCTTTGAGCGATTCTGACTCAGAAGAAAGTCCGCTCGGATTTTGCACGACGACTTTCCACACACCTTCCGTAAGCCCTGCAACAAAAACAGAACCAGAAATAAAGCCGTCGCCTTTGTCAGAAATATTTATCTGTCCGTCGAGCGTTTCGCCTGTTTCTTCGTTTACGACAACCGCAGAACTTTCGCTCGTGATGTTTTCGATGTTTACAGGAATTTCGACAGGCTTATTTTCTGACGGCTTTATCCTGACAGTTTTATCAGTAACAGAAATTTCAGGCTTTACCGCTTTTAAAATCGAAAAAGACTTCCACTCCGTCACCGAAGCTTCCCTGCCTAAAAAGTCGTACGCAAAAACGCGGTAAATGTAATCGCCTGCCGGCATTGAAAATTCGATGAACGTATTTTCAGTTTCTATAGTGCGGAAATCAGAGTCATCATCGACATTCTGAATTTCAATTTTATATTCGAGTGCGTTAGGTTCAGCCTCCCACATAAGTTTTTGCCTGAACTCTTTTGTCTGACAGAATAAATTTTGCCCTGCAAAAATAAAAAGCGTACATGCAAGTGTGAGGAAAAATCTGAATGTATAAAAGCGGCATGTCTTTTTAATTTCCATACATTCGTCCCGGCTCAATAATTTTTACGGTGTCAGGCAAATCAAAACTGATTTTAAAAATCGCCTTTGCATCATCGCTCTTCTGTTCTTCAAATCCGTCGCTCGCGTGAATATATGAAGTTACGTGCCATTCAAAAGTTCCGACGTCAAGTTTTGCAAGGTCAGAAAAAACAAAGCGGCTGTTCCGCACTTTTTCAGAAACAATCCTGCGCAGCGTTCCGTTTTCGTTCTGCTGATAAAGCGCAAATACATAATCTGTCGCCTCAGAATCTTTCTGCCACTCAAAAACAATCCTGCGGTTATTTTTAAGATAGTCAGGGCCGATGACAAATTCGTTTTCAGGCGAAATGAGTTTTACGCTCTCGCGCATTTCAACAGGAAGAATCGTAAAATTAAATTTTCTTGAGGCTGAAAGCGAAGTGCCGCTTTTTGTTTCTGCGTTTATTGTCCAAGTGTAATCGCCCGGAGAAAGGCGCGACAGTTCAATGCCGTTTTTAGGATTTTGAATTGAACTTACGACGCGGCTCGTTCCGTTTGACATTTTCTTTGTAAGCACAAATTCTTTTTTGTAAACGGCATTGTCTTCCGTCCATCTGAACCGCACAGGATTACGCACTGCCGCAAGTCCTGAAATCCTTGCACCGTTCTCAGGAAAATTGAGCACCACGTTTTTTGCATACGTCAGTTTAAAACTGATGTCAGAACTCTGGCTCACCCTCATCGGCGAATTTTCTTTTTCCATTGCAAATGCAGAAACAGAACATTTTAAAACAAGTTCTTCGTCCTGCTTTACAGTGTCATCGTAATACGGAAGCTGAATTTCAAGAGAACTTGAATCTGTCGAGTCAACTTTTGCGATAAGTTCGTTCGTAACTGCATTAAAAACTTTGACTTTGTAAAAATCCGCTTCGGCAACCCTGCTGTATTCAAGTTTTAAAAGTGCCTCAGGTGTCATCGCATATTCAGAATCATTGCGCGGAAAAATGAACTCAGGGCTTTCAAGCTGATTTACTACACACAGTTTTCTAAAATCTGTTTTTGCAAGTTCAGCCTTTGTGTTTTTGTCAACGACTTTTATCTGCCAGAAATAATTTCCTGAGTCAAGTTTTATCCCTTTATATTCTGAACTCAAAGTTTCAAATTCAATTACGTTTCCTTCTGCAAAGTTTTCAAGCGGACTTTCGTCTGCGTAATTTTCGCTCTGACTGAACTGCAAAAGACATTCAGTTTCATCGTTCTTTAAATCTCCTGCAACTTTCCAAGTGAAGTTAGTAAATTTGAGTTTGTCTTTTTCTACGACAAAATTGTCAGGAGGATAGACAAGCGACGTAATCTCTGGCAGATATTTTTCTACGTCAAAACTCTGCACGTTAGAATAAAAACTTTCGCCTTTAACTTCGCCGTCACCGCTTTCATTTTCCTGAACGTCACTCCGCGCAACACGCCAGAAATATTTTCCTTCCGGCAGCATACTTATAGAACAGCTGAAACTTTTTCTTGTATTGTTTTCTTTTGAATTGTAAATTACGGATTCAAAATTTCTGTCTTTTGAAATTTCAAAGTCATACACAGAATTTTTTACGTCAGATTTCCAGGCAAAAAGAACGCTGCTTTCTTTTACGTCAAGCGTGAGTTTTGAGTTGTTCGCAGGAAAAAGCAAAACCGGAGAATCGCTTTTTTGTTTTTTCGTGACGTTAAATTTTTGAATGTGTGACGGAACTCCAAACTCATTTTTGTTTGCGGCATAATGCGGAATTATTTTCCACAAAAAATTTCCGTCGTGGAATTTTGAAAAGACAAAAGAATTTTCATAAACGTCGCCTGAAAAAATCGGCGTGTTAACGTCGTTCTCGTCATAAATTTCTATACGGCTAAAATCAGTATAATCATCAGTTTTCCAGCTGAATAAAATTCTTGATGTAAAATCTTCAAGTTCAAACAGGCAGTCTTTTACAGGCGAAACGAGCACGGGCGCAGAAGTTTCTTCTATCAAAAGATTTCCCTCTGCCGCACTTAAAATGTCGTCCTCAGGATAAAGCCTGTAATACACAGTTCCCGTACTGACAGAAAGCGTCATACCATTTACGGCATCTTCGCTTTCGGACGGAGTTGTTTCAAGACGTTCTGCTATGTCAGAAAAATCCCGGTCGTAGGAAGATTCAAGAATGATTTTCTGTCCGTCAGTCAAATTATATGTTTTAAATTTGACTTCGACTTTTTTTTCTTCGTTTTCAAAAAACAAAAGGCGCTGGTTGTGCGTAAGGTTTACGATGGAAACAGGAAGTTTTTTTGGTTCGCCTGTTTCGTCAATGCGGATAGTTTCTCCTGCAAAAATGACGTCCTCGTTGCCGTCAGAATTTACGATGCTTCCGCTTCCCTCCTGAATTACAAAAGCAGCTGACTGTTCGCGCACGTCGGTGCTCAAGAGGCTTCCTTTTTCAAGGTTTATGACGATGTTGTTTCCCAAATCGACTTTTATTCCGCCTTTTGCCTCTTTTGTATCTACGACAATGTTTCCGCCGGAAACCTGCAATGATACTTCGCCGTCCTTACTCTGAAAAATCTGAATCATCGTATGTTCGCCAAGGTCAATGCTTGCACCGTTTAAAAAATTCATTACGGCGCTTGAGCCGGAATCTGTCCTGATGATGTCCTCGTTATACAAAAGTGAATTTTGCTGCAAGCGTTCCCATACTACGCTGTCAGAAAACTTGCGCTGTGCAATTTTTCTTTTAAAATAAATCGTCGCAATTTCCTGCTCGTTGCGTACGGAAGTTCTGTTAAAGTCAACGACAAAAGCGTAAAGGCTTATAAAGCAGATGAGGATACATATTAAAATAAAGATTACGCTACTGAGCCTTGACTTTGTTTTCTTCTTCATTTAAGTTAACAACCTCAAAATCAGGAACAGGAATTCCAAGAAGTTCCCTGACTTCTGCAAGTGTCATAGGTCCGTCTTTTCCTACGGCTTTAAGGCAGTCTTTGTCGGCAACAAAATTCGGATCAGACGTTCTGAAAAATTCTTCGGCATCAAACTGCGGCATATTGACTACGCCGTAAAAATGCTGGGCGCCTTTTCCCTTTACTTCAAACGTTACGGGAATGCACTCAACGATGACTTCGTTCTTTATGTTTTTTTCGTTCAGCGTAAAATTGTTTTCTTCGCACCGTATAAAATCTGTCTTTAAAATATTGTAAGTATCTTCGGTTATGAGAATGTCAGTTCCGCACGGCTTGTTTGAACTTTCAGTACGGCTTGCAAGGTTTACTGCATCGCCAATTGAAGTAAATTCCATTTTTTCTTTTGAACCCATAAAGCCGACTGTCGCACGCCCGGAGTTAAGACCGCAGCCGATTCTGATGTACGGCTTGTATTTTGCAAGCAAATCATGTTCATGCTCTTGCGTAAATTTTTCGGCGTCTTTGTTGTATTTCATCAAGGCATACCGCATTGCAATAGTTGAACGTATCGCAGACAGGGCATCTGCTTTAATGTGTTCCTCGTGCCTTGCCTTTAATGCCGGTTTCTTCGGATCGTCGTCAGGCAGTTTTTCGTAGTCAAGATTGTCATCGCGCAGAACGCCCCAAGCCGCCATTACTGCATCGCCTTCAAACTTGTCGACTACGCCGCCTGTTATTGAAATGCAGTTTACCATTCGTGACATATAGTCATTCAAAAATTCTATGATTTCTGCGGCAGACTTTTCGCCAAAGCGTTTGTTAAAGCCGTCAGAAATTGCAGTAAATCCGCGGATGTCAGAAAAGAAAATCGTAATGTCTTTTAGATGCGGTTCAAAGTCAATTTCTTTTCGGACAATCGCTTTTGTAACGCCTTTGTTAGTAAGGCTCGTAACTGTGTTTAAAATGTCGCGCTCGTTTTTCGTGCTCTTATTTAAAACACCGATTTCGTCACGGCGCTTTACGTTGAGTTTGTCGAACAAATCAGTGTTGAAATTTCCCCTGTTGATTTCGTCAGTAACGGCGGTCAGATTTTCAAGCGGAATGCTGAGCGATTTTGCAAATATCCAGATTATCAAAACTGCGATAGAAAGAATTGCGACAGTCAGCAAAAGATTTCGCCTTGTAATTCCCCTGATTGCGGCAAGAATTACAGATGTTTTTACCTGTGTAATTACGCGGCAGTTTCCTTCCGTAATCTTCTGGCATGCGGCATAAAATTCTTCGCCGTCGTCATCTATATACGTCTGCTGAATTCCCGACGCATTATGCTGAATGACGCTTTTTACAAATTTATTTTCAGACAAATCAGCAGACTGCATCATCAGTTCTATGTCCGGGTGAATTAAAACTACACCGCGGTTATTTATCAAAAACGTTTCGTTTATCTTTCCTGTCGAAACGCTCTCCTGTAATTTTTCTGTCGAAAAAATCGCAGACACAATTTCTGACCTGCCGTTTTTGTTAAACGAAAAGAATACTGCAATCACAGGCGTTAAAAAATACGGCGAAGCGTTTTCAATCTGAACGATTCCGTTTTTTGCAGAATTGACCGCCTCTGTCTGAGAAGCAATGTAAGAACCTGCAATGTCAGAAGAAATTCCGTTTGCGGCAAAAAACGAAGTGTTTGAAAAATATCTGTCACGTGATAAAAATGCGATGACTGCAATGTCGCTGTTCCTGTCAAAAAAACTTGCCGCGTCAAACGAAAGTTCTTCGTCAGATTTATCCTGCACGTCAAACAAATCGCAGAAAAGCGATACGCTTGAAATTACGGAATTAATCCTGTTTTCGATGTCAGATGAAGTGCGCACGTTAAGCGTGAAATTTGAGTTTTCTGCATTTGCCCTTGTGTCTGCCGTTACAAAATACGAAACGAGAATCGTAATGAGCCCCATCGACAGAATTACGAGCGTAGAAATAATGCAGATTAATTTTACCCCTATCGAAGTTTTTTTTGTACTGCCTGAATCTTCTTCCGGCTCTTCTCCGGGAGGTTCGTCAATTAAAACAGATTCGTCATCTTCAACAGAAGCTACGATAGAAATAGATTCTCCGGCCAACGTATCATTTTCATTTGTGCCGTCTGCTGCACTGTCAGAAAGCGATTGTGCGTCATCGTTTTCAGATTTGTTTTTTGAGGCCTCTTCAAAATGTCTGTTTAATGCGTCAATATTTTTTTTTAGATTAAGTTCCTCTTGTGTCAGATTTTTAACTCTGTCAGCAGGAGTCACAAAAGAACCGTAGTCTAAATCTATTTCTTTCATCTGTATAGAATAGCATAAACAAACTGTCTTTTCAATAAAGGCGCATATTTTAAGGCTTTGCAACGTTGCGCAAAACCTCGAAGATTTACAGTCCTTCCAGCCCTCACTCACAGCCCTCCCAATCAGGTGAACTTGAACGCCGCGCAAAAAAAATGCGCTCAAAACCAGAACCGGCTTAAAGCGCATTTTCTTAAAAACTGACTGTCAGCTGCCTGACGGCAAAGTCATATCAGATTTATTTTGTTGCAAGGATTGCGATACCCGGCAAAGTTTTTCCTTCAAGGAATTCAAGTGAAGCACCGCCGCCTGTTGAAACGTGGCTCATCTTGTCTGCAAGGTGGAATTTGTTTACGGCTGCAACTGAGTCACCACCGCCTACAACTGTCATTGCACCGCGACCTGTTGCATCTGCTACAAGCTGGGCAACTGTTGCAGTTCCCTTAGAGAATGCTTCAAATTCAAATACGCCTACAGGTCCGTTCCATACGATTGATTTTGCAGTAGAAAGAACTTCTTTGTAAAGTTCGATTGTCTTAGGACCAACGTCCATAGCCATAAGGTTGTCAGGAATGTCAACTCCGTCAACTGCTACAGGTGCAGCATTTGCATCAAACTTGTCTGCTGCAACATGGTCAACAGGAAGAACGATTTTTACGCCTTTTGCTTCTGCATCAGCAAGAAGTTTTTTTGCAGTGTCGATAAAGTCATCTTCTACGAGAGAGATTCCGACTTTGTGTCCCTGTGCCTTTAAGAATGTGTAAGCCATACCGCCGCCGATTACGAGGGCAGATGCGTTTTTCAAGAGGCTTTCAAGAACGGCGATTTTAGAAGAAACTTTTGCACCGCCGATAATTGCAACCTGCGGTTTAGGCGGATTTTCTACCATCGGCTGAATGTATTTTACTTCTTTTTCCATTAAGAAACCGCCGACAGATTCACAGCCCATAAATTTTGCGATAGAAGCCGTAGAAGCCTGATCGCGGTGTGCAGTTCCGAATGCGTCGTTTACAAAAATGTCGCCGTAAGAAGCAAGTTCTTTTGCCATAACGTCGCGTTCTGCAGAATCTTTTGAAGTTTCTTCTTTGTGGAAGCGTACGTTTTCAAGCATTGCAACTGCGCCTTCAGGGAGTGCGTCAATAGCAGATTTCTGTCCGAGTGCATCAGGAAGGAAAGTAACTTCTTTTCCGAGTTTTTCAGAAAAATATTTTACGACTGGTGCCATGCGGTTCTTTCCGTTGATGAACTTTTCTGCATCAGCATCTGTCCAAGTCTTTCCTGCTTTTTCAGCTTTTTCCTGTGCCTTCTTTACGTCTTTTTTAGGGTCACCGAGGTGGCTCATAAGAACGAGGCTTCTCGGACTCTGTTCAAGAATATATTTAATTGTAGGAAGCGCTGCCATAATACGAGTGTCGTCCTGAACAACGCCGTCTTTCATCGGAACGTTAAAATCAACACGCATGATAATGCGTTTGCCTTTTAAATCAACATCTTTTACTGTTTTAATCATCGTAAAAACTCCTGTATAGATTTTATTTGAATAAATAATTCACAATGCCGTCAATTACTTTTAAAAATTGCGCTTTTTTTCCTGAGCCTCGCTGACCCTGACACGACGTCCGTCAATATCCTTCTGGTTAAGACCTGTAATTGCACTGTCAGCTTCGCCTTCGTCTTCCATTTCCACAAATCCAAAACCTTTTGACCTGTTCGTTTCCCTGTCTAAAATGATTTGAACTGACGTTACTTTTCCAAATTGAGAAAACTGATTTCTCAAAGTTTCTTCTGTTGTTGAATAACTTAAATTACCGACATAAATTTTTTTTGCCATTACAAAATCCCCAAAAAGGCTTTTTTATACTTTTATGAAATCAAAAAAATATATTACCTGCTTTTAAAATATTAAAATCACAATTAAGTGTCAAGGGCAGGACAAAACTCCCTGCTATTCTCCCCTCATCTCAAACCAGCTTGATTCTCCGTCAATCCAGTACTTTTTAAATACGCGAAGCACGTCATCTTTTGTAACGTCAAGCGCTTTCTGCGGAATTTTGTCTGCCGACGTCAAATCGCCAAACTGCAATATGCTCGAAACAATGCGCGATGCAATTCCCGAAGAAGTGCTCTGCGACGAATATTTTTTTATGATGTAAGAGTTCTTATAGCCTTCAAGAGAATTTTCAAGACTGTCAAAAGTCATTCCCTTTTCACTTGCAGAACTGATTACTTTTCCTGCAAGCATAATGTCCTGCGCCTCTTTTAAATATCGCGAAAAATTTTTCATATCCGAAACGCGAAGTCCGTAATCAATACCGACAGGCGCATAACATGACTCAATCTGACTTCCCGGAGTGTAGCATGCGCCGTATTTTTCGCGTATTACATTAAACATAATCGTAGAAAAAATATCTTCCGCAATTCTTGCTGCAGCATAATCTTCGCTTGTCACGGCAGGAGAAGCAAAAACCCTTACTGCCATTTCAGCGCCTTTTGCATCTTTATGATATAAGACGGTTTTTTCTTTTGGAAAATTCAGCGGCGGATTTTCCGGTGCAGAAATTTTATTCTTTCCGGGCTTGAGTTTTCCGAGCGCATTGTCAAGCGTGCTGACAAATGACTGCACGTCAAATTTTCCGACTGCAACAACTTTTATTCTTGAAGAATCAAGAATTTCTTTGTGGTGCTTTTTCATATTTTCGATTGTGATGTTTTCAAGCGATTCATGCTCAACGCTTGCGGACGTATAAAGCGGATGACCTTTATAAACCTGATTGTGAACCTCGCGCATCAAAATGCTTTCGGGGTCATTGTCGCAATGCTGTAAATCCTGCACGATGTCATTCATCATCATCTGATATTCTTTCTGTTTAAACGAAGGATTTAAAAATCCGTCAAGAAGAACAGGAAGCATATCCCCAAGATAATAGTTAATGCAGTTCAAGTAAATTGCAGAACCGCAATACATCGTATAATGCGAAACAGAACTCTGCGTAGAATATTCAAGCGACTGAATTTTATCGTAAGAATAACTTTTTGAACCGTACGTCATCATTTCAAAAAGGCTGGATTCAAGCCCGGACAATTCCGCAGGCTGAACGGCTGTTCCGCCCGTAACGATTATGTAAACTGCTGCAACCTGATTCTGCACTTCTGAATTTATATAAACAGGAATTTCATTTTTTAACCTGTATTCATTTACAGTTCCAGAGTTGAGTTTATAAGACTCGTAAACTTTATATTCTTTTGAAACTGCAATGCCGTTTATTGCAAACAGACAGAACAGTACGAGTGAAGAAAATTTAAAACCATTCTTTTTATTTTTGATTTTCATTTTGACCACCAGAAAGCATTTTTAGAATCGATTTCGATAAATCCATAGAATTCAAATTCCTGTTTTGAATTTTCGTAGACTGCCGGATTTACGTAGACAATTACAAGAGGATTTTTTCCTGCAATGTAGCGTGCTATATAATCCTGAATATCGCCGTTCGTTACGTTCTGCATATTTGAAATGTAATTCATATAATAATCAATCGAAGTCGTAACCCAGCAGCTGCGCAACGAGTTCAACATTCCCATAAATGTTTCTGACTCCAGAACTTTGTCGTCCTGCAGACGCTGGATTATCTGCTTTCGTTTTTTGTCAGGGATTATGTTTTCATTGCCAAGATATTTTTTCATAAAGCCGTCAAACTTCTGATAAAAATAAACTGAACGATCTGCAAGACCTGCTTCTGGTGACATAACGACTGCACTTACGGACGTAACGCCTGTACGACGTCTTGTAGAAAAGCCTGTTCCTACATAGTCAGCAGACGGTATTCCCAATTTTTCGTCTTTCGTAAATTCCTTTACAAAATCACTCTGAGGGTCTTCCATAAAATAATAAAGCAAATCCGCAGGGTACGTTCCTTTCTCGTCAAAGTCGCTGTCAGGTCCTCTGTAATAAACAGAAATCTGCGCCATCATCGGAGAAATTTTGTCATACGGCATTACGCACAAAAACGGTTTTTCAAAAGGCGCTTCTGACTGCTTTTCGACAGTGCTTTCAATCTCTGAAAGTCCTGCATTATTGTTTGACCAGTCGCCGTAGATTTTCCTGGCAAGCGCAAAAACTTCTTCGTGTCCGACATCACCGCCTACAAAAAGCGCGGCATTCTGCGGAATATAAAACGATGACTGAATCTGCTTTAACTGCTGAACTGTAGCTTTTTCGATGTTTTCTACACTGCCCGACGGGTCAAGCTGCCAGGGTTTGTCAAAAAGATGATTGTTTATGAATGCACCTGCGTATCTTCCCGGGTTTGATTCCTGCCCCTGGATTTCTGCAATTACGACTTTTTTTTCTACTTCAAGTTCTGCACTGTCAAGAAGCGGATTGCGGATTGCATTGCTCCAGAAATCAAGTCCGTCCTCGAGCTTTTGTTTTGGAATCGTAAAATAATAATTTACACATTCAACTCCTGTAGTGCCGTTCCAGGACGCAGTGCCCATGTCGGAAAGCGCTTTCTGGACTTTTGCAGAATTTGAAAACTTTTTGTTCCCTTTGAACATCATGTGTTCGTACAAGTGGAACAGACCGGCATTGTCTTTGTTCTGCGTTATGGCGCCGGCACGCACTGCAATTTCGATATACGCAAGCGGAACGCTGTGATTTTCTGCAACAAAAAGTGACAGGCCGTTTTCAAGTCTGTAAAAATAACAGTTTTCGTTTATCTTTACAAAATCGTTTTTTTTGTTCTGTTCCGCAAAAAGAAAAATTCCGCAGAACATTATGAACAGGCATAAAATTTTTTTCTTCATATTATTACTGTTTTTCCATTTCCATTTATTGCTGATTTTCCATTGAATTTTTTAATGCGCTAAAGAATTCTGGTTTTTCTTTTTCGACAATTACAGGACGTCCTTCCTGATTTAAAAAGCAGTGCTCGGACTTTCCTATTCCGCAGACTTCGCCGTTGCACGTAAGTTCGTATTTTAAGCAGAGCTTTACAGGCGAAAGTTTGTCGACTTCAACTTTTATCGAAATCACGTCTGCAAAAGTCGTCGTCTTACGGTAAGTGTACTCGACGCGGATTACAGGGCTTATGATTCCTTCTGCTTCGATTTTGTCAAACGGAAATCCAATCTGACTTAAAAAATCAACGCGCGCCTCTTCCATAAAACGAATATAATTTGAATGGTGCGTTATGCCCATTTTATCTGTTTCATAATAATTTACTTTATGCGTATAGGCATTCATTTTTAAACTCCTATAAAAAGTCAAGAAGATTGTTTCAACAACCGGTTGACTTTTTATGCTGTTCCGCAATGCAATGAGGAACAGTTGTTGATAAGAAAGTTTGCAACGCAAACTTTGGTAGATAAAAACCGCACAATTTCAGCGATTTTTATCTTACACTCCTGATATATTATCTATAAAAAAATATACCAAAAAATAAAAAAAGCGTCACCTAAAAACAGATGACGCCTTTATTTATTCAATTCTGAAAATTAAAAAAATTAAAAGTCAAAAAAACCTTTTGCTTTTAAAAGTTCTGCGTTAAGGATTCCGCCTAAAGCAGCACCGCGTTTTGTATTGTGGCTCAGCGCAACAAACTTAACGTCAAAAACGTTGCACGGTCTGAGGCGTCCGATAACGCACGCCATTCCTTTTTCTGTTTCGCGGTCACGGCGCGGCTGCGGACGGTTTTCTTCGTGGCGCACTACAATCGGGTGCTCAGGTGCAGACGGAAGTTTCAGTTCCTGCGGAACGGAAGAATAAGAAGTCCAGATTCTTTCGATTTCTTCAAGTCCCGGTTTCTTTTCTTCAGGCAAATCAAATTCAAGCGAAACGCAGGCAGTATGTCCGTCAACTACAGGTACGCGCGTACAAGTTGAACTTACGACAGGATACGAAGCGTTTTCAATTTTGCCGTCTTTTACAGTACCGAGAATTTTAAGACATTCTTTTTCTGTCTTTTCTTCTTCACCGCCGATATACGGAACGATGTTATCTATCATATCAAATGAAGAAACGCCCGGATAACCGGCCCCTGAAGTTGCCTGCAATGTCGTAACGACCATGCGCCTTACAGGATAGCCTGCCTGTATCAAAGCATGAATAGGCATCATATAAGTCTGCAAAGAACAGTTTGGTTTTACGGCAATAAAACCTTTGTCCCAGCCGTGATGTTTTTTCTGTTCTTCAATTACGTCAAGATGAGCATAATTTATTTCAGGAACGAGCATAGGAACGTCCTCTGTCCAGCGGTTTGCAGAAGCGTTTGAAACTACAGGGATTCCCTCTGCGGCATAAGCGGCTTCGAGCGCCTTGATTTCGTCCTTGCCCATTTCGAGCGCAGAAAATACAAATTTGCATTTTCCCAAAGCTTTCTTTTCGTCGTTTGCATCTTCTACTACAAGGTTTGCAACTCCCGAAGGAATTTCTGCGCCTATGAGCCAGCGGTTAGAAACTGCATCTTTATACAATTTTCCTGCTGAACGCGGACTTGCCGCAACGTAACTTACTTCAAACCAAGGGTGGTTCTCAAGAAGCTTTATATATCGCTGACCTACCATTCCAGTAGCGCCAAGTACACCGACCTTTATTTTTTCTGCCATAATTTTTTTTAATACCTCTTTAGAAAAAAAACTAAATATTACATTCAGAAATTGCGTTTTCAATAGTCTTTTTTGCACTGTCAGTAACTTCAACAAGCGGAAGCCTTACAGTTCCTGCAGGAAGTCCCTTGAAGTTCATCGCATATTTTATTGAAGTCGGATTTCCGTCAACAAACGCTGCCTTGAACATCGGAACTAATCCGTAATGAAGTTCACGTGCCTTTACAAAGTCACCGCTCAAACCTGCATCAACCAGATCGGCAATCCTGCGCGGACAGAGATTTGAAACGACAGAAATTACACCGTCACCGCCAGCCGACATCAGCGGAAGTGTCAGCATATCATCTCCGCTCAAAACTGCAAAATCAGGTTTCTTGTTTTTAATCTGCGCAATCACTTCCATCATCTGAACGATGTCACCGCTTGCTTCTTTTACGCCTGCAATGTTCGGAAGCTGTGCAATGCGTACGAGAACGTCTGTCGGAATGTTTACGCCTGTCCTTCCTTTTATGTTATAGACAATCACAGGAATTCCTACTTTTGAAACTGCTTCAAAATGACGGAAGATTCCTTCTTTTGACGGTTTGTTATAGTAAGGTGCTACGACAAGTGCATAATCTGCGCCGACTCTTTTTGCGCGCTCCGTGTAAGCTACTGCATCTTTTGTATTGTTGCTTCCTGCGCCGAGAATTACGGGAATGTCTTTTCCAGTACTGCTTCTGAAAGCGCGGACTTCTTCCATAAGGATTTCAATCAGCCGGTCCTCTTCCTGTCCGGGACGTTCATCGAGCGTAGGGGTTTCGGCAGTCGTACCAAGCGGAACAAGACCTGTAACTCCGCCTTCAAGCTGGAATTTAACGTTTTTTCTGAAACCTTCAAAATCGACTGAACCGTCTTGATTCATCGGAGTAATTAGTGCTGTAAAAGTTCCTCTTAATCTGTTCATATAAATCACCTTTAAAAATAAAGCCACTTGTTTTACAAGTTCCCTTACTATACAACTAAAAATGATTTTTTTCAATATAAGGCGATTATTATAAACTGATTATTTAACTGCTTATTTAATTGAATATTTATTGAACAAAACAAAGCCGTCTGCCTTTTTCAAAAATTCGACAGACGGCATTAAATTTCTAATTCTTTAAAATCGGATTAAAAAACATATCATCAGGAACTTCCGTAGTTTCAGAAAACACATTTTCAGAAACGCTTTCAAAATTTCCTGCCGAAGTTGAATTTAAACTCGGACTTGAAATTGAATTTGAAGTTGAAGCCGGACTAAAAGCTGACGCTGAACTTAACGCAGACGGTGATACAGGATTTTCAGCAGGAGGCTCTTTTGCAGAAAGAATTTCTTTTTCAGGTTCCGTACTGATTTCTTCTGCACGTTCTGCAGGAGCTTCCGTAATTTCTTCGGCGTTTTCTGCCGTAACCTCATCAGCAGCAGAATGACTGCCAGAATTATCAGCATTGCCAGAAACACTGTCAGACTCATCAACCCTGTATTCTGATACGATATGATGAACTGAAGAAGTAAGTTCTGCGTTTTCCTTTGCCTGCGTAGTTGTCATTGCGGCGTATTCGTTCATCTTTGAAAGCTGTTCGTTTGCGTTGTTTCCGCTCATTAAAATTGACTGCGAAGATTCTTTGAGCTGTTCAATCTGCTGAACGACAGAAAGCGTGTTGTTCTTCATCGTATTGGAAGATTCCTTTATGCTCGCAGTCGCACTTGACAAAAGCTGCATCATATCAAGAATGTTCTGCGCGCCGGAATTCTGTTTCTGCATATCAGTTTTAATTTCAAGAAGAAGATTGTCCATTCCCTGAATTTTCTCGCCGAGGCTCGTAAACGATTTTGCAGAACTCTGGGAAACAGTAACGATGCCTGAAATTGCGTTTTCGATGTCGTCGATTAATTTGTTTACGGCAGTTGACTGTTTTGCAGAATTTTCTGCGAGCTTTCTGATTTCGTCTGCAACGACAGAAAAACCTTTGCCAGATTCACCTGCGTGAGCGGCTTCGATTGCGGCGTTCATTGCAAGAAGGTTTGTCTGAGATGCAATGCTTGAAATTACGGCGTTTGCCTGTGCAAGATTCTGCGCCTGCTTTACAATCAAATCAACCTGCGTTACAACCTGATTCTGCTTTTGCCTTCCGTCCTCCGTTTCAGAAACGATTACGGCATATTCTTTTGAAATGCGCTCGATTATTTCGTTTGCAGAATTGATGTTGGCATTGATTTCTTCAACTGCAAGAGAAGATTTTTCTACCGCATCAGACTGCTGAATGATTTTTTCGTCAAGGACAGTTACGGCGTTTTCAACTCCGTTTATTCCGTCAGAAACGTGCGCAGAAAGAGTATTCTGGTCATCTGCCTTTGCATAAATTTCTTCAATCGAAATTTTTGCATTTTCGATTAAAGACAAAGTTTCGTTGTTCTGGTTCAACAGGACAGTCGCATTGCCGGAAAGCGTCTGAATCGATGCAGAAATGTGCTTTACCATTTCCTGAAGCTGGGCAATGACGTCATTGTATGCACGCGACAGTATGTCAAGTTCCGTGTTACCGCGGATATTAAGGCGCTGTGTCAAATCCCTCGCACCGCTTGAAATATCCTGCATTGCCGTCGTAACTTTGTCCAGCCGTTTGAAGAACAACGTAATATAGAAGAACAGGATTAAAAATCCCATTACAGTTGCAACTACGGCGCAGAGAATCATTCTGTTGCGCCCTGTGTTTATGTTGTATACAAGCTGCTGAACGTCATAGTCGCACGCAACAAAACCGACTGCCTTGTCGTCAAGAAGAATCGGTGAATAAACAGTAAGAGTCCAGCCTTTGTCGTCAAGTTCGCGAATATCAGAAATTACGACTTCCTGATTTTCAAGACATTCAACCGGCCATTTTGCGTATTTGCCGAAATCTTCTTCTTCGCCATAGCCTTTAAAACTTTCATCAAAAACAGCAGAACCGTCAGCAACATATTTAAAAGTCGTATCACCGGTACGAACCATTGCATACAAAAAAGAACAGCCGTAATTTTTTCTGATATTAACAAGATTTTCATAAAGAATGTTATAATAATAATGCTCAGAACTCTCTGCCTGAACCAAATCGACAAATGAATTTTCATCAATCAAGGCGCATACTTTATAGACAACAGCAATTCCCCTCTGAGAAAAAGCCATCGTCGAACTGCTCTTAACAGTTTTTATGCCTATCAGTGTAATTATTCCTGCAACTAGACAAAAGAAAATCAAGGCAGTGAGCAGCAAACGTATCTTATAAGAAATTTTCATTTTGACTCCCATAAATACAATAATAAAAATATTGAATGAAACTGTAAATCTATTATACTCCATGCGCTCGTAAATTTCTATAGCTCACCAGCAATCAGTTTACCTCGCGCTACGAGTTTGCGTTGCGCAAACTCTATGAGGTGTTCAGTCGATTGTAGTGGTAAATTTCTACCGCACAACCCGCTCGCGCCCCCGCGCCCTGCGCGGCGTCCGGGTTCTTAGGGCAGCGCCCTAAGTCGTGCTGGGGAAAGAGGGAGGTTTGGAGGGAGAGAACCCCCGCTCCGAAAGTAGAGGGGTTCTTTCCCTCCAAGAAAAAAAGGGGTTCTCGACTTCCGTTTTTTACTATATAATAACATAAACTTTATTCTGGAGATAATTATGGCTGGAAATTCATTTGGGACAAGATTTAAAGTTACGGCGTTTGGAGAAAGTCACGGGAATGCACTCGGGGTTGTCGTGGACGGAGTTCCGGCGGGAATTGAAATTGACGCTGACAAAATACAGGGCGCACTTGACAGAAGAAAACCGGGCGTTTCGACAAACGGAAGCGGTCTTGTAAATTCCGCAGTTACAGGACGCAAGGAAAACGACATGGCAGAAATTCTCTCAGGCGTATTCAACGGATTTTCTACGGGAACTCCGATTTCAATAATCATCAGAAATGAAAACCAGCACTCATCTGACTATAACGAACTTGCCGTAAAAATGCGGCCGGGTCATGCAGACTTCACATACATTCAAAAATACGGCTTCCGCGATTACAGAGGCGGCGGACGATCTTCAGGCAGGGAAACATGCACGCGCGTTGCAGCAGGCGAAATTGCTCGTCAGGTAATCGAATCAAAACTAGACGGCAACTTTTCCTGCACCGCATACACACTGCGCGCCGCAGGAATTCAATGCAGTAAAATCGATTTGTCAGAAATCGAAAAAAATCCAATGCGCGCACCTGACCCCAAAGCCGCAGAACTCATGGACAAAAAAATTGCTGAACTCCGCGCACAAGGCAACAGTACAGGCGGCACCATCGAATGTCAGATAAAAGGAATTCCTTCCGGGCTTGGCGAACCTGTTTTTGACAAGCTTGATGCAGTTCTCGCCCACGCAATGCTTTCTATCGGCGCAGTAAAGGGAATCGAATTCGGAAACGGCTTTGACACTGTTGACCTGACAGGAAAAGAGAACAACGACCAGATGCAGGTTAAAAACGGAAAAGTAAATTTCCTTTCAAATAACGCAGGCGGAATTTTAGGCGGAATTTCAAACGGAAACACAATCATTTTCAGGCTTGCAATAAAAGCAGTGCCGAGCATTTTTACAGAACAGAACACTGTCGAAGCAAAAATAAACCCGGACATTCCTGTGTCACCTGATTCAATAAAATACGAAAACACGACTTTAAAAATAAAAGGCCGGCACGATATATGTCTTTGTCCGAGAATCGTGCCGGTTGTAGAAGCAATGGCAAACATTACGCTTGCCGATTTTCTTCTTTCGATTTAAATCCGCTTTTATTTCGATTGTCCGTCCGATAAAGCCAGAATAAAAACTTAAAGTTCGCTGACAGGGACAATTTCGTAGTCAGCATCTAAAAGTGAATTTATCAATAACTCAAGCTTGTTGTAAAATTTCTTTTTGTCGCTGTCAGATTTTATTCCTACAGTAATCGGAATAATCTGGCTTTCGATTGTCTTGCCGGCTTTTGAATCGATTGACTCCGTTTCAGTCGGAAAGTCAATGTAACTGTAGCCCGAAAGGCTTGCGGCATCTTTTATCATTTTATTCGACTTGTAAAAAGGCGCATGCCACAAAAGGCTCAGTTCCTTTTTTGTACAGCTGTAATATTCGTCCTCGTTTCTTGCAAGACCGCGCCTTATATAATCTTCGTTGACGTTAAAATCTTTTTCAGTCAAATCAACGCAGGCATAAAACATCGAACCGACTTCCGCACCGCTTGAAGCAATTTTTTTTACCTCGTTCGGATAGCGCCTTATGAACTCTCCGTTTATAAAGAACGTCGGCTTTATCTGATATTTTTCGCAGAGCGCAATAATCGAACATACGCCGTCAGCACTGTCAAGCAAATCGAACACAAGGGCAATCCGTTTTTTCTTCGGACTTTTCTGGAGCGTTTCTTTGTACAGTGCAAAAGTATTTGACTTGCCTGCAAAATTCCTTACGTAAATTCCGTTTTCAAACCTGACGTTCTTTGACTGCGCAACATAAATCCTGTAGTTCTTGTTCTGCACCTGAACGTCCTGCGGAGAAGCAAGCTGAACTTTATTCCAGACATTCTGCTTTTCGTTATACATAAAATAGTCTGAATAGCTTTTTGTCCGTGCAATTATCTTGCCCGAGATTTTGTCCCAGGTTGCAGAAGTGCATGACGACAGAAAAAGAACGCGCTCTGACTTTGCAAAAATGTTGTAAAGCTTTACAGTCTGTTCACCGCCGATACAAAGTTCGTACGCATTTTTCCAGCAAAGCGAAGTCACCCGCTCGCCTTTTATTTCTGCAACGCGTTCCCAAGGGCTAAGCGAATAAACGTAGACAGATTCTCCTGCAGAAAACGCAAAATATTTTCCGTCGTGAGTAACCGCGATGTCTGACGTAGAATTTTCAACGTTAAGGATTTTTTTCATTTCGTTGCTTTCTGTAAAAATATAAACGGAGCTGCTTCTCTTTCCCGTGTCAGAAATAAAATCTGTCCAGATTACGGGCTTTGAATTTTTCTGCCAGAAAACGGAAATTTTAAAAGAGCCGTCAAGCACACCAGTATAAGATTTGTAATTCAAAAGCCTTACGTAATCGCCGGGATTTTCAAGATTGAATTCGTAGTACGAAACAAAGTTACTGTTCTTGACAATCAGCATCTGCGTTGCGGCAGAATTAATTTCAAATTCCATCGTGGCACTGTCAAACTTTTCAGGAAGCCGTCCGATTATTTTTCCTGAAAAATAAAAATTTGAATAAAGTCCGAGCGAAGAAAAATCGCGCGAATCGATTGAATAAACTATGTCAGAATCAATGTATGCAAGCGTATTCGTTCCTGTCCACTGAATGCAGTTTATTTTTCCTTTTCCGATGCAGCGGTATTTTTCTTCAAGCTGAAGTCCCTTGAACATATTTTCAGGATTGCAGAAATAAAGGCAGTCATTTTTTTCGTAAATAAAATTCTGACTGTCGCCTGACCATTTTACAGGAATTTCAGAATAGCTGAATTCTGCTTCCCTGTTAAGGATTACGTATTTTTTTGATTCAGAATTCTGTATTATCAGTTCACCTGTCGAAGAGCCGTTTTTCCTGAAAAACACGCACCACTGTCCGTCAGGGCTTGTCAATATCGGACTTAGCGAAGATGACTTGTCAGGAATAATCGCAGTACGCGCAATCCATTGCAGTGTGTCTTTTCTAAAATCGTAAAGCGCAGTTCCGTAACGGTTGCGCACCTGAACCATATTTCCGTTGCTGATTGAACTCATGCTTTCGGGGTAGCATGTCAGAATGTCAGGAAGGTTGTCCTTGTCTATGCCCTGTTCGCCTTTCAGCGTGTACGAAAACAAAGTTGAATATGACGCAGAGCCGGAAATATTTGACGTAACGGTATACAATGCCGTATTGTCATTATTGATATTCAAATTGCCGAAATTTATTCCTGCAAAACTCATGTTTGAAAAAAAAACAAAACAATACAGGAACATTGCAGAAATATTTTTTTTCATTTATGCATCTCCGCACATAACACAAGTGCATCAAGTTCTTTTTCCAGCGTTTCCAGACGAGAACCGATTTTCTTTATTCTCTCAGAGCGGTTGTTCATCTGGAGTTCTTCAAGCCTGTTAAAAATTTCTTCCATCTTGTCATTTTCTGATGTTACCGAAACTTTTGACTGTCCGCACCAGGGACAATAAATAAACTCTTTTTCGATTGTTCTGCCACAGCCGCTACAAATACAAACTGGAATCATTTTTCAATTTTCCCCAAAAATCACAACTGACTTTTTACGCCAGCTTTTTATTTTATCAAAGTCAACGGATCAACAACCTTGCCGTTTTTATAAACCGTAAAATGCAGGTGCGGGCCTGTCGAATATCCCGTACTTCCTACAAGTCCGATTTTTGTGCTGGAAGTTACTTCCTGATTTATCGTACACAATTTTTTGGACATGTGTCCATACAGGCTTTGATAACCATTCTGATGGTCTATTATAACATAATTTCCGTAAACATTCGACCAGCCGCATGCAACAACTTTACCTGAAAGGGCTGCATAAATCGGAGTTCCCTGACTGATTGCCATATCGATTCCCGGATGATACTGCTTTACGCCCGTAAAAGGATCAGCCCTCCAGCCGCATTTGCTTGTAAGACGCCATGCCACATTCCTGAGAGGATTTACAAAAGTATCTCCCATTGCACGGCGCAATGTCGTCCTGTCAAGTTTTGCTCCCGGAATAAAAAGGTTCTGTCCTACAGAAAGCGTTTCAACGTCAAGGTCATTCACGTCAAGTATGTCCTCTACAGAAACTGAATATTTTTTTGCCACAGACTGAATCGAATCGCCTTTTACTGTCTTATAAAAAAGTCCGTCAATCGAAGGAATTACAAGTTTCTTTCCGGCGTTCAGTGCGCGTACGTTGTCAATATTGTTTATGCCGATAATCGTGGAAATATTGTTCAAGTTAAAGCGCTTTGAAATTCCGCTTATCGTGTCGCCTTTTTTTACAGTGTATTCAGAAAAAGTTACGGGCTGCTTGAACGAATACGAAGCAAGAGCTCCGACAATCGAGCCGTCTTCTTCAACTTCTTCGCCTGACGAAAGTGCAAACCTTGCCATTTCTTTGTTCAGAAGTTCAAATTCATCTATTTTTTCGTTATGCAGGGTCAGCGGATTCGTGCGGCTTTCAAGATGTGTCATCAATTTATAAACAGCCGGCGGAACGACTGCAAGAACTGCCGCAAACGGAATGAGCCAGAGCCATTTTCCAAGCTGGCGGAGAATTTTTCTCGGGTAGATTTTTATCTGAGGAAAAGAAAAGCTTTTTGCCGGTGACATGCTTTTGCTCAAGCTTCCAAATTGAACGGGTGAAAAACCGGCAGAATTTCTGCGGCGCGATTTTGTTCCGCCCGGTAAATTAAAAAATTTCAAAAAAGGTTTTCTTCTTAAAATGCTGTTTGTATTGCTTCCTACGTAACTGATTATTTCCATACTGTATCTATCGACATAAAACTTATGACATATTAGAATAAAAATATGAATAAAATTAAATCGCTTTCACTTGCTTATTGCGTTTTTATCGGTTTAATTGTTGCCTCATTATTTAAAGTATTCGTATTTGAAATGCTTACAGTCGAAGGTTCAAGCATGAGCCCGGCCCTTAAAGATAATCAGACAATCTGCGTAAACAAACTTGCTTACGGAATTGCAAATCCGTTCGGTTCAAAACTTCTCGTTCAATGGGCTGAACCTAAAAAAGACGACATCGTAGTTTATCTATACAACAACAATCTTGTCGTAAAGCGCTGTGTCGCCACGGAAAATGACACACTAGATTATTTTACAAATTCAAAGTATATTTTACTGGTGAATCTTGACAAGCAGATACCGCTTACAAAAGAGCAGTATTCTAATTTAAAAAACTGTCTGGCAGTCCCGGAAGGCTATATTCTTGCAATCGGCGATAATTATGAAGCAAGTTTTGACTCCAGAAATTACGGATTCATTCCTGTTTCCAATGTATTAGGAAAAGTTATATGCAGATGAATAATTTTTTTTCCAGACCAAGGCTTATAGTGCTCGGTGCGTTTTCCGCAGTTTTTACAGGCATAATCATCGTTGCTTTCGGAAAGCTCGCCTTCTCTCCAAAAGCTCTGAGCACGCCGCAAGTTCCGCAGATAGAACGCGGCTCTATAGTCGACAGGAACGGAAAACCGCTTGCAGTCCAGACTAACTTTTACCACTTTGGCGTAACGCCTAAAAATCTTGAAGACGAAACGATAGAAAGTTTTGCAAAAGACATCGCGCCTGCCCTTCTTGAAGATGCGAACGTCATCGTTCAGACTATAAAAAATGCACGCGAAAATCCAAAGACAGAGCGCTTTATTTACATACGCAAAAAACTTGATCAGGTAACTTACGAAGAACTGAACCAGATTGTAAAAGAAAAAAAATACAATTTTGCGCGCTTTGACAAAATCCCCGGCAGAGTTTACCCTGAAAACCAGCTTGCTTCCCAGTTAATCGGTTACATGGGAGATGACGGAATCGGACTTGCAGGAATCGAATACTCAATGCAGCGCTATCTTTCGCCGGCAGTTCAGCCTAATGCAGAAAAGCAGGAACAGGGAAAAAACGTCTATCTTACGATTGATGCAAACCTTCAGTACAAGCTAGAAAAAATCGCACAGCAGGCACTCGACGACACAAAAGCGGCAAACATCATGCTTCTCGCAGCCTACGCAAAGACAGGCGAAATCCTTTCTTACATAAGCCTTCCGTCAGTTGACCTTAACGAATACAGCTCGGGCACTATCGAACAGACGATTGACCGGCCTGCAATGACGCAGTTTGAGCCGGGTTCTGTTTTTAAAGTATTCAGCATTGCGGCAGCCTATGACCAGAATATTTTCAGGCAGGACGAACTTTTTTTATGCGACAGGATTTTTGAAAAGAACCTTCCGTCCGGTGAAAAAGTAAAACTGACATGTCTTTCTCCTCATGGATATCTTACTGCACGAGGCGCGCTTGAAGTTTCGTGCAATGACGTTACTGCCCAGATTACGGACAGGCTCGACACGGAAATATTCCTTGCAAAAATGCGCGGCTTCGGATTCGGAAAACGCACAGGGCTTGAAGTTCCCGGCGAAACGGCAGGTTCATTAAAAGATACAAAAGACAAATACTGGTCTGCGCGTTCCAAGATGACAATTTCAATCGGACAGGAAGTCGGTATTTCTGCCGTTCAGCTTTTGCAGGCGGCAACTTATCTTGCAAACAACGGACAGGGAGTTCAGCTTACAGTCCTGCACAAAATCACTGACAGAGAAGGAAACATAGAATACCTGCACGAACCTGTTTACAAACAGCAGAACATAAAGCCTGAAACCGCGCGCTACATTTTAAGCTGCATGCAGACAGGCGCAGAAAAAGGTATCGGCTGGCGTGCAAATCTTGAGGACATTTCAATCGGCGTAAAGACAGGAACTGCGCAGATGGCAGACACAAAAAACGGCGGTTACAGCGAAACTGACTTTCTGTCAGACTGCCTTGCATTTTTTCCTGCAGAAAACCCGGAAATAATCCTGTACATCGTCATTCAAAAATCACAGGGAATAAATTACGCAAGCCGTATTGTAGCGCCTGTAATAAAAGATTCTGCCGATGCAATAATCGACCACCTCGGAATGAGCCGCGGAGGAGCAGCAAGTCTTGCCCACTCAGGAAAAATCGCAATCCAGAAAACGTCTAACGTAAAGCTTGGCGAAAGCCTGCCTGATTTTACCGGAAAGTCAAAACGCGAACTTTTAAATCTGCTTGAACGCACTGACGTACAGGTGTCTGTTCACGGAAACGGCTGGGTCGTAAATCAAAGTCCAAAAGCAGGAACAAAAATTACGGAGAATATGAAAATTGACTTGTATCTGGAATAAAATATTTGCAGACAATGCAAGCCGATTTAAAATCCGCTTCCCCGAACTTTACAAGCTCGTCGAAAAAGAAATTCAAAATGTCATATTCAATTTTGAACAGTACGAAAACCGACACGAAGAACAATGCGAAAACCTGCACGAAAAAAAACTTGAACAGAAAAATCCCGAACACGAAAGCCTGCATAATGACAAAACAACAAACCTTGAAATTTTAAATTCAGTTTTTCCTTTCTGGAATTTCCTTTATTCAAAATCAGGCGAAATCACTGCAAAGGAAAATGACATTTTTTTACATTCAGCATACAGTCCGCAAAAAGAGGCAGCGCACTTATTTGAGCAAAAACCAAAATCAGACCTCTCATATATTTTTGCAGGAATCGGGCTCGGCTACGCACTGCTCGAATTTGCAAAAACAAATCCTGACAGCCTTCTTATAATCATTGAACCTGACACAAAATATCTGCTTGCCTCAATGAGCGTTCTTGACTGGAGCGCGATTTTTTCTCACGAAAAATGTATAATAATTACAGGCTCGATTCCGGAGCAGACAGTTCCGTTTATCGAAAGGCTCTCGCCGCTTGATAAAATAAAAGTCATCACGCAGAACTCGCAGACACAACACGATGCGCAATGGTTTAGAACTTTTTTTACCCTGCTTGAGCGCAACAGGCAAAAGCAGAACATAAACAACAATACCCTCGAAAGATTTTCTTCCCTCTGGCTCAAAAACAGTGCAAAAAACATTCACTGGTTTCCAAAGACACAGGGCATTTCAATTTACAAAAATATGCTGAACAGAAAATACCCGTCACTGATTGTTGCAGCAGGCCCGACATTGCAGGACACGATTCCGCTTTTAAAAGAACTTAAAAAACGGACTGTCTTGATTGCAGTTGACACGGCGCTTAAAACTCTTTTAAAAAACAACGTTCAGCCTGACTTTGTCGTATTAATCGATCCGCAGTATTACGCCGCATGCCACATTGCAGGGCTTTCTGCGCCGGAGTCAGTTTTAATAACGGAGTCAAGCGTTTACCCGAGCGCAATGCGTTTTGACTGCCGCAAAAAAGTTTTCTGCGAAAGCCTCTTTCCGCTCGGCCGATATTTTGAACAGAACCTTCTGCCAGAAAAATCATTCGGAAAAATTACGGCAGGCGGTTCAGTTTCTACATCGTGCTGGGACTTTGCAAAATACATCGGTTCAAAAGACATTTACATCGCAGGACTTGACCTTGGCTACCCCGGCAAAAAAACGCACGTAAAGGGAAGCACTTTTGAAGAACGCTCCTACACGTTCAGCAACCGGCTGAATACTGCAGAAAACAACCTCTGCTCAATTTTATTCAGCACGCAGAACGAAACTTCTTTTGACTACGAAAACAACCCGATTATAACAGATTCCAAAATGAAACTTTTTGCATGGTGGTTTGAAAGCCAGATTGCAAAAGAAAACGAATTTTCTTGCGAAGAATCACAAATCACAAAAACTTTTTCGCTTTCAAAAAAAAGTTTAAAAATCCCCGGAATGTTGACCGCAGAACCTCAAAGCCTTTTATCCCTTCCTGAAATCGAAAATCAGAAAAAGCAACTTTTTCAAAACGCTGAACTTAACGCATGCGGATTTTCAGAACAGGATTTTAAAGACGTTTACGACAATCTTCTTGATATGCTTGAAAGCCTTTATTCAACTGCAAAAAAAGGACTTTCAATCTGCCAGAAAATTTTAAGCGAATCGCAATCAATCGCAGAACAAAAAGCAAAATTTTCGTTTGACGAGCTTTCAAAAATTGACGCTGAAATTTTATCTTCAAAAGCAAAAGATACGGCGTCCCTTGTCTTTCCGACAAACAGGCAGCTTGAAGCAATCCTTGAAAAACAACCCAAGTATTCTTCAGAAATTCTTTCGTCAATCGTAAAGAGTAAAGTCATTTACGGCGAGCTTATAAATTCAATAAAAAAATATATGAAGAATTTAAAATAGACCTAAGGAAACACTGAATAAATCCTACCTGAGGATTTTTCAGTGTTAACCTTGAAT